>JAIXXB010000019.1 GCA_027490955.1 Rhodobacter sp.
CCGCGCCATTTGTTCGTCCGTAAGCCAGTAAAGATCACTCATTTGACACCCCCAAGGTGACACAAATGAATCAGTGAAAACTGGCCATGACAAGAACTTTAATGGGTTCTGACCCTAGGATTCTGAAATGCAATCGCTCTTATATGGATTTGCGATGGAAGTCCAAAGTTGGCCAACTGAATTCCAATCTCCTCGGTGCTCGCGAGGCTTTTCTGAAACTCATCAACTCTTGACATCAGATATTTATGAGCATCCTGTGCATCAAATCTACCAGCAATGATTGCTTGACGATTTTCATCGTCGCGTTTGGCCCTCACAATAGAATCTTGCAATTTTGAAATATCAGGTAACCGAGGCAAATTCGGCTCCAGTGCATAGCGCATCATTTCTTCGGACACGGTCATTTTGAGCAACTCCTCTATACATATCAACGTTCGAACTTTTGTGCCCAGGTAATTGTATCAAACATCCAACTCCTCCACAAACCGCGCGTTCTCTTGAATATACTGGAACCGCAATTCAGGCTTTTTCCCCATCAGGCGTTCCACCAAATCGCCCGTCTCGCCGGGGGCTTCTTCGTCGATGGACACGCGGATCAGTTTGCGGGTGGCGGGGTTCATCGTGGTGTCTTTCAAATCCTTCGCGTCCATCTCGCCCAGCCCCTTAAACCGCTGCACGTCGATTTTTCCCTTGCCGCCCAGACCCTTGGCCAGCCATTTCTCTTTCTCGGCATCATCGGCCACATACAGGCGCTTGGCCCCTTGCGTTAGCCGATACAGGGGCGGGCAG
Source organism: Rhodobacter sp. (assembly GCA_027490955.1). Taxonomy (GTDB): domain Bacteria; phylum Pseudomonadota; class Alphaproteobacteria; order Rhodobacterales; family Rhodobacteraceae; genus Cypionkella. The sequence goes on from JAIXXB010000019.1 coordinate 790, forward strand.
GCCAGATAGAGGTGGCCCTTGTCGATCAGCGGGCGCATTTGGGTGAAGAAGAATGTCATCAAAAGGCTGGCAATATGCGCGCCGTCCACATCGGCGTCCGTCATAATCACAATTTTATCGTAACGCAGGTCATCGACGTTGAATTTCGTGCCCATTTGCACGCCCAAGGCTTCGCAAATATCGCGGATTTCTGAATTTTCGTTCAGCTTGCCACTTGCCGCGCCCAAAACGTTCAGGATTTTACCCTTTAGCGGCATGATCGCTTGGGTTTCGCGGTCACGCGCACCTTTGGCGCTGCCGCCAGCACTGTCGCCTTCGACGATGAACAATTCGGTATTGTCGCGGGTTTTGCTGGAACAATCGGTCAGTTTACCGGGCAAGCGCAGCTTTTTCGTGGCCGTTTTACGCTGAGTTTCTTTTTCCTGTTTCCGTTTCAGCCGTTCTTCCGCGCGCAGCACCAAAAAGTCCAAAATTGCGCCTGCCGATTTGGTGTCCCCAGCCAGCCAATTGTCAAAATGGTCGCGCACCGCGCCTTCGACGTATTTTGCGGCCTCTTCCGTGGCCAATCTATCCTTGGTTTGCCCCACAAATTGCGGCTCGCGGATAAAGACAGAAATCAACGCACAGCCGCCTGTCAGCATATCATCGCGGGTGATCAATTCCGCCTTGCGGTTTTTAATCAACTCGCCATAGGCGCGGATGCCTTTTAAAATCGCGCTCCAAAACCCAAATTCATGCGTGCCGCCTTCGGGCGTGGGCACGGTGTTGGTATAGCTTTGGATAAACCCATCGCGCACGGGCGACCAGTTGATCGCCCATTCCACCGACCCTGGCACGCCATATTTTTCCTGAAAGCTGACTTTGCCCGCAAAGGGGCGGTCGGCGTAGGTGGTGGTTTTTTGCAGCGTATCGGCCAGATATTCGGCCAAACCGCCGGGAAAGTGGAACACCGCCTCCATCGGCGTATCGCCATCGGGGATGGCAGTTTTCCAGCGAATCTCAACGCCCGAAAACAGATAAGCCTTCGATCGCACCATCCGCATCAGGCGGCTGGGGCGGAAGGCATGGCTGCCGAAAATCTGCGCATCGGGGTGGAAGGTGACCCATGTTCCGCGGCGGTTTTGCGTGGGGCCCAGCTTTTCAATCGGGCCCAAGGGTTTGCCGCGCGAGAAGGATTGGCGGAACAATTCTTTGTTCTTGGCCACTTCGACGATCATGCTGTCAGACAGCGCATTGACCACAGACGAGCCGACCCCGTGCAAGCCGCCCGATGTTTCATAGGCTTTGCCGTTAAACTTGCCGCCAGAATGCAGGGTGCATAGGATCACCTCTAGCGCTGATTTATCGGGGAATTTGGGGTGTGGATCAACGGGAATGCCCCGCCCATTGTCGCGCACGGTAAGCGAGCCGTCCGCGTGCAGTTCCACCTCGATCCGCGTGGCATGGCCTGCCACGGCCTCGTCCATCGAATTGTCCAAAATCTCGGCGGCAAGGTGGTGGTAGGCGCGTTCATCAATGCCGCCAATATACATGCCAGGGCGCAGGCGCACCGCCTCTAGCGGTTCCAGCACCTCGATCGAAGAGGCGTCATAGGTGTCTTGCGGGATCAAATCGGCGGGCATGGGGTATCCTTTGGCTAGGGCAGCATTAGACCACGCGCGGGGGGGCGGGCGCAAGATGTAGGGCCTTAAGTGTTGCGGCGCAGCCAGTGGGCCAATTCGCCCTGATCCAGCAGGCGCTGCGCCGCGCGGATGATGACGGGGCCAATTTCGGTGGCCGTCCATTTCGCACGCACGCCATTAAAGGCCAAGGCAGCATCCATCGCCCGAAAGGCAGTTCGTTTGTTGGCATCGTGAAAGCACCGCCCCTGTGCGATGGCAATCGCATAGGCCGCGGCCAAATCATAGGCGTCTTCGATCATGCCATAGGCAAGGCGGTTTTCCACGCGGGCAAGTGCCCCCTCTAGTGATTTATCCAAGGCAAGGCCCGCAAGCTCGCCTTCGTTCAGAACCGAGTCATGAATTTCAATCACCAGTTGGACAGTCAGCGTTGCAAAGGTCATTTGTCTTTAAGGTAATCAAGAACGGGTTGAACTGCGGCTTGAGTGGCTTGCAAATAGGTCTGCAATTGGGCCACAGTGATGGCTTGATGCTGCCCCGCCTCCACCGCCTCGGCAGGCACCAGATAGCCCACCAGTTGCGAATTCTTCAAAATCGCCACGGGCTGGCCGCCTGCGCGATCAAACACCTTTTGCGGCTCGCGCAATTCGGTCATGGTGCAAATTTGGGGGGTGGCGAGGCGTGTCATGGGCTTGCTCCTGTCTGATGTGTAACGTAATATACATTGAAATATACATTTTCACAAGGGAGAGCGCGATGCGGGTTCTATTCACAGGCGGTTCGGGCAAGGCAGGGCGGCATGTTGTGCCCTATTTGGCAGCCGCGGGGCACCAGATTTTGAATGTGGATCTGGTACCATTGAATGCAGCGGGCGTGGCCGATCTGATCGCCGATATCACCGATCTGGGGCAGGTTTACAGCGCGATGCGCAGCCATATCGGGATGGAGAGTATGGAGACGGGCAGGGGCGCGCAAGTGTTTGATGCGGTGGTGCATTTTGCCGCCGTGCCGCGCATTCTGATTGCGCCTGACAGCGAGACATACCGCGTTAACACTATGGGCACCTATAATGTGATCGAAGCGGCGGCGAAAATGGGCGTCAAAAAGATCATCATCGCCAGTTCCGAAACCACCTATGGTGTGTGCTTTTCCGAAGGGCAGACCGACCCCGCCTATCTGCCGCTGGACGAAGACTATGACGTGAACCCGATGGACAGCTATGGCGCGTCCAAAGTGGTGAACGAGGTGACCGCCCGCGCCTTTGCCCGCCGCTTTGGTATTGATATTTACGCCCTGCGCATCGGCAATGTGATGGAGCCGCAAGATTACGCGGCCTTTCCCGATTACGCCGCAAACCCCGCCCAGCGCCGCCGCATCGCGTTTTCCTATATCGATGCCCGCGATTTAGGGCAGATGGTGGATCTGTGCCTTGCGCGCGACGGGCTGGGCTATCAGGCGTTTAACGTAAGCAATGACAACAACTCTGTCCCGCAGCCCAATTCGCAGCTTTTGGCCGAGTTTTTCCCGAACGTGCCGCTAAAGCGGGCAGTGACCGAGGACGAGGCGCTGTTTTCATCGGCCAAGGCAAAACAGGTGTTGGGGTTCGCGCCGAAGTTTAATTATCGGTGGTAGGGGGCATCAAACGCAGCGGCGCCCGCGCGCCGCTGTCCACATGGCTGGCGGCAGGTGCTGATTTTGCGTAACCTTGGCCTCTCGCCGCAGCGCCAGCACAATGATGCCGCCCCTGCGATTCCAAAACAGGCCAACTGAGCCGCGGGTTGGCAAGCGGGTCGGGTGCTTAGTTGGGATATAAAGCATATTTTTGCCCACCGGCGGCCCTGTGCAGTGGCCCAGCTTTCCCTAATCGTGCAGCCCTGCTAGATGTTGCACATGCACCGCTATGCCCTCACCCTCACCCTTGCCCTCACCCTGACGGCCGCCCCTGCTTTGGCGCATCCGCATATGTTTTTGGACACCTCTGTTGACGTGCTGTTCAATGATGCAGGTCAAGCGGCATCTGTGCGGATCACTTGGGTTTATGATGAGTTGTCCTCGCTGCAATATATCGCCGACCGCGCCTTGGATATGGACGGCGACGGGGTGTTGACACCTGCCGAAAAGGCCACGCTGACAGGGTTTGATATGAATTGGGATCCGGGGTTTCCGGGTGATTCCTATGCCCTGCTGGGCGGCATCGATCAGGGCCTGTCGCGCCCGCGCGATTATACGGCCGATCATCAGGGCGGCAAAATCATCACCACCCATATCCGCGATTTGGCCGCCCCGCTGGCCCTGACGGCGGGCCAAGAATTGGTCGTTCAGGTCTATGATCCGGGGTTTTACGCCGCCTATACGCTGCAATCGGCGGCGCTGGAATATGCAGGCACAGCGCGGGCCTGCGCGGCGCAAATTTGGGTGCCAGACCGCGATGCGGCAGACGAGGCGCTGCTGGCCGCCTTGGCCGAATACAGCGCTGATGAGGATGTCGAGGCCGACTTTCCCGCCATTGGTGCGGCCTATGCCGAGGAGGTGCGCGTGACATGTGGCGATTGATCCTAGCCATCGTGATTTTTGGCGAGTTGGTTTTGGTGCTGTGGGCCACGGGGCAATTTGCCAATTTCGGCGCATGGGTTCTGGCCAGCCAGCGCGAGGTGCAAAACCTTCTGGCAGGGGCCATTCGCGCGCTGCGGTCGGGGGATATGGGGGCGCTGGCGGGGTTTTTGGGCATCTGCGCGGCTTACGGGGTGCTGCATGCGGCAGGGCCGGGCCATGGCAAATTGGTGATCGGCGGCTATGGCCTTGCCCGCCGCGTGACGGCGCGGCGGCTGGCGGTTTTGTCTGTTCTGTCCAGTTTGGCGCAGGCGCTGGTCGCAGTTCTGGCGGTTTATGCCATTGTCGCCGTGCTTGGCCTGTCGCGCCAAGTGGCGGGTGATGTGGTGGACAGTATCATGGCCCCCTTGGGCAGCGCTGCGATTGCTGGGCTGGGCCTGTATCTGGTTTGGCGCGGCGCGCACGGCCTGCGTGCGCAGGTGGCGGCGCGCAGGCATGGCCATGACCACCACGACCATCACGACCACAAGGGTCACCACCATGACCATGACCACGACCACGATCACGGCCCCGACTGCGGCTGTGGCCATGCCCATGGCCCAACCCCTGCGCAGGTTGCACAGGCCCAATCCCCGCGCGAAGTGGCCGCCCTGATTGCGGGCATCGCCATGCGCCCCTGCACGGGGGCGGTGTTTGTTCTGATCCTCACGTGGCAACTGGGCATTGGGGCGGCGGGCATTGCGGGGGCTTTTGCCATGGGCCTTGGCACAGCGGCCTTCACCGCTGCGGTAGCGCTGATTTCGGTCTTTGCGCGCGAAGGGGCTTTTGGCGGGCTGGGCATGGGCCAACTGGCCCGCGTTCTGCCAGTGGCAGAGGTCTTTGCAGGCGCGCTGATTGCCATCGGGGCAGCGGTGGCATTGGCGGCGGCGCTTTAGTATGGCGCGCCTTGCCTAAATCTGAGGCACGCGTTAGCAGGGGCGGCATGACACAGCCCGCCCGCCTTTCCTATCGCGCCCATGCTATGGCCACGCTGGCGCTGGGCCTGCCCTTGGTCGGCAGCCATTTGGCGCAGATGATGCTGCATGTGGTCGATACTGTGATGCTGGGCTGGTATGGGGTAACGGAACTGGCCGCGATGGTCATTGCCACATCGCTGTTCTTTGTGGTGTTCATCCTTGGGTCGGGCTTTGCCAATGCGGTGATGCCGATGGTGGCGCAAAGCGTGGGCGCAGGTGACGAGGCGCAGGTGCGCCGCGCTGCCCGCATGGGGCTGTGGCTGTCGATTGGCTATGGCCTGTTGACCTATCCCATTTTCTGGAATGCCGAAGCCGTGCTGCTGGCGCTGGGGCAAAAGCCCGAGGTTGCCGCGCTGGGCCAAGTGTTCTTGCGCATCGGCGGTTTTGGGATGATCCCTGCATTGGTGATTATGGCGATCAAGGGCTATCTGGCCGCCTTGGGGCGCACGCAGGTGGTGCTTTGGGTGACGGTTGCGGCCATTCCTGCCAATGGGCTGGCAAATTACATGCTGATTTTCGGCAATTTTGGCGCGCCTGAATGGGGCATTGCGGGGGCGGCGGTGGCCTCGATCTCGGTGCAGGTGGCCTCGATGCTGGCGCTGCTGGCCTATGCGGGGCTGCTGCCCGAACTGCGCCATTACCACCTGTTCCAACGATTTTGGCGGGCGGATTGGCCTGCCATGGGGCAAGTGTTTCGCCTTGGCTGGCCGATTGGGGTGACTTTGCTGGCCGAATCTGGCCTGTTTGCAGCAACGGCGGTGATGATGGGATGGATCGGCACGCAAGAGCTGGCCGCCCATGGCATTGTGTTGGAAATCACCGCGCTGGCCTTTATGGTGCATCTGGGCCTGTCGAATGCGGCAACCATCCGCACGGGCCATGCCTATGGCAGCCATGATGCGCGCGGATTGCGCGATGGCGCGCGGGTGGTGATTGGCATTTCGGCCCTGTTCGCGCTGCTGGTGATCGGCACATTCCTGATCACTCCGCGCCCGCTGATCGCGCTGTTTTTAGACCCTGCCGCGCCAGAGGCCCCGCAGATACTGGCCTTTGGCGTGACGCTGATGGCCATTTCGGCGCTGTTCCAACTGGCCGATGCGATGCAGGTGATCGCGCTGGGCCTGCTGCGCGGTATTCATGATACGCGCATCCCGATGATTGCAGCCGCCATCAGCTATTGGGGCATTGGCATGCCTGCCGCCTATGCGCTGGCCTTTTGGGCAGGCTTGGGCGGGGTTGGCCTGTGGCTGGGCCTGACGCTGGGGCTGGCCTGCGCGGCGGCGACGCTGATGTGGCGCTTTTGGGCCAAAGCGCCGCGCGCCGCCTAACCTATTCTGCCGCCTCGCCGCGCGTCAGGCGTTCTGACTTCTTGCGCACCAGTACAAGGCGCAAATCATGCATGGCCAGCAGCAGCTTATCTGTCACAGCCTCTAGCGCCGCATCACTGGCGCGCGACTGCGCCCATTGCGTGGTTAGGTTCATGTGATCAATGGCGCGAAAAATATCATCGACATCGCGCGCAGCCAAAAGGGCGGTGCGTTCGGCCACCCAAGCGGCGATGGCGGCTTTGTCCGCGTCGGTCAAGACCCGCTCGCCATGCGGTTTGATCGCGCCGTTTTTCACGTTCACAACCGCAATCTCTTCCAAATCAATGCGGCGCTGGCGGTTTTCGGTATCTACCCGAAACACCGCCGCGCCGTTTTCACGGATGCGAAAATAATACTCTGGAAGATCGCCCGCCATATCACCCTTTACGTCAGCGCCGCACAGAACTTTTGAATTCGCGTGCATGCGTCCTGCAGTATAGCATCAGAGGTTGCATAACTCACCCTAAAATTGGGGCTTAGGCCAAAGGCTGCGCCAAACACCACGGCCACGCCCGTATCTTCCAGCAAAAAGGTTGCGAAATCCTCATCATTTTCAATCTTTTTGCCCTGCGCCGTGACCTTGCCAATGCAGCCTGAAATATCAGGATAGACATAAAACGCGCCTTCAGGCTTGGGGCAGGTGATGCCCTTGGCGGCGTTCAGCATCGAGACCACCAAATCGCGCCGCTTTTGGAACAGGGCGCGGTTTGGGGCCAGAAAGTCTTGCGGGCCCGTCAGCGCCTCTAGCGCGGCATATTGCGACACCGAGCAGGGGTTGGACGTGCTTTGCGATTGGATCGTGCCCATGGCCTTTATCAGATGCGCAGGCCCGCCCGCGTAGCCAATGCGCCACCCCGTCATCGCATAGGATTTGGACACGCCGTTGCAGGTCAGCGTGCGGTCATAAAGTTTGGGTTCAATTTGCGCAGGCGTGGTAAATTTGAAATCGTCAAACACCAGATGTTCATACATGTCATCGGACATGATCCAAACATGCGGGTGGCGCAGCAGCACATCGCACAGGCCGCGCAGCTCTGCCGCCGTATAGCCCGCGCCGGTAGGGTTAGACGGGCTGTTGAAGATGAACCATTTGGTTTTGGGGGTAATGGCGGCCTCTAGCTGGGCAGGGGTCAGTTTGAAATCGGTGTCTATCGTGGCGACCACGGGCACAGGCGTGCCGCCTGCCAGTTCCACCATATCGGGGTAGCTGACCCAATAGGGCGCGGGAATGATGACTTCGTCGCCCTTATTGCAGGTGGCCATCAGCGCATTATACAAAATCTGCTTGCCGCCCGTGCCTACGGAAATCTGGGCTGGGCTATAGGTCAGACCATTTTCGCGCAAAAACTTATCACAAATGGCTTTTTTCAATTCGGGAATACCATCGACGGGCGTGTAGCGGGTTTTGCCGCCATCAATCGCGCGCTTTGCCGCCTCGCGGATATTGGCGGGGGTGTCAAAATCTGGCTCGCCTGCCCCAAGGCCGATCACATCGCGCCCCTGCGCCTTTAACTCGGCCGCTTTTGTCGTGACGGCGATGGTCGGCGACGGCTTTACCCGTGCAAGCGTATCAGACAAAAAGGGCATCAAAACCTCCGAAGGCTGGCGTAAATTTGCGCGGTGTTCTATGGCGGGTGGGAATAGGGCGCAAGCGGGAATGGTGATGGAAACGCACGAAGCACGGATCAAACGGATGAGGATGCGTTCATGGCGGCGCGGCACCAAAGAGATGGACTTAATCCTTGGCCCCTATGCGGATGCATATATTGCCGGCAAGAATGACGATGCTTTAAAGTTGTATGACATGTTGCTGGAGGAGAACGATCAAGATCTTCTTGCGATGATTCTTGGGCAGCAAGAAATCCCGCCGCAATTTGCCAAATTGCTGGCAGAAATTGAGAAATTTGCGCGGGGCCGCTTGGCAAAGGGCTAAATTACAGCTGTTTGGGCGAGAAAAGCCGGATAAATCGGTAAAATTCTCAAAAAATCCTGCATTTGTTTACCATATGTTTCCGATTTGCCCTGATTCTGCCCCCAGTTACCCCCGTTGCTGTGGAGATGTGAATATGACAGCTTTTACCCCCGTTTTAGATGGCTCGCACAAGGCGATGATGGCTGGTTATCTGGACAATTTGGCCCTTGTCGAACGGCTGCATCGTTTGTTGTTGGATGTGATCAAAGACGAATTCGAACGGCTTGCAATTTTGGAAATAAACTCGGTGCAGGCGCTGTTGTTGTTTAACATTGGCGAGAATGAGGTCACGGCGGGCGAACTTAAATCGCGTGGCTATTATCAGGGCAGCAATGTGTCCTATAATTTGAAAAAACTGGTCGAACTGGGCTATATGCACCATCAGCGCAGCGAAATTGACCGCCGTTCGGTGCGCGTCAGGCTTACGGAAAAGGGCCGCCAAGTGCGCGCGATGTTGACCGATTTGTTTGGCCGCCATGCCGATGGCCTGTCCAAGCGCAGTTTGGTCGATGCGGCTGGGATGGAACATATGAACCAAAGTCTGAAGCGGATTGAACGCTATTGGACGGATCAAATCCGCTATATTTACTGATTCTGCCGCGCTGGCGCTTTGGGCGCGGGGGTGGCCCAAGGAACACATCTGCAGCGCGCGGGATCGTCCATTTGGTTAAGCGGCCCTAGAATGGGGAAAGGATCAGGCGCAAAACGCGCCCATCCTGCAGGGGCAAAGCCCCTGTCCGCACAAATCGCAGGGCAAAGCCCTGCCATCGCAGCCCGCTCAGGCGGGGCGGCGATCAGAGGGGGCAAAATGCCCCCTCTCTTTTTGTCATATGCCCATTTCGATGCCGACCTGCGCAGTCTGCTGGGCTGGGTTTGCGGCGAGGCTGGGTTTGCGGCGGGGGCTGGTGGCCCGCTTGCCTGCCCTATCGCCACAAATGGGCATAGCTGGCCAAATATCCCTGCGCTTTGGCCAAAAGCCGCAGCGCCAACCCTTTGGGCAAGACCGCACCGCGCAGCTTGGCATCGGCCAGTCGGCGCAGCGCCACTTCGGGCGGGCAGGGCTGCTGGGTGATCGGGTCAAAATAGCGCGGATAGGCGATCAGCGCCGCATGGGTCAGATGGATCAGATCGGGCGCGGGCAGGCCCTTTTGATCCAAGGTGCGCAAATGGTCGCGCCGCCGCTGCGGCACATCGCCCAGATCGCGGGTCAGCCCCCAACCTGCATAAAATGGCGCGCCCAAAGTGGTGACAGGCACCCCGCGCAACAGGGCCTCGAACCCATAGGTCGAGGTTAGGGTGAACACCACGTCAACCTGTTCCAGCAGACGTGACGCATCGGCGCGGGTGGCCACCAAATCGGCCAGCCCCAACAGATCGGGCGCAGGCACAGCGCCCTGTCGCAGCCCTGCTTCGACATCGGGATGGGGTTTATAGATTAAGAACCCCTCTGGATGGGCGGCGCGGGCGGCGCGGAGCAGATCAAGGTTGCTGCGCCCCCCCCCGCCCAGACTCACCGATGCATCATCGCTGACTTGTCCCACAACCAGAACAACTGTCCTACCTGCGGCAGCGGCGGGCAGATTTACCGCCGCGCCGCCCAAATTATACTTTGTCAGGCCCGCGCTGCGCAGACCCAAAAGCAAAACCTGCGCGCGCGCGCGCGCGTCATCGGCCAGCGGCTGCATCATCAGCGCCTCAAAACGGCTGGGCTGGCGAGGATCATAATAAATCCCCAAATCATCAACGATCATGCTCAGCGGCGGGGTCAAATCGGCCCCCAGACCGATGCTGCGCAAAAGCCCGTCTTCCACCCGCAAAACGGGGGTATTGTGCGGGGCATCCCGCGCGCCCCAGACCATCACCTTGTGGCCAGTGGCGCGGGCGCGAAGGGCTGCTTGATCTATATCCTTACAAAATATCAATGGCTTATGCGCGCCAAACACGGCCTGCAACCGCCCGCGCTTCCACGCGCGCATGCCTGCGGCAATATAACCCGCCCCATCTTCGCGCCGCGCGCGCAAGGCGGCCTCCAGCAGATCAAGCATCTCTTCAAAACTGCACAGCGCGCCCGTTTGCGGCTGAAACCAGTGCGGCGCAATCAGATAGCTTGCGGCAAACAATTGCGCGCGGGTCAATTTGCGTCCCCGCCGCGCCACGGCCATGCGATCCTCGCTTAGCCCCCAGCCTGCATAGAAGGGCGCGCCAAATACCTGCGGGCGGTGGCCTGCCAGAATCGCCTCTAGCCCCATTTGCGACGAGACAGTATAGACGGCAACCGCCCCCTCAAGCGCCGCCCAAGGCGAGATATTGGCATCCAAAATCATCGTGCGCGCATCGCAATCGCGCGTCCCAAAATGCCCTGCGCGATGGCCCCGCGCCGTTTCGGGATGGGTTTTGATCAGGATGCGCGCATTGGGATATTCGCGCCGCGCCGCCTCTAGCATCTGGGCAAAGCGCGCCGCATCTGCCCCGCTATGGGCAATCGACGCATCGCCGCGCGTCTGATCAATCACCAAAACATAGCCCGCATCGGGCGGGGTCAGCGAGGGGTCGTGCAGGTTATACTTTGAAATGTCCAAGGCGCGCAGCCGCGCCATCCCTGCCTTGGCCCGCGCCAAAAGCTGGGTATCGTCCAGCGGGTCTTTGGCCAAAATCCCTTCGAACAGCGAGGGGCGGGAGGCGTCAAAATGCACGCCAATAGGGTCGATCAGCAGGCCAAGCGGCGCATGGCCATCGCGGCCCAGCCCGACCGAGCGCACAAAGGCATCTTCCACCCGCACAAGGCTAAGGCCATGGCGGGCGGCAAAAGCCTCGCCGCGGTGGGCGGTGGGCGAGCGGCCCCAGACCACAACACCATCGCCCGCGCGCGGCCGCCGCAGCCGCGGGCCAAAGGCCAGATCATAGCCCGCCGCCGCCAAAATGGCGCGCAGACGTTTTTGCCGCCAAAAGCCCAAGTTGAAATAGAGCAGCCGCAGCACCTGAGGGGGCGCTGCGGCGGTGATCTGTGGCATCTGCCCGCGCACTGGCGTCAGTTGGATGCGGCGTTGCCCAGCGCCGTTCCTGCCGCCGTCGACAGGGCCGATGCGGCATTCGTGGTGCCCGTGATCGCCGCCAGCACTTTTGTCCATTGGGTAAAGGGCGCTTCGGTGACATACACCGTATCGCCATCGCGCACCAGAAAATCGCGCGCCTCGAACATGCCTGTGGGCTGGGTCAAATCCAGCACATAGACAAAGCGCTGGTCACCTTGCAAATCGTTGCGCCCCAGCACGGCATTGGCAATGGCCGATGACTCGTTGCGGAACACAAACACGCCCGTTGGATCGGCGCTGCTGGTTGACAAGCCGCCCACAGTGGCAATCGCCTCGATCGCGGAAAGGGTTTGGGTTTCAAATTTCACCAATTGCTGGCTGCCCGTGGCCCCCAGCGCGGTAAACTTGCGGCTGTCGCGTTCCACGGTGATTTCATCGCCCGCGCGCAGCGCAATGTCGAGTTCGGGGTTGGAATACAAATCAAGCAGCCAAACACGCCCTGATTCCATGCCGCGCGTCACGCGGATGATGGCGGTTTCAGGTTCAATCGACACGCCGCCCGCCTTGGCCAACATCGACAGCAAGGTGCGCGTGGGCCGTTCGATGGGCAACACGCCCTGCCCACCCGCAAATCCCGAAATCGTCACAGTCGATCCATCACCTGCAAGGCGCTGCACGATGACCTGCGGATCGGGGGTCTGGCTGTCCAGCTTTTCGGTGAGGATATTGCGCAGCCCGTCCGTTGATTGGCCCGCCGCTTTGATTTTGCCCGCATAGGGCACAAAGATATTGCCTTGCCCGTCAACCTCGATCTCGGTCAACTGGGCCACGCGCTGGCCCGTATTGCCCAACAGGGGATCATCTTTGACGTTTTCAAACACAGTCAGACCCAGCTTGTCGCCAGGGGAGATGCTGTCCGATCCCAAAATACCCGCGTTCTTGAACGAGTCGGAAAAGCCAAGCGAAGGCACAACTGATGTGGCCCGCGTTACACGGCTGTTGACGGTGACAATAAATGCGTCGCCTTGGCGCAGGACCGAGCCTTTGAAAATTTCGGATTTATTGGGGCCAGATCGCGGCAAGCCGCAGCCGGCCAGCCCCGCAACTGCGGCAGCAAGGGCAAGGGCTGTTGCCCCCCTTGAAAGATACGATGTCACTGCTCGGGCTCCTTTAGGTGGATTTGCCTCAAGTTTTGCCCGCAAACATATACGGCATCGACAGAAAAAGCGAGAGGGTTTTTTCCCGTTACGAGACAATGCGCAGATGCAGGCGCGGGGCAGGGCGGCCCATGGCCAGCGCGTCATAGGGATCGGCCGCTTGCAACATCATGTCCACGATTTGCCGCAACACCTCGCGCCGCCCACGTTCGGAATAAAACCCGCCTTGCACTTGGCTGGTTTCCAAAAGGAAATGGCGATAATCGCGGTAGGCGCGGCTGTCAGGGCGGGGCGGGTTGGCAAAGAATTCGGCCAGCGGCAGATCGCTTACAAATTCGGGTTTGGCAAAGACTGCAGCGCCAAAACATTTCAGCGGCAGGCCGCGCCACAGGGCCTGTTGCGCGGCGGTAGAGTTGACAGTGACCGCCGTGCGCGCATGGTTCAATAGCCCCGCAAGTTTGCCGCCGCGCACGAAATGCACGCGCGCGCCCACCCCGTGGTGGGCCGCAAGGCGTTTGATTTCGCGCGCCAGCGGTGCGCGGCCATCTTCCAGCGGGTGCGCTTTGAAAACGATGTGATGGTGGGCGGGCGCGCCGCGGGCAAAGCCCTCCATCACTACGGCCAAAAACTCGGCCATGGATTTGAACGGCGAATGCATTTGAAAACTGGCGTCATGTTCCAGTTGCAGCAGCACCAGATGATAGGGAAAGCCGCCGCGCTGAATGGCCCGCGTGGCAAGCATCCTTTCCCATCTATGCGGCAACATCAGCGCAAGGCGGCGCAAATACAGCAAAAATTCCTGCCCCACAGTCAGGCTGCGATGGGGGCGGAAATTGCGAAAATCCCAAAACCCCGCCAGCACGAACCAATGATACAGCGCGCCCCAAAACACATGTTGGCGCATATCGCCCCAGCGGGCAGGGGCATCGGGCAGGTCTATATCATAGGGGGCAATGGCAGCTTGCATTTGGGCCACTGTCAGGTCCATCAGCCGTGAATTGCCATTCGAGCCGCCCCTTTCATAGGTAATCCAATAGGGGCGCAAATAACCCTCTTCAAACACATGCACTGTGATGCCGCGCGCACGGGCGGCGGCAATGGCATGGGCATGGATCGGGCGCGTGTCGCCATAGAGCACAAGATCGGTGATCGCATGCGCGCCCAGCAGCTTGGCGCAGGCGGCAGGCCAATCCTCATGGCTGCCGCGATAGGGGATCATCCCTGCATGGGGCCAAAAGGCAAGATCGCCGCGATTGAACCCCACGCGCCAAACCTGCGCGCCGGCATCGGTTAGCATTTTGCCCAATCGGGCAAAGAACGGGCCATGCGGGCCTTGCAAAAACAAGAATCTACGCGCGGTTGGGGGCATTTCTGCCGCTGCTTTGGTTTTGGTCATGGTGCCTACCTCTGCCCCATCGTTGCTGCTTGGAGCTTTCGCCAAGGTTAACCTTGGATCATCTTTAAGATGAAACTAGGGCGCATTTACGTCAAAAGCAATGCAATCGGCGCGCTGGCCTTGCAGCAGGGCTATCCCCGCTTTAGTTTACGGCAAAACCGCAGGAGGCGCGCGATGTTCACAGGAATTGTCACCGATATGGGCGAGGTGATGGCGCTGCAGCATAGGGGCGATTTGCGCGCGCGCATTGGCACCAGTTATGACGTGGCGGGCATTGATATTGGCGCGTCGATCGCCTGCGAAGGGGTGTGCCTAACAGTGGTGGCCACAGGCAATCTGCCGCGCAATTGGTTCGATGTGGATATTTCCGCCGAAACCCTGCGCAAAACCAATATCGGCGGCGCGGGTGGCTGGGCGATTGGCCAGCGCCTCAATCTGGAACGCGCGCTGCGTGTGGGCGACGAACTGGGAGGTCATATCGTATCTGGCCATGTCGATGGGGTGGCCGAAGTGGTGGGCATTGCACCCGAGGGCGATAGCCTGCGCGTGAGCTTTCGCGCGCCTGATGATTTGGCGCGGTTCATCGCGCCCAAAGGCTCGGTCGCGCTGAATGGCACCTCGCTGACAGTGAACGATGTGCGCGGCGCAGATTTTGACATCAATTTCATCCCCCATACTCAAGCAGTCACAACATGGGGCAGCGTCAAGCTGGGCGATAAGGTGAACCTAGAGGTGGACACGATGGCGCGCTACGTGGCGCGCTATGTCACCAGATTGCAAGAGTTTGCCTGAATGACGGCGGGGATTGGCCATAACGGCGGCCCGCAGCCCGCCGATGCTTGGGCGCGGCATTGCTGGGCCAAGGCGCGGGCGGATTTGCTGCCGCATCTGCCCATCGAGGTGATCCGCAGGCGCGTGGCGCGCGCGCAGGCCTTGGGGCTGGATTACAAAACCTATGCAGGGGTGCGCGCCACTACGGGGCGCGATGTGGTGGCGTTTTTGTATTCGTCCAACGCCTTGCGGATATTGCCCAAATCGCCCGATCTCCCCCCCGAACTGGCCGCGCATCTGGCGCGCGCTGCGGCCCAGCATCGCGGCCTTGCGGTGCTGCCGCTGACGCCTTTGGCCTTGGACGCGGCGACGATGGGCCTTTTGGCCCAGTGCCACCCCGCCCCGCGCGCCTTTGCCTCGTTCCGCGAGACCCGCGCCGCCCTGCGCGCGGCAACGCAGGGTTTGCCCTGCGAGGGCGTTATCCTGATCGCCGAGCCGCATGAGAAGGATTGGGCCGCCGCTGGCAAACTGGCCTATGCGCTGCCTGTGCAAGCGCTGGCTGCAAACTTGGCTTAGCTTTGCCCTGTGTTCTGGCGCAACTGCGCGGTCACAAGGGGACCTTTGCGGCCCCCTCGCGCTGCGCGCTCACCCCCGCAGGATATTTGAAGAAAAGAAGAAGCCAAGCGCGACTTTGGCCCTTCTTCTTTTCCCAAATATCCTAGGGGTGAGCGCGCAGCGCGAGGGGGCAAAGCCCCCTTCTGCCTTTACATTCCTGCACAGGCACTGCGCGAGGGGGCGCTAGGCTGCCGCACTGGCGCTGCGCTGCGCAATCGGCTATGGGCAGGTAAGGCCCAAGTGAGAGATGATGATGAGCGATCAGACCGATTACAGCGATGCGATTTCTTCGATTGAAGATATCATCGAAGATGCCCGTGCAGGGCGGATGTTTATCTTGGTTGATCACGAAGACCGCGAGAATGAGGGCGATTTGGTCATCCCTGCGGAAATGGCCGATGCGGCGGCGATCAATTTTATGGCCACACATGGGCGCGGCCTGATTTGCCTTACGCTGACGGGGGCGCGGATTGACGAATTGGGCCTGCCCTTGATGGCGGCGCGCAATTCGTCGCGGCACGAGACGGCCTTTACTGTGTCTATCGAGGCGCGCGAAGGCGTCGAGACAGGTATTTCCGCCGCCGACCGCGCCCGCACTGTTGCTGTGGCGATTGACCCGAACGCCAAGCCGTCTGATCTGGCCACACCTGGCCATGTGTTCCCCCTGCGCGCCCGCGATGGCGGGGTGTTGGTGCGCGCGGGCCATACCGAAGCGGCCACGGATATCGCCCGCCTTGCGGGCCACAAACCCGCAGGCGTGATTTGCGAGATTATGAAGGACGATGGCACGATGGCGCGCCTGCCCGATTTGGTGGGCTTTGCACAAAAGCACGGGCTGAAAATTGGCACGATTTCCGACCTGATCGCCTATCGCCGCCGCCATGATAATTTGGTCAAAGAGCGCATCGCGCGGCGCGTGACCTCGGCGCATGGCGGTGATTGGCTGATGCGCATTTTCGCCGATGACACCCATGGGGACGAACATATCGTGCTGACCAAGGGCGATTTGGGCGGCGATGCGCCCGTGCTGGTGCGGGTGCATAATCTGAACCCGCTGGAGGATGTCTTGGGCATTGCCGAAGGCCATTCCAGCGACATCCACGGCGCGATGCGCGTGATTGCACAGGCAGGGCGCGGGGTGGTTGTGCTGCTGCGTGACACATCGATGAAAATGGTCACCGAAGGCGAAGCCTCGCCGCAAACTCTGCGCCAATATGGGCTGGGCGCGCAGATATTGGCCGCCCTTGGCCTGACCAAAATCACATTGGTCACCAATTCCGCCGCCCCGCGCGTTGTCGCCCTAGAGGCATATGGCCTGACCATTGCAGGCACCAAAGCAATAACGGAGTAGATCATGGCCAGCGCCGAAACGCATTACACCCTTCCCGCCCCCAGCTTTGACAAGCCCGTCCGCCTTTTGATCGTGGTGGCCCCCTATTACAAAGATATCACCGACCAATTGGTCGCAGGGGCCAAGGCCGCCGCCGAAGGTTGCGGTGCCGAGGTAGAGATTGTCGAAGTGCCGGGCGCTTTGGAAGTGCCCACCGCCATTGCCATGTCCGAGCGGTTGCAAAAGTTTGACGCCTATGTTGCGCTGGGCTGCGTGATCCGCGGCGAGACGACGCATTACGAGACGGTCTGCAATGACAGCTCGCGCGCCATTTCCATGCTGGGGCTGGGCGGGGCCTGCATTGGCAATGGTATCCTGACAGTGGAAAACCGCGCACAAGCCTTGGCGCGCGCCGAAGTGGCTGGCCAGAATAAAGGCGGGGGCGCTGCACTTGCGGCCTTGCATCTGCTGGCACTCTCGCGCAAATGGGCGCGCAGCACCACAGGGATCGGCTTTCGCGCATGACGGATAAACGGCAAATGAAATCGGCAGCCCGGCTTTATGCTGTGCAGGCGCTGTTTCAGATGGAGGCCTCGGGCCAGACGGTCGAGGCGGTCTGCGCCGAGTTTGTCGAGCATCGTTTCGGTGCGGTCTATGAGGGCGATGAAATGGCCGAGGGCGATGCATCCCATTTCCGCACTGTGGTTGACCATGCCGTCAACCATCAAGCGCTGATTGACCAATTGACCGACCGCGCGCTGGTGGCCAAATGGCCGCTGGGCCGCATCGACCCCGTGCTGCGCGCGCTGTTTCGTGCGGCGGGGGCAGAGCTGACACAACTGCCCACCCCGCCCCGCGTGGCGATCACCGAATATGTCGATGTGGCCAAAGCGTTTTTCGATGGCGGTAAAGAGCCGAAATTCGTGAACGCCGTGCTGGATCACATGGCGCATGAGGGGCGGCCCGAGGGGTTTTGAGGGGGACTGTTTCCCTGTCGCAAAGCGAGGCATGGATGCAGAACGACCAGCTAAAGATCATCCCTGCAACTGAGGCCGACCGCAGCGTTATTGCGCATCTTATCCAGCTATACCTGTATGATATGGCCGCGCAGACCCCATTTGAAATTGGCGCTGACGGGCTTTATAATTACACGCTTTTGGATGATTTTTGGCAATTTCCCTATTTGATCTATGCGCAAAAGCAACTGGTTGGCTTTGCCTTGGTTTTGGGTCACTGCCCAATCACGGGGCAGTCGCCCTGCTGGTTTATGGCCGAATATTTCGTGCTGCGCCCCTATCGCGGGCAGGGGATAGGGCGGCGCGCCTTTGCGGAGATCTGCGCGCGCCATGCAGGGCAGTGGCATATTGCGGTGCAAGTGCAAAACAGCTTGGCGGATCAGTTTTGGCACAGCGCGCTGCCCGCGGGTGAGGTCAGATTGTTTGGTGCAGAGTTTGACAATGCCAAGTGGCAGGTGCGCGCCTTTTATGCGGCTGGGTGCTGACGGACGCGGCGGGCATCGCGGCAGGGCATAGCATGCCACGCAGCTACATCAGCCATGCGGCCCCATAACCCGCCAAACCGGATTGTGGTCAGACCGCGCTGTAGTTGTGCGAAACAAAGTGGCGGGCCCGCAGCGGCCGTGATGGCGTGAATTTCCCGAGAGCCTGAGTGTTCAGGTGGTCGCCAGATAACAAGACCAGGATCTTGCCAGAGCCAGCAGCCTCGGAGATGCTTATCGGCCACTGGAAAAGGGCCATTCACGAGAAGAGCAGAACCCGCCACCCTCACAGATATGCCCCATCTGACCCGCTTGCAAGCCCGCGCGGTGCGCGCCATCATAGCAATATGATCGATCCACCCGATATTTTGCCCCAAATGGCGGGCCAACAACTGGCGCGCGGGGTCGCGCGCGCCCTGCGCGGCTATGACTTTGCCACGTTAGAGGAATTCGTGCCCATCACGGGCCTGCGCGTGGATGTTATGGCGCTGGGGCCAAAGGGCGAATTTTGGGTGATCGAATGCAAATCATCGCGCGCTGATTTTATGGCCGATGCAAAATGGCACAAATATATCGACTGGTGCGACCGATTCTTTTGGGCCGTGCCACCCGATTTTCCGCGCGATATTCTGCCCCAAGATACGGGCCTGATCCTTGCCGATGCCTATGGCGCTGAAATTGTGGCCATGGGGCCGCAAAACCCGCTGCCCGCCGCCCGCCGCCGCGCGCAAACCCTGCGCTTTGCCCGAACGGCCAGTTTTCGTGACCAAATGGCCCGCGACATTGGGGTCAGCGCTTTTTTGGCCCAGACTGAGCCGCCGCCATAGCCCGCGCCACATCGGCGGCCGCGCGCAATTCCTCGGCGATTTCTTCGGCCTCGTCTGCGTCAAAATCAAGCGGCAGTTCCACGCCGCCTTCGGCCTCGATATAAATCCGGACCATGCCCTGATCGGTTGGGCCAATTTGAATATTCGCCGCCACTTCGCTTTGTTTATTGATGCTCATATCCATGGCCCCCATCATCTGCCCTCTTCGCGTAACAAGATGATGCAGACTTGGCAATCCTGCTCTTGCAATCGCGCGGCAGGGGCGGTAAAGCGCGCCCAAGTGCCGACGTAGCTCAGTTGGTTAGAGCACTAGATTGTGGATCTAGGGGTCCCCCGTTCGAGCCGGGGCGTCGGTACCATTCCCGATAATGGCACTTATCTTGCGCAGGTGGCGCGGGCGGATCGGGCGGATGCCTTCGGCGAGGATATTTGTGCCTAAGTGAAAGCGTGATCGCATCTTTCACTTTGGCCTAAATATCCTAGGGGGTGAGCGCAGCGAGGGGGATAAAATCCCCCTTTGCTCTTTATGCCGCCGAGCCGCCCACTGTCAGCCCGCCAATCAAAAGCGTGGGTTGGCCCACGCCGACAGGCACCCATTGCCCTGCCTTGCCGCAATTGCCAATGCCCGGGTCAAGGGCCAGATCATTGCCGATGGCGCGGATATGTTTCAGGGCGGTGGCCCCATCGCCAATCAGCGTGGCACCTTTGACAGGTTCCAGCACGCGTCCAGCTTTGACGCGATAGGCCTCGGTGCAAGAGAACACGAATTTGCCGTTGGTGATATCCACTTGGCCGCCGCCAAAGCCTACGGCGTAGATCCCGTCTTTCAAATCGGCCAAGATCGCCTTGGGATCATCGCCCCCTGCCAGCATATAGGTATTTGTCATGCGCGGCATCGGGATATGGGCATAGCTTTCGCGCCGCCCGTTGCCTGTGGGGGCCACCCCCATCAGGCGCGCGTTTTGGCGGTCTTGCATATAGCCGACCAGCCGCCCGTCGTCGATCAGCACATTGCGTGCCGATGGTGTGCCTTCGTCATCGACAGTGATGCTGCCGCGCCGATCAGGCAATGTGCCATCGTCCAGCACTGTAACCCCT
Source organism: Rhodobacter sp. (assembly GCA_027490955.1). Taxonomy (GTDB): domain Bacteria; phylum Pseudomonadota; class Alphaproteobacteria; order Rhodobacterales; family Rhodobacteraceae; genus Cypionkella. The sequence goes on from JAIXXB010000019.1 coordinate 21,038, forward strand.
TTGGCGGCAATCATCTGCCCCATCAGCCCTGCAAAGGCCGATGTTTCCTTGCGGTTGAAATCGCCCTCTAGCCCGTGGCCAATCGCCTCGTGCAGCAAGATTCCGGGCCAGCCAGGCCCCAGCACCACGTCCATCATCCCTGCAGGGGCGGGTGCAGCATCCAGATTGACCAATGCGATGCGCAGCGCCTCGCGCAGCAGGGGCTGCCAATGGCTGGGTGCCAGCAGCCCCGATAGGCCAAAGCGCCCGCCGCCGCCTGTCCCGCCCATCTCGCGCCGCCCTTTGTCTTGCACGATGACCGAGACATTGATCCGCGCCATTGGCCGCGTGTCGCTGTAGGTCTCGCCTTCGGGGCGCAGGATCACCACTTCTTGCAGCCCCGCCGACAGGCTAGCGGACACTTGCACCACGCGCGGATCCAGCCCGCGCGCATAGGCGTCAATCTCTTTCAAAATATCGATCTTGGCGGCAAATGTTGCATCCAGCATCGGGTCTGCATCGCCATAAAGGCGGATATTCGTACGCTTGGGCGCGGCGGCCATCACCCCGCCGCCATCGCCCACCGCCAGCCGCACTGTGCCCATGGCCCGCGCCAGCGCCGCTTCGGAGATTTCTGACGCATGGGCATAGCCTGCGACATCTGCGCGCACAGCCCGCAGGCCAAAGCCTTCGGAGGCATCATAGCTGGCGGTTTTGATGCGCCCGTCATCCAGCACAATCCCTTCGGATCGTTTACGCTCGATGAACAGCTCCCCATCGTCTGCGCCCTGTGTAGCTTGGCGCAACAGCGCAAGCGCGCGGCCTTCGTCCAGATGGCTGTCAAAGGGGCGGAAGGGTGCATCGCTCATGGCATGTCCTTATAAATTGCTTTGATTTGCGCCAAAGGGGCCGAATTTGTCGCACAGTTTCTCTTGTTTCGTCAGGTCTAATATGGTTTTAACGGCGGCATAAACAATCGGATTCTGCACGCCGTCTGCGTGCGTCCGTGAAAAGCGCAGCCAAGCTGCACAAGATGTGGGAAATGACGATGATTTCTAAACTTGCGCGTTCCAAATTCGCGGCACTTGCCTTGACTGCTATGGCCATGCCTTCGCTGGCCTTGGCCCAAGCGCTGGACAGGGTGGGTGTTCCTGTGCCCGCTGGCACGGGCCATCAGCCTGCGGCAACCGAGCTTGCGCGCGATTTGCAATGGCTAGAGCATATGATCAATATCATCATCTTTGCCATTGTTGCCTTGGTCACTGTGCTGCTGATCGTCGTGATGGTGCGCTTTAACCGCCGCGCCAACCCAACGCCTGCGCGCTTTACCCATAACACCCCGATCGAAATTGCATGGACATTGATCCCCGTGCTGATCTTGGTCTTCATCGGCTCGTTCAGCCTGCCTGCGCTGTGGAAAAGCCAAGTGATGCCAACGGCCGACATCACCATCAAAGTGACAGGGCAGCAATGGTTCTGGTCTTATGAATATGTCGGCGAAGATGTGGCGTTTGACAGCTTCCTGCTGGAAAAGGATCAGCTTGAGGCGGCAGGCTATCAGCCCAGCGATTATCTGTTGGCCACGGACACCGCTGTTGTGATCCCAGTGGGCAAAACCATTGTGATGCAAGTGACGGGCGCAGATGTGATCCATGCTTGGGCATTGCCAGCCTTTGGCGTGATGCAATCGGCCGTGCCGGGCCGTTTGGGCCAATTGTGGTTCACCGCGGAAAAGGAAGGCGTGTATTTTGGCCAATGCACCACGCTGTGCGGCAAGCTGCATGCCTATATGCCGATCACAGTCAAAGTTGTCAGCCAAGAAAAATATGACGCATGGCTGGCGCAGGCCAAATCGGGCGATGTCACTTTGGCGATGAACTGATTGCCCGACCGATCAAAGTTCCATGCTGGCCCCAGATGGGCCAGCATCCATTGTAAAGAGAGAGCAGCATGACCGATCTGCGGTCTATTGACATTCCAACGCCAGCCGAAGCCAGTTTTGGCGATTTCGTGCAGCTTCTTAAGCCGCGCGTGATGTCGCTGGTGGTGTTTACGGCGCTGGTAGGCTTGCTGGTCGCGCCTGTACAACTGCACCCTGTCGAGGCCTTTGCCGCGATTTTGTTCATTGCACTGGGGGCAGGGGCCTCGGGCGCGCTGAATATGTGGTGGGATGCCGATATTGATGCGAAAATGCGCCGCACGATGAGCCGCCCCGTGCCTGCTGGCCGTATTCAGGGCGGCGAGGCGCTGGGCCTTGGTGCGGCTTTGTCTGGCATTTCGGTGGTGATGCTGTGGCTGTCGACAAATGCGGTCGCGGCGGCGCTGTTGGCCTTTACGATTTTCTTCTATGCGGTTGTGTATTCGATGTGGCTTAAACGCCTGACGCCGCAGAACATTGTCATTGGCGGCGCGGCAGGGGCCTTTCCGCCCATGGTTGGCTGGGTTGCGGCCACGGGCAGCGTCTCGCTTGAGGCGTTTTTGATGTTTATGTTGATTTTCATGTGGACTCCGCCGCATTTCTGGGCGCTTGCCCTGTTTATGAAGGAAGATTACCACACCGCAGGCGTGCCGATGCTGACAGTGACGCATGGGCGCAAATCGACGCGCTGGCATATTTTGGTTTACACTGTTTTGCTGGTGCCGTTCGCGCTATGGCTGGGCTTTACCGCGATCGGGGGGCCAGTTTATCTGGCCGTGGCCATGGTGCTGAACGCAGAATTCCTGCGCGGCGCGTGGCGTATTTGGCGGCGCAGCGAGGCCGTTGCCGAGGCCGATAAGTATAAGGTTGAAAAGGCATTCTTCCGCTTTTCGCTGATCTATCTCTTCGCGCATTTTGCGGCGCTTTTGGCCGATGCGGCGCTGCGCGCGGGCGGCATTGCGCAGGGGCTGGGGTGGTAATCATGGGCCTGCATGTTGAACATGAAATCCACCACCGCCGCTTTGGCCGCAACCTTGGGGTTGGGCTGCTGCTGGTGGGGTTTGTCATTTTGGTCATGGCGCTGACTGTGGTCAAAGTGACGCGCGGCATGGCGCCTCATGCAATGGATGCGCCGGGAGGGCTAGGGTCGACCCAGCCGATACCGGCCGATCCAGATGCGAAGGTGACACCATGAACGATACGCGCAACAGCCCCAAAAAGACCGCCGCCGTTTTGGCATTGGTGGCAGCCCTGATGCTGTCACTTAGCTTTGCTGCAGTGCCATTTTATGATTGGTTCTGCCGCGTGACGGGTTATGGCGGCACAACGGGCGTGGCCGAATCTGCGCCAGATGTGATTTTGGATCGCACCATTAAAGTGCGCTTTGACGCCTCACGCGAGGCGGGGATGCCGTGGGAATTTAAGGCCCAACAGGTTGAGATGACCCTGCGCATTGGCGAAAACGGCCTTGCCTTTTACGAGGCCTATAACCCCACCGACAAGCCCGTTGCAGGCACGGCCAGCTATAACGTGATGCCAGATCAGGCGGGCCTGTATTTCATCAAAATCCAATGCTTTTGCTTTACCGAGCAAATCTTGCAACCGGGCGAGCGGATTGTGATGCCTGTGTCATTCTTCGTTGATCCCGCGATTATGGATCATGAAGAGGCAAGCCAAATTCAAGAGATTACGCTGTCTTATACCTTCCACCAAACCCCGCTGACGGATGAGCAGGCGGCGCTCTATGCCCCCGCCGCCCCCGCGCCCACAAAAACCCTAAACTAAGACCAAAGGGAGACGACCATGGCCAATGCCAAGAACCACGATTACCACATTCTGCCCCCCTCGATCTGGCCGTTCTTTGGCGCGGTCTCGGCCTTTGTCATGCTGTTTGGCGCGGTGCTGTGGATGCATGACAACGGGCCTTGGATGGGGCTGATCGGCCTCGCGGGGGTGTTGTATACGATGTATGCGTGGTGGTCGGAAGTGGTGGCCGAATCGCGTGTGGGCGATCATACGCCTGTGGTGCGCATCGGCCTGCGCTATGGCGTGATTATGTTCATCATGTCCGAAGTGATGTTCTTTGCCGCATGGTTCTGGTCATTCTTCAAACATGCCATGTATCCGATGGAAACCTATGACGGCACAGCCTATGTCAAGCCCGAGATCATCCCTGTGGACGCATGGCATTTGCCGCTGATGAACACGCTGGTTTTGCTGCTGTCAGGCTGCGCGGTGACATGGGCGCACCATGCTTTGGTTCATGAAAACAACCGCAAAGATCTGATCAATGGTCTGGCCATTGCCATCGTCTTGGGCGTGGCCTTTACCGCGCTGCAAGCCTATGAATACGCCCATCTTTATGCCGAAGGCTGGACCTTCTCGGGCGAGATTTTCTTTGCCAATTTCTACATGGCCACGGGCTTCCACGGCTTTCACGTGCTGATCGGGACAATCTTTTTGACGGTCTGCCTGATCCGCGCGATCAAGGGCGATTTCACGCCAGAGCGTCATGTCGGCTTTGAGGCGGCTGCGTGGTATTGGCACTTTGTGGACGTGGTCTGGCTGTTCTTGTTTGCTGCCGTTTACGTCTGGGGCCAGTAAGGGCCATTTACACCTTAGGGCGCGGGCCAGAATTGGCCCGCGTTTTTGTTTTGGGGCCAAGTGATGCGCCGATATATTTTTCCAATTCTGCTGGGGCTTGCTGGCATTGGGGTGCTGTTGTCTTTGGGCATATGGCAAGTCCAGCGCATGCAATGGAAGGCCGAGATTTTGGCCGATATCAATGCACGTCTGATGGGCGCGGCGCAGGCCTTGCCTGCGGCACCAAACCCCGCCGATGACAAATATCGCCCCGTTCTGGTGCAGGGGCGATTCACGGGGGAAAAACTGTTTGTGATTTCGGGCATGGCCGATGTGGGCGGCGGCGTGCAGGTGATTGCAGTTTTGCAAACCGTGGACGGGCGGCGCATTATGGTGGATCGCGGCTTTTTGGCGGATCAAGACAAGGCCAAGGCATTGACTGTGACGGATGCCAAGATCGACGGCAATTTGCATTGGCCAGATGAAAGCACCGCCTATACCCCGCCGCCAGATGCCAAAACGGGGCTTTGGTTTGCCCGCGATGTGTCAGGCATGGCAGCGCAGTTAAAAACCGAGGCCGTCTTGGTTGTGGCACGCGCAGATACGGGCGATGGGATCATCCCGCGCCCTGTTGATACCAGCACCATTCCCAACGATCACTGGGGCTATGCCATCACATGGTTCCTGCTGGCGGCCACTTGGGCGGTGATGACAGGGGCGCTGATCTGGCGTATACGCATCGGCGCAAGTAAGGGGCTGGCATAATGCGCTATATTTCCACGCGGGGGGCTGCCCCGATTTTGACCTTTGAACAGGCCATGATGACGGGGCTGGCCCGCGATGGTGGGCTGTATCTGCCCGAAACGATCCCGCACTTGACCCATGCGCAGATCGCGGATTTGGCGGGCGCAAATTACGAGGAAACCGCCTTTGCCGTGATGCGCCCCTATATGGGCGATACCTTTACGGATGCCGAATTTCGCGGCCTGATCGCGGCGGCATACAAAGGCTTTGGCCATGCCGCCCGCGCGCCAATGGTGCAACTGGGCGCAAACCATTTCCTGCTGGAATTGTTCCACGGCCCCACGCTGGCCTTTAAAGATTTTGCCATGCAGTTGATCGGCCAGATGATGCAAGCATCCCTTACCAAATCGGGCCAGCGCATCACCATTGTCGGGGCCACTTCGGGCGATACGGGGTCTGCCGCGATGGAGGCGTTTCGCGGCCTTGCCAATGTGGATTTGTTCATCCTTTACCCGCATGGCCGTGTCTCTGATGTGCAGCGCCGCCAAATGACCACCCCTGCCGAGGCCAATGTCCACGCCCTTGCCATTGATGGCGATTTTGACGTGGCCCAAGCCCGCGTGAAAGACATGTTCAACGATTTCGCCTTTCGTGATGGGGTGAATCTGGCGGGGGTCAACAGCATCAACTGGGCGCGGGTTCTGGCGCAGGTGGTTTATTATTTCTATGCCGCAGTCGCCCTTGGTGCGCCGCATCGGCCCGTGTCCTTTACAGTGCCGACGGGCAATTTTGGTGATATCTTTGCAGGCTATATCGCCCGCCAAATGGGCCTGCCGATTGAAAAGCTGGTCATCGCCACCAATCAAAACGACATTCTGGATCGCGCGATCAAATCGGGCGGCTATCACGGCACGGGCGTGCGCGCCTCGATCAGCCCATCGATGGATATTCAAGTCTCATCCAATTTTGAACGCGCGCTGTTCTATGCCTATGGCAGCGACGGGGCTGCGATTGCGGCGCTGATGGAGGAATTGAAAACCGCGGGCGGCTTTACCATTTCGCAAGGCGCGCTTGGCCGCCTGCGGGATGCCTTTGCATCGGGGGCCTGCAGCGAAGAGCAGACCCTGACCACGATCCAAAACAGCTTTGCCCAAACGGGCGAGGTGCTGTGTCCCCATTCGGCTGTTGGGGTGCATGTGGCGATGGACCATCAGGGCCGCGTGCCGATGATCACGCTGGCCACGGCCCATCCCGCAAAATTCCCCGATGCGGTGCAGCGCGCGATTGGCACGCGCCCCGCATTGCCCCCCCGCATGGCCGATCTGTTTGATCGCCCCGAACGCATGACCCGCGTGCCAAATGATTTGGCCGCATTACAATCGCTTATCCGTGAAAGGATCGCCCGTTGATCTTGCCCGCCCAGTCTTTGGCCACAACGCGCCTGACCACCCTGCCCAATGGCTTTCGCATTGTGACCGAAACCATGGCGGGGCTGAAATCTGCCTCGGTTGGGGTATGGGTGATGGCGGGTGGGCGGCATGAGTTGGCGGCCCAAAACGGCATTGCGCATTTTCTGGAACATATGGCGTTCAAGGGCACAACGCGCCGCAGCGCCCTGCAAATTGCCGAAGAAATCGAAGATGTTGGCGGCTATATCAACGCCTATACCTCGCGCGAGATGACGGCCTATTATGCGCGCGTGTTGCAGGCCGATGTCGGCCTTGCGCTGGATGTGATTGGCGATATCGTGCTTAATCCCGCCTTTGCCCCCGCCGAGATCGAGGTAGAGCGCGGCGTGATTTTGCAAGAAATCGGCCAGTCGCTGGATACGCCCGACGATATCATTTTCGATTGGTTGCAAGAGGTGTCCTATCCTGACCAACCCTTTGGCCGCACGATTTTGGGGCCAGAAGAAAGGGTAGCGGCCTTTACCCGCGATGATTTGCAAGGCTTTATCAAGGCACATTACGGCCCTGCGCAGATGATCTTATCGGCGGCAGGCGCGGTCGATCATGACCAAATTGTCGCCCAAGCCACCGCGCTGTTTGGCCATTTGCCCGCCATTCCTGCGGCCACATTCCAGCCCGCTGTTTTCACAGGCGCGATGCGGCGCGAGGTGAAAAAGCTGGAGCAGGTGCATTTCGCCATGGCCTTTGACGCGCCCAGCTATCGGCATCCTGATGTGCATACGGCGCAAATCTATGCCACTGTTATGGGCGGGGGCATGTCATCGCGCCTGTTCCAGAAAATTCGCGAAGAACGGGGCCTGTGCTATTCGATTTTTACCCAATCGGGTGCTTATGAGGATGCGGGCCAGATCACGCTTTATGCGGGCACATCGGCGGGGGATATTGGCGATTTGATGCGCCTGTGCGCCGATGAGTTAAAGCGCGCGGCAGATGACATCACCGATGCCGAATTGTCGCGCGCGCGCGCGCAGATCAAGGCGGGGATGTTGATGGGGCTGGAAAGCCCGTCCAGCCGCGCCGAACGCATTGCGCGGCTTTTGGCCATTTATGGCCGTGTGCCCGATATTGACGAATCTGTCGCCAAAATTGATGGCGTCAGTTTGGATGATTTGCGCCGCTATGCGGGCGAGGTGACGCAGGCCGATCAAGCCTTGGCGCTGTATGGCCCCGTGTCCAAAGCCCCAGATTTGGACGCAATGCGCGCACGCTTGGCGGCCTGATGTTCCGCCGCCGCCCCATCCTGAACACGGAAAGGCTGGTGCTGCGATTGCCGCAACACAGCGATTTTCGAAGCTGGATGCAGGAACGCTTGGCCTCGACTGCGCATCTGACCCCGTGGGAGCCGACATGGAGCGAAGATCATCTGTCGCGCCGCGCCTTTAGCGCCCGTGTGGCATGGGCGGCAAAGGCCGAGGCACAGGGCACGGGCCTGCCGCTGTTTGTGTTCCGCCGCGCCGATAACGTGCTGCTTGGCGCAATCACGCTGGATAACATTCGCCGCGGCCCTGCCCAAGCGGGCACGATTGGCTATTGGATCGGCGCGCGCCATGTGCGCCAAGGCTACATGCGCGAATCTGTGCAGGCCCTGTGCCACTATGCCTTTACCAAACTTGACCTCTCGCGCTTGGAAAGCGCGACTTTGCCTGAAAACACTGCCTCGCGCGGGGTGCTGGAACAATGCGGCTTTAAATATGAAGGCGTTGCGCAATCTTATTTGCAAATTGACGGGCGCTGGCGCAACCATGTGCTATACGCAAACCTTCGGGGCGATCGGCGCGGGCGCACGGATGTAGGATAAGCCCTGCAACGGCGCGCTTGGGGGCCGCCCCTTGGGGTAAATGAATGACCGATATCAAGATCTTATTGCTGCGCGGTGTGAATGTGGGCGGGGCAAACCGCCTGCCTATGCCCGAGTTTCGCCAGTATCTGACCGAACTGGGCCTGACCCATGTGCAAACCCATATCCAAAGCGGCAATGTGGTGTTTGCAGGCGGTGGTGCGGGGCTGCAGGACATTGTCAGCGCGGGCATGAAACTGCGCTTTGGCTTTGCCCCGCGCCTGTTCTTTTATTCTTTGGCCGAATTCACCGCCATTTTGGCCGCCAACCCCTATGCAGCGCAGGGCGCAGCCAATGGCGCGCTGGTGCATGTGTTTTTCCTGTCTGCCCCATGCGCCGATGGCGAGGCCGCGCAGTTGACCGCGCTGTGCGCGCGCGATGAAAGCATCACCTTTACCCCGCGCGCGGCATATCTGCATGCGCCATCGGGCATTGGCCGATCAAAGCTGGCCGAAAAGCTGGGTCAGATCAAATCCCTTGACCTCACCGCGCGCAACCATACCTCTGTCAGCGCGATTGCGGCCCTTGCCGCAACCATTCCCGCCTGAGGCCCCATGCTGAACCCTGCCGATTCCGCCTTTGTTGCACATCTGTCCAGCCTCTTGCCGCACGGCACGCTGCGCGCGGCCGAACCGCGCGATCTGGCCGAACCGCGCGGGCGTTGGCACGGCATGGCGGGTGCGGTCGCGCGGCCTGCCTCTACGCAAGAGGTTGCGCAGATTGTGCGCGCCTGCGCGGCCGCGCGGGTTGGGATTGTCCCCTTGGCAGGGGGCACGGGGCTGGTGGGCGGGCAGATCATGCCCGCGGGGGAGGGGCCCGCGCCGCTGCTGCTCTCGCTTGATCGGATGACGGGTCTGCGCGCGCGCTATCCGTTTGAAAACTGCATCGTGGTCGATGCGGGGATGATCTTGGCCGATGTGCAGCGCCATGCCACAGAGATGGGGCGCATTTTCCCGCTGTCGCTGGCCTCGGAGGGATCGTGCCGCATTGGCGGAAATTTGGCCACCAATGCAGGCGGCACGGCAGTTTTGCGCTATGGCAATGCGCGCGATTTGGTTTTGGGGATCGAGGCGGTTTTGCCCGATGGATCGGTGCTGAATGGGCTCAAACGCCTGCGCAAAGATAACACAGGCTATGATCTGCGCCATTTGCTGATTGGGTCTGAAGGCACGCTTGGCATCATCACCGCCGCTGCGCTGCGCCTCTTTGCGGCCCCTGCCTCTGGCGCTACGGCATTGCTGACAGTGCCTTCGCCCGCCGCCGCGCTAGAGCTTTTGGCGCTGGCCGAGGGGCGGCTTTCGGGGATGATTTCCGCCTTCGAACTGCTCGGTCAGCAGGGATTAGACTTTTTGTCCGAAACCATGCCCGAGGTGGCTGTGCCCCTATCCGCGCCGCAGGGTTGGCTGGTTTTGGTGGAAATCGGCCTGCCTGCAGGGCTGGGTGACGCGGGGGCGCAGTTAGAGGCCCTGTTTGCCGCAGCCCTTGATGCAGGGTTAACCGCCGATGGGGTGATTGCGGCCAGCGAATCACAGCGCGCCGCCCTGTGGCGCATCCGCGAATCTATCCCCGAGGCGAACCGCCGCATCGGTGCAATCTCTAGCCATGATATTTCGGTGCCGCTTTCGGCCATCCCCGCATTCATCGCCCGCGCCACGGCTGATTTGGCGGCTTTGGCCGATGTGCGGGTGAATTGCTTTGGCCATGTGGGTGATGGAAATTTGCATTACAATGTCTTTCCCCGCGCTGGAAGCAAGGCGGCCGAATACGCCGAAAAGCGGTATGTTATCAAGGCTTTGGTCCATGATATTGTGCATGATATGGGCGGGTCAGTTTCCGCCGAACATGGGCTGGGACGGCTGAAAACCGATGATCTGATCCGCTATGGCGACCCTGCCAAAATCGCGGCCATGCGCGCCGTAAAGGCCGCTTTGGACCCGCTTGGCATTATGAATCCTGGGGCTGTGCTGGGCTGAAAAAGGACACCTCGCCAGCTTTGCTGGCGAGGTGCTTGGGGTGGGTGGTCTTCACGTGTTGCAAGCAGCGTGATCCAAGCGGGTATGGGTGTCTACCCCTTTGGATAGGGTCATGGTTAAGGCCAGAGCGTAAATTTGTCGTTAACGCGGGAAAGTTTTTTGCAAAACAGCAAAAATCATCCGCGTGAGAGCAGGGCATCGGGGCGCATTTTTGCGATCGACTGGGTGATGAGCCCCGCAAGAACCGCCTTAATGCTGTCGCCTAGCAAGAACGGCGCGGCCAGCAGCGCCGCCTCTGGCAGGGATTTGCCCAGCATCACCGACATGCCCACCACGCCGATGATATTCAATACCACCACCCCGCCCAAGGCCGCCCCTGCAAAGGCGGCAAGACCCACCCCCGTGCGCCACGTTTGCACGACCCAGCCCGCAACCAAGGCCGCAATGGGAAAGCCGATCAGATAGCCAACCGAAGGCGATGCAAACACGCCCAGCCCGCCGCGCCCACCCGACAAAAGCGGCAGGCCAGCGGCAACCAGCACCAAAAACAGCACAACTGCCAGCGCCCCCCGCTTTGCCCCCAGCACCGTGCCGCACAGCATCACGCCCAAAGATTGCGCTGTAATTGGCACGCCCGAGATCAGATCAATTTTAGGGATCAGCCCCAAAATGGCAATCAGCGCGGCAAATAGGGCGATTTGGGTGACAGATTTTTCCATCGGGTGGCTCCTTGGTTTTGCGCCTGTCTAGCGATGGTCTGCGCCCTAGTCCACCCCGCCGCGGGCGCGCAGGGCCTCGGCCACGCGGGTGGCATCATCAAGGGCTGCAAGGGTCAGTGCGGGCAAGATGCGAAAGCGCGGGGCCGCAGGGCTGCGCGCGCGCCACGCTTGGGCCAAATCATCCGCCCGCAGCAGCATCACGGGAATAAAGCGAATGGTCAGCGCCATGGCCAGCGCGATGCGGGGGGCAGGCAGGGCCCGCGCAAAGGGGCGCAGCAGCCATTCGATCACGCCAATCATTTCAGTCAGCCGTGTCGTCATGGTCACGAAATTGGCCAATGCCACGGCGCTGACCATGCGCAGGATAATGGCCGCCCCCGCAGGGTCGCGCAGCCAGATATGCCACGCGGCGACAATGGCGACAAAAGGCCAAAGGATCCACAAAGGGCGCAGGGCCGCGCGGGCAAATCCGCGCCCGCCGCTGGCGGTCAACCCCGCTGCGCCAAGCGCGGCGATGGCCAATTCCGCGGCACTCTCCAATGCAAACAGACCGATGGTTGCCAAGGCAAGGGCGGCCAGTTTGCCCCCTGCAGGCACGCCATGCGCCCAAATCGGCCTAGGATAGGTCAGTGTCAGCATCCACCGCCCCCCTGTCTTGCATGGCGGCGGTAAAGGCGGGCAGTACGGCATCGGGCGGCCCATCGGCCTGCATTTGGCCTGCCTCTAGCCAGATCACGCGGTCTGCGGCGGTGACAGCGGCAGGATCATGGCTGATGGTGATGATCTGCTGGGGCAGGGCAGAGAGGCGGCGCGCAAGGCGGATTTGGGTGGGCATGTCCAGCCCCGCAAAAGGTTCGTCCAGCAAAATGGTTTTGGGGGCCATGGCAAGCACAGATAACAGGCACAGGTAATGGCGCTGCCCGCCCGAAAGCGTATGGGTCGGCGCATCGGCCCAATGCGCGCGCCCCTCGGCGGCAAGCAGCGCGCGTGCCGCGGCATCGGCCTGCGCAGCGGTTTGCCCCATTTGGCGCAGGCCAAAGGCGATTTCCTCGGCCACTGTGGGGAATAGAATTTGCGCATCGGGGTTTTGAAACACAATCCCCACGGCCCCCAACATGGCGCGGCGATCATTGGGGTTTTGGCCATGGACCTGCACTGTGCCGCCTGTCGCGGGAATAAGCCCAGCAATCAGGCGCAAAAGCGTGGTCTTGCCCGACCCGTTGCGCCCGATGATGCCGATACGGTGCTGGGCCAAATCCAAGGTCAGCGGCGCAATCACTTCGCGCCCTTGCAGGGTAACGGATGCGTTGTGCAGGCTGATCATGCGGGGCACGCCACAATCAATTGCTGTCCGCGTGGCAATTCCGTGGGCGGGAAGTCGGCGGCATAGCCAGAGGCGCGCAGCAGATAGTCTACATCCTCTCGCAGCATATGATAGGGCGCGCGGGCAGCATGGGTGACCACGCCATCGGGCTGGCGATGCGCGTGCAGATAGGCGGCTTTTGGGGCCTCGAACACTGTCAGCATCAGCTTTTGCAGGCGCGGGCAGGCGGCGCGCAGCGAGATCAGCGCGCGGCGCAAATGGTTCATGGGCAGATGCGTGAACACCGCAAAGGCGATGGCATGGGTGATGGTGTCAGGCACACCAGCGAAGGTGAATTCTGCATCCTCTATCAGATGATGGATGGGCAGGCGGGCAGGATCGCTGAGCTCGCTGTGATGCCCTGCGCGCAACAAATCGCCCGACAAATCCGTCGCCCAATAATGGCCCGCATCCAAATAGGGCACTGCGCGGCAGCCAAGGCGCAGGCTGCCTGCGCCAATGTCCAAAAGGTGGTGATGCGGATCCAGCCCCTGATCCAGCAGGATTTGCATCTGAATCAGCCCCGTCTCCTCCCACCGCCCACCGACGATATCGCGGTGGCGGCCTGCCGCGATGGCGTCCTTAAAGAAATCAGGCGCGTGATAGGGCGAGATATGGGCAGGTTTGGGTGCAGTTTTGGACATGGGGCGCGGTATAGCAGGGGTAAGGCGGGGCGCAAAGGGGGCGCGCGCGCCCCCTCACTGCGCGCGCCCCCTGCGGATATTTGGGAAAAGAAGAAAGCGGCCTCATTTCCGCCCAACTGCGACCTTATGCAGCCTGTGATTGTAAAGAGGTGGGCTGTGCAGATCGTATCAAATTTTATGGCAGCGGGTGCGGCCAGCGTGGTTTTGGTGGATGGCGAGAATATCCCCCATGCTTTGGCACAGCAGATCATGGACAAGGTGCAGCATTTTGGTGGCGCCATGGTCTGGCGGGTTTATGGCGATGTTATGCGCCTGCCCAATTGGGCCTCGGCGGCGGGGTTTGAGATGATTCATACCGGCCACGCCAAGAATGGGGCGGATATGCGCATTTGCATTGATGCAGTAGATTTGGCGGGGCGCGGCGGGTTGGGACGGGTGGTGATCGCCAGTTCCGACCGCGACTTTACCCATTTGGCGCAGTATTTGCGGGCCAAGGGTATTGAAGTTGTGGGCATGGGCGAGGCGAAAACGCATCAGAGTTTTCGCATGGCCTGCACGCGCTTTATCGATTTGGCGGCCGCGACGACGCCAGCGCCTGCAGCACAGCGGGCTGTACAGACGTCCGAGGCGGGCAAGATCCAACAGGACATTGCTGCCCTGATTACCGCCGAGGGCAAGGCGGGAATGCTGATTACCGCCCTGTCGGCGCAGATGCGCGCCAAGCACGGGTTTTTGATTGGCCAGCATGACAAGAAAACTTGGCGCGGTTATCTTTCAGCCTATCCTACACTCTATGACCTAGACCCCAAAGGCCCAAGCGCCCGCGTGCGCCTAGCAAAAAACGCGCGCCCCGTTGCCGAGACGCGCGTCTGAAGGCTGGGCCGAAAGTCTTACTTCAGCGAGGGATCAATGGCCTTGCACGCCTCAAGCAGGCCCTGCACCGCCTGCACGGATTTGTCGAACATGGCCTGTTCGTCACCTGACAGCTTGATATTGACAATCCGTTCGATCCCGCCTGCGCCGATGATTGTAGGCACGCCCACATACATGCCTTTCAGCCCAAACTCGCCATTACAATAGGCGGCGCAGGGCAAAAGGCGCTTTTGATCCTTCAGAAAGGCTTCGGCCATTTCAATGGCGCTGGTGGCAGGGGCGTAAAAGGCGCTGCCCGTTTTCAGCAGGCCCACAATTTCTGCGCCGCCATCGCGGGTGCGCTGCACGATTGCGTCCAGCTTTTCTTGGGTTGTCCAGCCCATCGCCACCAGATCGGGCAGCGGGATGCCGCCAACGGTGGAATAGCGCACCGATGGCACCATCGTATCGCCATGCCCGCCCAGCACAAAGGCCGTCACATCGCGCATCGAGACGTTAAATTCGACCGACAGGAAATGGCGAAAGCGGGCGGAATCCAGCACCCCAGCCATGCCGACAACCATGTGATGCGGCAGGCCAGAAAACTCGCGCAGCGCCCAGACCATCGCGTCCAGCGGGTTGGTGATGCAGATCACAAAGGCCTTGGGCGCGTGCTGCTTAATCCCCTCGCCCACGGCTTTCATCACTTTCAGGTTGATCCCCAAAAGGTCATCGCGCGACATGCCTGGTTTGCGCGGAACGCCAGCGGTGACGATGCACACATCTGCGCCGGCGATATCGGCGTAATCATTCGCGCCCTTCATCACCGCGTCAAACCCTTCGGACGGGCCAGATTGCGCGATATCCAGCGCCTTGCCTTGCGGGGTGCCTTCGGCGATATCGAACAAGATGACATCACCAAGTTCTTTGATTGCGGCCAGATGGGCCAGCGTGCCGCCGATTTGACCTGCGCCGATCAGCGCGATTTTGGGCCGTGCCATAGAGAATCCCCCAAGGTTAACGTGAATGTCGCGCAACTCCTAAGCGCAAATTGCCCCTGCGCGCAAGGGTTGGCTCTGGCGCATTTTACGCTTTGGCTGGCGGGGGGCGGATGTTTGCGCTAACGATTTGGCAAAGTGAAAGGACGGCAGATGGACAGCGTGTTTTTCTGGGCGATGGCGGCTTTGGCGGCAGCTTTGGTCGGTGCGGGCAAGGGCGGCTTGCCCGTGGTGGGGATGCTGGGCGTGCCCGTTTTGTCGCTGGCCATATCGCCGATTACGGCGGCAGGGCTGCTGCTGCCTGTCTATGTGCTGTCGGATATGTTTGCGCTATATGCCTATCGCGCCAGTTTCAACACCCGCGTTTTGGCGATTTTGGCAATGGGTGTCACGCTGGGTGTGGGCTTTGGTTGGGCCACGGCCAGCATCACGCCTGAATGGGCCGTCACCGCCTTAGTTGGGTTGATTGGGCTGGTGTTTTCGGTGACGCTGCTGCTGCGCAAGGGCGAGCCGCCTGCCCGCCACGCCGATGTGCCGCGCGGGGTGTTTTGGGGGGCGCTGACGGGTTTTACCAGTTTTGTCAGCCATTCTGGCGCGCCGCCCTTTCAGGTTTATGTGTTGCCCTTGCGGCTGGAAAAAATGGTATTTGCAGGCACAAGCACGATCTTATTTGCCTATTTGAACGCGATCAAGCTGATCCCCTATGCGGCGCTGGGCCAATTCTCGCCCGCCAATTTGAAAGTGGCAGTCATGCTGATGCCCGTGGCGGCGCTGTCGGTTTATGGCGGGGTGCGGCTGGTGCGCTGGTTGCCAGAAAAGCTGTTTTTCCAAGCGGTCACTTGGGCGCTGTTGGCGATTTCGATCAAGCTGATATGGGATGGCGCGCGCGGGGCGGGGCTGATCTGATGCGCCAAGGCTTGAGTTTTGCCGTGTCATGCCTATATCCGCGCAAAAGCGCAGCATCGGGGCGCAGCATTGGGCGGGCATGGGCGGATTGACGGGTAAATTGGCGGTGCTGTGGCTGATCTTGGGCATCGCCCTTGGCCCATTGGTGCAATCTTTGGCCCATCCAATCGCTGTGACCGACCCAACCACGCGCGCGCACAGCCACGTTGCGCCGCAGTCGCATAGCCTGCCACAGCCTGCCGCACAGGATTTAGGCGCGCATCAGCATGGCGCGGCACATCCTGCCGACCAAGACCACATCTCTGCCATAATCTTATCACCCGCTTTGCAGCCCGCCCCTTGGCCACAGGTGCAGCCGCATCTGCGCCACCCACAAGCGGCGGCGCAGGCCAAGGCCGCGGCGTTGCGCAGACCTCCGCGCACGGACGCATAGGCGGAACCTGCGGCCAAAGGGCCGCGCTATGTCTTTCGTTTGCAGGAGTGTCTTATGACGCAACTTTCTTTTGCGCGGCTGCGCCCATGGCTGTTTGGGGCCGTGCTGCTGATGGCCTTGATTGCAGCGCATGGGGTATTGGCCCATGCGGTGACCCTTGGCGACAAGGGCTATATTCAAGAGATTTCGGGGCCGCAGTTTCTGCCGTTTTTATATCTGGGCGCGAAACATATGATCACGGGCTATGACCATATCTTGTTTTTGTTTGGCGTGATTTTCTTTTTGTATGGCATCAAGGAAATCGGGCTTTATGTGACATTGTTTGCCATTGGCCATTCCAGCACCATGATTATCGGGGTTTGGTTCAATTTTGGCATCAACGCCTATATCATCGATGCGATCATTGGGTTTTCGGTGGTGTATAAGGCGCTGGATAATTTGGGCGCGTTTCAAAAATGGTTTGGCTATCAGCCCGACACGCGCGCGGCCACGCTGATTTTTGGCCTGCTACATGGCTTTGGTCTGGCGTCGAAGATCATCGAATACAACATCTCGCCCGATGGGCTGCTGGTCAATCTGATCGCCTTTAATCTGGGGGTGGAACTTGGGCAATTGACGGCATTGGCGTTGATTTTGGTGGCCATGCGCCACTGGCGCGCCAACCCTGCCTTTGCGCGGCAAGCCTTGCGCGCGAATGTCATTATGATGGGACTTGGCTTTTACCTGATGGGCGTGCAGCTTGTCGGGTTGGCCTTTGCATAAGGATATAGAACATGCAGAACACTTCAAATCACGTGCAAATACGGCAAATTCCCAGCACTTCGGGCGGGCTGATCCGATCTACGCTTTTGTCAGGGGCTGCGGCCTTGGCGGTGCTGGTGATTGTCTATCTGCCCGCCGAATATGGCCGCGATCCTACGGGATTTGGCGCGCTTTTGGGGCTGACGGAAATGGGCCTGATCAAGCAGCAGCTTTACGCCGAGGATGCGGCCGACCGCGCCGCGCCGCAAGGCGCAACTGACCCTGCGATTATCGCGCGACTTGACGCGATAGAGGCGCAACTGGCCATGATGAACGCGGTCATTGGCGCGCCGCCTGCCGCCGTGCAGGCAGAGCTTGCCGTGCCAGCGCCGCCCGCTGTCTCTGCCCCCGAAAATGCCGCCAAGGAGGCCCCAGACGCCGCTGCGCCTGCCGCAGATGCGCCTGCCGCAGCGGCCGACCCTATGCCGGCCAGCACAGCCCCATGGCGCGACGAGGTCAGTTTCACCCTTGCCCCTGGCGAAGGGATCGAGGTGAAACTGGCCATGGACAAGGGCCAAACCGCCCAATTTGAATGGACGGCAAATGGCGGCGTGGTCAATTATGACACCCACGGCGATGGTGGCGGCCAAAAGATCAGCTATGAAAAAGGCCGCGCTGTGGCCCAGCAAGCGGGCGCATTGACCGCGGCCTTCACGGGCAATCATGGCTGGTTTTGGCGCAACCGAACCGATGCGCCTGTCACCTTAACCCTGCGCACAAAAGGCGAATATACCGCGCCGAAACAATAGCGGTGGTAAGGGTGGCCAATGGGGGCGCAGCTTGCGCCCCCATTGGGTTAGAAGGTGGTGTCACTCGCCTCGAAGGTTGCGAATGTCAGGCCAAAGACAGTGGTATTGATCAGGGCAAAATACAGACCCGACCCATCGCCCAAATCGCTGGCATCGTTGCGGGCCGAGATAAAGTCGGGATAGGCATCCGTCAAATTCAACCGATCTTCGCCTTTGAAAAAATCGCTGATCGTGTTGGTTGTCAACAGGGCCGTGGCCGCATCTGGAGGTGCGAGAGGACCGCCGTTTTCGTTTTCTTGGAAAAAGACATCCGCGCCCGCGCCCCCTTCCAGCACATCCAAGCCCGAGCCCCCTTGCACGGTATCGTTGCCATCGCCGCCAAAGATGGTGTCGTTGTCAAACCCGCCGTCCAAATTGTCGTTGCCCGCATCGCCATAAATCAGGTCATTGCCCGCTTCGCCCAAAGTGGCATCATTGTCGCTGCCGCCATAGACTGTGTCATTGCCCGCCCCTGCAAAGGTCAAATCAACGCCCGCATCGCCATAGACCAGATCGCCATCATCGCCAGCGCTCAGCACATCATCGCCTGCGCCGCCAAACAGCGCCTTAGCCCCCGAGATGCCAACGAAGATATCGTCATTGCCTGCCTCGCCATAAAGGGTGTCTTGCCCGTCATTGCCGTCAATCGTGTCATTGCCGTCGCCGCCATAGATCAGGTCATTGCCCAGCCCGCCGGCCATATTGTCGCCATCGCCTGCCCCTTGCAGCGTGTCGTTGCCTGTGCCGCCAAACAGCTGGTCTAGATCATCGCCGCCGTCCAACAGATCGTCGCCGGCCTCGCCAAACAGATCATCCAGACCTGCGCCGCCGCGCAGCGTGTCGTTGTCATCCCCGCCCAGCAGCGTGTCATCGCTGAGCCCGCCATCAAGGCTGTCATTGCCCGCGCTGCCCGACAAATCATCGGTGCCATCGCCGCCCAGCAGCGTATCGTTGCCTGTGCCGCCTGCTAGCGTATCACCGCCATCGCCGCCATCAAGGCCGTCATTGCCTGCCTCGCCGTCAAGGCTATCGTTCCCAGCGCCGCCTTGCAGCGTGTCATCCCCTGCGCCTGCGGTCAGCGTGTCATCGCCAAGGCCGCCAAGCATCTGGTTGGCCGTATCGCCGCCAAACAGCAGGTCATTTTCCGCGCCGCCATCCAGTGCGGTGGGTGCAGAACTGCCTGCATAAAGGGTATCGTTGCCCTCTTGGCCAAACAGGCTGTCATTGCCGCCTTCGCCATAGATCACATCGGCATCAAGCCCGCCAAAGATGGTGTCATTGCCCGCATCGCCATAGAGCGTATCCGCCCCAGCGCCGCCCGAAATACCGTCGCCATTGCCCGTTTGTCCCGGCGCGCCGACAATATCATCGCCTGCGCCTGCGTCGATTGTGTCCAGACCAGCCCCGCCGATCAGCCTATCATCGCCATCTCCGCCGAACAAAGCATCATCATCAGTGCCGCCATTCAGCGTGTCATTGCCCGCGCCGCCTGCCAGTTGATCAAAGCCGTTGTCGCCGTTGATCAGATCATTGCCGCCTTGGCCCTGAATCGCATCATTGCCAAAATTGCCGATCAGGAAATCATTCCCATCGCCGCCATCGATACTGTCACCACCGCCATCGCCATCGATCAGATCATCGCCCGCGCCGCCCAGCAGGGTGTCTTCGGCATCGCCGCCATAAACCTCGTCATCGCCGCCATCGCCTTGCAGGCTATCACGCCCATCTAGGCCAAAGATCGTGTCCGAATCTGCGCCGCCCAAGACGAAATCATTGCCAGCATCGGCTTCGATAAAATCTGTGCCATCGCCGCCGTCTACAGTGTCATTGCCAAGGCCGCTGCGGATTGTATCCGCGCCGCCCAGCCCAAGGATACTGTCATTATCGCCATCGGCCCCATCAATCGCATCGCCCTCTGCATCGACAAATCCCGCCGCCAGCGCATCTGCGCCATTCGTGCCCGCGACAATCCCGTCAGGATCGCGCATCACGGTTTCAATTTCTGAATAGGTAAAGTTGATGGTCTGGCCTGCCACATCAAAGCTGCCCGACCCAGCCCCCGCCCCCGCAGGCGTGACAATCAGATTTTGCGCGCCGCGCAAATCCAGCACATCGCCCGTCACTTCGCCGCCCGAGCCGCCCTGTATGGTGATCCCACCCGCTGCGGTAAAGGCGGCAAAATCTAGGCTGAACAGATCATCGCCGCCGTCCCCAAGCAGGGTTGATTGCGCACCCACATCGATCGTGTCATTGCCGTCCCCGCCAAAAACTGCGCTATTGCCCTGCGATGCAAATAGGCGATCTGCGCCCGCCTCGCCATAGAGCGTATCTTGGCCCGCGCCCCCGTCCAGACGATCGGCATCGTCGCCGCCATACAGCAGATCATTGCCCGCGCTGCCTTGCAATTCATCTTGGCCCGCGCCGCCCAGCACTGTGTCATTGCCCAGCCCAGCGTCCACGGTGTCATTGCCCACCCCGCCCACAAGACTGTCATTGCCCGCGCCGCCTGCCAGATCATCATTGCCGTCTTCGGCCAAAATCGTGTCATCGCCGTCGTCGCCCGAAAGGATGTCGCCGCCCGCGCCCGCGCGCAGGCTGTCATTGCCCGCGCCGCCAAACATCTCGTCCACAGCCGCGCCGCCCAGCAGCGTGTCATTGCCGCCATCGCCATAAATGCTGTCGCCTCCGCCAAGGCCCGACAGGCTGTCATCGTCCAGCCCGCCATAAAGCAGATCATTGGCCACCACGCCGCCCAGAACTGTATCATTGCCCGCATCGCCAAATGCCCTGCCGCCGCCAAGCCCTGTGTCCAGCAGATCATTGCCCGCCCCGCCGCCCAGCACATCAAGCGTGCCATCGCCGCCCAGCAATGTATCATTGCCAAGGCCGCCATAAAGCGTGTCGTCATTCAAGCCGCCGTCTAGGCTGTCTTGCCCATCATCGCCATAGATCGTGTCATTGCCCGCCCCGCCTGCTGTGGTATCATCGCCCAGACCCAGCACAACCAAATCGCGCCCATCACCGGCCAAGACGCTGTCATTGCCCGCCCCGCCATAAATCTGGTCGGTTTGCAGCCCGCCTGTGATGGTGTCATTACCCGCCCCACCAAACAGCAATTTGGCCCCTGCAAGGGCGGCCAAAAGCAGATCATCGCCATCTTCGCCATCCAGCGTGTCTTGGCCCGTGTCGCTGTCCAACGTGTCATTGCCATCACCACCCGCGACATCATCATCGCCCGTGCCTGCCAAAACGCTGTCATTGCCCGCGCCGCCCTCGACCACATCTGCACCGCTGCCTGCAAAGATCACGTCATTGCCCAGCCCTGCAAAAATGGAATCATCCCCGCTGAGCGCGGTGATCGTATCATCGGGTGTTGTCAGATCATCGCCGCCAAAGCCCTGCGTTTTGTTGCTGCCGCTGATTTCATCATCGTCATCCGTGCCCGTCACCGCGCCATCATCTGCGCCATCGCTGTCATCATACAGGCGGCGATCTTGGGGGGGCTGGCCGCCATCATCGCTATCGTCATCTGCCGATCCGTTGAACAAAAATGAAAACAGGCTGTCGCCAAATCCGACGAGCACCGAGGCAATCATAATCAGCGCGTAAAGTTCCATGACCTGCCCTTGCAACTTTGGCGGAGAGAGATAATCATGGTTAAACTAAGGCGCGAGTCCGCGCGCTGGCGAGTCAAATCTGTGGATAAATCCCTTATTTTCCGATCTGGAAACAGTTTGAAATCGGGCGGTTTGGGCAGGGGCCTTCAAAACATTCACCTTTTGCCGATTCCAAGGCGCAGCGCACGCGCCTGATACGCACAAAGATGCGGCAAAGCCTGTCAGATTGTTCTTGGGCGCGCCAAAATCGCACGGATTGTTTCCCGCTTTTCGCAAAATCCGCCTGCCGGTTTCGGGACAGTTGCGCAAAAATATGGCCAAAACGGCTGCCCCGTTGCAGAAATATGGCGCTTTTGCGCCTTGATGATGGGCGGCGCTGCCTTGGGTTGTTAGGCTGGGCTGCCCTTGGCGGGGGCAGGATCGTCGGTCATTTCAAAACTGCCGCCCGAGGCGATCAGGCAGGTCGTGCCATCGGGGGATGTGGCAATGATTGTCCATGTGCCTGTGCTGGGGTTCACGAACAACTCCATCACAGAGGTTTGCCCTGCAATGCCTATGGCGCGCCTTGCCTCGCCATATTTGGTGCCCAATGCCGCCAGAACATCGGGGCGAGGGGCGCATTGGCTGGGTTGCGCAAAGGCGTTTTGCGCGGCGAACATCAGCAGGGCAAGGCCGAAAGACAGGGCAAAGAGGTGTTTTTGCAGCGGATTGGGCATGGTTGGGGCCTTTCATCGGGATAAAGGCCATGCTGCGCCCAATGGGTCGCCAAATGGTTAACCTGCGGGGCGTTCTGGCCTAGTTCTCCCCCCTGCGCTGCGCTTGCGCAGAATTTTTCTGCAACGCGGCATTTCCAGCCTTGCAGAAAGTGACAAAATAATGCCAGTTAACGCAATAATATTGCTGCGAGGAATCATGCCTGCTGCCCGCCACCGCCCCTATCGGTCGGTTTTGTATATTCCCGCCTGCAATGCGCGGGCCATGGAAAAGGCGAAAAGCCTGCCTGCCGATGCGATTATCTTCGATTTGGAAGATGCCGTTGCCCCCGCCGAAAAGGACGCGGCCCGCGCCGCATTGGTGATCGCCTTGCAGGGCGATTATGGCGCGCGCGCGCGGATCGTGCGGGTCAATGGGGCAGATACAATTTGGGGCGCGGCGGATCTGGCCGCCTTTGCGCGCCATAGCGGGGCTGATGCGCTGCTGCTGCCCAAGGTTGGCGCTGCTGCTGATTTGGACGCAGCCCATGCTCTTGCCCCCGAAAAACCGCTTTGGGCCATGATGGAGACGCCGCTGGCCATGCTGAACGCAGCCCAGATTGCCGCACATCCCGCGCTGGCGGGCATGGTGATGGGCACGAATGATCTGGCCAAAGACTTGGGCGCGCGCCATCGCAGTGATCGTTTGGCGCTGCAATCCGCGCTGGGCCTGTGCCTGCTGGCCGCCCGCGCCCATGGCCGCATCATCATTGATGGGGTCTACAATGCCTTTCGTGATGATGCAGGCTTGGCCGCCGAATGTGCGCAGGGCCGCGATATGGGCTTTGATGGCAAAACCCTGATTCATCCCGCGCAACTGCCCATCGCCAATGCCGCCTTTGCCCCATCGCAGGCCGAACTTGCCCTTGCCCGCCGCCAGATCGCGGCCTTTGAAGCAGCCTGCAGCGCGGGGCAAGCAGTTGCAGTTGTGGATGGTAAAATTGTTGAAAACCTGCATATCGTGGCAGCGAACGCCCTGCTGCGCATGGCAGAGGCGATAGCAGCAATGGAGTAGCCGATGTATTTCCTGATTTTAACGCTGGGCGTGGTTTTGTGGGCCTATTCCCATTTGATGAAGCGCGTCACACCCAGTTTCCGCGCCTCTTTGGGCGAGGCGCGGGGCAAGGGCGTGGTTGCCCTGCTGTCCTTGGTCGCGGTGGCGCTGATGATTTGGGGCTATCAAGGGGCCGATGTCATCCAATTGTGGAACCCGCCTGCGTTTTTCACCCATATCAACAATCTGTTGATGCTGATTGCGGTGTTTCTGGTTAATTTGGGCTATGTGCCTGGATTGCTGCGCAGCAAAATGCGCCACCCGATGCTGGGCGCAGTTAAGGTTTGGGCGCTGGCGCATTTGCTGGTGAATGGCGATCTGGCCTCGGTGATCTTGTTCGGCGGCATGCTGGCATGGGCGGTTTTTGACATGATCAAGATCAATAAAATGCAAGACTGGGCCCGCCCTGCCGCTGGGCCTGTGATCTATGACCTTGGCTATGGCCTTGTCAGCCTTGGCGTTTTTGCCGCCATTGCATGGCTGCATACCTATTTCGGCTATTGGCCCTTTGGATGAATCATGGCGCAGCTTTATCGTTTTCTGTCAGATGATGACACCTCTGCCTTCTGCCACAAGGTCAGCGAGGCCCTGTCTAAAGGGTGGCAGCTGTATGGCAGCCCGACCTATGCCTTTGACGCCAAGTCCGAGGTGATGCGCTGCGGCCAAGCCGTGGTGAAGGATATCGCGGGGGATTATCACCCCGATATGAAATTGGGCCAGCAATAGGGGGTGCCTATGGGCAGTAAAACCAACGCAGGGCGGTTTTTTGAAGATTACCGCTTGGGCGAGGTGATTGCCCATGCCATCCCGCGCAGTCTTTCGGGCGGGGAACGCGCGCTGTATCACGCGCTTTATCCCGCCCGCCATGCGCTGTATTCATCCGATGAATTCGCCCGCAATTGCGGGTTGCCCGCCAGCCCACTGGATGATTTGATCACCTTTCATACTGTATTTGGCAAAACTGTGCCTGATATATCGCTGAACGCAGTGGCGAATTTGGGCTATGCGGCGGGGCGCTGGTTGGCCCCTGTTCACGTGGGCGATACGCTGTCGGCGCGCAGCACGGTGATTGGGCTGAAGGAAAATTCCAACGGGCAATCGGGCGTGGTCTATGTGCGATCCGAAGGTGTCAATCAAAATGGTGTGGTGGTGCTGGACTATACCCGATGGGTTATGGTGAAAAAGCGCGATCTGGCCAGCCCAGCGCCCGCAGCCCAGATCCCCGATTTGCCATCGGCTTTGGCGGTGGGGGATTTGGCTTTGCCGCAGGGGCTGGATTTCACGCGCTATGATTTCACCCTTGCGGGCGAGGCGCACACCATGCGCGATTATGCGCTGGGCGAGGTAATCGACCATGTGGATGGGGTCACGCTGGAAGAGGCCGAGCATATGCTGGCCACCCGCCTTTGGCAGAACACCGCCAAAGTGCATTTTGATGCCCAAAGCCGCCCCGATGGGCGGCGCTTGATTTACGGCGGCCATATCATCAGCCTTGCCCGCGCGCTGTCGTTCAATGGGCTGGCCAACGCGCAAATGATTGTTGGGCTCAATGGCGGCGCACATGCAAACCCTGCCTTTGCAGGCGATACTGTGCGCGCATGGAGCGAGGTTTTGGATATGGCCGAAACCGCAGCCCCGCATGTGGGGGCAATCCGGCTGCGCTTGGTCGCGCATAAGGGCGCGCAAGCGGGGCCTTTGCGCGCGGCAGATGGCAAATACAGCCCCGATGTGCTGCTGGATTTGGATTACTGGGCGCTGATGCCGATTTAGCCCAGCGCGGCGGCCAGCCTGTCCCATTCCTGCGCTGCGCCTGCGGGGCCAAGGCGCAGCCAAGTTGTGGAATAGGGGAAGATGCGGCTCCAAATATGGGCGCGGGCAAGGCGCGCTTGCGCCGCTGCGGCATTGGGGGTCTGGTAAAGGCGAAACAAATCGCAGCCCCCCAGCACGCCCCAGCCTGCCGCGCGCGCCAAATCATCCATCTTGGCGGCATCTTGCGCCAGACGCGCGCGGCTGGCATCAGCCCAAGCGCGATCGGCATAGGCCATGCGCGCGATATGCAGCGCAGGGCCAGAGACAGGCCACGGGCCCGCCAGTGCGCGCAAATGATCGATATCGGCCTGCGGGCCAAAAACAAGGCCGAACCGCGCCCCTGCAAGGCCCCAAAACTTGCCAAAAGATCGCAAGATCAGCAGCTTTTCTTGCCCCGCATAGGGCAAAAGAGATGCTTGCGGCGCAACATCGCCAAAGCTTTCATCGACAATCAGCAGCCCCACTTCGGGCAATAAGGCCAGCAGATCATCGGGGGAAAACACCCGCCCGTCGGGGTTGTTGGGGTTGACGACCACGGCCAAATCCGCCCCGCGCATGGCGGCTAAATCTGGCGCATCCAACACGCGCCAACCCTGCGCGCGCAGACAGGCGGCATGTTCGTTATAGCTGGGGCTCAACACCGCCGCCCGTCCAATTGGGCGCAATTGCGGGATCATCTGGATCGCCGCCTGCGCACCCGCGCAGATCATCGCAGGGGCAGAACTGCCATAATGCTCTTGCGCCGCGGCAAGCGCCGCCGCCATCTCGGCTGCATCGGGCAGGCTGTGCCAAGCTTTGGGCGGCAGTGCAGGGATCGGATAGGCGATGCGGTTGATGCCCGTGGACAGGTCAATCCATGCGCTGGGCTGCCCCCCAAATTGCGCCATCGCAGCCCCTATGTTTCCGCCGTGGTCACGCGTTTTGTCAATCATGGCGCTGTTCCTTGTGCTGGCAGAAGGGGGGCTCGCCCCCCTCGCTGCGCTCACCCCCGAGGATATTTGAAGAAAAGAAGAAGCGAAAGCCGCGCCTGTGGTTTCTTCTTTTCTACAAATATCCTCGGGGGGAGGCCCGCATTTATGCGGGCAGGGGGGGCGAGCCCCCCCTTGCGCGGCCTTAGGCAAAAGTGGCCAGTGCCGCCATAAGACCTGCCATCAACGCGAGGGCGCGGATATAAAGGCGCAGGCCTTGGGTGATGTGGGAAGGGCTGGGATCGGGTGCGGCGGCGTTCAGCCATGGCTCGTTTGCGATATGATTTTCATAAATGCGCGGGCCCGAAAGGCGTATGTTCAGCGCGCCAGCCAATGCAGATTCGGGCCAGCCTGCATTGGGGGATCGGTGGGCGCGCGCGTCGGCCTGCATCACCGCCCAAGCGCGCCGCGGCGCGGGTGCGGCCAGTGAAAACAGCGCCCCTGTTAGGCGGGCGGGGATCAGATTGACCCAATCATCCGTGCGCGCTGAAAACCAGCCAAAATCCTGAAAGCGGGGGGTTTTATGGCCAATCATACTGTCAAGCGTATTGATCGCCTTATAGGCGGCAATGCCAGGCAGGCCAAAGATCACGCCCCAAAACAGCGGGGCAATGATCCCGTCTGATGTGTTTTCGGCCAGACTTTCCAGCGCCGCGCGCGCCACGCCTGCACTGCCCAGTTGGGCAGGATCGCGCCCCACGATCATGGCCACAGCCTGCCGCGCTGCGGCCAAATCGCCCGCCTGCAAAGGCTGCGCCACGGCCGCGACATGGGTATACATCGAGCGCGCGGCCACCAAAGGCCAAGCCAGCACCCCCGTGATCAGCGCCCCAGTCCAGCCCTGCGGCAGGGCCAAGGTCACCGCACAGGCAGGCAACAGGGCCGCGCCAACCACAAGTGCAAAGGTGATCACCCCATTTCGTTTGCGCCGCGCGCCCTCGGCATTCAGGCGCAAATCCAGCGCCATGATCAGCGCGCCGATCCATGTGACAGGATGGCCAATACGGCGATACAGCGCATCGGGCCAGCCAATGGCCGCATCGATGGCAAGGGCAATCAACATAGCGGCTGCAAACATCATAAACCTCTATAGCCAAAGATCAGCGGGCGCGACAGGCCCGCCGCGCGCAAGGCGCTGCACCCGTCTGGCGGCACTGTGCCCCGCGCAAAGATCAGCCCGCGCGCCGAACCCGTATGGGCGATCAGATAGCCCAGCGCGCCCAGCCTGCCTGCCAGTGCTGCCGTGGGGTCATTTTGAACCTGCCGCAGTTCAAGCGTGGCCTGCGCAGATATTGTGGCCAGTTTTGCCAGCGCCGCTAAATCTTGTGAAATCGCGGCGCGCTGCCAATCGCCGATCAGGGCGGAAATATCGGGAAAGTGTAAATCTGCGGCGTTCGTGCGCTGCCCATCGCCCCAGAATCCGCCTAAAATGTCAAATGCAGGCAGGGCGGGCAGGGCGGCCAAAGGGCGCGCTTCGCGGCTGGCCCATAAAATCTGCGCGGGGCGCGCCAGCATCAGCGGATCGCTTGCCCCCTCGCTGGCCACACAGGCGCGGGCCAAAGCCAAATCATCACCCCGCCACCCCGCCAGACGTGCCAAGGCCACCAGCGCGGCGGTCGAAGCCCCCGCGCCTGCGCCCACGGGCATCTGCGGGGCCAAGGTGATTTTGCCGTTCAACCGCAGATCCAGCATGGCCAAAAAGGTTCGGGCGCGGGCGGGGGTGATGATGGGCGCGCCGCTGGGGCTGTGCAGGGACAATCCGCGCGCGGGCCGTGCCGTGGCCGTCAGGCAAAGATCGGGGCAGGGCAGCGAGATCAGGGCCAAAGGGCCATTTGCCCCCAAACGGCCCTGCATCAATTCGCCAAAATGGCCTGCGACGCAGGCGCTGTGGCCGCGGATACCTGCCGGCGCACCGCAACTCATCGCGCAGACCAATTCACAAGATGAATGGCCCAAGTGTCTGTGGCCAGATCGCGTGACACCCGTGTCAAGGACAGGGGCGCAACTGAAAAGCCAAGGCCCAGATGCCACTGCCCCAATGCCTGCCCCAATGCTGCGCGCACAATGCCTGCATGGGCCACGATGATGTGGCGGCCAGCGGGCAAGGCCAACAGCGCGGGCGCTGCGCGGGCGCAGAGCGCGTCGAAACTCTCGCCTTTTGGCGGGGAAAAGGCCGAAAGGTCGCGCGGCGCAAGCCTGCCAATATCGGGCAGGTCGGCATAGGCCATCCCTTCCCAATCGCCAAAGTCTTGCTCGCGCAGGCGCGGGTCTTGGCGCGGCGGAACGTTCCACAGGGCCGCGGCGGTTTGTAGGCAACGCAGGGCGGGGCTGGCATGCAATCTGTCAGCCGCGCCGATCTGCACCCGCGCGCGCAGGGCATCGATGGCCGCGCTATCGCTGCAATCTGCCGCCACATCGCGCCGCCCTGCCATTGCCCCGCCATCCATGCTGGGTGCATGGCGGATCAGCCAGATATCGGCGATAGTTGCGGTGCTGGTCATGGGGCGGATTCGCTTTGGCTTAATCGCCCCCTATCTGATTTGTTTATGGGCTTGGAGCAAGAGGCGCAGATGATTGTTTTGGTGACAGGTGGGGCGCGGTCGGGGAAAAGCAAATTGGCCGAAGCGCGGTGTCTGGCGCTGGGATCGCCTGCGACCTATATCGCGACGGCCGAAATTTTTGACGACGAGATGCGCGCCCGCGTGGCGGCGCATCGGGCGCGGCGCGGGGCCGAATGGCGCGATATCGCGGCACCTTTGGATGTGGCAGGCGCCTTGGCTGCCAGCGAAGGGCAAGGGCCGCGCCTGATAGATTGTCTTACGATGTGGCTGAACAATGTGATATACCATGGCCAAGATGTGGGCCATGAAACCGCGCAGCTTTGCGCCGCCTTGCGCGCCGCGCGCGCGCCCGTGGTTTTGGTCAGCAACGAGATTGGCATGGGGATTGTGCCCGACAATGCCCTTGCCCGCGCCTTTCGGGATGCGCAAGGTATTCTTAACCAAGAGGTTGCGGCCCTTGCAGATGAAGTGTTACTGGCAGTCAGTGGGTTACCCTTACGCGTAAAGTAGGACCAAACATGCCATTAAGTTTCAAAAGCCTATGCGATTTTACCAATATCGCTGCAAAACTACCCAATGCCGATGAGGGCGCGCGCGCGCAGGCTTTGGCGCGGCAAGGCAATCTGACCAAGCCGCAGGGCTCGCTGGGGCGGCTGGAAGATTTGGCTGTGTTCATGGCGGGTTGGCGCGGCACGCCGCGGCCCAAGATTGCCCGCGCGCAGGCGCTGATTTTTGCAGGCAATCATGGCATTTGCGCCCAAGGTGTGAACCCCTTTCCGCAAGAGGTGACGGCCCAGATGGTGGCCAATTTCAAGGCAGGCGGGGCAGCAATCAATCAATTGTGCCGCGTGAACGGGGCAGATTTGCATGTTGTCCCGCTAGAGTTAGACCGCCCCACCGCCGATTTCACGGCCCATGCCGCCATGACCGAGACCGAGGTGTTGGCCGCCCTTCGTGCGGGGGTCGATGCGGTGGACATCGCCGCCGATGTGCTGATTCTGGGTGAAATGGGCATTGGCAATTCGACAGTGGCGGCCGCGCTTTGTGCCAGTATCTTTGGCGGCGAGGCTGGCGCATGGGTCGGTGCAGGCACGGGGGCCGATGCGGCAGGTCAGGCGCGCAAAGTGGCGGCAATCGAGGCAGGCCTGTCGCGCCACAACGCGCCCAAGGGCATGGATGCGTTGGTTGCCTTTGGCGGGCGCGAACAGGCTGCCCTATGCGGCGCTGTGCTGGCCGCGCGGGCCAAATCTATCCCCGTTGTTTTGGATGGATTTATCTGCACTGCGGCTGTGGCCCCGCTGTTTTCGGTTTCGCCCACTTTCTTGGATCATTGCCTTATTGGCCATCGCAGCGCCGAAAAGGGCCATCGCAAGCTGTTGGCCCAATTGAATAAAACCGCGATACTCGAGATGGATATGCGCCTTGGCGAAGGCTCTGGTGCGGCTTTGGCGCTTGGCGTTTTACGCAGCGCCTTGGCCTGTCACAATGGCATGGCCACCTTTGGCGAGGCAGGGGTTTCGGACGGATGAGCCAGCCCGCTGCGCCCCGTTTGGTCGCCGTTCTGGCCAGTGCGCAAGTGGCGATGATGCTGCTGACACGCCTGCCTGCAGGGCGCATTTCGGGGCAGGCCCCTAGCCTTGCCGAGGCCGTCTGGGCCTATCCGATTGTTGGGGCCATTGTGGGCGGTCTGGGCGCTGCGGTTTTGGGCGGCGCGCTGGCGCTGGGCCTGCCTGCACCAATTGCCGCGGTGCTGGCCATTGCGGCATGTGTTTTGGCCACGGGGGGGCTGCACGAAGACGGGCTTGCCGATTTGGCCGATGGTTTTGGCGGCGGGCGTGATGCGGCGCGCAAGTTAGAGATTATGCGCGACAGCCGAATTGGCAGTTACGGAACTTTGGCGTTGATCCTGTCTTTGATGCTGCGGGTGCTGGCCCTGTCGGCCTTGGCGCAAATCTCGGCCACGGCGGCGATTGTGGCGCTGGTGGCGATCGAGGCGGCCACGCGCGCGGGCCTTGGCGTGATGCTGCGCTTCATGCCCTCTGCGCGCGCGCAGGGTCTGGGGCAGTTGGCGTCAGGGGTGACAGGGCGCGGCATGGCGCTGGCGCTGGCATTTGGCGCGCTGGCGCTGGCAACGGGCCTTGGCCTTGGCTTTGGCGCGGTGGTTGCGATCTGTATCGCGGCGGCCCAAGCGGGCATCGGCGCGCTGGCCCTGCGGCAGATTGGCGGGCAGACGGGGGATGTTTTGGGCGCAGCGCAACAAATCGGCGCACTGGCCGCATGGCTGGCGCTGTTGGCGCTGGCCTGACTAAGACGCCATTTGCCGCGTCATGGCGTTTTCGGTCAAATGCAGCAGTTCAGACAGTTGCGGCAAAGCGGCCTGCGCTGCCGCCCCATTTTGCGCCTTTAGATCGGTTTCCATCTGCGCCAAATGCGCCTGCAAGGCCAGCGCGCCAAAAGTGGCGGCAGATCCTGCAAGGCTGTGCACCATCGCCTGCGCGGTTGGCAGATCACCCTCGCGCAGCGCGCTTTCGCTTTTGCTCAGCGTGGTGGCCCCTTCGGTCAAAAAGCGCGAGGTCAGCCCTGTCAACCTTTCGGCCCCGATGGCGGCTTTCAAGTCCTCTAAAGTGCTGGCGCGCAAGATCGGCAGTTTGGGCGGGTTTGGTTTGATCACATCGCCCGATAGGTGAAAGCGTTCGTCGTGGGACATTTCGGCGGCCAATACATGGGGGTGGATGGGTTTTGCGCGGCGCGGCGTGCGCGGGGCGGGTGTTTTCTGGGCGGGTGTATTTCGCGCGGGTGCATCTGCGGCAGGCGCATTTTTGCTGGCTGCGCCTGCGCTGCGGGCGGTGCTGGCGGCTTTGATTTTTTGCTCTGGCTTTGGGGGAAAGGATGCGTTTTCCAGCACCTGCAGCAGCATGTCGCGGTCCAGCGGTTTGTTCAAAACTGCATTCATGCCCGATGCCAAAAACAGCGCGCGATCATCTGGCAGGGCATGGGCCGTCAGCGCGATGATGGGCACATTGGCGCAAGGGCCTGTGCCCGCCCGCAGCCGCACAGTGGCTGCGATTCCATCCAAAGTGGGCATGGAAATATCCATGAAAATCAAATCGAAATGACGCTTTTGCGCCAATTGCACACCTTCTAACCCATCGACAGCCTCGGTCACGCGGTGGCCTGCGGCCACCAGCATCTCGCGCAGGATAAAGCGGTTGATCTGGTTGTCTTCCACCACCAGAATGTCCAACGTTTTTGTCCCAGTCTTGGGTTTGCGCGCGGTCGGGGCTTTGCTTTCGGTGGTTGATGTGCTGGTGGTGGTGATCGCGGCTGCGCTCTTCTCAGCGAGGCTCGCTTTGGCCTTGCCGCTTGGGGCCGCGGGGGGTGGGGCCGCGTGCGTCACGGCTGGGCGGCGATAAGGCAAATCAATCCAAAAGGTTGCGCCCAGTTTGGGCTGGCTGACCACGCCAATCTCACCCCCCATCGATTGCACGATGCGCCGCGCAATGCCCAGACCCAGACCCGTGCCATCGGCCCTGCGGCCAAAACTGCTGTCTAGGGTGACAAAATCATCAAAGACGCGGGCTTGATCGGCCAAAGCAATGCCAATCCCCGTATCGCGCACGCGCAAGGACAGGCGCGGGTTGGCATCGCCCTCGTCTTGATAAACGATGGCCGCCTGCAATTCGACCAGCCCATGTTCTGTGAATTTGATGGCATTGCTGACCAAGTTGAGCAGCACCTGCCGCAGCCCAAGGGCCGATCCCATAATCATGCCAATCGCCCCCGATTCAGGGCGATAGCGCAGTGTCAGACCCTTTGCCTGTGCCAGCGCAGCTTGGCTTTCCAGCACATCTTGCACCAAATCGTCCAGATTCAGCGCCACATTGTCCCCCACCATGCGCCCGCTTTCCAGCCGCGCGATGTCCAGCACATCGGTGACGTGATGCAACAGCAATTCGCCAGATTTTTGCATAACCTCTACAAATTCGGCCTGTTTGCTGGACAGCGGTGTTCCCTTTAGCAGGTCAAGCGAGCCGAGAAGCCCGTTCAATGGCGTGCGCATTTCGTGGCTCATCACCGCCATGAACCGCGCCTTGGCACGCTCGCCCGCCAGCGCGTCGTCGCGGGCCTTGGTCAGGCGCTGTTCGGCGGTGATGCGGTCGGAAATATCGCGCAAGTAGCTGACAAAAATCTCGCCATCTTGCGACATGGTCTTGGCAACGGACAATTCCACGGGAAAAACCTCGCCCGATTTGCGCTTGGCCTGCATTTGCACGCGGCCCTTGCCGATGATGCGCTGCTCGCCCGTGGTCAGATGGCGGCGCATCCCCTCGTTATGGGCGGCGATATGATGCTCGGCAAAGATCAGTTTGGTCATTTCCACGCCCAGCGCCTCGGCCTCGGAATAGCCGAAAATCTCGGTCGCAGCGCCGTTGAATTCCAAAAAGCATCCTTCGCGATCCACCACTAAAACGGCATCCAGCGAGGTGTTCAGCATGGCCTGCAATCGGTCGCGGGTTGCTTTGTTTTCAATGGCTTGGCGGCGGGTGACGCCGTAAATCCGCGCCAAGAAGAACACAGCCAACAGCAAAAGCATGATCAGCCCGACAGTCAGCATCGCAATGCGCGCCATTGTTTCGCTGACCGAAAGGCGCTGCTCATCGGCCAGTTTCGAGAAAACGCGAATGCCTTCCAGCGAGACGTTGCGCACATCAATGCGCCGCGCGGCGGCATCTTCGCGCAACTGCGTCAACTGCGCACGCAGCGCCGCGTCTGGCCCGTCGATATAGGGCAAAGCCGCACTCATATAGGCATTGATGCGCGCAAATTCGGCGGCCATATGCGGCTGCTCTGCCAGCTTGCCATAGACAGGCCCGCCCATGATCACATTCATGCGGCTGTAAAAGATGTCATACCAGCGGCGCAGCGGGGCCAAATCGGCGTTTGGGGTGGCTTCGGCCACGACCACGGCGTTGTAATATTGCAAAAACTCAACTTCGGTCTGCGACAGCGTCCATTGCAGGTTGTCTGAATTGGCCGTGTTCAAATCTTGGATCTGCACCAAAGCTTGCCGCGCCAAAGTGGTGATCGCCGCAGCAAAGAACAAAAACAGCACAGCCGCTGCGAGGCCCACCGCAAAGCGGCGATTTGGGTCTTTCGGCCCAATAGATTGCAACGAAAATATCTGTTTAACCAAGATGAACTCTTATACTTGCCAAGGGCCAGCGCCCCGCAGCCTAAGGCGCGATTTCGATGCGATTCAACTGCCAGATGCTGCGCGAAAACACAACTTCGGATTGATATTGCGGGTCGCTGTCATAAGGATAGACAATCCACAAAGGGCCTTTGTTGCGCACGGTCATTTCTTCGCCATTGCGCAAATAGGCAATAATGGGCGCCTCGGGGGTGATTTCGGCCAAGGGAATTTCGATTTTGTAATCATTGATCGCCGATGCGATGACCTTGCCCGATGTCACATTCAGCGTTTGCAGCAGTGCGTATAGCGCAACACCTTCAAAGGTCTGCTCGCCCTCTGTCCACATCGTTGTTGTCACGAAATTGGTCTTGGGCATGGCTTGCAGCGCGGGCAAATCATAGCTGATATCAATGGGCTGGCCCGCCGCATCTGGCCCGCCTGATATGGTCAAAAGCGGCTCGGCCAAGGCGGGCTGGGCAAAGCTGTGCAGGCTTGCCAGCACCAGCGCCGCCAAGGCGGCCCGCGCACGCAAAGCCCACATGCCGCGCGCCGCGCTGTCTTTCATCTGCGTCAAGGACAAAGCTGGAAAAGAGATCATGTTACTGGTTCCTTGGAAACGTGGTAAATCTTACGGGTAGTTTTCCATGCGCCCCTGCAAAATGCTAGAAATCTAAAGTCTATTGCTGTATACTTTTGTATAGGATTTGATGTAAACTCGACGTTAACTCTATTCCAAGGTGCCCTTTTCGCACCATGATTGCGCGTTTATATCACAGAAATATGCTTTTACAGCAAACTGGTGTGCCAAAAAGCAGAAAAAGTCTATCTAAGTCGCCATAAGGCGGTCTTAGAATTTTTTAAGGCATGTCACCCTATATCTGAATGGGCATAGGTGGCAGTGAGAGGTGGTTATGAAGATTCTTCTAGCAGACGATCATGATCTGGTGCGCGACACCTTGGCGGCATTTTTGGAAAACGAGCCAGACCTTGGCGTGCGCACAGCGGCCAATCTGACCGATGCCTTGGCCATCGTGGCGGCAGAGGGCGCGTTTGAACTGGTTTTGTTGGATTACACCATGCCAGGTATGGATGGGCTGATCGGGCTAAGCAAAATGATCGCCGCCAATGCGGGCAAACCCGTTGCCATTTTGTCGGGCACGGCAGACCGCAATGTGGCCGAACAGGCCATCAAGGCAGGCGCAGTGGGATTTGTGCCCAAAACGCTGGCGGCCAAGTCTATCGTTTCGGCACTGAAATTCATGGCCTCGGGCGAGGTGTTCGCGCCCTTCGGATTTATGCACCGCGACGAGGTGGATGGAAATTCGGCAATCACCAAACGCGAGCGCGATGTTCTGATTGGGCTGACAGCGGGCAAATCCAACAAAGAAATCGCCAATGATTTGGATCTGCAGGAAGTGACGATCAAGCTGCATGTCAAAACCCTATGCCGCAAATTGGGCGCAAAGAACCGCACCCAAGCGGCCATGATCGCCCGTGATCGGCGGCTGTTGTAAGGGCTTTTCTTCACGCCGCTTGCGCCCTATGGTCGCCCCGTCACAGGAGGGGCGATGATGGGATTGAAGTATTTACATACGATGGTGCGGGTGCTGGATTTGGACAAATCCATCGCCTTTTACGAATTGCTTGGCCTGCGCGAGACGCGTCGCCACGTCAATGACAAGGGGCGCTTTACCCTTGTATTCATGGCCCCGCCAGATCAGCCTGAATGCCCAGTGGAGTTGACCTATAACTGGGATGGCGATTCTGCCTTGCCTTCGGACAGCCGTCATTTTGGCCATTTGGCCTATATGGTCGACGATATCTATGCCGCCTGTGCGCATTTGGCGGCAAATGGCGTTGTCATCAACCGCCCGCCGCGCGATGGGCATATGGCCTTTGTGCGCAGCCCAGACAATGTATCTATTGAATTGATCCAAAAGGGTGACAACCTTGCCCCTGCCGAGCCTTGGGCATCTATGGGCAATACGGGGCATTGGTAAGCACGGGGCATTGGTAAATACTGGGCATAGATAAGCGGGGCGCATCGCGCGCAGGTTTTGGCCGCTAAAGCTGCCACAGGCTGAACAGATCGGGCCCGATCCTGCGGCTTTCAATCAGCCGCGCGCGGGGGGCATTTGCCAGTTTCGCAATGCCCAAATCTGCCAGATTTGGCAGGCCCGCGCTGCCAATAGCCAGCCCAGCGGTATAAAGCGCGACCTGATCGACCAGCCCTGCGCGCACCAGTGCCGCCGCCAATCCGCCGCCGCCTTCGCACAGAACGCGGGTGATCCCCTCTGCCGCCAGCGCCGCCAGAGCTGCGCGCAGGTTCAGCGCCGTGCCGCCGTCTTGCGTTTGGATGTCCATCAGCTTGGCCCCCGCCGCGGCCCAAGCCTGACGCGCGGGTAAGGGTGCATGCGGCCCATGCAGCAACCAGACAGGGGCCACATCCATGCTGCGCCCCAATTGCGAGGCCGCGCTGTGGCGCAGGCCGCCATCGACCAGCACCCGAACGGGTTGGCGCAGCGCGCCCAATCCGCGCACTGTCAGGCGCGGATCATCGGCCAGCGCTGTGTTCGAGCCGACCATAACAGCGTCATGGCAGGCGCGCAGCCCATGTGCGTGGGCGCGGGCAGGGGGGGCGGTGATCCACTGGCTTTCACCAGAGGCCATGGCAATTCGCCCATCCAAGCTGCTGGCCAGTTTCAGGGTGACAAAGGGCAATCCTTGCGTGACGCGTTTGAGAAACCCCGCATGATCGGCGCGCGCCGCTTCGGCCAAAATGCCCGAGGTCACCTTGACACCCGCCGCGCGCAGCATGGCTGCGCCGCGCCCCGAAACGCGCGGATCAGGATCGTCAATCGCATAGCTGACATGGGCAATGCCCGCATCAATCAGCGCTTGCGCGCAAGGCGGGGTATGGCCGATATGGGCGCAAGGCTCTAGCGTGACATGGGCCGTGGCCCCGCGCGCCGCTGCCCCTGCCTGCGCCAAAGCCACGGTTTCGGCATGGGGACGCCCGCCCAGTTGCGTGGCCCCGCGCCCCAAAATGCGGCCGTCTTTCTCAATAATGCAGCCCACCGCAGGGTTCGGCCAAACTTGCCCCATACCCCGCGCGCCCAAGCGCAGGGCATGGGCCATATGTTGGCCTAAATCGGTCACTCTTCGCTGGCAGGATTTGGCCGCAGTTCCGAAACAAAACGGTCAAAATCGTCGGCGGCCTGAAAGTTTTTGTACACGCTGGCAAAGCGCACATAGCCCACAGTGTCAATCCGCGCGAGGCTTTCCATCACAATCTCGCCAATGATCTTCGAGGAGATATCCGTATCGCCAAGGCTTTCCAACCGCCGCACGATGCCCGAAATCATCTGGTCAATCCGTTCAGGATCAATGGGCCGCTTTTGCATGGCAATGCGGATCGAGCGTTCAAGCTTGCTGCGGTCAAAATCTTCGCGTTTGCCCGATGATTTGACCACCACCAAATCGCGCAACTGCACGCGTTCGTAGGTGGTGAAACGCCCACCGCAGGCGGGGCAAAAGCGGCGGCGGCGGATGGAAACATGATCTTCTGCTGGTCGGCTGTCTTTCACTTGCGTGTCAACATTACCGCAAAATGGGCAACGCATGGGCGTGCTCCTTGCTTGTTAGGGTTCCTGCCTGATCCGATGTGCCTCGGACTTCCACTATCCATAGCGCACTGGCCCAAGGCTTGGCTAGAAATCTTTGCGCGGCCCTAGATATAGGAAAAATGTGTTGCGGAAAGGATTCAGTCGGCCCGCAGGCAGGGCGCGCTAGATATAGGGGCGCGGGCTGGGGCGGTGATCGCCGCAGGGGGGCGCTGCGCAGAAATACTGCGGCAAAACAAGCGGTTCTGTCTGTATTCAGCCACCATGGCCACGGCCAAAGCCACGGCCAAAGCCAAGGGCATAGCCAGCCCCAAGGCCGATCCTCCCCGCGCCCGAATGGCTGGGCGTCTTGCCCTAGGCTGGGGTGCATTTTCTTGGTCTGGGCAATATCTGGCGCCTATGGCGCGCGTCTTGCCTGCGTATGGCCTGCGTATGGTCTGCGTATGGCATCTGTACCGACACCAACGCCTGCCCGCCTGCGGCGCGCTAGCCGTCGATTTTGGCGGCAATCAGGGCAATCGCCTGCTGATAGACTGTCGCCGCATTCCATTCGTT
The DNA here is from genome assembly GCA_027490955.1 of Rhodobacter sp. Classification (GTDB taxonomy): domain Bacteria; phylum Pseudomonadota; class Alphaproteobacteria; order Rhodobacterales; family Rhodobacteraceae; genus Cypionkella. The sequence continues at coordinate 59,178 of JAIXXB010000019.1, forward strand.
CAGCACGCGGAAATTGGGCTGACCTTCGCCATAGCCCGCCCCCGCCTGCCAACCCTTGGCGCGCAGATAATTGGCCGTGCTGGCCAGCGCATCCACGGCATTGTTCAAATCAATCTTCCCATCGCCGTTGCCATCAATGCCGTATTCAAAAGCATTGCCAGGCAAAAACTGCGTATGGCCCAACTCGCCATGTTTCGCGCCGATGCTGCCTGCATCAATCGTGCCTTGGTCGACCAGTTTCAACGCGCCAATCAGATGTGGGCGAAAGAAATCACTGCGGCGGCAATCAAAGGTCAGCGTGGCAATGGCCGAGACGATATTGCTATCGCCCATGAAATTGCCAAAACCCGTTTCCATGCCATGGATGGCGATCAAAATGCCAGCGGGCACGCCAAAGGCTTGCTCTAGGCTGTCATAAAACTCTTTGTTCTTTTCGCGCCGCGCTTTGCCGATGCTGGCAATATCATTGGCCCCGCGCACCTGCAAAAACTGATCCAGCGGGTACTTAAAGCTTTTCTGATTGCGGTCGGCGCTGATGGTGGATTTGGAATAGCTGGTGCCAGCCAAGGCGTTCAGGCCAGCCGCGCCCACGCCTTCGGCGGCGGCTTCGGCGGCAAAATCAGCCTTCCACGCATCATAGCCTGCCGAGGTGTCGCTGCATGTGGCGGCATGTATCGGCAGCGCGGCAAGGCAAAGGCCCATCAGCGCCGCTGCGCTGAGGCGCAGCGAAAGGGCGCGAAAGAATGGTGCAGCAGTCATAACGTTATCCTTCTGGATTTTCGCCATGATGGCGGGGCAATCTGTGGCGCGCAATGGCCTTGCTGCGTTAATCTGTTGATAACTGCCCGATGCAGCCCCTGCAGTGCCGCGGCCCAAAGCCAGCGCGGCCCCTGCTGGGCCGTGATGCACCTATGCATCTGCCCGCCCCATCTGGTTGCGCAAGACCTGCGCCACATCGGCCAAATGCCCTGCAATGGGCGAGGTTTTGCGCCAGACCATGCCGATTTGCCGCTGCGGCGCGGGGGCGGGAAAGCGCTGGATACAGACCTGCGCCGCGCGGGTTTCAACCGCCACTGCCATTTCGGGGATCAGCGTGACGCCCATCCCTGCGGCAACCATTTGCACCAAGGTGGTCAGGGCCGATCCATCCATCACTTCGCGCGGCAGGGGATTGGGCCGCGTTGTGGCGCCTGCGCTGGAGGGCGGTGCGCAAAAGGCCAGCGCCTGATCGCGAAAGCAATGCCCCTCTTCCAGCAGCAAAAGGCGCATTTGGCGCAGGCCCTGCGCATCTGGCACGGGGCGGGCGGCATCGGCGGCAGGGCGCACCAGCACGAAATCTTCGCTGAACAGCGGCGCTTGGGCCAATTGCGGCGCATCCAGCGGCAGGGCAAGGATCGCGCAATCCAGCCGCCCTTCGGCCAGTTCGGCCAGCAAAACCTGCGTCATCGCCTCGCGCAGGCGCAGATCCAGCGCGGGAAAAGAGGCGTTCAGCGCGGCCATCATCTGCGGCAGAAGATAGGGCGCAACTGTGGGGATCACGCCCAGCGACACCTTTCCCGCCAGCCCATCGCCCGTTTGCGCGCGCACAAAATCGCCCAAAGCGGCCACTTCGCGCAGAATGGCGCGGGCGCGGGCGGCAAATTCTGCCCCAAAGGGGGTAAGGGTCAGGCCCTTGGGGCTGCGTTCAAACAGGGGGGCGGCGGCCTGCGCCTCTAACTCTTTGATCTGCATCGAGAGTGCGGGTTGCGAGATGGCGCAAAGATCTGCCGCGCGGCCAAAATGCAGGGCCGTGGCCAATGTATCGAAATAGTAAAGCTGGCGCAGGGTGAGGTTCTTCATAAGGTTTTCTTATCAAGACCATCAGATAATTCAACTTATCTTATTCATGGAAAGGTGATAGGCCCGCGCTAAATCAGGCGCAACCGATGGTTTGCCCAGATACCCCATTCAACAGGAGAGCGACAGATGGACGGACGCGACATTCCCGCAGGCACATGCCCCGTGGCCCATGGCGGCAACACCCAAACGCAAAACAATGTGCAGGCGTGGTGGCCCAAAACGCTGAATCTGGACATTTTGCATCAGCACGATGCCAAGGCTAACCCTTTGGCAGGCTTTGATTACCGCGCCGAGGTGCAAAAGCTGGACTATGCGGCGCTGAAGGCCGATGTGCGGGCGCTGATGACCCAGAGCCAGCCATGGTGGCCAGCCGATTGGGGCCATTACGGCGGGTTGATGATCCGTATGGCGTGGCATTCGGCAGGCTCGTACCGCGTGCAGGATGGGCGTGGCGGGGCAGGCCATGGCAACATGCGCTTTGCGCCGCTGAACTCTTGGCCAGATAACGCCAATCTTGATAAGGCCCGCCGCCTGCTGTGGCCGATCAAGCGCAAATATGGCAACAAAATCTCTTGGGCCGATTTGATTATTCTGGCGGGTACTGTGGCCTATGAAAGCATGGGGTTGAAAACCTTTGGCTTTGCGCTCGGCCGGACCGATATTTGGGCGCCTGAAAAGGATGTTTATTGGGGATCGGAAACCGAATGGCTTGCCCCATCGGAAAACCGCTATGGCGATTTGAATGATGCCAGCACGTTGGAAAATCCGCTGGCCGCGGTGCATATGGGGCTGATCTATGTCAATCCCGAAGGCGTGAACGGCAACCCCGACCCTGCCCGCACTGCGCTGCATATCCGCGAAACCTTTGCCCGTATGGCCATGAACGACGAGGAAACCGTGGCCCTTGCCGCGGGCGGTCATACTGTGGGCAAGGCGCATGGCAATGGCAATGCCGCCAATCTTGGCCCTGCGCCAGAGGGTGCAGACATCGCCGAGGGCGGGCTGGGCTGGATGAACCACACCACCCGCGATGTGGGCCGCGATACAGTCACATCGGGGATTGAAGGGGCTTGGACGACCCATCCGACGAAATGGGATATGGGCTATTTCAAAATGCTGTTTGGCTATGAGTGGGAGTTGACACGCTCGCCCGCAGGGGCGCAGCAATGGCAGCCCATTGGGATCAAACCCGAAGATATGCCCGCCGATGTCGAAGACCCATCGAAAAAGACCATGCCGATGATGACCGATGCCGATATGGCGATGAAGGTTGACCCGATTTACCGCGCCATTTGCGAGAAATTCATGGCCAATCCTGCCGCCTTTGATGATGCCTTCGCGCGGGCTTGGTTCAAACTGACCCACCGCGATATGGGCCCGCAGGCGCGCTATATCGGCCCCGATGCGCCCAAAGAATTGCTGATCTGGCAAGATAACGTGCCCGCTGGCAATGCCAAATATGACGTGGCCGCAGCCAAGGCGAAAATCGCCGCTGCAGGCCTAAGCGTGGCCGATATGGTGGCAACCGCATGGGATTCTGCGCGCACCTTCCGCCAGTCGGATTATCGCGGCGGCGCAAACGGCGCGCGCATCCGCCTTGCCCCGCAAAAGGATTGGGATGGGAACGAGCCTGCCCGCCTTGCCCGCGTTCTGGCGGTGCTGGAACCGATTGCGGCCAGTGTTGGGGCCTCGGTGGCTGATATGATCGTGCTGGCGGGGAATCTGGGTGTAGAACAGGCCGCCAAAGCGGCGGGCGTTGCGGTGACCGTGCCCTTTGCACCGGGCCGCGGTGATGCAACGCAGGCGCAAACCGATGCCGACAGCTTCAAATATCTTGAACCCGTGGCGGATGGCTTTCGCAACTGGGAAAAACAGGCCTATGCCGTGTCTGCCGAAGAAATGCTGCTGGATCGCGCGCAACTGATGGGCCTGACCGCGCCCGAAATGACCGTGCTGTTGGGCGGGATGCGGGTGATGGGCGCAAACCATGGGGGCAGCACACATGGCGTGTTCACAACCCGCGTCGGCGCATTGACGAATGACTTTTTCGTCACCCTGACCGATATGGCCTACACATGGAAACCCACGGGCCGCAACAGCTATAACATCGTGGATCGTGCCAGCGGCGAGACCAAATTCACCGCCACGCGCGCGGATTTGGTGTTTGGTTCCAACTCGATGCTGCGCGCGATTGCCGAGGTGTACGCCCAAGACGATGCGGGCGAAAAGCTGGTGGCCGATTTTGTGGCCGCATGGGTCAAGGTGATGAACGCTGATCGGTATGATCTGGCCTAAGGGCTGGGTTTCAGCAAAACCAAAGCGCGCGGGCCTGCCTCGCGCGCTTTGACTATATCCAAACATCTATTTGCAAACATCGCCCCATTCATTGCCCCATGCATCGCCCCATTCGGCGCGCCGCCTTGGTTGGGCCAGCGCGCCTGCCGCTATGGCAGCGTCACGGCAAGCCAATCCATCACATCATCGAACCAGCGGTCTGACAATTTCTGCTGCTGCCTGATGCCAAAGCCATGCCCGCCATCGCCATAAATGTGGCAGGCAACCCGAACGCCCGCAGCATGCGCCATTTGCGCCAGCGCAGCCGTTGAAAACGGCGCGACAACGTCATCATCGGCCGCCGCAATCAGGCATAGGGGCGGGCAATCGGCTGGGATGGTAGAGCCGCCGCGCCATGCGGGATAGACAGGCACGGCAAAGGCGGGGCGGCAGTCTGCTGGGGCTGCAAGGGCAAGGTCTACGGCCACGCCGCCACCGGCGGAAAACCCCATAACGCCCAGTCGCGCAGGATCAATCCCAAAGCGCGCGGCCCCAGCGCGGATCACCCGCATCGCCTGCCGACCATCCGCCTCGGCCAGATCGCGGCCCGCCGAAATCTCGCCCGATCCGCTGGGTGGGGTGGCTTGGCCCGGATGCGCCCTCTCTAGCCGCTGATCCAATTCTTGCATAAAACGTGGGATGTCCGCGTCATCCTGTGGCATCGGCCAAACGCGATAGGTCAACACAAAGGCGTCAATCCCGCGCAGGGCCAGCGCCCGTGCCACATCATAGCCTTCGTTGTCGATCGACACGAAATGAAATGCGCCCCCCGGAACCACAAGCATGGAAAGACCGCGGCCCTTTGCCTGCGCGGGAAAGCGCGTAAGGCGCGCGCGCGTCACGTTGCGGATCCAGCGCTCTGGCACCTGCGGATTGGGATTGTCAAAGATCACTTCGCGGCGGTCATTGACAAACCCATCTGGCGCGCCTTGCGGCCAAAGGTCGATAACTTCCGTTGCGCCTTCTGGCATGTTTACCATCATCAAATGTCTTCCTTCATCGGCTGGGACAGGGTCAGATTGCCCAGCTTGCATTTTTGCATGTCTTAAGCCGAGCGCATGATGCAGACGACTTTGCAGCAAAGCAATGTGAATTCACCCCCAAGTTTGCGCTTGACCGCGGCTGCGATCGGCGCGGCGCGCAAATCTGGAACAACGGCGGCGCATGGCTGGCAGCCCATGCTTGCCATTTGGCAAAGCCATCCTTTGATTTCAAAGGAAATTTGGTAGGCCCGGAGGGACTCGAACCCCCAACCAAGGCGTTATGAGCGCCCTGCTCTAACCAATTGAGCTACAGGCCCCTGAGAGAGCGCCTACAGGGTTTGACTAAGGCCAAGCGGCGGCTGGGTCAAGATACCGCTTGCGCCTTTTCAATTGCGCAGGCTTGCGCTATCTGGCCGCAACGATTCCCCCTACGCGCGAGGCACCCTGATGAGCAACACGGACGCAAGGCGGAAAGGCCTGACCTATGCGCAGGCGGGCGTGGACATTGATGCGGGCAATGCGCTGGTCGAGGCGATCAAGCCCGCGGCCAAACGCACGGCGCGGTCTGGTGTGATGTCGGGCCTTGGCGGGTTTGGCGCGCTGTTTGATCTGAAAGGCGCGGGGTATAAAGACCCGATTTTGGTGGCGGCAACGGATGGTGTGGGCACCAAACTGCGCATTGCGATTGACACGGGCCATGTGGACACAATCGGCGTGGATTTGGTGGCGATGTGCGTCAATGATCTGGTCTGCCAAGGGGCAGAGCCATTGTTTTTCCTTGATTATTTTGCCACAGGCAAGCTGGATGTGGAACAGGCCACCCGCATCATCAACGGCATTGCGGCAGGCTGTGAGGCGTCAGGCTGCGCGCTGATCGGCGGCGAGACGGCGGAAATGCCGGGCATGTATCATGGGGGCGATTTCGACCTTGCAGGTTTTGCCGTGGGCGCGATGGAGCGCGGGCATGATCTGCCCAGCGGCGTGCAAGCGGGGGATGTGATCCTTGGGCTTGCGTCAAATGGCGTGCATTCCAACGGCTATTCCTTTGTGCGCAAAGTGGTCGAAATGTCAGGGCTGAACTGGGACAGCCCTTCGCCTTTTGCACAGGGAACTTTGGGCGCGGCGCTGCTGGCGCCAACGCGGCTTTATGTGAAACAGGCGCTGGCGGCAGTGCGGGCAGGGGGGGTGCATGCGCTGGCCCATATCACAGGCGGCGGCATCACCGAAAACCCGCCGCGCGTGGTGCCAGAGGGGCTGGCCTGCGAGATTGACCTATCAAGCTGGGCCTTGCCTGCCGTGTTCCGCTGGTTGGCACAGACGGCAGGGATGAGCGAGCCTGAACTTTTGAAAACATTCAACTGCGGCATTGGCATGATGCTGGTGGTGGATGCTGCAAGGGCAGATGCCATCACCGCGCTGCTTGCGGATATGGGCGAGACTGTCACCCGCATCGGCCAAATCACCAAAGGGCAGGGCGTGATCTACCAAGGCCGCCTGCTGTGAAACGCATAGCCATCCTGATATCGGGTGGCGGCTCGAATATGATGGCGCTGCTGCGCGATATGGCGGGCGATCATCCCGCCCGCCCCGTTCTGGTGGCCAGCAATGACCCCGCCGCCGCAGGTCTGGCGCGGGCCGAGGCCGCGGGGGTGGCAACCCTTGCGCTGGATCATCGCGGCTATGGCACGCGGGCGGCCTTTGAATCCGATCTTGCCCGCGCGCTGCATGATGTGCGCCCCGATATCATCGCGCTGGCAGGGTTCATGCGCATCCTCTCGCCCGAATTCGTCGGCCAGTTTGCGGGCAAAATGCTGAACATCCACCCCTCATTGCTGCCGAAATATCCTGGCCTTCACACCCATGCCCGCGCGATTGCGGCGGGTGATACCGAGGCAGGCTGCACTGTGCATGAGGTGACGGCAGATTTGGACGCAGGCCCGATTTTGGGGCAGGCAAGGGTCACGATTGAGGCAGGCGAGACGGAAGCCAGCCTTGCCGCCAAGGTCTTGGTGCAAGAACACCGCCTTTACCCTGCTGTGCTGCGCGCCTTTGCCAGTGGCGATCGGCAACCGATTTTCCTTACAGAATGAAATCAGCGGCGCTAAACAGGGCAAGCTGCCGCTCATCGGCAAAAGACACCAGACCAATCCCGCCTATTTTGCCCAAATCCAATTGTACAATGCCACCAGCGATGCGCAGCGCGCCGCGCACCTCGGCCCATGTGGCGTCATAGGCGGACAGATCAACGCGGTCGCTACCCTGTTCAAAGACGAGGATGCGATCCCGCCCTGCGTTTGCTTCGAAAACAAACACATCGCGCCCGCGCCCCCCTGATAAGGTGTCATTGCCCGCGCCACCGTTCAAGATGTCATTCTCCCAGCCACCGAACAGCTGATCTGCCTCCGCATCGCCAAACAATCGGTCACTGCCCCAGCCGCCATCTAGCGTGTCATTGTCTGTGCCGCCATATATCAGATCAAGCGAGTGGTCGCCGTTTAGGTAATCGCGCCCTGTGCCGCCATACAGCCAATCGGTGTTCAAGCCGCCCAAAAGCGTGTCGTTCCCCTCATCGCCAAACAACACGGAAAGTCCCCCCGTATCGCCCGTCAGCGTGTCATTGCCACTGCCCCCATACAGCCAGTTTCTACCCCAGCCTCCAAACAACTGGTCTGCGTCCGCGCCGCCGTAGAGAGCGTCATCGGCATCCCCGCCATACAAAAGATCGCCCCCATCTCCGCCAAAAAGCAGATCACTCATAGCGCCGCCATGAAGATCATCATTGCCCAGATCGCCGTAAAGCGTGTCTAGGCCGAATTCGCCAATCAGGTCGTCGTCGCCTGCATGCCCATACAAAAGATCGTTATCAAAAAAGCCATAGATCGTATCGTTGCCCGCATCGCCGTGCAGCGTATCATTCCCAAATTCGCCAAAAATGCGGTCATCGCCAGCCCCGCCATAGGCGAGATCATTGCCTTGGCCAGCGTAAATCGTATCATTTTCGCTGCCGCCAAAAACGAGGTCATTGCCGAGATTTACAGAAATCAGGTCAGCCCCTGCATGGCCATAGATCGTGTCATTTACAAAGCCGCCGTAGATCGTGTCATGGCCAGCACCCGCGCCGATCAGATTGCGCGTCACCCCAAGGCCTGTCAGTTGTTCCCCTGCCTCTGTGCCCAAAATCGGCGGGCGGGTGGCGGTGCTGTATGTGTCATTGGGGGCAAGTTGCACCAAAACGCCGCGGCTGGCGGCAAAGTTTAGCAGCGCCTCAACATCGGGGCTGCGCGCCAGCGATTCAACCGCCAAAAGGCTGTGGGTGGTATACAGGCTTTGCGCGGCTGTCCAAACCGCATTGCTGCCGGTGTCGAATTGGTTTTCGATCAGCACCCCGTCAATCGCCGCGCGGTATTGGGCAAACAGCGCACCCGCCGTGCCGCCCGTTGAATCCCCGCCGATATAGACGCCTGAATTGACCACAACCACCGCATTGGGATTGATCGCGCGCACCGCTGCGGCGACGTCGATAACCAGTTGCATCATGGCATCGGCCAGTGATTTGTCAAAACTGCCGCCACTGCTTGCCGCCTCAAAATAGCGGCCGACATCATCCAAGAAAACGCCGCCATAGCCCGCATTCACCTGTGCCACCGCCTGCGCGATGACCAGTGCGCGCCAATCGGCATTGCGATAATCGGCAATCAGCGCGTCTGGCCCTGCATTGGCGGCGTCAAAATCCACCCCGCCCAAATTGCCCGATAGCCACGCAGGGGCGGATGCGGTGATGGTGCCAATATCGCTATTGCTGGGATTGGTGGGCGTGACCCAAGCAGCATCCCAATAGCTGCGGTTGGCGTCGGTCACGGATGTGTTGACATAGGCCAGCACGGTTTTCCCGCCCGCCGCAAATGCAGCCAATTGCGCACCCGTCAGCGTGGGTGCGCCGCTTGCGATCCCGCTTTCGGTGATGATCAGTTGTGCGCCCGAGCTTGCCAAACTCGCCTGCGTGACCCCGACAAATTGCAAAGCAAAACTAGAAAAACTCGTCACCGCGGCCCCCTTAAGCATGTGGCTGCGACGCTAAGCTTTAAGGCGAGTTGGGTCAAGGCCAATGCCCCCTCTTTCCTTTTGCCATCATTCACCCTAAAGCGGCATCTGCGGGATACCCCCGCGCCACATGAAAGACGCCCATGCGCACCATCACCACGACCGCCGACCTTGCCGAGTTTTGCCAACGTGCCAAATCCGAGGCCTATGTCACCCTAGATACCGAATTTCTGCGCGAGCGCACCTATTGGTCAAAGCTTTGCCTGATTCAAGCCGCCCTGCCCGTCAATGGGCCAAGCGGCGGTGAGGCCGTGCTGATCGACCCCATTGAGGGGGATCAGATGTCGATGGAGCCGCTGTATGATTTGTTCCGCCACAGGGGCACAGTCAAGGTGTTTCATGCCGCGCGGCAGGATTTGGAAATTTTCTTTGTCGAAGGCAATGTCTTTCCAACCCCAATGTTTGACACGCAAGTGGCCGCGATGGTCTGCGGATTTGGCGAACAGGTCGGATACGAGACGCTGGTCAAGAAAATCGCCAAGGCCGATTTGGACAAAACCTCGCGCTTTACCGATTGGTCGCGCAGGCCGCTGACGGCGGCGCAGGCCGAATATGCGCTGGCCGATGTCACACATCTGCGCCAGATTTACGAACATCTTTCGGCGCAAATTACCGCCTCGAACCGCACCGAATGGGTGGCCGAAGAGATGGCGATTTTGACAGACCCTGCCACCTACACTGTCCATCCCCATGAGGCGTGGCTGCGCGTGAAAACCCGCACCACATCGGGGCGCTTTTTGGCCGTGGTCAAAGAACTGGCCCAGTTTCGCGAATCTTATGCCCAAAGCAATAATGTGCCGCGCTCGCGCGTAATGAAAGACGATGCTTTGCTGGAACTGGCCTCGACCCGCCCGACCAATATCGAAGAATTGGGCCGTTCCCGCCTGCTGATGCGCGAAGGGCGCAAGGCCGAAATTGCCGAAGGTATTCTGGCGGCCATCAAACGCGGCATGGAGATGCGCGCCGAAGACATGCCGCGCATGGATGGCAGGGCCGAGCAATTGCAAGTCAACCCTGCGCTGGCCGATCTTTTGCGCGTGCTGCTAAAAGCAAAATCCGAAAGCCTTGGCGTGGCCCCGCGCCTGATCGCCTCGGCTGCGGAACTGGATGCGATTGCGGCGGGCCAACGCGATTTGCCCGTTCTAAAGGGCTGGCGGGCGCAAGCCTTTGGCAGCGACGCCATCCGCCTGTGCAAAGGCGAAATCGCCCTGTCGGCCAAAGGCCACGATGTGCGCGTGGTCGAGTTGGAAAAATAGGCCTAAGGCCGCGCTGATTTTTCGTTTTGCCCGCCGCGCACGATGATGCGTTTGGCCGATGCAAGCGTGTCGGCGCGCAGGCTGACCGCGGCCGTAATCTCGCGCGAGCGCGGCGTAGAGACGGCCGCGCCTGCCGGCGCGGGAATGGCGCGGAAATCGATCACCAAATTGCCCGCCTCATCCACATCATTCACAACCAAATCCGCCTGCCAATAGCCCTGCGTTGCCGCCCGCCCCGTGGCGCGCACCAGCGCCCCCGAGGGCAGCTTTTCAATCTTCATATCAACAATCATTTCGATCAACGGGCGCGGATCGGCGGGCCGTTCCAGCGAAAACTCGGCCACGCTATCGGCGCGCGGGCCAAACCAATTCATCGGGTTCAAACGCGAGTTGGATAGCCCTGCACACCCTGCCAGCAGGCCAAGGGCAAGAAGGGCGGAAAGAATGCGGGCGCTGCGTGTCATGTTGATTCCTATCTGATTGCCTAAGGGCTAGCTGAAATGCCGCGCCTTGGAAAGCCTTTGCGGCACTGGACAGGGCCGCATCCAGCCCTTAGATCACCGCTAAAGGAGCCCGCCCATGCCCACCGCCGCCTTTGAAGATTTGGTCGAAACTTTCGCCTTTTTGGACGATTGGGAAGACCGCTATCGCCACATCATCGAATTGGGCCGCGCCATGCCCGCCTTGGATGACGCGTTCAAAGTGCCCGCGCTAAAGGTGCAGGGCTGCGCCAGCCAAGTCTGGCTGCGCCCCACGCCCAAAGGGGATGTATTTGATTTTCAAGGCGAATCTGATGCGCAAATCGTGCGCGGGCTGATTGCCGTGCTGCATGCGCTGTATGCAGGCCTGCCTGTGGCCGAGGTGGCCGCCATCGACGCCCCCGCGCAAATGGCCCGCCTTGGGCTGACAGAACATCTGTCGGCACAACGCTCGAACGGGGTGCGCGCCATGGTGCAGCGCATCAAAGAGGTGGCGGCAGCGGCAGGCTAAAGCGGCGCACAAGCGGCGCTGCACCATGCCAGCGCAGGGGCCGATAGCCGATCGGCTAGGGTATCCAATACGCTTTGGTGATAGGCATCGACCCATTCGCGATCGCCGCGCGAAAGCGCGCCCGCGTCAATCAAACGGCGGTCAAAAGGAACGAAGGTCAGCGTTTCAAAACACAATTGCGCGCGCCCCGCATCGCCGCCCTGCAGATCTGGCGCAGGCTGCACCACGATCAGGTTTTCCAGCCGAATGCCAAATTCACCCTCGCGGTAATAGCCCGGTTCATTTGAAAGGATCATCCCCACCTCGAGCGGCACCTCGGATATGCGCGACAGGCGCTGTGGCCCCTCATGCACCGACAAAAACGCGCCCACACCATGGCCCGTGCCGTGGTTGAAATCTTGGCCCGCCATCCACAGCGCTGCGCGCGCCAAAGGGTCCAGATCGCGCCCCGCCAGCCCTGCAGGCCAGCGCGCGCGCGAAATGGCAATCACCCCTTGCAGCACGCGCGTGTAACAGGCGCGGGCGTAATCGCCCGCCTCTCCCACGGCCACAGTGCGGGTGATATCGGTTGTGCCATCTTTATACTGCGCGCCGCTGTCCACCAACAGCAGGCCATTGGCCCCGATTTTGCGATTGCTGTCTTCGGTCACGCGGTAATGCATAATCGCGCCATTCGGCCCTGCACCGCAAATCGTATCAAAGCTGATGTCATGCAAGACATTGGTCGCGCGCCGATAGCCTTCCAGCGCGCGCACCACATCAATTTCGCTTAAAGCAGGGTCTGATGTGGCCCCATCCAACCATGTCAAAAACTCGACCATCGCTGCCCCATCGCGGATATGGGCCGCGCGCATCCCTTCGATTTCGGCAGGGTTTTTGCGCGCTTTGGGATAGCGGGCAGGATCATCGGCCCAAGCCACCTCGGTGCCCGCCTGCTGCAAAGCATGGGCCAGCGCCAAAGGGGCCGTGGCAGGGTCCAGCCGCACAGGGCCTGCCAGCGCCGCAATCGCTGGGGCAAAGGCGGCAGGAGGATGCAGGGTCACATCCGCCCCCATATGGGCCAAGGTTGCCGCATCAAACTTTGCACTATGGGCAAACAAATCCACCTTGCCCGTGTCATGCAAAATGGCAAAGCCTTGCAAAACGGGGTTACGCGGCACATCCGCACCGCGAATATTCAAAAGCCAGCACAAAGAATCGGGCAGGGTAATCGCCGCCGCCCGATGCCCTGCCTGCCGCAACTCTGCCGCAAGCCTTGCACATTTGTCCCTGTGATCCTCGCCCGCCAGCGCAAGGTCATGGGCAAAGGCGCGGCCCATGGGTGCAGGCGGTTGATCGTGCCAAATCTGGTCAATCAAATTGGCCGCAGGGCGCAGCATAACGCCGCTGCCTGCCAGTGCGGCCTCGATCTTGGCAATCTCATCGCGAGTGTGCAGCCATGGATCATAGCCGATGTCCCCCGCCGCCAAATGCTGCAAAATCCACGGCCCTGCCTGCTGTTCGGGCCAAGGCACGGGGGTGAAATGGGCCAAATCAACTTGGCCTTTGACCTGCGTGCGATAGCGCCCATCGATGAACACCCCTGCCACCGCCTGCAGCACCACGCAAAACCCCGCGCTGCCTGTAAACCCCGTCAACCATTCCAACCGCGCATCGCGCGCGGCGACATATTCACCCTGATGGGCATCGGCGCGCGGCACGATATACCCTGCCAGCCCTGCCGCGCTGATACCGCCGCGAAGTGCTGCCAGCCGCGCGGGCCCATGCTGCGGGCTGGCTGTGGTTTCAAAGGTTTGGAACATCGCAGGTGACTTCCTTTTTCATCGCGTCAACGGCGGGATCAGCCGCCTGCCTCCGCTTCTTCTTTTCAAAAATATCCCACGGGGGGAGTCTTGCGTGCTTGCGCGCAAGACGGGGGGTGTGAAACCCCCAATTCCAGCCCCGCCATCTAACCCGCCCGCCGCATGGTGCCCGAAAAGCTGTTCTTGCCCATTGTCCGCGCCCGTTTGCGGGCATCGGCCTCGAACAATCCTGCCAGCTGCTCGGTCATCGCGCCTGCCAGTTGCTCGACATCGGTGATCGTCACCGCGCGTTCGTAATAGCGCGTCACGTCATGGCCGATCCCAATGGCAATCAGTTCCACCGCGCGGCGGCGCTGCACCATGGCAATCACATCGCGCAAATGCTTTTCCAGAAAATTCGCAGGGTTGACCGACAGGGTGCTGTCATCGACGGGCGCGCCATCGGAAATCACCATCAAAATCTTGCGCGCCTCGCCCCGCGCCATCATCCGCCGATGCGCCCATTCCAGCGCCTCGCCGTCGATGTTTTCTTTCAAAAGACCCTCTTTCATCATCAGGCCCAAATTGGGCCGCACCCGCCGCCACGGCGCATCGGCGGCCTTATAGATGATATGGCGCAAGTCGTTCAGCCGCCCTGGCCCCTGCGCGCGCCCATCTGCCAGCCAGCGCTCGCGCGATTGGCCACCCTTCCACGCGCGGGTGGTAAAGCCCAAGATTTCCACCTTAACCCCGCAACGCTCTAACGTGCGGGCCAGCACATCGGCGCAAATCGCGGCAATGGAAATGGGCCGCCCGCGCATCGAACCTGAATTGTCCAAAAGTAGCGTGACGCAGGTATCGCGAAACTCGGTATCTTTTTCCTGCTTGAACGACAGCGGCGTGGTGGGCGAGACGACAACCCGCGCAAGGCGGCCTGCGTCCAGCGTGCCTTCTTCCAGATCAAACAACCAAGAGCGGTTTTGCTGCGCCTGCAGGCGGCGCTGCAATTTATTGGCAAGGCGCGAGACGGCCCCTTTCAGCGGTTCGAGCTGCTGATCCAGATAGGCGCGCAGGCGTTCCAATTCGGCGGGTTCTGCCAAATCTTCTGCGCGCACCTCTTCGTCATAATCCGTTGTAAAGACAGTGTAATTCGGATCGGCATCCGAATAGGGGGCAGGGGCAGGTGGCTCTAGCGGGGCCTCGCCCTCGGGCATTTCTGCCTCTTCGCCCTCTTGCATTTCGGCCTGATCTTCCATCGAAATCTCGGCCTGCTGCTGATCGTCCTGATCCTCTTGGCTGCGCTCGGCCTCGGCATCTTCTTGATCAGAGTCGTCTTGATCGGGGCTGTCGGATTCGGGCTGATCTGGGCTTTCCTCGGCCTGATCGCCTGCCTCATCCTCGTCTTTGCGGTCGGGGTCATCGCCGATTTGGTCGCCATAGCCGATGTCCGAAATCACCTGCCGCGCCAGCCGTGCAAAGGCGGCTTGGTCAGACAGCACATGGTCGATGTGATCTAGCGATTTGCCAGCCAGACTTTCGATATGGTCGCGCCAGATGGCCATAATGTTGTCGGCCCCTGCGGGCATCGGGCGGCCTGTGGCCAGATGGCGCACAAGGTATCCTGCAGCCACCGACAGCGGCGCATCTTCGGCCTTGGTCACGGAAGAATAGGCCTTACGCTCGGCCTCATGGGCGATTTTCGCATCGATATTGCCTGCCGTGCCGGGCATCATGCGCGCACCCATCGCCTCGCAGCGGGCGGTCTCCATCGCCTCGAAAATCTCGCGCGCAAGCGGGCCTGACGGGGCATAGCGCGCCGCCACTCCCTCGTCATGAAACTTGCGTTTCAGGGCAAAGGCATCGGCGGTTCCGCGCGCCAGCATCACCTCGCCCGCGCTCATGCGGCGGGTGACTTGCGGCAGGCGGATCCCCTCGCGGTTCATACCCGCAGGGTCAACAGAATAGGTGACCGTCATGTCAAAATCTTCGGCCAGCGTGCGCGTAGCATCGGCCAAGGCCTTTTTGAACGGATCGGCGGGGTTGTCGGATGGCTTGCTCATAGGCTGTTTAGATCATTTGGCGGGCGCATCGGCAAGAGGGGCGGGCGCTGTTCATTTGCGCACACAGGCCGCGCGGGCGCGCAGAATTGAAGGAAGGTCTGCCCGCAGGCATATCATAGGCCAGATCAACCTTAATCGGAGTCCTCCCATGGCCAATAAGCCAAAAATTGCCCTAATCATCTCGTCCACCCGCGCTGCGCGCTTTGGCGATCTTCCTGCACAATGGATGCTGGCACAGGCGAAAGCCCGCAGCGATATGGATGTGGAATTGGTCGATCTGCGCGATTTCGACCTGCCCTTCTTTGATGAGGT
Source organism: Rhodobacter sp. (assembly GCA_027490955.1). Taxonomy (GTDB): domain Bacteria; phylum Pseudomonadota; class Alphaproteobacteria; order Rhodobacterales; family Rhodobacteraceae; genus Cypionkella. Next base: position 74,834 of record JAIXXB010000019.1, read on the forward strand.
GGCCAGCAATGCTTGGGTGCCCACCCAAAACCCAAAGGCCGTGGCATGGCAAAAGAAAATTGCCGAATTTGACGGCTATGTTTTCGTTGTGGCCGAATACAACCGCTCGATCACGGGCGCGCTGAAGAATGCGCTGGATCAGGCCTTTGTCGAATGGGCGAAAAAGCCTTTTGGCGCAATTGCTTACGGCTCGATGGGTGGCACGTCGGCGCTGCAACATCTGCGCACCATCGGTGTAGAGTTGCAAATGGTTCCCGTGCGCAACGCTGTGCATATCGGCGGCGGCGATTTCTTCCGCGTGCATCCAGCCATGGGCGGTTCGGGCAATTTGTCCGATATTGACGGCGTGATCACCCCTTCAGCCAAGGCGATGCTGGATGATGTGGTCTGGTGGGCCAATGCCACCAAGGCGGCGCGTGGGTGAAGGGCGGCGGGGCCGAAAGGCCCCGCAAAAACGCTCCAGTGGAGCGCTTTTAGCCCTGAATGCCCGCGAACGCCTTCGCGGGCGGGGTGTTGGTGAATAGCAAAACCCGCGCTGTGCCATGGCATGGCGCGGGTTTTTTCTTGACATAGCCCGTGTTTTTCGCCATTTATATACACAAAAATGGTGCGCTATGGCGGTATTGACCAACAGCAAGGACATCGTGCGCCAATTGCAGCAAGAAGGATGGGTGCTGGTGTCCATCAAAGGTTCGCATCACAAATTTGGGCGGGATGGGCAAAGTTTGATCGTGCCACACCCCAAGAAAGATTTGCCGCTGGGCACGGCGCGGGCCATTGCGCGCGCGGCGGGTTGGCTAAAGGAGGGATGATGAAAACCTATCTTGCATTGGTTCATAAAGATGCGGGCAGCGCCTTTGGCCTGACCTTCCCCGATATTCCGGGCTGTTTTGCCGCCTGCGACGATGAGGCAGGCATCTTGCGCGCGGGCAGCGAGGCGCTGGAGCTGTGGTTCCAAGATGAACCGCCCGTGCAGCCCCGCGATTGGAACACTATCGCGCGAGAGGTGGCCGATGATTTGGTGCAGGGTGCGGTGCTGGTCGCCGTGCCCTTTGTTCAGCCCCAAACCCGCCAACGCCGCGTGAACATCAGCCTTGATGCAGGCACCTTGCAGGCGATTGATGCGGCGGCAGACGGGCTGGGCCTGACGCGGTCAGGTTATCTGGCGATGGCGGCGCTGAATGAGATTAGGGGCGGGCATTAGGGGTGAAGGGCGGCGCGGGCGTAAGGCCGCGCAAAAACGCTCCAGTGGCGCGTTTTTAGCCCTGAACGCCCGCGAACGCCTTCGCGGGCGGGCTTTAGATGCAGCAGAGCGTTTATGAATTAGGCTGCCGAAATATGCGCATTTGACGTCGGCGGGCGACGGAAATTGCTGTCAACGCCTTGCAGTTTCCCTGACCGAGAGTGCAAAGCCATTTTGCGGTATCTGAAGAAACCGTTCCAAGCGATCAAGAAAAACTAGGGCGCTTTTGGGCTGCTGAATGTCCGTTGCAACTGCTGGTGTGCCGATGGACAGGATCACGTCTTCGCCTGCAGACAGCCTGCTTGGCCAAAGCCGCGCCTTGAAACTGTCGTCACTAGTGAGTTTACGGCGGAAGTTTTCTTTGGCGACCACCGCCCTTGCTTTGCGCGAAACCTTGGCCTTGGGTCGCGCGCAAAGTAACCGTTCACAAGTTTCAAACTTGTTTGACCAAGATTGAAGGCGGTTGGTTCAGTTTTTGGGTTCGGTTTCAGCCAGCATCAATAAAGCGCAAAGCATTGCTGCCCGAAAAACGGCCTGAAACTAAACTTTCCAGCCCAAGGAAAACAGCGATAGGGCCGCCGAACACAGGCTGACGATCAAAGCATCATCAGCCGTTGCCCATTGGCCCGCTATCACTTCATCGCCATGCTTACCGCACTTTCGGGCAATTCCTCGGCAAAGCATTTCTGGTAAAACTCCGCCACAGTCGCCCGTTCCAATTCGTCACATTTGTTCAGGAAGGACAGGCGGAAGGCATAGCCGATATTGCGGAAAATCTCGGCGTTTTGTGCCCAGTTCAGCACAGTGCGCGGCGACATCACAGTCGATAGATCCCCCGCCATGAACGCCTTGCGCGTCATATCGGCCAGCGTGACCATCTGGCTGATCTGCTTGCGCTTTTCAGGCGTGTTATATTCGGGTGATTTGGCCAGAACGATGGCGGTTTCAGCATCATGCGACAGATAGTTCAGCGTGGCGACCAGCGACCAGCGGTCCATCTGCGCTTGGTTAATCTGCTGCGTGCCGTGATACAGGCCCGTGGTATCGCCCAAACCCACTGTATTGGCCGTAGCAAACAGGCGGAAATAGGGGTTGGGGGTGATAATCTCGTTCTGATCCAAAAGCGTCAGCTTACCATCGGTTTCCAACACGCGCTGAATCACAAACATCACATCGGCGCGGCCTGCGTCATATTCGTCAAACACAATGGCCACGGGGTTGCGCAGCGCCCAAGGCAGGATGCCTTCGTGAAACTGGGTGACCTGCTTGCCATCAATCAGTTTGATCGCGTCTTTGCCGATCAAATCGATGCGGGAAATATGGCTGTCAAGGTTCACCCGCACGCAGGGCCAGTTCAGGCGCGCGGCCACCTGTTCGATATGGGTCGATTTGCCCGTGCCGTGATAGCCTTGGATCATCACACGGCGGTTAAAGGCAAAGCCTGCCAAAATCGCCAAGGTCGTATCTGGGTCAAACTTATAGGTCGGATCAATGGCAGGCACACGCTCGCTTGCCTCGGCAAAGCCGCGCACGCGCATGTCGGTATCAATACCGAACACCTCGCGCACCGAGATATCTGTCGTTGGCTTTGCCATATTCTCTGCCATATTTCGATCCATTCCAGCGGGCGCATGACCAGCCCTGTGCCAGCCCTATATGCCATTTGCCCCCGTTATGGCGGGGATTCCCTTCGCCTGCAAGGGCACGCGATCACAGGCTATCGCAATTTGGTGAGCCAGTGAAACCTATCGCCGCAGACCTGCGTATCTATGGTATAGAGCCGAAAACCAACAGGAGATCGCCATGAACCGCCGCGCCCTAATTGCCGCTTTTGCCGCCATGCCCTTTGCCCTGCGCCCTGCCTTTGCCGCGGGGGAAGGCACGTTCGAAGTGACTTTGACCGAAGAAGAATGGCGCGCGCGCCTGACGCCAGAGGCCTATGCCGTGCTGCGCGAGGAAGATACCGAACGCCCGTTCACATCACCCCTGAACGATGAAAAGCGCGATGGCATCTTTGCCTGCGCGGGCTGTGATTTGCCGCTGTTTGACAGCGCGACCAAATATGATTCAGGCACAGGCTGGCCGTCATTCTATCAGCCCATCGATGATGCCATCCGCACCAAGGCTGACATATCGGTTTTCGGTGTGCGCACCGAGGTGCATTGCCGCCGCTGTGGCGGGCATTTGGGCCATGTTTTTGAAGACGGCCCACAGCCAACGGGCCTGCGCTATTGCATGAATGGGGTGGCGTTGAAGTTTATCCCGAAAACTTAACGCAAAGGTGCCGCACAACCTAGACAGACTGTGCCCTGCGCGTTAGCCATAGGAAACTGCGGCAACCCCGAGGGGTTGCCTAACCTGTGAGTGGTTTCATGGCCAAGGCGACGCCGCCCAAACTTTCGTCCTCTCAAGGCCCCGAAGCCGAGTTGTCCGCGCTGAGTGCCGAGGTCTATGCGCGCCTAACGGCGCTGCTGGAACAGGAAAAATCGGCGCAAAATCTGAATGCGATTTTGCGGCTGATGGCAAAATGGCGTGCCAATGTTGTGACCAACACCTTGCAAAAGAAAAGCGGCGATAAGGTGCTGTCAGGGCCTTTTGCGGGGATGCTGTATGCGGCCCACGCCTCCGAAGGCTCGACCTCGTCGCGGCTGCTTGGCAGTTACGAGGCGGCCTTGCATCCCATCATCGCAAAAATCGCGCGGCGCGGATACGCGCAGGTCATCGATGTGGGCTGCGCCGAAGGCTATTATGCCGTGGGCCTTGCGCGGCTGATGCCTGCCGCGCGCGTGCTGGCGCGCGATTTAGACGCGGCGGCCCGCGCCAAATGCGCCCAGCTTGCCGCCGCGAATGGGGTTGCCGCGCAGATCGAGATTGGCGGCGAAATGACCCATGCCGATTTTGACATGTGCACCCGCGCCAAAACTTTGGTGATTTGCGATATCGAAGGGGCCGAGGCCCAGTTGCTTGACCCTGACCGCGCGAAAGGTTTGACCAGCGCCGATATTCTGGTCGAGGTTCATGATTGCTTTACCCCCGGTCTTTCGGCGCAGATTGCCCAGCGCTTTGCGCCCACCCATAAGATACGCAAGATCGACCGCAGCCTGTCCGATGTGCCGCTGCCCGATTGGATGAATGCGCTGAATGATATCGACCGACTGATCGCGCTGTGGGAATGGCGCCAAGGCCCCACCCCATGGCTGTGGATGACCCGCATCGGCAAGGGCGCAGGTAAGGATGATTTGCAATGACGGCGCCATCCTCCTCTGCCCATCGCAACGCGGCAATTTGGTATGCCCAAGACGGGTTTGACCCCACCGCCAAGGGCATCAATGGCCGCCGCGTGGCGGGCGAGTCATTTCTAAAGGGCTTTTTGCGGCACGCCGATGTCGAAGAGTTTGTCCTGCTTGCCAAAAGCGAGGGCGAAATCACCCCCGTGCGCGATTTGGCGCAGCAGTTGCGCCCCACGATACCTGTGCGCCACACCCCGCTTTTGCGCCCGCATCGCATCAATGTGGGCACGATGTTCTACCCCAGCCCCAATTTCACTGCCGAGGCGTGGCGGCGCGCGCCCCATGGCACGGGAACATGGTCGCTCTGCGGCATAACCCATACCACATCGACCGCAGCCGTAATGACGGGCTGGATGGAATTGCGCACTGGCCCCATCTGCCCATGGGACGCGGTGATTTGCACCAGTACGTCTGTTCTGCAATCCACCAGCTTTACGCTTGATCTGATCGACCAACATCTGCGCGCGCGCTTTGGCGCGAACCTGCCGCCCCGCCCGATGTTGCCTGTCATTCCGCTGGGTATTCATTGCGATGATTTTGCGCGCGATGAGGGCGCGCGCGCCGAATTGCGCAGCCGCATTGGGGCAGGGCCGAATGATGTGGTCTTTGCCACCATCGCCCGCCTAACCCCGCATGAAAAGTTTGACCCTTTGCCAATTTATCTGGCCATGCAAGCGGCGCAGCATCAGCTTTCTGGCCAAAGGCTGCATGTGGTGTTCTGTGGGCAGTTCCGCGAAGACTATTCGCGCCGTGTCTTTGAACAGGGCGCGGCACATTTGATGCCTAATGTCGGCTTTCACCTCTTGGATGGCGCATCAGCATCTGACCGCCGCGCGACCCTGTCAGGCGCAGATGTCTTTGCCTTTTTGATTGATAACATTCAAGAAACCTTCGGATTGGCCCCGCTGGAAGGTATGGCCGCAGGCCTGCCGCTGTTGGTGTCTGATTGGGATGGGATGAAGGATACAGTCTCGCCCGAGGTGGGGTTTCGCATTACTTCGCGGATGCTGCCTGCGCCCACGCTGGCCCCCGAAGCGCTGCGCTATCAAGGCGGGATCGATAATTATGTGCAATATTGTGGCAGCACCTCGGCCATGACCGAAATCGATCTGCCCGAACTGACGGCGCGCATTGTGCAATTGGCGCGCGATCCTGATTTGCGCGCGCGCATGGGGGCGGCAGGTTTGGCGCGGGTGCGCGCGCTGTTTGATTGGCGCGTGGTCGTGCCGCAAATGCAAGAGCTGTGGGCCGAGCAAGACAAGATCCGCCGCGCATCGGCTGCGGCCCATCTGCGATATGCGTCCCATTTGCTGCCCATTGCCCCATCGCCCACGGCGCTGTTTGCGGGCTATCCCACGCAAACGGTCTTGCCCGATGCGCTGCGCCTTGTGGCTGGCACCACGCGCCAGCCCCTTGCCACTGTTCTGGCCGTGCGCAATTACAAAACTTTGGGCCGCTTTTTCGCCGAACCTGCCCAAATTGAATTGGCGCTGGGGGTGATTTTGGCCGCAGGGCGCGAGGGGGCCACGATAGACGATATGGTCGCCGCATCAGCAGGCTCGCGGGCGGCGATTTCGCGCTTTGACGCCGAACGCATCGCCATTTGGCTGTTGAAATACGGCTTTGCCGCCCGGGCCTGAACCCTTGCCCCGCCGCAGGCTGGACAAGAGCCGCGCTATTCCTTGAAATACCTGCTGTCTTTGATCTGATCCCATGCCCAGACCACCTCTTGCAGGCGGTCTTCGTCGCTGCGATCCCCGCCGTTCATATCGGGGTGCAAATCTTTGACAAGGCTTTTATAGGCCTTGCGGATTTCGGTTTTTGTCCATGTGTCGCGCACATCCAAAATCTCGATCGCTTTGCGTTCTGTGGGCGGCAATTTGCGCGTGGCATTCGATGTGGGCTTGGCGGGGTTGCGCGTGGCATTATCACCCAAAAGCGCATGCGGATCATCCACCCCCAAACGATGCCACGCATTCCCGTCATCCTTGCGCGAAAATGGCTTTGTCTCGCGCTCCCAGAGCCGATCTTTTTCCAGCAGTTTTTGAAACTCTTCATCCGTGGCCGTGCCAAAGAAGTTCCATTTCAAATTATACTCGCGCACATGGTCGCGGCAAAACCAGAAAAACTGATCCAAGATATCGGGATGCTTGGGCGCGCGGTAGGCACCCTTTTCCTTGCACCCCGGATAATCGCAGCCCTTATTCGAGGTTTCAAACGCCCCCGACATGCCGCGCCGCGTGGTTTTGCGCTTGGCCTTATCGGATTTGACACTGATATCAAATTCAAAGGGGGGGCGGGATGTCATGTCGGGCCTTTCCTATTCGGGGCTGTGAGCATAGTCTTAATCCCAACCCTTTTGAAGAGGAAATCATGCAAAAAATCACCGCAGAAGACCTGATTATCCAGCGATTGACTGCGGCATTCCAGCCCACCGCATTGCGGGTGGTCAATGACTCGGCCAGCCATGCGGGACATTCGGGCGACGATGGCACGGGCGAGAGCCATTTTTCCATTTTCATCCGCGCGCCTGATCTGGCGGCCATGACGCGCCTTGCCCGCCACCGCGCCGTCAACGCCGCTTTGGGCGATTTAACACGCCGCATTCACGCCATTGCCATTGATGCAGGCTAGGGCGGATGGGCCTGAAAGGGGGGCTTTGCCCCCCGCTGCGCTCCCCCCCAGGATATTTGGGAAAAGAAGAAAGAGGCGCAGCGCTTAGCGCCCATCGGCTTCTTCTTTTTTGCAAATATCCTGGGGTGAGGAGCGCCAGCTCCGAGGGGCAAAGCCCCTAATTTGCTGCCTTTAGGGCCAAGCGCGCGGCGTGCAAAATTGGTTCGGTATAGCCCGAAGGCTGCGCGCGCCCTTTGAGGACCAAATCGCGCGCGGCGTTAAAGGCGATGCCGTCAAAATCGGGCGCCATCGGGCGGTATGCAGGATCGGTGGCATTCTGCCCATCGACCACGGCGGCCATTTTGCGCAAAGACGTCATCACATCTTCCACAGTGATGACCCCGTGCAACAGCCAATTGGCCAAGGCTTGCGCCGAAATGCGGCATGTGGCGCGGTCTTCCATCAGGCCGATGTTGTTCAAATCGGGCACTTTCGAACAGCCCACCCCCTGATCGACCCAGCGCACGACATAGCCCAAGATGCCTTGGGCGTTGTTATCGACCTCGCGCATGATTTGCGCGCGCGTCCATGCGCGGTAGCTGGCCAGCGGGATTTCCAGCAGCGTTTCCAAATGCCCGCGCCGCCCGCCTGCCGCAATTTTGGCCTGCACGGCGAATACATCCACTTTGTGATAATGCAGCGCGTGCAGCGTGGCGGCCGTGGGGCTGGGCACCCATGCGCAATTGGCCGCTGCGCGGGGGTGATCGATTTTCGACTCGAGCATGGCCGCCATCAGATCGGGCATGGCCCACATGCCCTTGCCAATCTGCGCGCGCCCAGACAAGCCGCATTCCAACCCGATATCGACATTCTGGTTTTCATAGGCCCCAATCCATGACTTGCGCTTGATGAAATCTTTGCGCGAAAACGGCCCTGCTTCGATGGAAGTATGGATTTCGTCCCCTGTTCTGTCCAAAAACCCTGTGTTGATAAAGGCAATGCGGTGGCACGCGGCGCGGATACATTCCTTTAGGTTCACCGAAGTGCGGCGTTCCTCGTCCATCACGCCGATTTTGATCGTATGGGCGGGTAGGTCAAGGATTTGCTCGACGCGCGCAAAAACTGCATCGGCAAAGGCCACTTCCTGCGGCCCGTGCATCTTGGGCTTGACGATATAGATTGATCCTTGGGCCGAATTGCGCAGGCCAGAGGTTTTGCGCAGATCGTGCAAGGCAATGGTGGCCGTGACCATGGCGTCCATCAACCCTTCGAACACCTCGCTGCCATCGGGCAAAAGAATCGCAGGGTTGGTCATCAGATGGCCAACATTGCGAATCCACATCAGCGCGCGGCCCTTCAGCGTGATGGCGCTGCCATCAGCTGCGGTATAGCTGCGATCATGGTTCAGCGCGCGCGTCATCATCCGCCCGCCCTTTTCCATATGGGCAGTCAGCGTGCCTTGCATCAGGCCCAGCCAATTGGCATAGGCCAGCGCCTTATCTTCGCCATCCACGCAGGCGACGGAATCTTCGCAATCCATAATGGCTGAAAGCGCGGCTTCAATCACGATATCGGCCAAACCTGCCTGATCGCGCGACCCCACAGGATGGGTGCGGTCAAAGACCAGTTCAACATGCAGCCCGTTGTTGCGCAGCAACACCGCATCAGGGGCTTTGGGATGGCCTCGGTAACCGACAAATTTTTCAGGCGAGACCAGCGGTAAATCATCAACCAACAGCGCGCCGCCGATCACTTGATAGCGGCGCACATCGGCGTGGCTGGCCCCCGCAATGGGGAACGTATCATCCAAAAACACGCGCGCGCGCGCCACCACCCGCGCGCCGCGCCCACGTTCATACCCGCCTGCAGGTGCAGGGCTGCCCATCGCATCCGTGCCATAGAGCGCATCATAAAGGCTGCCCCAGCGCGCATTGGCCGCGTTCAGCGCATAGCGTGCATTGGTGATGGGCACCACCAATTGCGGCCCAGCAATGCGCGCGATTTCTGGGTCAACCCCTGCGGTGTCGATTTGAAAATCGGGGCCTTCGGGGGCGATATAGCCGATATCTTTCAAAAAGCTTTGATAGGCGATATGGTCATGGGGCGCTGCGCGATGGGCGCGGTGCCACGTGTCGATCTGGGCCTGCAACTCTGCGCGCCGCGCAAGAAGCGCGCGGTTTTGCGGCGTGAATTCGGCCAGCAGGGCCGCAAAACCCGCCCAGAACGCCGCAGGATCAATGCCTGTGCCCACAAGCGCGCGCTGATCGATGAAATCGGCCAAACGACTGTCCACCGCCAGCCCGTTGCGAATGGTTCTGCTGACTTGGCCTGCCATTTCTTTGCCCCCTGCGCGCTGCGTGTTGCCTGCCATCAGACTACACCGCCTGCGCCACAGCGTAAATCTTTCCCGCACGGATTTTCTTGCAAGATGCGGGTAACAGTTTCGCGCCCACGTTGAAAACGAAAGACCTACCCCAGCGGTTGACACGGGCAGCAATCGCCAGTTAGTTAGCCGCATGACTAAGTATGAACAAGATCTGTCGCGCCTGTTTCACGCCCTGTCAGATCCAACCCGCAGGGCCATTATGGCACAATTGGGCGCAGGCCCCCAGCCATTGGCAAAACTGGCCCAGCCCAGTGGCTTTGCCCTGCCCACCATCCAGCGCCATGTCGCGGTGTTGCAAGAGGCAGGGCTGATCACCACCCAAAAACAGGGCCGCCAGCGCCTATGCGCCGTGCGGGCCGAGGGACTAGACATCGCCACCGATTGGATCACCGACACCCGCAGCAAGATGTCGGCGCAGACAGATCGCCTAGCACAATATCTTGACCAACTGATAAGGAAATCCCATGACTTATGACCCCGAACTCGATCTTGTTTTGACGCGCGATCTGAACGCGCCGCGCGAGCTGATTTATAAATGCTGGACCGATCCCGCACATCTGCCGCATTGGTTTGTGCCTGCGCCGCACCGCGTGACCAAATGCGAATTGGACGTGCGTGCAGGCGGGGCTTGCAGCACCACCTTTGATGTGGATGGGCAGATCATCGAAAACAATGGCGTTTATCTGGAAGTCATCCCCAACGAAAAACTTGTCTTTACAGATACCTATACCGCAGGCTGGAAACCTGCGCCCAACCCTTTCATGACCGCGATCCTGACCTTTGAAGATATCGGCAATGGCCGCACGCGCTATACCGCCGTGGCGCGCCATCGCAGCGCAGACTCCGCCGCCCAGCACAAGGCGATGGGCTTTTTCGACGGCTGGGGCACAGTTGCGGGCCAACTCGAGGCCTATGCCCAAAGCCTTGCCTAAGCGCTTCTTCTTTTCTCAAATATCCTCGGGGGGCGCGCGCAGCGCGGGGGGGCGAGCCCCCCCTTTGGCCGCGCCCATCTTGCCCGACCTGCACGCATCCGAGCAATATTTCACCACATCCCAAACCTTTTCCCAAGCTTTGCGCCAGACCATCTCGCGCCCGCAAGCGGCACAGACTTTGCGCGGCAAATCGCCCTTGCGGCGCATTTTGGGCATGTCAAAACTCCATCACCATCTGCCCCGTATCTGGGGCTGCTTTGCGCTGCGGCAAGGCGGCGGTTTGGCTGGGCGCGCGGCGCGGCGATGGGGCGGTGTGGCGCTCTAGCACCTCAAACTCCTCGGCCTTGGCGCGGGGCGTGGCGCGCAGCACGGACAAGCGCGCCTTTGCTTCGCGCGCGGCGGCGCTGGGCTCTACCACGGCTTCGGGGTAGCGGCGCCCCAAAATCTGCCCCGCCCCCGACCAGCGCCACGGCGCATGCACATGCGCATCTGGCACGGGGCTCAGTTCGGGCAGCCATTGGCGAATGAAGCGCCCTGTCGGGTCTTGGTCAAGGCCCTGCTTGATCGGGTTGTAAATGCGCGGAATATTCACCCCCGTCACCCCCGATTGCATCTGGATTTGCGGCCAATGGATGCCCGGTTCATAATCGGTAAACTTGCGCGCCAGTTCCGCCCCAACATCGCGCCAATCCAGCCACAGATGATAGGTGGCAAAAGAGGTCAGCATGGCGCGGGCACGAAAATTGATCCAGCCCGTGGCATTCAAATAGCGCATGGCCGCATCGACAAAGGGCAGGCCCGTTTGCCCCGCACTCCACGCTGCAAGACGGCCCGCATCGCGCGCGCGCCCCAAAGCGTCGCTGGCAGGCTGCATCGCCACATTGTCCAAATTGGGCTGATCTTCCAGCTTTTGGATAAAATGGTCGCGCCATGCAAGGCGGCTTTCAAAGGCCGCTAGGCTGCGCGCCCATTGGCTGGGCAAACGCTCTGCGCGTTTTGCAGCCAAGCCATGGCTGACCTCGCGCAGCGACAGGCTGCCCAAGGCCAAATGCGGCGATATGCGCGCGCAGGCCCTTTCGGCCAGCAAAGGCGAAGAAATCCCCCCCGCATAGGCCACCCCGCGCACCGCAAAAAAGCTGTCCATCACCGCCAAGCCTGCCACGCGCCCCGCGTTTTGGCGGTGCGGGCAGGGGTCAAGGCCCATGCGCAGCGCGCTTGCACTGGGGATGGGGCCTGCCTCTATCCCTTGCACGGCGCGCAGGGCTTGGGGCGCGGGGACCAGATCGGTTGCCACATAGGCATCGCGCGCCATGGCCCATCCTGCGCGCCCGCGAAACCCGCGCCGCACCCCCGATTGCGGCAGTTCTTGCCAAGACACCCCCGCGCGGCGCGCCCATGCCGCCACAGCGCGGTCACGGGCAAAACTTGCCTCGCAGCCCGTTTCCATATGGCTGACGATATGGGTGATTTTGGCGCGTTTGGTCAGGCGCGAGAGCACCTCTACCGCAGCGCCCACCCGAATGACCAAAGGCGCGCCCAGCCCACCCAAATCATCGCGCAGATCACCCAGCGCATCGGCCATGCCCGCCCATTGCCGCGCCGATGCGGTGTTTGCGGCCCATACTTCGGGCTCGGCAATAAACAGCGGCAGCACCGCCCCGCCCATATCGCGCGCCATATCCGCCGCAAGGGCCAGCGCGGCATGATCGTGGATGCGCAGATCGCGTTTGAACCAGATGAGAACATTCATGGAACATCTATTGCGCAGGGCCCGCGATTCGACAAGGGGGAAATCTGCGCAGCGCTGGCGCAAAGCTCTTGCGCGCGGGCGCGCTTTGCGAAAGCATTGGCGCAAAGGAGCCATCCCATGACCATGCATATCCCCGCCGCCGATCCGCGCACCATTCGCCTGTCTGATTACCGCCCCTTTAGCCATCTGATCACGGCGGTGCATCTGACCTTTGATCTGCATCCAACGGCCACCAAAGTGTCGGCGCGGCTGGAAATTGCGCCCAACCCTGCGGCGGAAAAGGGCCAAGATTTGCGGCTGGACGGGGCCGAACTGCAGTTGATTTCGGCGGCCATCAATGGCGCGGGCGTGGATCTTCGCCCAGATGCGGCGGGCCTAACCATTTCGGCGCGGCTGCTGCCAAATGGCCCGTTCACGCTGGAAACGGTGGTGCAAATCAACCCCGCAGGCAATACCGCGCTGGAGGGCCTTTATATGTCGCGCGGGATGTATTGCACCCAGTGCGAGGCAGAAGGCTTTCGCAAAATCACCTACTATCCCGACCGCCCCGATGTGATGTCGCGTTTTACAGTGCGCATTCATTCAGATTTGCCTGTGCTTTTGTCCAATGGCAATCCTATGGGCGCGGGGCAGGGTTGGGCCGAATGGCATGACCCTTGGCCCAAACCTGCCTATCTGTTCGCGCTGGTCGCGGGGGAATTGATCGCCCATTCGGGCAGCTTCAAAACCCGCTCGGGGCGCGATGTGGCGCTGAATATCTATGTGCGCGATGGGGATCAGGGGCGCTGCGCATGGGGGATGGAAAGCCTGATCGCATCCATGCGCTGGGACGAGCAGGTCTATGGGCGCGAATATGATTTGGATGTGTTCAACATCGTCGCTGTCGATGATTTCAACATGGGCGCGATGGAGAATAAGGGGCTGAATATCTTCAACTCTAAGGTCGTTCTGGCCAGCCCCGATACTGCCACCGATGACGATTACGCCCGCATCGAGGCGATTATCGCGCATGAGTATTTCCATAACTGGACGGGCAATCGCATCACCTGCCGCGATTGGTTCCAGCTGTGCCTGAAAGAAGGGCTGACGGTGTTTCGTGACCATCAGTTCAGCGCCGATTTGCGCGGGGCTGCGGTGCGGCGGATCGAGGATGTGCTGGCCCTGCGCGCGCGGCAGTTCCGCGAGGATTCAGGCCCGCTGGCGCATCCCCCGCGCCCGTCGGAGTATATCGAGATCAACAATTTCTACACCGCGACTGTCTATGAAAAAGGCGCGGAAGTGATCGGCATGCTGAAAACCCTTGTCGGGGATGTGGGATATGCCCGTGCGCTGGATTTGTATTTCACCCGCCATGATGGCGATGCGGCCACGATTGAAGATTGGCTGAAAGTCTTCGAAGACGCCACGGGCCGCGATCTGGCGCAGTTTTCCCATTGGTATTTTCAGGCAGGCACCCCGCGCCTTGAGGTGACCGAGGCATGGGATGCAGGCGCGGGCCGCTTTAGCCTAACCTTTACCCAAACCAACCCGCCCACCCCAAATCAGCCCCACAAAGACCCCAAAGTCATTCCGATTTCCGTGGGGCTTTTGGGGCCAAATGGCGATGAGGTTCTGCCAACCCAAGTGCTGGAAATGACCAAAGCCAGCCAATCCTTCCATTTCGATGGGCTGGCCGCACAGCCCATTCCATCGATTCTGCGCGGCTTTTCCGCGCCTGTGGTGCTGGATCACCGCGTCGATGCCGCGCGGCATGCGTTTTTGCTGGCCCATGATACCGATGCCTTCAACCGATGGGAATCGGCCCGCGCGCTGGGCTATGCCAGTATGACGGGCACGATCTTGCACGGTGATGCGCCGCTGGCAGGGCTGCTAGAGGGGTTGGCGGGCATGGTGCGCGATGGCGCGCTTGACCCTGCCTTTCGCGCCCTGTGCCTGAAACTGCCGTCCGAAGATGATATGGCGGGACATTTGCACGCCAAAGGTATCACCCCCGACCCTGACGCCATTTTTGCAGCACGCACGGCGCTGCACCGCGCCATAGCGCAGCGTCTTGCCGCAGATTTGCCCGCGCTTTTGGCCGCCCATGCGCCCGCACAGGGCTTTTCGCCCAATGCTGCCGATGCAGGGCGGCGCGCGCTGCATGGCGCGTTGCTGGCGCTGTCGGCGCGGCTGGATGGGGGGGCAGGGGCCATGGCGGCCTTTGCCAGCGCAGGCAATATGACCGACAGCATCGCAGCCCTTGGCGCGCTGCTGGCTGTGGGCGCAGGCGATGCGGCGCTAGCGCAGTTTTATGACCAGTGGCGCGGCGAGCGGCTGGTGCTGGACAAATGGTTTACGCTGCAAATTGCGCTGTCGCATCCAGATACCACCGCCGCGCTGACGCAAAGCCTGACCGAGCATGCTGATTTTGATATGAAAAACCCCAATCGGTTCCGCAGTGTTATCGGCGGGCTTACAGCCAATCACGCAGGGTTTCATCATAGCTCTGGCGCGGGATATGATGTGCTGGCCGATTGGCTGATCAAACTGGATGGCGTTAATCCGCAAACGGCTGCGCGCATGTCCACCGCCTTTGAGGCATGGCCGCGCTATGATGCAGGGCGGCGGGCAAAGGCCTGCGCCGCGCTGGATCGCATTTTGGCCGCCAAAGGCCTGTCGCGCAACCTGTCCGAAATGGCGCAGCGCATCCGCGCGGCGGGCTAGGGGCGCGCCAGCATCTGCCGCCGCGCGATTGTGGCGCAACTGTGGCGGCAGATGCAGCCTGCGCGCGCACTCTACAACCATGGGCAGAGTTGGCCAGCCCAAGCGCCGCGCGAAGTGCAATAAAGTTATCTCAATCAAAGGCTTGCATGATTTGCGCGCGGCTGCAAAATAATGGTTAATTTTCCCTTTTTTGCACCAGTTTCGCCGCATCTGTGCCGCAATCGCCCCGCAGTTTTGCACCCATGGGATGCTGCCAAGCTGGCCCAAAGAAAAGGGGAATAAGCTATGAAAAAAGAACGTCGTTGGTTGAAATCGGCCCTGCAAGCGGCTGCGCGCGAAGAGGTGTTTTTGCCATGGGCCATGCGCCGCGTGAGCAAATGTGAAACGGCCTTGCCGCATATGGTGCGCAAAACGCCGCAAACACCAACGGCCTTTCCTTTTGCCATAGCTGCCCGTTAGGCGCGCCAGCCCAGCCCCCTTGCCCCACCCGCGCGCCCCCTGATAGAGAGGGGGCGTATAAGACGGGGGCTGATATGCTGGATTTGACCTATACTGCGCCAAAACCCAAGGTGATTGCAGGGGTAAAGCAGGATTGGGAATTGGTGATTGGCATGGAGATTCATGCCCAAGTCGCAAGCCAAGCCAAGCTGTTTTCAGGCGCGTCCACGGGGGTGGGGGCCGAGCCTAATGCGCATGTATCCTTTGTGGATTCGGCCATGCCCGGCATGTTGCCTGTCATCAACGAGTTTTGCGTGGAACAGGCCGTGCGCACGGGTCTGGGGCTGAAGGCGCAGATCAACCTGATTTCGGCCTTTGATCGCAAGAATTATTTCTACCCCGATCTGCCGCAGGGCTATCAGATTTCTCAGCTTTACCATCCCATCGTGGGCGAGGGTGAGGTGCTGGTCGATATGGGCGGCGGTGTGGCGCGATTGGTGCGGATCGAACGTATCCATCTGGAACAGGACGCGGGCAAATCTATCCATGATATGGACCCGACCATGTCTTTTGTCGATTTCAACCGCACGGGCGTGGCGCTGATGGAAATCGTCAGCCGCCCCGATATTCGCGGCCCAGAAGAGGCTGCGGCCTATGTCACCAAATTGCGGCAAATCCTGCGCTATCTTGGCACTTGCGATGGCAATATGCAAAACGGCAACCTGCGCGCCGATGTGAACGTATCGGTCTGCCCTGTCGGCCAATACGAAAAATATCAGGCAACGGGGGATTTCAGCCACCTTGGCACGCGCTGCGAGATTAAGAACATGAACTCGATGCGGTTCATCCAAATGGCGATCGACTATGAGGCGCGCCGCCAGATTGCGATTTTGGAGGAAGGCGGGACAGTTGTGCAAGAAACCCGCCTCTATGACCCTGACCGCAACGAAACGCGGTCGATGCGCAGCAAGGAAGAGGCGCATGATTACCGCTATTTTCCCGACCCCGATCTGTTGCCTTTGGAAATAGATCAGGCTTGGGTAGATGATATCGCAGGATCAATGCCCGAACTGCCCGATGCGAAAAAGGCCCGCTTTATGGGCGATTTTGGCCTGACGGATTATGACGCCAATGTGCTGACCGCTGATCTGGAACAGGCCCGCTTCTTTGAGGCTGTGGCCGCAGGGCGCGATGGCAAACTGGCCGCCAATTGGGTGATTAACGAATTGTTTGGGCGGCTGAACAAGGCAGGGCTGACGATTGACGCCAGCCCAATGTCTGCGGCGCAACTGGGCGGGCTGATCGACCTTTTGGGCAAGGGCGAGATCACCAGCAAAATGGCCAAAGACCTGTTTGAAATTCTGTGGACCGAAGGCGGCGATGCTGCCGAACAGGCCGCAAAGCATGGCATGAAGGCCGTGACCGACACGGGCGCCATCGAGGCCGCTTTGGATGCCCTGATCGCGGCCAACCCCGAACAGGTGGAAAAGGCCAAGCAAAACGCCAAGCTGGCGGGCTGGTTCACAGGGCAGGTTCTAAAGGCTACGGGCGGCACAGCCAACCCTGCCGTGGTGGGGCAGATGGTGGCGAAAAAGCTGGGGCTATGAAACCGACGCTCTATTATTCGCGCAACCCAAACCCGCGCCTGTGCGTGGCAGTGGCGCGATACCTTGACGCACCCGTCACGTTGGAATGGGCCGCGCCCTTTGATCCTGCGCAATCGCCGCGCTTCCGTGCGCTAAACCCCAGCCTGCGCATCCCGATTTTGCTCGAGCAGGGCCGCGCGCCTTTGTGGGAGACAGACGCGATCACCGCACGCCTGTGCCAGATGACGGGCAGTGATTTTTGGCGCATGGGCGCGGATATGCCCGATATGATCCGCTGGATTTCTTGGGGGCATAATTACTTTGTGCGCGCCTGCGATGTGGTAAGTTTCGAATATGGCACAAAGCAGCGCTATGGCATCGGCCCTGTTGACCCCGCTGCCGTGGCGCAGGGGCTGGCGGATTTTCGCGTCCATGCCGCACAGTTGGATGCGCATCTCGCCGCGCGGGATTTTCTGCTGGAGACTGGCCTGTCCTATGCCGATTTTCGCATGGCGACCTTTTTGCCCTTTAACGACGTGGCGGGCCTGCCAATCGCAGACTTTGCCCATATCGCCGCATGGGCCGCGCGGTTGGATGACATCTTGCCGTGGCGCGACCCCTTTGCGGGGCTGGATGCGCCAGCGCTGCCGCCTTTGCCCGCCCAAGCCTGACGCGCCCAAACCCGCCCGCCGCCCCGCGCATCCGCCCGCCCTGCATGACCGTTTCCATAGCGCAGACAATCCTGCGGCGGCGGTGTTTTTCTTTGAACATTTGCACCAGTCCGCTACAATTATGGTTAAGGGCTTAGGGGGGCTTGATGGATGCTAAGCTTGAATTACGAATACCGCGTGATCCCTGCACCGCGCCGCGCCGAACGTGCGCGCGGTGTCAGCAGTGACGAGCGTTTTGCCCTGTCTTTGGAACGGGTGATGAATGAGATGGGCCGCGATGGCTGGGAATATGTCCGCGCCGATACGCTGCCCTTGGACGAACGTGCAGGTCTGACGGGGGGCACGAAAACCAGCTATATGAATATGCTTGTGTTTCGCCGCGTCAGTGTGCGCGCCTCGCAGATGCTGGACACGGGCGAAGATCAAGACCTGTTGGAAGACGATCCGCAAATGGCGGTGATAGAATCGCTCGCGCCGCCAATCGCTGCGCGAGACTTGGCCGAGCCGCCCATGGCACTGCCCGATCAGGCCGCGCCAGATCAGGCGGCGCCCCCACTGGCTGCGCAAGAGTCAGTGGAAACGCCGCGCCCCGCACCTATGGCCCCGCCAGCGCCTGCCGCTGCGCCAGCGCTAGGGCCTGCCGCTGCTGCCGCGCCGTCACTTTCGCCATCACCACCGCCCGTGGTGGCCGCGTCATAGCACCAGCGCGCGCGGCAAAGCCTGCGCCAGCAGGTCTAAATCTGCCTGCGTGCCATGGCTGATGCGCAAACAGCGGTCTTGTGGGGCTGCGCTGGGCATGCGCAGGAAAATCCCTGCTTGGGCCAAATTGGCCAGCACGCGGCGGGTGTAATCGCCATCTCGCCCCAGATCGAGGCAAGTGAAATTTGTGGCCGAGGGCAGCGCGCGCAGGCCATTGTCTGCCGCAATTTGGCCGATGCGCGCCCGCGCGGCGATGCTTCCTGCCAAAACACGCGCCAAATGCGGCTGATCGCCAAGGGCGGCAAGCCCACCCGCCTGCACAATCCGCCCCAGCCCGAAATGATTGCGCACGCGGTCAAAGGCGCGGGCCAAATCAGGCGCGCATATCCCATAGCCAAGGCGCAGCCCCGCCAGCCCGTAAGCTTTTGAAAAGCTGCGAAAGCGGATCAGGCGCGGATCATCGGCGCTGATGTCGGGCGCTGTGCCTGCGGGGGCAAATTCGATATAGGCTTCGTCCAAAACCAGCAGGCATTGCGGCGGCAGCGCGTCCAGCATCGCGCGGATAGTATCGGCGCTGTGGTGGCTGCCCATCGGGTTGTCGGGATTGGCGATATAAACCAGCTTTGCACCCACCCGATGCGCCAAATCCACCAGTGCCTGCGGATCACTGGCATCGCCCGCATAGGGTGCCAGATGTAAAATGCCGCCAAATCCTGTGACATGATAGCTAAAGGTGGGATATGTTCCGCGCGAGGTGACAACGATATCCCCCGCCGCCACGCAGAGCCGCACGATCAGGCCCAGCAGGCCATCAACCCCTTCGCCCAGCACGATATGGGCAGGGCTGCAGCCGCAGCGCGCGGCAAGGGCGGCCTTGAGGTCATGGTTTTCAGGATCGCCATACATCCACACCTCGCCCGCCGCCTGCGTCATGGCGCGCAGGGCAAGGGGCGATGGGCCAAAACGCTGCTCATTCGCGCCAAGGCGCGCGGCAAAGGGGCGGCCCATTTGGCGTTCAATCGTCTCTGGCCCGATGAAGGGCGGCGATGCAGGCAGGGCGGCTGCCAAATCCGTCAGGGGCCATTGGGCAGGGGGGGTGGTTTTGCGCATGGGGCATTCTTGCCCAGAATGGCCCACTTTGCCAAGGCATCGCATCGTTTTAGGCTGCGTCAGGGCCGAAATGCGCTGCCGCGTGCAGCATATGGCGCAGTTGCGCGGCGTTTTGCGGCGAAAAGCCAGCCCCCGTTTGGGATTGGGCGTTTTGGGTGATACAGCAGCCAATGATCACGGCCCAAAACAAATCTGCCCGCGCCGCGCTGCCCAAAATGGCCGTCAGCGGCGCATGGATATGGGCGCGCTGCTGGGCCATCACTTTTGCGCCGATGTCGGGGTCATGCCCGTTCATCGCCACCAAATCCACCACCGAAGGTGCAATCTCTTGCCCCGTATCCACGGCATCGCGCGCGAACAGATCAATCACAAAATCGATCAGCCCATCGCGGCCAAAACGCTGCATCGTGCTGGGGTCTGGAATAACATCAAACGCGCCGTGCAAAGTCTGTTCAAACAGGCCTTCTTTGCTGCCAAAATAGCGCCCGATCAGCGCCACATCCACGCCTGCGCCCCGCGCAATATCGCGCAACGACACATTCGAATAGCCGCGCGCCCAGAACAAGGCCTTGGCCACGGATTTCAGCCGCGCCTGCGTATTGGGCGCGGCTGTGTCCAGCAGGGGCGGGCTGTCATGCGAGGTCATGGCGCGATGATCCCTGTTGCGCTGCGCCTTGTCAACAGGTGTTGACAATGCAGCAATGCCCGCGTTATAGCGGGGTCAACACCTGTTGACTATGCCCCAACCCGCGCGCCGCAGGCCCCGTGCCGCCCAGTCGCATCTGGCCAGCCGCGCGCCAATTTCGAGGAAGATCATGGCACAAAGCACCGCAGAATTGGCCCTTATCACAGGGGCATCATCGGGCATTGGGCGCGAGTTTGCGCGCCTTCATGCAGCGCGCGGCGGCGATGTGATCTTGACGGCGCGGCGCGGCGATGCGCTGGCCGCGCTGAAGGACGAGTTGCAGGCCAGCTATGGCATCACCGCCCATGTCATCGCCTTGGATTTGGGCGCGCCAAATGGGGCACAGGCCCTGATTGCTGCGGTGCAAAAGCTGGGCCTTGCCCCGCGCATCGTGATCAACAATGCAGGTTTTGGCGGGGCGGGCGCGCATATTGACCGCGATATCGCCGCCGAACGCGCGATGATAGATTTGAACGTCATCGCCCTTGTCACGCTGACCCATCACTTTGCCCGCCAAATGGCCACAACGGGCGGCGGGCGCATTTTGAATGTGGGATCAACGGCGGGCTTTTTGAATGGGCCGCATCAGGCCGTGTATTTTGCGACCAAAAACTTTGTCAATTCCTATAGCCAAGCCTTGGATATTGAACTGCGCGGCAAAGGTGTCAGCGTCACGCTTTTGGCCCCAGGCTATGTGGAAACCGAATTTGCCCAAGTGGCCGATTTGACCCAAACCAAAATGGTCAAGGCAGGCGGGGCCACGGCCCGTGCAACGGCGCAGGCGGGGTATGATGCCATGATGGCAGGCCGCGCGGTCAAGATTTCAGATGCCAAACTGGCCTTTATGATCAATTGGATCTTTCCCCTCTTGCCGCGCCGCATGCTGGCGAAAATGGTGGGCCAAACGCAACTGCCGTAAAACATCTGGCCCTGTCGCAAATTCTGGTCTATCTTGCGCGCAGACCTTGGGCCAACCAAGGCAGCAGAGCAGGCAACACAGCAGATACAGGCGGATATCCCATGACAGAAATGGTTTATGGCGCATTGCCAAGGCCCGCAGGCGAGCCGATTTTGCCGCGTTGGTGGCGCTCGGTGGACAAAGTCTCGCTCATGGCGGTTTTTGCGCTGTTTGG
Source organism: Rhodobacter sp. (assembly GCA_027490955.1). Classification (GTDB taxonomy): domain Bacteria; phylum Pseudomonadota; class Alphaproteobacteria; order Rhodobacterales; family Rhodobacteraceae; genus Cypionkella. Next base: position 96,073 of record JAIXXB010000019.1, read on the forward strand.
CATTGGGATTTTGCTGGGCTTTGCCGCATCGGTGCCACTGGCTGAACGCAATAGCCAACCCCCCTACACCTATGTCACGCGCCAAGTGTTTCTGGGCGGCGTGGGTATGGTGGTGATGCTGGCCCTGTCCATGGTCAGCCCTGCCGCTGTGCGGCGGCTTGGGGTTTTGGGATTTGCCGTGTCTTTTGTGGCGCTGATGATGCTGCCTTTTGTGGGCACAGATTTGGGAAAAGGCGCTGTGCGCTGGATCAGTTTTGGCTTTACCACTGTGCAGCCATCTGAATTTTTAAAGCCTGGTTTCATCATTTTGGCAGGCTGGCTGATTGCCGCAAGCCAAGATTTGAACGGCCCCTCGGGCAAGCTGGCCTCGCTGGCCGTGGCGGGTGTTGTTGCCACTTTGTTGGCCTTTCAGCCCGATTTTGGCCAAGCCGCGCTGATCTTATTTGGCTGGGGCGTGATTTATTTCGTTGCTGGCGCGCCGATGCGCTTGATCATCGTGATTGTCGCCCTTGTGGGGGTGGCAGGGGTGACGGCCTATAACAGTTCAGATCACTTCTCGAGCCGCATCAACGGATATCTTAAGGAAGATGTCGATCCGCGCAGCCAAATTGGCTATGCGGCCAATGCCATCCAAGAGGGCGGCTTTTTTGGCGTTGGTATTGGCGAGGGGCAGGTGAAATGGACCCTGCCTGATGCCCATACAGATTTCATCATTGCTGTCGCCGCCGAGGAATATGGCCTGATGTTGGTGCTGGTGATTATCGCGCTGTATACAACGATTTTGCTGCGCGCCTTTTGGCGGCTTGCGGGCGAGCGCGACCCATTTGCGCGCTATGCGGGCATTGGGCTGGCTGCGATATTGGGGGTGCAGGCCATGGTGAATATGGGGGTGGCGGTGCGGCTTTTGCCCGCAAAGGGCATGACGTTGCCCTTTATCAGCTATGGCGGATCATCGGTGCTTGCAGCGTCGATCACAGTTGGAATGTTACTTGCACTTACCCGCCAAAGGCCCCAAGGACAGATTTCCGATATCTTTAAACGGGGGCGCTAGTGCCTAATCCTAAAGTTTTGGTTATCGCCGCGGGTGGCACGGGCGGGCATATGTTTCCGGCCCAAGCCCTTGCCGAAGAAATGATCACGCGCGGCTGGAAGGTGATCTTGTCAACCGATCCGCGCGGCGCGCGCTATACGGGGGGATTTCCCGCAGCGGTGCAGGTGGTGCAAATGGCCTCGTCAACCTTTGCACGCGGCGGTATTGCCGCCAAGGCGCTGGTGCCTTTGCGGATTATGGGCGGGGTCTTGGCGGCGGTATTTGCCATGATCCGCCAGCGCCCTGCGCTGGTTGTGGGCTTTGGCGGATACCCGTCGATCCCAGCCCTAACGGCGGCATGGATCTTGCGCATCCCGCGCGCCATTCACGAACAAAACGGGGTTTTGGGGCAGGTGAACCGCCTGTTTGCGCGCCGCGTGCAGGCGCTGGCCTGCGGCACATGGCCCACCGAAATGCCCCAAGGTGTGACAGGGCTGCATATTGGCAACCCTGTGCGCGCGGCGGTGTTGGAACGCGCGGGCGCGGATTACATCCCGCCCGGCGATTACCCGATGAGCCTTTTGGCCATTGGCGGCAGTCAGGCTGCCCGTGTGATCTCGGATGTGCTGCCTGCCGCTTTGGCCAGCCTGCCGCCTGCCCTGCGCGCCCATATCCGCATCGCCCACCAAGCGCGGCCCGAAGATATGGCCCGCGTCAGCGCAGCCTATGAACAGGCGGGCATCCGCGCCGAGGTGGCGCCCTTTTTCACCGATATCCCGCGCCGCATGTCCGAGGCGCAGTTGATCATCTCGCGCGCGGGGGCATCCAGTATTGCTGATATCTCGGTCATTGGCCGCCCTGCGATCTTGATCCCCTTTGCTGCCGCCACGGCCGATCATCAAACCGCCAATGCCCAAGGATTGCTGGCAGCAGGGGGCGCGGTGGTGCTGGCAGAAACCCAAGCAAGCCCGCAAAGCCTGTCTGGCGAAATTGCCCGCATCCTGTCCGACCCGCGGGCGGCGCGCAGTATGGCCGCTGCCAGCCTTGCTGCCGCCCGCCCTGATGCGGCGCGCGATCTGGCCGATTTGGCCGAAAACCTAGCCCAGAGAGCCTGAAATGAACCCCACCAAACTGCCGCTTGAACTTGGCCCGATTCATTTCATCGGCATGGGGGGCATTGGCATGTCGGGCATTGCCGAGGTGCTGCTGAACCTTGGCTATACAGTGCAGGGATCGGATGCAAAGGCCAGCAAGATCACCGATCGTCTGGTGTCTTTGGGGGCCAAGTTTTTCGAAGGCCAAGCGGCGCAGAATGTGGGCAGCGCGGCCGTGGTGGTGATGTCTTCGGCGATTAAGGCGGGCAATCCAGAGCTGGAAGAGGCGCGGCGGCGCAAACTGCCCGTGGTGCGCCGCGCCGAAATGTTGGCGGAACTCATGCGCCTGCGCAGCAATATCGCCATTGCAGGCACGCATGGCAAAACCACGACCACAACTATGGTGGCCACGCTGTTGGATAAGGGCGGGTTTGACCCTACGGTGATCAACGGCGGGGTGATCCACGCCTATGGCAGCAACGCGCGGGCGGGTGCGGGCGAATGGATGGTGGTTGAGGCGGACGAAAGCGACGGATCGTTCAACCGCCTGCCTGCGACCATCGCCATCATCACCAATATCGACCCCGAACATATGGAACATTGGGGCACGTTTGATGCGCTGCGGAAGGGGTTTTATGACTTTGCCAGCAATATTCCCTTTTATGGGCTGGCGGTATGCTGCACCGATCATGCCGAAGTGCAGGCGCTGGTGGGCCGCCTGACCGACCGCCGCGTTGTCACCTTTGGCTTTAACGCGCAGGCCGATGTGCGGGCGATAAACCTGATCTATCGCGCAGGCGTGGCGCATTTCGATGTGGCATTGCAGGCCGAGGGGACGGTGATCACGGGCTGCACCTTGCCGATGCCGGGCGATCACAATGTCTCGAACGCGCTGTCGGCCGTGGCGGTCGCGCGTCACTTGGGCATGGGCGTGGATGCCATCCGCGCCGCATTGGCCAGTTTTGGCGGCGTGAACCGCCGCTTTACCCGCGTAGGGGTGGTGGGGGGCGTGACCATTATCGACGATTACGGCCACCATCCTGTTGAAATCGCAGCGGTTTTGCGCGCAGCGCGGCAGGCGCTGGCAGGCACGCAGGGCCGTGTGATTGCCGTGCATCAACCCCACCGCTACACCCGCCTACACGCGCTGTTCGAAGACTTCTGCACCTGCTTTAACGAGGCCGACAGCGTCGCCATTGCCGATATTTACGCTGCGGGCGAAGACCCGATTGCAGGGGCAGGGCAGGATGATCTGGTCGCAGGGCTGATCGCCCATGGGCATAGGGATGCCAGCGCCTTGGCTGGCGAGGGCGATCTGGTGCGCCTCTTCCGCGAGAAGACGCGGGCAGGGGATATGTTCGTCTGCCTTGGCGCGGGCAGCATTTCGGCATGGGTCAATGGCTTGCCCGCCAAGTTAGGCTAGGCGGGCGCGCGCAGACCGCCGCACCCTTATCTTGCGGGATTTTCGGCGTATGGTTTGCGTCTGTTATCCGTATGTTTTGCGTATGGCATCCGTCCCGACATTTATGTGGCGGCTGAATGCTGGCCCATGTGTCCCACTTGGCACGGAAGCAAGGCGCGCAGCGCCGCCGTGTTTGCCATTGGTTTCGCCATTGGTTCAAGAAACCAATGGCATGGCCCGAACCGCCCCCACGGGGCGGGCGCACTCTGCCGACAGTGCCTAGAACTGGCCAAGGGAGACCTGCACCATAAAGGGCCTAGAACTTGCGCAAGCGCTCCCACCCCTCGGTTCGGGCGCGGCACTCAAGTTGCTCGTAAGGCCACCCCCGCTAGACAACCCAAATCCCCCCCGCCATACTCGCCCTAAAGGGGTGGGGCATGGCGGATATTGAGATCACGGATGAGGCCAGCCTAGAGGCTTGGCTGAAGACAAGGCCCCGCAGGGATGCCGAGATCATCGCCTTTCGGGCAGCAGCACGGGTGTTCCCGCTGTGGGGGCGGGCGATGGAGGAGGAGTGGGTATTGCCCTCTGGCATTGATGCGGACGAGGGTCAACTGAGCGCAATCGATTGTGCGCGTATGCTCTTGACGGCATTATCGCTGAAAGGTGCACGAGACCAACATGTTAAGCGCAGTTTTGGCTCTGCCGTCGACACTTTTGTCTCGTTATCATTTCGTGAAGTGCCAAAGTCAGGGATCGAGTCAGCCTTCCGTTTCGCACAATGTGTTTACGCCAATGAGATACCAAAGGCGCTAACAAGTGACGAAATAAATGATGATTTGGCGTTGCGGAAGGCTGTTGAAACTCTTGGCAGCGCGCTTCAAGCAACAGCTGAACTTTATTCGGTTGAAGACATTTGGGACTTTGATGACGTTTGGAGTATGGATGAACTCTCGAAAGCCTTGTTTTCTAGACAAGTTTCGCTGGACTGTGAAAAACTGATGTTAGCGGAAAAGATTGATAACTCCCCCCTCTGGCCCAAACCTGCACCAAAATGGTTCACCAAAGCCGACGGCGAGACCCGCGCCATTTGGGCCAAAGACCCTGCCACTTGGGCGTTTTGGGAAAAGTGGTGGGATGGGGTGACCAGCGGCGATATGCCCTTTTCCCCCGAACTCCTCCGCGATGTGGCCTTGATCGAGGATTATATCTGGCAAGCAGGGCCAAAGGCGGTGGCGGAGCGTATCAACCTGCTGATCCAGCGCAACGCCCTGCAGCGCGAGGCGGCCGCGATCAATGCGAGGCTGATGGAGTTTATCGCCTTCAACGAAGGGCTGGGCGCGAACCTACATAACCAACCGCCAGAGGATGAACTATCGCCCGTCAAGCTGCGCGCGACCTTGGGGGAAATCTTGCAAGCCCTGAAAGAAATCGAGGTCGCGTTGGACGGCCCCGAAATCTTGCCCGAAGTGGTTGCGGGTTTGGGGCAGCGTTTGAAAGACCTTTGGGATGGTTTTTCGGCAAAAGTCAAGGTGGGGATAGTAGGGCTAACCTTTGTCGCAACGAGTATTTCTCAAGGCTTCCTTGGCTCTGTAGGTGATGATATTCATGAACTGGTAAAACGCAACATCGACATCCCCAGCTTTTCCCGCCGCTTGCTGGACTTTGGCAAAGAACTGGAAAAACCGCGTAATCCCGCCCCAGTGTTTCCACCGCGCCCGCCAGTGGATTTGTAACAGCCATTTGCCGCATCTTGGCCCGGAATCAAGGCGCAACGCGCCGCCGGGCCGCGCCCTCCCTCCCCCCGGGAGGGCGCGCTTTGCCGTTTGTGCCTAGAACTGGCGTAGGGGGGCCTGCACCATAAAGGGAGCAGAACCTCTGCGGTGCGCCATCCCGAGGGAGGGCGCGGCCCTCTACCTGCTCTCGTTGATACGCCCCCATCTTGCCCGCCCCCCCATTCCGCTTTATCAACCATCCCATGACCCATCTTCCCACCCCGCGCGGCGCTTTAACGCCCAATCGGCCCCTTGCAGACCTGACATGGCTGCGGGTGGGCGGGCCTGCGGATTTTCTGTTTCAGCCTGCAGATAGCGATGATCTTGCGGACTTTCTCGCCGCGCTTCCCGCTGATACCCCCGTTTTCCCCATGGGTGTGGGCAGCAATTTGATTGTGCGCGATGGTGGTATTCGCGGCGTGGTCATTCGCCTTGGGCGGGGGTTTAATGGCATCGAAGTAGAGGGCGACATTGTCACCGCTGGGGCGGCGGCGCTGGATGCGCATGTGGCAAAACGTGCCGCCGAGGCGGGGCTTGATCTGACCTTTCTGCGCACCATTCCGGGCAGCATTGGCGGGGCGGTACGGATGAATGCGGGCTGCTATGGCAGTTATGTGGCGGATCATTTGATTGATATCCAGATCATCACCCAGAGCGGGCAGGTGCAAACCATTCCTGCCGAAGCCCTGAGCCTTGCCTATCGTTCCAGCCAAATCCCCGAAGGTGCGGTGATCACGCAGGCGCGGTTTCGCGCCGCGCGCGGTGATCCTGCCCAGCTTGACGCCAAGATGACCGACCAAATCGCCAAACGCGATGCCAGCCAGCCGACGAAAGATCGCTCTGCTGGTTCAACCTTTCGCAACCCTGTCGGCCATTCCAGCACGGGCCGCGCGGATGACACGCATGAGTTGAAGGCGTGGAAAGTGATTGATATTGCAGGCATGCGCGGGGCAACCCTAGGGGGCGCGCAAATGTCGCCCATGCATTCCAACTTTCTGATCAACACAGGCGGCGCATCTGCCACAGATTTGGAAGAATTAGGCGAGTTGGTGCGAAAAAGGGTTTTGCAAACGCAAGGGATCGCGTTAGAATGGGAAATCATGCGGGTGGGCGTGCCATTGGCGAAACCTGACGCACAAAAACAATAATCACGCGCCCTAAGGTGCGGATGAGGCAGCAGAACTATGGCAGGTGGCCCGCACAAGGCAGCCTCCACAATTGCAGTATTGATGGGCGGCCCCTCGGCAGAGAGGGAGGTTTCCCTATCGTCTGGGCGTGAATGCGCCACTGCGTTGCGGCAGGCAGGATATCAGGTGATTGAGGTCGATTGCGGCCCCGATCTGGCCGAGCGCTTGCGCGCCATCTCTCCCGATGTTGCCTTTAACGCCCTGCATGGCCGCTGGGGCGAAGATGGTGCGGTGCAGGGCATTTTGGAATGGCTGGCCATTCCCTATACGCATTCGGGGATTTTGGCCTCGGCTTTGGCGATGGACAAGGCGCGGGCCAAAGAGGTGTTCGCCCGCGCGGGCCTGCCTGTGGCCCAGTCGGTTTTGGCCGCGCGCGAGGCGGTGGAGGCGGGCCATATCCTGCCCCCGCCCTATGTGGTCAAACCCAATAACGAAGGCTCCTCGGTGGGGGTGTATATCGTGCATCCGGGCAGCAATGCGCCGCGCCTTGCCGCAAGCATGCCCGAAATTGTCATGGTGGAAACCTATGCGCCTGGGCGGGAATTGACAGTGACAGTGATGGGCGACCGCCCGCTGTGCGTGACCGATATCATCACGGATGGCTGGTATGATTACGACAGCAAATACAAACTGGGCGGATCGCGCCATGTCGTGCCTGCCGATTTACCCGCCGAGATCAGCCAAGCCTGTCTGGACTATGCGCTGCGCGCGCACAATGCGCTGGGCTGCCGCGGATTGTCGCGCAGCGATTTTCGCTGGGATGCGGCGCGCGGCTTGGATGGGCTGATCTTGCTAGAGGTCAATACCCAGCCGGGCATGACCCCAACATCGCTGGCGCCAGAACAGGCGGCGCATATGGGCATCAGCTTTCCCCAGTTGGTTGATTGGCTGGTAAAGGACGCCTCATGCAATCGGTGATCCGCCGCCCGCGCCATATCCGCCCTGCCGCGCCGTATACGCGCCGCGATCCTGCGCCGTCGCGGTTGCAATATCGCTGGCAGCGCCTGTGGCTCACGCCATTTTGGCGCTTTGCCATTCGCGTGCTGTTGCCCTTTGCCCTGCTGGCTGGCATCGCTGCGCTGGTCTGGTCAGACCCTCTGCGTGCAGGCGCCATCAAGGCGCATGTATCCGCAATGCAAGAGGCGGTGCAAAATCGGCAAGAGTTTTTGACCACCACCCTGTCTATCGAAGGGGCCTCGCCCGATTTGGCCGATGCTGTGCGCAAAAAGCTGAATGTTACCCTGCCGATGTCATCCTTTGATCTGGATTTGGCCGCCCTGCGCACAGCAGCGCAAAGCCTGCCCGCTGTGGCAGAGGCGCAGGTGCAAATCCGTTCGGGCGGGGTGTTGCGCGTGCAGATCACCGAACGCATCCCCGTGCTGGTTTGGCGCAAGGGGGAACATCTGATTTTGGTCGACAGCGAGGGCCACCCCGTCGCAGGGCTGCACGCGCGCAGCGACCGCGCCGATTTGCCCCTGATTGCAGGGCAGGGCGCCAATGAGGCCGCAGGCGAAGCGCTGGATATTCTGGCCACGGCTGGCCCAATTGCGGGGCGCATCCAAGGGCTGGTGCGCATGGGTCAGCGCCGCTGGGATATCGTGCTGGATTATGGCCAGCGCCTGATGCTGCCCGCCGAAAACCCCATCGCCGCCCTAGATCGCGCCTTGGCGCTGGATCAGGCCGAACGGCTGTTTGACCGCGATATTCTGGCCATAGACCTGCGCTATGGCCCCCGACCTGTGCTGCGCCTTGCCCCCTATGCCCTGACCAAACGCCAAGAAAGCCTCGGCCTTATTAAACCTGTGGAGAGTTCCCTATGAGCGATTTGTATCATTCGCAACGCGCGATGCGCGATATGCGCAAAGCCGCCTTGCAGCGCGGCGTGATTGCCATTTTGGATATAGGCTCATCGAAAATTGCCTGCCTGTTCCTAAAGTTTGATGAAAGCGCCCGCGCCCGCGGCATTGATGGTGTGGGCCCGATGGCGGGGCAAAGCAATTTCAAGGTGATTGGCGCGGCCACCACCCGTTCGCGCGGGGTGCGCTTTGGCGAAATCTCGATGATGACGGAAACCGAACGCGCCATTCGCACCGCGGTGCAGGCCGCGCAGAAAATGGCCAATGTGCGCGTCGATCATGCCATTGTCACCTTTTCGGGCGGCGAGCCGCGCAGCTATGGGCTGGCGGGGCAAATTGACATGCAGGGCGGCGAAGTGTCCGAACAGGATGTGGCGCGCGTGCTGGCCGCCTGTGATGTGCCGCCCTTGGGCGATGGGCGCGAAGTGCTGCACGCGCAGCCTGTAAACTTTGCGCTGGATCATCGGTCGGGTTTGGCCGACCCGCGCGGGCAGGCGGGCGGGACTTTGGCCTGCGATATGCATCTGTTGTCCATCGACGCCGATGTGGTGCGCAATGTGCTGTACTGCGTGGGGCGCTGCGATTTAGAGGTGGCGGGCATCGCCTCGTCGGCCTATGTGTCGGGGGTGGCCAGCCTTGTGGAAGATGAACAAGAATTGGGCGCTGCCTGCATTGACATGGGGGGCGGATCGACCAGCGTGTCGATCTTTATGAAAAAACACATGATCTTTGCCGATAGCGTGCGCATGGGCGGCGATCATGTCACGCGCGATATTTCAAAGGGGCTCAGCGTGCCGATGGCCGTGGCCGAACGGATGAAAACCAAACATGGCGGCGTGGTTGCCACATCGATGGATGACCGCGAGATGATCGATATGGGCGGCGATAGCGGCGATTATGAACATGACATGCGCCAAGTGTCGCGCACCGAATTGATCGGCATCATGCGCCCGCGCGTGGAAGAGATTTTGGAAGAAACCCGCGCCTGCCTTGATGCGGCAGGGTTTGACAGCCTGCCCTCGCGCCAGATCGTGTTGACGGGCGGCTCTAGCCAGATTCCAGGTCTGGATGATTTGGCCGCGCGGATTTTGGGCCAGCGCGTGCGCATGGGCCGCCCTTTGCGCGTGCAAGGCCTGCCGCAAGCGGCAACTGGCCCTGCCTTTTCCAGCGCGGTCGGCCTGTGCCTGTTTGCCGCCAATCCGCAAGATGAATGGTGGGATTTCGAAGCCCTGCACAGCCCTTACCCCGCGCGCAGTCTGCGCCGCGCCGTACGTTGGTTGCGCGATAATTGGTAACACAACTGACAGAACCTGCGCCTAAATGTATGAAAAAGACAAAATTCTGCACTAGATTATGTCTTTTACCACATTTTTCGCGTGACGTGGCCCGAATCTGTGGATAGAATCGGGGAAAAGTTAAAAACCGTGTCAAGCAAAAGATGCGGAAAAGACGAAAAGACGACCAAGCAACCACGGAACTGGGCAACCTTTTCCCAAAAGAACGGGCAAAACCATGGCGCTAAACCTGATCCATACTCCTGAACGGGCCGACCTAAAGCCGCGCATCACGGTGTTTGGTGTGGGCGGCGCGGGTGGAAATGCCGTCAACAATATGATCGAGCAGCAACTAGAAGGGGTCGAGTTCGTGGTTGCGAACACCGACGCACAGGCCCTTCAAAATTCGCGCGCACCCATGAAGATTCAAATGGGGGCCAAAGTCACCGAAGGGCTGGGCGCAGGCGCGCGCCCTTCGGTGGGCGCAGCAGCAGCAGAAGAAACGATCGAAGAAATCGTTCATCAATTGGCAGGTGCACATATGTGCTTTATCACTGCGGGGATGGGGGGCGGCACGGGAACGGGCGCGGCCCCCATCATCGCAGCGGCCGCGCGCGAAATGGGCATTTTGACAGTGGGGGTTGTCACCAAACCCTTCCAATTCGAAGGCAATAAGCGGATGCGGCAGGCCGAAGAGGGCATTGCCGCCCTGCAAAAGGTTGTCGATACGCTGATTATCATTCCCAATCAAAACCTGTTCCGTTTGGCCAATGAACGCACCACCTTTACCGAGGCCTTCGGCATGGCCGATGACGTGCTGTATCAGGGCGTCAAAGGTGTGACCGATTTGATGGTGCGCCCCGGCCTGATCAACCTAGACTTTGCCGATGTGCGCGCCGTGATGGACGAGATGGGCAAGGCGATGATGGGCACGGGCGAGGCATCGGGCGATGACCGCGCGCGCCAAGCCGCCGAAAAGGCCATTGCCAACCCGCTCTTGGATGAAATTTCGCTCAATGGCGCGAAAGGTGTGTTGATCAATGTCACGGGCGGGCCAGACCTGACCCTGTTCGAATTGGACGAGGCCGCCAATCTGATCCGCGAAAAAGTGGATGAAAATGCCAATATTATCATCGGCAGCACGCTTGACCCCAATATGCAGGGGGTGATGCGCGTGTCGGTGGTGGCAACGGGGATCGACGTGCAGCAAGGCCGTTTGGAAACGCCTGCGCCGCGCCGCACGATGGCCGCGCCGCTGAGCCCCGCAGCACCTGCCCCCGCGCCCGCGCCAGCCCCTGCCGAGGATCTCTTCGCCGCCAGCGCCCCGCCTCAGCCCGTGTTCCAGCCCAGCTATGCGCCGCCGCGGCGCGAGCCTGAAGATGTGCTGAACGAAGATTTGGTGCCTATGCCAAAGGCCACCGACCGCTACGCGCCGCCGCAAGCAGATCGCGCAGATCGCTATGGCGCGCAACAGCACGAAGAAGATGACAGCCATAATTTCGTGGCCCCAACAGCGCGCAAACCTGGCGCGCCATCGCGCGAAGCCTTGGCGCGCTTGCAAGCGGCCGTGGCCAAATCCCCCAGCCCTGTTGCGCCCCCGCGCCCCAGTTTGGGTGGCCAATCCTCGCCGATGGCGCGCCCTGCGGCCCCCGCGCCGCGCCCCAATATGGACAAGCCTGCAGAAAAGCCGCGCTTTGGCATTGGCAGTTTGATTGGCCGTATGTCGGGCAGCAATGATGGCAATGATCGCGCCCCTGCGCCGCGCCCGCGCCCTTCGGTGCCGATGGGCTATGACGACGAGCAGGACTTATCTTCGGATCATGAGAAGATTGAAATTCCTGCCTTCTTGCGCCGTCAGGCAAATTAAACCAAAGAAAAACGCCTTTCAAAAGCCCTCACCTTTGGTGGGGGCTTTTTGCTGTGCTGCATGTTACATTTGGTCACAATCTGTGAATTGTGATGTGCCCTGCCTGCGCCTAAACCGAATGGGTCGCGATGCTGCACTTGGGCTGCGATTCGCGACTGGGGATTTGGGTTTCATGGCACGCCAGCAAACTTTGGCACAGCAGATCGACTTTGCAGGATTTGGCCTGCATTCGGGCGCGCCTGTGCGCATGTCCTTGCTGCCCGCTGCTGCCGATGCGGGGATTCAGTTTATTCGCACCGATGTCATGGGGGCCGATCAAATCGTGCCTGCGCGCTGGGATACGGTGGTTCCCTCGCGTCTTTGCACTTTGGTGGCCAATCGGGATGGGGTTTCGGTCTCGACCATTGAACATGTGATGGCGGCTTTGGCAGGCTGCGCCATTCAAAACGCGCTGATTGAAATTGATGGGCCAGAAGTGCCGATTTTAGACGGCTCTGCCGCGCCCTTTGTGGCGGCGATTCTGGATGCGGGCATCGCCCAGCAAGATGCGCCGCTGCGCGCGATTGTCGTGAAAAAAGCGATTGAGTTGCGCGAAGGCGATGCTTTGGTGCGCCTGTCGCCTGCCGATATGCTGGAAATCGATTTTGAAATTGAATTTGCCGATGCGGCCATTGGCCGCCAAGCGCTGGCGCTGAATATGGCCAATGGCACCTTTGTGCGCGAATTGTCCGACAGCCGCACCTTTTGCCGCAATTCGGATGTGATCGCGATGCGCGCGCGCGGCTTGGCACTGGGCGGCACGCTGGAAAACGCTGTGGTTTTTGATGGCGACCGCGTCCTATCTCCGGGTGGTTTGCGCCACAAGAATGAACCTGTGCGCCATAAGATGCTGGATGCTTTGGGCGATTTGGCCTTGGCAGGTGCGCCGATTTTGGGCCGCTATACGGGCCATCGCGCGGGCCATGCCATGACCAACGCCATTTTGCGCGCCCTGTTTGCCGACGCGGATGCGTGGGAATGGGCCGTGGTCGAGCAGACGGTTTTCGGCAAGTTGCCAGGTGTGGGCGTGCATCACGGCGATATTCCGCGCGTGATCGCTGCACAATAATCAGTTTCTGCGCTTTTCCGCTGATCTGCGTGACAAAGCCGTTTTGCGCCTTACAAATTTATGTGTTAGCTAAGGGAAGATGACGCAATCCGCGCCTTTGGTTTTGGCGGGTTGCGCATAATGGGGCTTGGGGTATGACGATCAATCGTTACGGAACAGCGGCGCGCGGCCTTCATTTTATGGGGGTTTTTGCCTTTGTCGCTGTATTAGGGGCCTGCGCTGCGCCCACACAAGAGCGCGCGTTGGACACCTACACCGCAGAAGAAATCTACACGCGTGGCGAGATGATTCTGGAAGGTGCGGGCAAGCCCAAGGATTCGCTGCTGTATTTCTCTGAAGTCGAGCGGCTTTATCCCTATACCGAATGGGCCAAGCGCGGCCTGATTATGCAGGCCTATACCCTGCATAAAACCAAGAAATACGAAGAGGCGCGCATTGCTGCGCAGCGCTATCTTGATTTCTACCCGGGCGAAGAGGATGCCGCCTATGCGCAATATCTTCTGGCCCTATCCTATTATGACCAGATCGACGAAGTGGGCCGTGATCAAGGCCTGACGTATCAAGCCTTGCAAGCCCTGCGCGTTGTGATCGAACAATATCCCGACAGCGAATATACCAAATCGGCGATTTTAAAGTTTGATCTGGCCTTTGACCATTTGGCCGCAAAGGAAATGGAAATTGGCCGCTATTATCTAAAGCGCAAGAATTATGCCGCCGCCATCAATCGGTTCCGCACTGTGGTGGCCGATTTCCAAACCACCTCGCATACACCCGAGGCGCTGCACCGCCTTGTCGAAGGCTATCTTGCCTTGGGCCTGACGGACGAGGCGCAGACGGCAGCGGCGATTTTGGGGCATAACTATCAATCCAGCCCCTTCTACCAAGACAGCTTTAACTTGTTGCAAAACAAAGGGCTTTCTCCGCAATCCAAAGGGGATAGCTGGCTTGCATCGATTTATCGGCAAATGATTAAGGGTGAATGGTTGTAGGTAGGTAGGTAGGGTCGGGCTATGCTGCGCGTTCTTGATATCCGCGATGTGCTGATCATCGATCGGTTGACGCTAGAGTTTTCTGGCGGTCTGAACGTGCTGACGGGCGAGACGGGGGCAGGCAAATCAATTTTGCTGGATGCTTTGGGTTTTGTGCTGGGCTGGCGCGGGCGCGCGGAAATCGTGCGCGCAGGGGCGACACAAGGCGAAGTGGTCGCGATTTTCGATTTGCCGCCCGAACATCCTGCCCGCGCCATTTTGCACGAGGCAGGCATTGCCGTAGATGACGAGTTGTTTTTGCGCCGTATCAACACAGTCGATGGGCGCAAAACATCATGGGTGAATGATCGGCGTGTGACGTCAGATGTGCTGCGCGACTTGTCTGACACTTTGGTGGAATTGCACGGCCAGCATGATGACCGCGGCCTGCTGAACCCGCGCGGGCATCGCGCGGTTTTGGACCAATTTGCGCGCATTGATCTGGCCCCGATCCGTGCGGCATGGGAGGCGCGCGTTCACGCCGCCGCCGCCTTGGACGCTGCGCGCGATGTGCTGGCGCGCGCCCAATCGGACGAAGATTTTCTGCGCCATTCCGTGGCCGAATTGGAAAAACTGGCGCCCAAACCCGGCGAGGATGCCGAATTGGACAGCCGCCGCCGCCTGATGCAAGGCGCTGTCAAAGTGCGCGCAGATATTGCCCGCGCGGCCACGGCGCTGTCGGGCGAAGGGGCCGAAGGTGCGATGCGCGATGCGCTGCGCTGGCTGGATGGGGCGGCAGACAGCAGCGATGGGCGGCTGGATTTGCCCATGGCCGCGCTGAACCGCGCGCTGATCGAATTGGGCGAGGCGCAGGCGGGCGTCGAGGCCACGCTGACGGCGCTGGATTTCAACCCCGCCGAATTGGAATTGCTGGAAGAGCGCCTGTTTGCCATTCGCGCGCTGGCGCGCAAGCACAATGTGTTGCCAGATCATCTGGCAGGTCATGCCGAAACGCTGGGCTTGAAATTGGCGGCCATTGATGGCGGGGCGGCAGGGCTTGCCAAGATCGAGGCCGAGATGGCGCGCGCCGACAGCGTCTATCAATCTTTGGCAGCCCAAATCAGCACGCAGCGCCGCGCGGCGGCATCGGCATTAGATGCGGCTATGGCGGGCGAATTGGCCCCGCTGAAAATGGAACGCGCGGTCTTTGCCACCCAAGTTTCGCCCAGCGATCCTGGCCCAGAGGGAACAGATCACGTGCAATTCACAGTGGCGACCAACCTTGGCGCGCCCGCAGGCCCGCTGAACAAAATCGCCTCGGGTGGTGAATTGTCGCGCTTTTTGCTGGCGCTCAAAGTGTGCCTAACGGCGCAGGCACGCAGCGTGACGATGATTTTTGACGAGATCGACCGCGGGGTTGGCGGGGCCACGGCCGATGCCGTTGGGCGCAGGTTGGCGGCCTTGGCCGATGAGGCGCAGGTGCTGGTTGTCACCCATTCGCCGCAAGTGGCCGCGCTTGGCACGCATCACTGGCGCGTGGAAAAGCGCGTTGTGGGCGAGCAGACCCTGTCAAACGTGCATTATCTGCCGCCAGCCGAGCGTGTGGAAGAAATTGCGCGGATGCTGGCGGGCGAGCAGGTCACCGATGCGGCGCGGCAAGCGGCGCGGGTGCTGCTGGCAGCGCAGGACGACTGATCTGCGCCTTTGGGTTGCCTGCGGGCGGCCCCCCCCAAACAAAAAGCCTCCAAACAAAAAGCCACCAAACACAAAGCCTAGCGTGCCGCCTTTTCCGCAAGGCCCGATTGGCCTGCGCGGCGGGCAAGCTCTGCCTCGACATCTGCCAGCGATACGCCGCGCGCGGCCAGCATGACCAAAAGGTGATAAAGCACATCTGCCGCCTCGCGCGTCAGCGCGGCGCTGTCGCCGCGGACGGCCTCGATAATCGCCTCGACCGCCTCTTCGCCAAATTTCTCGGCGCATTTCTCGGGGCCTTTGGCCAGCAATTTCGCTGTCCACGAGGTGTCAGGATCGGCCCCAATGCGGGCGGCGATGGTGGCGGCCAGCCGTGCAATCTCGCTCATGTCATCCTCATCGCTATTCCAGCGGCGGCCATATGCGCCTTGGCCTGCGCAATGGTAAAGGTGCCAAAGTGAAAGATCGAGGCCGCCAGAACCGCCGATGCATGGCCGATGGTGACGCCTTCGACCAGATGATCCAGTGTGCCCACCCCGCCCGACGCGATAACGGGAATAGGCACAGAATCGGCAATGGCGCGGGTGAGGGGCAGGTTATAGCCGCCCTTGGTGCCATCGCGGTCCATCGATGTCAGCAGAATCTCGCCCGCGCCTTTGGCTGCGACAAGCTGGGCAAAGGCCACAGCGTCAATGCCCGTGGGTTTGCGCCCGCCATGGGTGAAAATCTCCCATCTGTTGGGGGCCACAGTTTTGGCATCGATGGCCACCACGATACATTGGCTGCCAAAGCGGTCGGCGGCGCGGGCCACAACATCGGGATCGGCCACGGCGGCGGAATTGAAAGACACTTTATCTGCCCCCGCCAGCAGCAGCGCGCGCACATCTTCGGGGCTGCGCACCCCGCCGCCCACTGTCAGCGGCATGAAACACGCCTCGGCCGTGCGGGTGACCAGATCAAACATCGTGCCGCGATTTTCATGGGTGGCGTGAATGTCCAAAAAGCACAGCTCATCCGCGCCTGCCGCGTCATAGGCGCGGGCGGCCTCAACCGGATCGCCTGCATCGATCAGATTGGTGAAGTTCACGCCCTTGACCACGCGGCCATCGGCGACATCAAGGCAGGGGATGATGCGAGTTTTTAACATGGCTCAGCTATAGCGCGCGGTCTTGGCGCGCGAAAGGGGTTTAGCCGCGCAGTTTGCGCACAAGGGCGATGATGCCCATCGTGCCAAGGCCAAGCGCGCCCAGCAGCGCCAAAGGAAAGGTCAGCAAGAAAAACCATGCGGCCACAAATAGAAAATTCAGCGTCTCGCCCCAATCTGCCCCCATGATAAGGCAGGGGTAAGTGCCGCCTTCGTTCAGGGTGCAGCCTGCGGAACTGGCGATAAGGCTGGCCGCCAGCATGCCCAGAACGGGCGCAATCCCCACCAGCAAAAGCGTGGCAAACAAGATGACAAAGGCAAGTTTCATGCCGCCAGCATACGCAAGGCGGCGGGCAAATCAATCGCCCCGTCATACAGCGCGCGCCCTGATATCGCCCCCGCGATGATGTTGGTGGCGCGCAGGGCGGCAAGGTCGGCCAAAGATGACACCCCGCCAGATGCGATAACGGGAACCGAAACAGCACGCGCCAAGGCTTCGGTGGCAGGGATGTTCGGCCCGCCCATCGCGCCATCGCGGTCGATATCGGTGTAGATGATGGCGGCCACGCCTGCATCTTCAAAAGATTTGGCCAGATCGCTGGCCTGTACATTTGTCTCGCTTGCCCAGCCTTTGGTGGCGACCATGCCTTTGCGCGCATCAATGCCCACGGCGATTTGGGCAGGAAAGGCGCGGGCGGCTTGGCGCACCAGATCGGGGTTTTCCACCGCCACAGTGCCTAAGATCACCCGCGCAATCCCGCGCGAAAGCCACATCTCGATGGTGGCCATATCGCGGATGCCCCCGCCCAGTTGCGCGGGAATGGTGGTGGCGTTCAAGATCGCCTCGACCGCCGCGCCATTCACGGGTTGGCCTGCAAATGCGCCGTTCAAATCCACCAGATGCAGCCAATCGCAGCCTGCATCCTGAAAGGCGCGCGCCTGTGCGGCGGGGTCGGTGCCAAAGACGGTGGCGGCATTCATATCGCCGCGCAGCAGCCGCACGCAGGCCCCGTCTTTCAGATCTATGGCTGGGTAAAGGATCATCGGCGCACTCCGTTTTGCCCGTCCCTTTACGGCACGGGCGCGCGGGATGCAAACTTATGTCTTGCGTGCGGGGCCGATTTGCGCGGAAACTGCGCCCAATCATAGGTTGCGGGCACAGGTTGCGGGCAAAGGTTGCGGAGGGGGCTATGGGCAAAGTGATCTTTTTGGCCGCAGGTTTTGCGGCATGGGCCAGCGCCGCGCTGGCCACCGATCCTGTCGAGGGGGTTTGGAAAACCGCCCTGCAGGAAGATGGCGCATATGGATTTGTGCAGATTGCACCCTGTGGGGCGGCCTTTTGCGGCACGCTGATCAAAGGCGTGAATGCGGCAGGCGAGGTGGCCACATCGGGCGGCAATATCGGCAAGCTGATTATCTGGGATATGATCGCGCAGGGCGATGGGCTGTATGACAGCGGCAAAATCTGGTCGCCCGACAGCGACACCACCTATAATTCCAAACTGCGCCTTTCGGGCAATAGTTTGGCGGTGTCGGGCTGTGTGCTGGGCATTTGCCGCGATGGCGGCACATGGGAGCGCCAATAACGCGGCAAGGAACGCGGCATGGCTGGCGCCTTAAGGCTGCCAGCGCAAAAAATTGCCAATCAGCCGCAAGCCAAGGCTTTGCGATTTTTCGGGGTGAAACTGCGTGCCGATGATATTGTCGCGCCCCACAATGGCGGTGATCTGCCCGCCATATTCGGCATAGGCAAGCCGCTGGGCGGGGTGGGTGACCTGCATCGCATAGGAATGGACAAAATAGGCGTGATCGCCCGTGGCAAGCCCCGCCAGCACGGGATGCTGGCCTTGGATGACCAAATCATTCCAACCCATATGCGGCACTTTGAGCGCGGGATCGCTGGGCGCAATCCGCGTCACCTCGCCAGAAATCCAATCAAACCCGCGCGTATCTTCATACTCGCGCCCCAAACTGGCCAGCATTTGCATGCCCACGCAAATGCCAAGGAAGGGGCGGGCATGGGTGATGACAGATTCGCAAATGGCATCAAACAGCCCGTCATAGGCCCCAAGCGCGGCGCGGCAGGCGGGAAATGCCCCATCGCCTGGCAAAACGATGCGGGCCGCGCGGGCGACATCGCGGGGGTTTGAAGTGACGATGATCTCTCCGCCGCCGACCTCTTGGCTCATGCGGACAAATGCCTTATGCGCCGAATGCAAGTTGCCTGAATCGTAATCTATGAGGGCGGTTAGCATGATTGCCTTCGGGTTATGGATATTTGGGCCAAAGTGAAAGCGTTAAAGCGCGCCTTTGGTCGAGGGCAGCGTGCCTGCGCTGCGCGGGTCAATCTCGATCGCCATGCGCAGGGCGCGGGCGACGGATTTAAAGGCAGCTTCGGCGATATGGTGGCTGTTAAACCCGTGAACCTTATCGACATGCAGGGTGATGCCGCCATGGCTTGCCAAGGCTTGGAAAAACTCGCGCACCAATTCGGTATCAAAGGTGCCGATTTTTGCCGTGGGAAAGGCAAGGTTCCAGACCAAAAACGGGCGCGCGGACAGATCAAGCGCGCAGGCCACCTGCGCGTCATCCATGGCCAAATTGAAATGGCCATAGCGGCGGATGCCCAGCTTATCGCCCAAGGCTTTCGACAAAGCCTGTCCCAAAGCAATGCCACAATCTTCGACAGTGTGGTGATCGTCGATGTGCAAATCGCCCGATGCGGCAAGAGTGATGTCCATCAGCGCATGGCGGGCCAGTTGGTCGATCATATGGTCGAAAAACCCGATCCCCGTTTGCGCGTGGCAGACCCCTGTGCCATCCAGATTGATCGCAACTGTGATCGCGGTTTCATTGGTTTTGCGGGTGATCTCGGCGCTGCGCATGGTGGCCCCTTTAGATTTTGGCCGCTTTATAGGCGGCAAGCCTGCCTTTGCAAAGCGAAAAGGCGGCGCTGGGGGGCGCCGCCGATGGGTTTTTGCCGCAGTGCAGCGACGGGCGCAGCGACGGGCGTCGCGACAGCCGCCGCCTAGCGTTTATCGACGGGCACATAATCGCGCTTGGGCGCGCCAACATAAAGCTGGCGCGGGCGGCCGATTTTCTGGTTCTTTTCGCCGATCATCTCTTTCCACTGTGAAATCCAGCCCACAGTGCGGGAAATGGCAAAAATGGGTGTGAACATCGAGGTTGGGAAACCCATCGCTTCCAAAATGATGCCCGAATAGAAATCGACATTGGGATAGAGTTTTTTGGAAATGAAATAGTCATCGGTCAGCGCGATGCGTTCCAGTTCCTTGGCCACTTGCAACAGCGGGTTGTTGTGAATGCCCAAAAGTTCCAGCACTTCGTCAGCCGATTCCTTCATCACTGTCGCGCGCGGGTCAAAGTTTTTATAGACGCGGTGGCCAAAGCCCATCAGACGAAAGCCCGAAGATTTATCTTTGGCGCGGGCGATATATTCGGGGATACGATCCACTGTGCCAATCTCGCGCAGCATTTCAAGGCAGGCTTGGTTCGCGCCGCCATGGGCTGGCCCCCAAAGGCAGGCAATGCCCGCCGCAATGCAGGCAAAGGGATTGGCCCCAGACGATCCCGCAAGGCGCACTGTGCTGGTGGAGGCGTTCTGCTCGTGGTCGGCATGCAGCATCATGATGCGGTCCATCGCCTTTTCGATGATGGGATTGACCACGTAGTCTTCGGCAGGGACGGCAAAGCACATATGCAGGAAATTGCCCGCATAAGACAAAGCATTCTTTGGATAAACAAAGGGTTGGCCGACCGAGTATTTATAGGCCATCGCCGCAATGGTGGGCAGTTTCGCGATCATGCGGATCGAGGCCACCTCGCGTTGCCATTCGTCGTTGATATCTAGGCTGTCGTGGTAAAAGGCCGACATTGCCCCCACCACGCCAACCATCGTGGCCATCGGATGGGCATCGCGGCGAAAGCCACGGAAGAAATTGTGCATCTGTTCATGCACCATCGTATGGCGCGTGACCAGCATGCGGAAATCGGCCAACTGGGTCGCGGTCGGCAATTCGCCATAGAGCAGCAGATAGCACAGTTCCAAATGGGTGGATTGTTTGGCCAATTGGTCAATCGGATAGCCGCGGTGCAAAAGTTCGCCCTTATCACCATCGATAAAGGTGATCGCGCTTTCGCACGAGGCGGTCGAGGTAAATCCAGGGTCAAAGGTAAACACATCTGCCGCGTCATAAAGTTTGCGGATATCGATGACATCAGGCCCAATCACGGGCGACATCACGGGCAAGTCATAGGATGCCCCGTCAAGGGTTAACGTGGCGGTGCGGTTTGGTTCGGTCATGTTTGGTTCCCCAGTTTTGATCCGTCCCAAGTCAGGGGCGGCTTATCCCTATTCGGCGGCATCGGCCAAACGCGCCAGCGTCTCGCCTTGGCCCAGCACCAGCATCATATCAAACACGCTGGGCGTGGCGCTGCGCCCTGCGAGTGCGGCGCGCAAAGGCGCTGCAAGTTTGCCAAAGCCAATGCCATTTGCTGCAGCTGCATCATTGAGGATCGGCTCTAAACCCTCTTTTGTCCAGTTAACATTTTGCAGCTGCAGCGTCAATGATTTCAGTATACCACGGGATACCGAGTCGAGCGATTTGGCCGAGGCCTCATCGGGCTGGATCGGGCGCGCGGCCAGTGCAAATTCGGCCTTTTCCAGCAGATCGGGAAAGGTTTTGGCGCGATCTTTCACGCAATACAGCGCCTTTTGCAGCAGGTTGGACTGTGCGGCGGTAAGGGCGGGTTTGCCTGCCGCGCGCAGATAGGCGGCCAGTTCGGCCATCACCTCTGCGTCCGCCATCATCGCCATGTGATGCCCGCAGGTGTTTTCTAGCTTTTTGAAATCCAACCGCGCGGGGGCGCGCCCGATTCCCGCCAGATCGAACATGGCCATGGCTTCGGCTGTGGTGAAAATCTCGGCATCGCCTTTGGCCCAGCCCAAACGCGTGAGGTAATTGCGCATGCCTGCGGCGGGATAGCCCATGGCCTGATAGTCCTCGACCCCCGTTGCGCCATGGCGTTTGGACAGTTTCTTGCCATCTGGCCCATGGATCAGCGGGATATGCGCCCAAATCGGCACGTCCCAGCCCATGGCGGTATAGACCATTTGCTGGCGCGCGGCGTTGTTCAAATGGTCATCCCCGCGTATCACATGCGTGACCCCCATGTCGTGATCGTCCACCACCACGGCCAGCATATAGGTTGGTGTGCCGTCCGAGCGCAGCACGATCATATCGTCCAAAGTATCGTTCTGAATGGTTACGATTCCTTGAACCTGATCCACGATTTGCGTCTGCCCTGTGCGCGGGGCCTTCATGCGAATGGCAAAGGGCGCATCGGGGTGGGTTTCGGGGGCAGCGTCGCGCCACGGGCTTTGGAAGACGGCATAGGATGCGCCATCGGCCTCGGCGCGGGCGCGAAAGGCGGCAATCTCTTCGGGCGATGAAAAGCATTTATAGGCCGTGCCGCGGGCCAGCATTTCATGGGCAACTTCGGCATGGCGATCTTTTTGGGCGAATTGGCTGACAGGTTCGCCATCCCAATCCAGCCCCAGCCATGCAAGGCCGCGCAAAATGGCCGCGGTGGCCTCGGGGGTGGAACGCTCGCGGTCGGTATCTTCGATGCGCAGCAAGAATTTGCCCCCGCGACCGCGCGCAAAAAGCCAATTGAACAGCGCCGTGCGGCCCCCGCCGATATGCAGATATCCCGTGGGCGAGGGGGCAAAGCGGGTGACGATTTGGGGGGGCTGCTCGTGCATAATTAACCTTTCATAAACCATTCTGCGGCTAGGCTTGGGTTAGCAATAGGCAAATGTTGGGGTGGCGGCAAGGTGGGCGCGCAGGCGGTGCAAAGGGGCCTTGAAGGGGCGCGCTATATTCTTGTTTGGCCGCTGCATTGGCTGCTGGCGGCGCGTGGCCAGTTGTTTGCTTGGGTTCCCGTTTTCATTGGCTGTGGCGTGGGGTTTTGGTTTGCGCTGGGATACGAGCCGCGCGGCTGGGATTACACCATGGCTGGCGCAAGTGCTGCGGCCATGATGGGGTTAATCCTGCGCGGGCCAGACCTTGGCCGCCCCATTTTCGTGGCGGTGCTGTGCGCCTGTGCGGGCTTTGGCGCGGCGGGTCTGCGCGCGCATCTTGTGGCCGCGCCCATGCTAGAGTTTCGCTATTACGGCCCCGTGCAGGGCCGCGTGATCGAGGTGGATCGCAGCGGGTCAGACGCGCTGCGCATCACCTTGGACAGGGTGGTTTTGGGCGATATCGCGCCGCAGGCCACGCCCGATGCGGTGCGCATCTCGCTGCAAAAGGCAGAGGTGGCCCCGCAAATTGGCCAAGTGGTGATATTGACCGCGCATCTTTCTGCCCCCGAGGGTGCGACAGAACCAGATGCCTTCGACTTTCGCCGCACGGCCTTTTTCGACGGATTGGGCGCGGTGGGCTATACCAGCAGCCCTGTCTTGCTTTGGGCCGAGGCAGACAGGCAGGCGCAACTGATCGCGCGGCTGCGCGCGCATCTGACGGCTGCGATGCTGGCCCATATGCCCAGCCAAGCGGGGGCCTTTGCCACGGGGGCCATGACAGGCGACCGCGCCGCCATCACGCAAGATACAGTTCAGGCGCTGCGCGACAGCAACCTTGCGCATTTGCTGGCGATTTCGGGGATGAACCTTGCCTTTATTGCGGGCTTTGTTTTCATGCTGATCCGCTATGGCGTGGCGCTGGCACCCGTGGTGGCGCTGCGGGTGAATGCCAAGAAAATCGCAGCCGTGCTGGCCTTGGGCGTGGGGCTGTTTTACTGGGCCCTGTCGGGGGCCAATGTATCGACCACGCGCGCCATGGTGATGATTGCGGTGATGCTGGGGGCGGTGCTGCTGGATCGGCGGGCGATTTCCATGCGATCCGTGGCGATTGCGGGGATTGTTTTGCTGCTGATCACGCCTGAATCGCTGCTGGATCCGGGGTTTCAACTGTCATTTTCGGCCACAGTGGTGCTGGTTGGGGCCTATGGGGCGCTTGACCGCGCGATCTTGCGCGGGGCTGCGCCGCGCTGGCTGATGCCGCTGTTTGCGCTGGTGCTGACATCGGTTTTGGCGGGGGCTGCAACCGCGCCCTATGCGGCGGCGCATTTCAACCGCTTTACCGATTATGGGCTGCTGGCCAATCTGCTGACAGTGCCTGTGATGTCGCTGTTGATGGCGGCGGGGGTGATGGCGGCGCTGCTGGCCCCCTTTGGGGCTGCAGCCCCCGCGCTGTGGGTGATGGAGATGTCGGGCGCATGGATTTTGGCCGTGGCGCATTGGGTGGCGGGGCTAGAGGGCGCAGTGACCGCGATTGTTGCCCCGCCCGCTGCCGTGCTGCCCCTGATCACTTTGGGCGGTATCTGGGTGCTGGTCTGGCAGGGGCGGCGGCGGGTGCTGGGGCTGCCCGTGCTGGCGCTGGCATTCGGGCTGTGGGCCACTGCGCCGCGCCCTGATTTGATCATCAGCGCCGATGGGCGGCTGGCAGGGCTGATGGGGCCCGAAGGACGCGCCCTGAGCCACGAGAAAGGGGCAGGATTTGCCGCCAAAACTTGGCTGGAAGATGATGGCGATTTGGCGGCCCAAGCCGATGGCGCGGCGCGGATCGGGTTTGCAGGGCCAAAAGAGGCGCGCAGCTTTGCCCTTGGCCCCTTTGCGGGCGTGATTTTGTCCGGAAAAGCGGTAGAGCAGGCCTTTGCGGCGGCCTGCGCCGCCCATGATTTGGTGGTTTTGCCCGCAGCCTTTGACCCTGCACCGCTGCCACTCAAAGATGCGCCCTGCATGGTGCTGCATCGGCAAATCTTGGATAACACAGGCGCAATGGCCGCCTATCTTCAGGGCGATCGGCTGATCTTGCGCCCCACCCGCGAGCGCAGCCGTATCTGGAGCAGCCCACGCCCCCTTGTGCCGCCCTTGGTTCTGACAGCGCCAAAATCCGCCAAAACAAAAATGGCGCAGGTTGCCCCCGCGCCATAGATGATCTTTACACCTAGCGTGGCCGAAGGTGCGGGCTAGTAGCTGCGGATCAGGCCCACCAATTTGCCCTGCACTTTGACCAGATGGTCGGGAAAGACGCGGGTTTCATAGGCGGGGTTTGCCGCCTCGAGTGCGATCATATTGCCTTTGCGGCGGAACCGCTTCAGCGTGGCTTCGTGATCTTCGACCAAGGCCACGACAATATCGCCATTTTCCGCCGCCGATTGTTCGCGGATCACCACGATGTCGCCATCGTTGATCCCCGCCTCAATCATCGAATCGCCTTTGACTTCCAACGCATAATGCTCGCCCGTGCCAGCCAACATGGTGCTGGGCACAGTGACGTGATGCGAGATTTGTTGAATCGCCTCAATCGGCACACCTGCCGCGATGCGCCCCATGACGGGCAGTTCAATGGAAAAGCCACTTTCAATGGGCATCGCGCCGCACGGCGGGCGCGCCATGGGCCGATCCCCTGCAATCACGCGCGGGGTAAAGGCGGGGGCGGCAAGGGGGCCTGCCTCGGCCACGGCGTCATCCGCCGCAGCCTCGGCCGATTTTGCTTTCAACTTACGCTCCAGCGAC
The DNA here is from genome assembly GCA_027490955.1 of Rhodobacter sp. Lineage (GTDB taxonomy): Bacteria > Pseudomonadota > Alphaproteobacteria > Rhodobacterales > Rhodobacteraceae > Cypionkella. The sequence continues at coordinate 121,072 of JAIXXB010000019.1, forward strand.
TCGGGCAGTTTGACCACGGCCATGGCGCGGGCGCGGTGGGCCATACGTTCGATAAAGCCCCTCTCTTCCAGCGCGGTGACAAGGCGGTGGATCCCCGATTTCGAGCGCAGATCCAACGCTTCTTTCATCTCATCAAACGAAGGTGGCACGCCATCGCGTTCCAGCCGCACATAAATAAATTCCAACAGCTCTATTTGTTTGCGCGTCAGCATTGGCCAGAACCCTTTCCCTGCGGGGGTGTTTACGCAATGTTCTGCCCCTGTTCTGGATTTGTGTCAAGTTCTTTTCTATTTCTGAACACCGCAGGTTGTATCGCGCGCCAAATGCGCCGCACAAAACTGGCGCAAAAAATCTGCGCCGTGCGAGCAGATGCCGCGCGCCCTGCGTTACAGCGGAATATAGGACACCTTAGCGCCTTTGGGCAGGGCAGGGGCGCTTTCGGGGTGGATCAGCAGGGCATCGGCATTGGCCAGCAGCATCAGGCGGGCGGAATCTTGGCTGGCAAAGGGGGTGATGACCCCGTCTTGCACCTTTGCCCGCATGTAATGCGCGCGCGGCCCATTGGCGGCAATATCTGCACCCAAAACTGCAGTTTTCACCGCAATTTCAGGGCTTTGCCCCTGCATCGCGCGCAGCATCGGCAGCAAGAACAAATGCGCGCAGGTGATGGCGGACACGGGATTTCCGGGTAATCCCAACATAACAGCATCCAAAAGCCGCCCTGCCATCAGCGGCTTGCCGGGCCGCATGGCAATGCGCCAAAAGGCGCGCTCCATGCCCAAATTGGCGGCCACTTCGCCCACCAAATCATGCGCGCCCACCGATGCGCCGCCGATGGTCACAATCACATCCGCGCCGCGCGCCAGCCCAAAAACATGGGCAAGCCCTTCGCGGTCATCGGGGGCAATCGGCAAAAGGCGCGCGTTGGCCCCTGCCGCTTCGGCCATGGCGGCAATGGCATAGCCGTTCGAGGCGATGATCTGGTCGGGGTTTGGATCGCCGCCCACAGCAACCAATTCATCCCCCGTGGCCATGATCGCGACGATGGGGCGGCGATGCACGGCCACTTGGGCGATATTCATGGCCGCCAGCAGCGCCAGATCGGCGGGGCGCAAGATGCGCGGTTCCAGCACATCACCCAGCGCAAAATCCTGCCCGCGCGGGCGGATATGGGCGCGCGGCGCGGTCGGGGCGGTCAGAGTAATCCTATCGCCATCGCGCGCGACATCTTCTTGCAAGGCGATGCTGGCCACCCCTGTTGGCACTGGCGCGCCAGTAAAAATCCGCACCGCTTGGCCAGCGTGCAGCGCGCCGCCAAAGCTGCGCCCAGCGGCAGATTCGCCCACCATTTGAAACGTATCTCCAACAGCGCCCACGCCTGCCAGCGCATAGCCGTCCATCGCCGATGCATCAAAGGGCGGCTGAGTCAGCTTTGCCTGCACGGGCTGGGCCATCATGCGGCCATGGGCGGCGCGCAAAGGCACCAGTTCAAGGGGCAATTTGGGGGCAAGGGCAAGGCAGCGCGCCAATGCCTCGGCCACGGAAATCATGCTCATCGCGCGTAGCGCCCCGATGCGCCGCCCTCTTTCAGCGCCACTGCAATGCCTTCGATCACCATATCTTTTTGCACGGCTTTCAGCATGTCATAGATGGTCAGGCAGGCCACGGATACGGCGGTCAGCGCCTCCATCTCAACGCCAGTTTGGCCTGTGGTTTTGCAGGTGGCTTGCACGGCCACGCCGCCCTCTTGTGCGCACAGGTCCAGCGATACATGCGACAGCGGCAGCGGATGGCACAGCGGGATCAGATCAGCGCATTTCTTGGCGGCCATGATCCCCGCCAGCCGCGCCGTGCCCAAAACATCGCCCTTTTTCGCCGTGCCTTGGCGCACCAAATCCAAGGCGGTGGCGTTCATGCGCACAAAGCCCTGCGCCACGGCAATGCGGGCGGTGATATCTTTGCCCGATACATCCACCATATGGGCCGCGCCAGACGTGTCAAAATGGGTCAGCTTTCCCGCCATGGCCGCCTAGTCCCCATCGGCCAAAACGGGGCTGGCCAGCAGCGCGCGGGTGGCAGCGGTGACATCGGTCTGCCGCATCAAGCTTTCGCCAATGAGAAAAGCGCGCGCGCCGTAAGCGGCCACATCGGCCAAATCGGCGGGGGTGAACAGGCCGCTTTCCGAGACAATCATCCGCCCTTCGGGGACAAAGCGGGCCAGATCGCGCGTGGTTTGCAAGGTAACGTCGAAGGAATGCAGATTGCGGTTGTTGATCCCGATCAGCGGCGATTTCAGCGCGCTGGCGCGGTCAAGTTCGGCGCGGTCATGCACCTCGATCAAAACATCCATGCCCAGCGAAATCGCGGCATCTTCCAACTCGCCCGCTTGGGCATCGGAAACCGAGGCCATGATGATCAAAATGCAATCGGCATGCAGCGCGCGCGATTCGTAAACCTGATAGGGATCATAGAGGAAATCTTTGCGCAGGCAGGGCAGGGTGACGGCCGCATGCGCGGCCAAAAGATAGCTGTCATCGCCTTGGAACGATGGCCCATCCGTCAGCACCGACAGGCATGTCGCCCCACCTGCCGCATAGGCGCGGGCAAGTGCGGGCGGGTCAAAATCGGCGCGGATCAGGCCCTTGGATGGGCTGGCCTTTTTGATCTCGGCAATCAGGGCATAGCCCGTTTTCGCCGCCATTTGCAGCGCCGAGGCAAAGCCGCGCGGGGCGGGGGCTGCGGCAATCGCCTCGTCCAAATCGGGCAGGGGGCGGGCGGCTTTGCGGGCGGCCACCTCTTGCAATTTATAGGCTTTGATCTTGTCTAAGATAGTGGCCATGGCTGCGCCCTATGCTTGTGTCAGCTGCGCAAGCTGCGCAATTTTTGCCGCCGCGGCACCGCTGTCGATGGACTGCGCGGCCAGTGCCACGCCATCGGGCAGGGCGGTGACGCGGCCCGCGACCAGCAGGGCGGCTGCCGCATTCAGCAGCACCGCATCGCGGAAGGCCCCCTTTGCGCCGCCCAGCAGCGCGCGAAAGGCCGCCGCATTTTCGGCGGGGGTTCCGCCTGCAATGGCCGAAAACGGATGGCGCGGCAGGCCCGCATCTTCGGGGGTGATGGTAAACTCGCGCACGCGCCCCGCCTCGATGGCCGCAACGGCAGTGGGTTCGGCAATGGAAATTTCATCCGTACCATCGCCGCCATGCACCAGCCATGCCGATGTCGTGCCCAGCGCCAGCAGCGTTTCGGCCATGGGGCGGATCAGCGCGGGGGAAAAGGCCCCCGTCAGTTGCATCTTGACCCCTGCAGGGTTGGTCAGCGGCCCCAGAATGTTAAAGATTGTCCGCGTGCCCAGTTCGGCCCGCACGGGCATGACATGGCGAATGGCGGGGTGATGCATCGGGGCCATCATAAAGCCGATGCCCGCCTGATGCAGGCATTTTTCCACCACATCGGGGCCGACCATCACATTCAGGCCCATTTCGGTCAGCGCATCGGCTGCGCCTGATTTAGACGAGAGGTTGCGATTGCCATGTTTGGCCACCACCACCCCCGCGCCTGCCACCACAAAGGCCGTCGCGGTAGAGATGTTCAGCGTGCCCTTACCATCGCCGCCCGTGCCGACAATATCCATCGCGCCCGCAGGGGCCGCCACGGCATTGCATTTGGCGCGCATCACCGAGGCTGCGGCGGCATATTCATCGACGGTCTCGCCGCGCACGCGCAGCGCCATCAAGAACCCGCCCATCTGCGCGGGCGTGCCTTGGCCTTCGAACAGGGCTTGGAAAGCGGCGGTTGCCTCATCCCGCGTCAGCGGGCGCGTGGCGGCTATGCCGATCAATGGTTTGAGAATATCGCTCATGCAGGCACCCGTTCGCGCGCGCTGTCCAAGAAATTGCGCAGCAGATGGTGGCCATGTTCGCTGGCGATGGATTCGGGGTGAAACTGCACGCCTTCGATCAGCTTGGTTTTGTGGCGCAGCCCCATGATGGTGCCATCTTCCAGCCAAGCGGTGACTTCCAGATCGGCAGGCAAGCTGGCACGTTCGACGATCAAGGAATGATAGCGCGTTGCCTGAAAGGGCGAGGGCAGGCCGCGAAACATACCGCCGCCCGCATGGTGCATCGCGCCCATTTTGCCATGCACGATTTCGTGGCAGCGGGTCACGCGCCCGCCAAAAGCCTCGCCGATGGTTTGATGGCCAAGGCACACGCCCAAAAGCGGCACATCCGCGCTGGCTGCCGCCTTGGTCAAGGGCACGCAAATGCCCGCCGAGGCAGGATCACAGGGGCCAGGAGACAGCACTATCGCCTGCGGGCGCAGGGCAATCGCCTCTTGCACAGATAGGGCATCGTTGCGCACAACGCGCACATCGGCCCCAAGCTCGCCCAGATAATGAACAAGGTTATAGGTGAAACTATCGTAATTATCGATCAGCAGCAGCATGGGCGGGCCTTTGGGGCATGGGTATTTGCCCCACTTATTGCCCAAGGGGCGGGCGATGTAAACCGCGCAGCATTGGCACCGCGCCATGATCTGCAGGCCAAGCCGCGCGATGGGCGCGCGCCATTGCAGGCGCGATCAGACTTTGCCGCAATTTGGGGGTGAAGGCGCGGCAAAGGCAGGTTATACTTCGCCACAGCCGCCCTTTGGGGTGGCACAGGCAAGGGGTGAAGATGCGCAATTTTCTGATGGGCGTGATCAAAGGTTTGGTGGTTGCAGCTGTGGCTCTGGGCGCGGCGTCTTATCTGTTGCCGATACGGATTGATGCCCCCAGCCCGCAAACCGCTGCTGCGCCCGAAGATGCCGCGCCCCAAGCCGCTGCATCAGATGCCGCTGCATCAGATGCCGCTGCACCAGATGCCGCTGCGCCCGATGCCGCTGCACCCGAATCCGCTGCGCCCGATGCCGAAGCGCCTGCAGATGCAGCACCCGCAGATGCAAACACCCCCGCGCCAGCCCTGCCACAGGCCGATCCTGCGACAGAGGCTGCACCGCAACAAGGCCCATCTGCCAGCGAAGCCTTGCTTGATCCTGCCCCTGCCGCGACCGATGGCAGCCTTGGTGCCAAGGTGGCAACCCCACCACAGCCAGGTGAGGCGATGCAAACCCCGACCATCAGCGCCGATGACGCCTCTGCCCCCGCTGCGCCTGCGCTGGCCCCGTCCAGCACGGCCGCGCCGCTGGGCGCGCCGCCCTTGCAGGCCTTTGCCGCCCCCTTTGCTGGCGCGGGCGGCAAGCCATTGTTTGCGATTGTGCTGCTGGATACGGGCGCGCCTGATATGGACCGCGCCGTTTGGGCCAGTCTGCCGCTGCCCGTCTCTTTCGCCGTCGATCCCGAAAGCCCCACCGCCGCCGAGGCTATGGCCCTGTACCGCGCGGCGGGCAAAGAGGTGATCATCCTGCCCACCACCCTGCCCAAAGGGGCGCAGGCCAGCGATGTGGAAACCAGCCTATCGGCCTATGCGGCCATGCTGCCCGAAAGCGTCGCCGTGATGAGCGATCCTGTGGCAGGCTTTCAAGATGACCGCGACTTATCCAGCCTTGTCGTGCCTGCCATTGGCGCGCAGGGGCGCGGGGTTTTGCTGTTTGACAAAGGTCTCAACAGCGCCGCCCAAATTGCCCAGCGCGATGGTATTCCCTATGCGATGATTTCCAGAATGATCGACACGGCGGGCGAATCTGTGCCTGTGATGCGGCGCTATCTGGATCGTGCGGTGTTCAAAGCGGCGCAAGATGGCGCGGCTGTGGTGATGGGCCAAACCTTGCCAGATACGCTGTCGGCGCTGACCGAATGGTCGCTAGAGGGGCGCGCAGGCGATGTGACCTTGGCCCCGATTTCGGCCCTGATGCAGCCCCCGTCATAGCGGCGCGCCCGCGCGCGGCCCCCACCCGCGCTGCGCCTTATGCGCTACGCGCTGCGCCCAAAGCAGGCCGCGTCGCCTCTTGCCCCCATGCCCTTCTGCGCATAGATAGGCGAAAACCTTTTGCACGCAGGCGATATCATGGCCAAAACACCCGCTTCCCCCACGCCGCCCCGCGATGAATTGGTCATCAAAAAACGGCGCGGCATTTCGCTTTTGGGTACAGCGCTGTTGGGGCTGATTGCCCTGTCGATGCTGGGCTTTGGCGTGACCAGTTTTGGCGGCGGCACAGTGCGCGTGGGCACTGTGGGCGATCAGGAAATCACCGCATCCGAATATGCCAATGCCTTGCGCGGCGAGGTGAACCGCTTTTCGCAGATGGTCGGCCAGCCTGTCGCGCTGCGCGATTTGCTGCCCGCAGGGCTGGATCGGCAAGTTCTGGCAGATTTGATCCGCCAAAAGGCGCTGGATGGCGAGATGGTGCAGATGGGCCTGTCGGTGGGCGATACGGCCCTTGCTGGCGAAGTGGTGAAAATCCCTGCTTTTCAGGGCATTGATGGCCAGTTTGACCGCGCCGCCTATGGCGAGACGCTGCGCCGCAACAACATGACCGAGGCCGATTTCGAAGCAGGTCTGCGCGCCGATCTTGCGCGCGGCCTGCTGCAATCGGCCATCACAGGCGGGGCCAAGCCCCCTGCCGCGCTGGTGGAAACCCTGCTGGCCCATTCGGGCGAGACGCGCGACATTTTGTATATTCCCCTGACCGAGGCAGATCTGCCGCAGCCCTTGGCCGCGCCCACCGATGCCGATGTGCAGGCCGAATATGATGCCAATATCGCGGCCTATACCCGCCCCGAGGCCAAGCGCATTCAATATGTCGCCCTGCTGCCCGAAACCTTGGCCAAAGATATGCCCGCAGACCCCGCAGCCATAGAAAAGCTGTATCAAGATCGCATTGATCAATATGTCATTCCCGAAAAGCGGCTTGTCGAACGCCTTGTCTATCCCACCGCCGAGGCCGCCGCCGCCGCCCGCGCGAAACTGGACGCAGGCACAAGTTTCGAAGATTTGGTGGCCGAGCGGAACTTGACCTTGGCTGATATTGACCTTGGCGATGTGTCCAAGGCCGATCTGGGCGCGGCAGGCGAGGCGGTTTTTGCCTTGACCGAGGCAGGGGTGGTTGGCCCCATTGACAGCGATCTTGGCCCTGCCTTGTTCCGCATGAATGCCATTTTGCCCGCGCAAGAAACCACGCTAGAGGCGGTGCGCGATGAATTGGCACTGGAAGTGCAGACCGAGGCCGCGCGCGCGGCGATTGCAGATCGTATTGATGCGCTTGACGATGCGCTGGCGGGCGGCGCGACGCTGGAAGAATTGGCCAGCAGCGAAAACCTAACCTTGGCCAGCACCGATTACGCCAAGGGCGCAGATGATAATGATCCCATTGCCAATTATGGCGCGTTTATCAAGGCGGCAGATGCCTTGGCGCAGGGGGATTTCCCCGAAGCGATTATTTTGGAAGATGGCGGCGTTGTGGCCATGACATTGCAAGAAACGCTGCCGCCCACCCCGCGCCCCTTGGCCGATGTCAAAGACAAGGTCACGGAAGCATGGCGCGCTAAGGCCCTGAATGCCGCATTGAAAGAGTTGGCCGAAACCAAATTGACCGCCCTGACGGGTGGGGCTGATTTGGCCAGCCTTGGCACAGTGAAAACCGCCGCGAAAATCGCCCGCGATGGCGCGGTTGATGGCGCGCCCAGCGCATTGGTCACTGCGGCCTTTGCGGCCGAACTGGGCAAGGCGCAAGTGGTTGTCGGAGGCGATTTCGTAGCCCTGATGCAACTGGATGCCATTACCCCTGCCGCCGAAAACCCCGCAGTGGCAGATTTGCGCGCCACGCTAGAGGCACAGCTTTCCCAATCTTTGGGGGCAGATGTCTATGATCTGTTCGGCGGCCAAGTGGAATCTGCCGCAGGCATTATGATTGACCAGAATGTGATCAATTCGGTTCACACCCAAATGGGCAACTAAGGCCACGCGACATGACCCTTTTCCCCGCCTATGATGATTTTGCCGCCCGCTGGGATGCGGGGCAAAACCAACTGGTCTATACCCGTATTGCTGCCGATTTGGACACGCCTGTATCCTTGATGTTGAAACTGGGCGAGGCGCGCGGCGATACGTTCATGCTGGAATCCGTCACAGGCGGCGAGGTGCGCGGGCGCTATTCGGTGGTGGGGCTAAAGCCTGATCTTGTTTGGAAATGCGAAGGCACAAAAGCCTTTATCAACCGCGAGGCGCGTTTTGATAGCGCGGCCTTTGCCCCGCAAGAGGCCGCCCCACTTGACGCGCTGCGCGCGCTGTTGGCCGAATGCCGCATTGATCTGCCCGCGGGCCTGCCCGCCATTTCGGCAGGTCTTTTCGGCTATTTGGGCTATGACATGATCCGCCTTGTCGAACATCTGCCCGATGTGAACCCTGACCCTTTGGGCCTGCCCGATGCCGTTCTGCTGCGCCCTTCTGTGATTGCGGTGCTCGATGGCGTGAAGGGCGAGGTCACGCTGGTGGCCCCTGCTTGGGCCGCATCTGGCCTGTCGGCCCGCGCGGCCTATGCGCAGGCCGCCGAGCGGGTGATGGACTGCCTGCGCGATTTAGACCGCGCGCCAGCCATTGGCCGCGATTATGGCGATGCAGGCGCGGTGGTGGGCGAGGCGCATTCAAACTTTACCCACCAAGGCTATAAAGATGCGGTGGAAAAGGCCAAAGATTACATCCGCGCGGGCGATATTTTCCAAGTTGTCCCATCGCAGCGTTGGCGGCAATCATTCCCGCTGCCGCCCTTTGCCTTGTATCGAAGCCTGCGGCGCACCAACCCTTCGCCGTTTATGTTTTTCTTTAACTTTGGCGGCTATCAGGTGATTGGGGCCAGCCCCGAAATTCTGGTGCGGCTGCGCGATGGCGAGGTAACAGTGCGCCCCATTGCAGGCACGCGCAAGCGCGGGCAAGACGAGGCCGAGGATCGCGCCCTAGAGGCCGATTTGCTGGCCGACCCGAAAGAGCGCGCCGAACATCTGATGCTGCTGGATTTGGGCCGCAACGATGTGGGGCGTGTGGCGCGCGTTGGCACTGTGCACCCGACCGAACAGTTTATCATCGAACGCTACAGCCATGTGATGCATATCGTCAGCAATGTGGTGGGCGAAATTGCCGAAGGGCAAGATGCCCTTTCCGCCCTGCTGGCGGGCCTGCCTGCAGGCACGGTTTCGGGTGCGCCCAAAGTGCGCGCCATGGAAATCATTGATGAATTAGAACCTGAAAAGCGCGGTGTTTATGGCGGCGGCGTGGGCTATTTCGCGGCCAATGGCGAGATGGATTTTTGCATTGCCCTGCGCACCGCCGTGTTGAAAGACGGCCAGCTTTACATTCAGGCTGGCGGCGGCGTTGTCTATGACAGCGACCCCGAGGCGGAATATCAAGAAACAGTCAACAAATCCAATGCCCTGCGCCGCGCGGCTATGGATGCGGGGCTGTTTGCACAAAAGGGCAACAGCTGATCCAGCTGCGCGCATGGGATGCGCGCGCATGGTGGGCGGCCACAAAGGGCAGCCGCCCACGGCGGGTTTAGGCCACTTTGCGCTGCGATAGAACCATGGCCATCGTTTCGCCCATGGCAGAGGGGTTTGGTGCCACGGTAATGCCCGCGGCGGCCAAAATCTCGACCTTTTCCTGCGCGCTTTCGCCAAAGGCCGAAACAATCGCCCCTGCATGGCCCATCTTGCGCCCCTTTGGCGCAGACAGGCCCGCGATATAGGCCACGACAGGCTTGCGCATGTGATCGCGGGCATAGGCGGCGGCCTCGGCCTCTTGCGGGCCACCGATTTCGCCAATCATCATCACGGCATCGGTTTCTGGATCGGCTTCGAACAATTCCAGAATATCGCGGAAACTTGACCCATTCACTGGATCGCCCCCGATTCCAACCGAGGTGGACACCCCGATTCCCAGCGCCTGCATCTGGCTGGCAGCCTCGTAGCCCAAAGTGCCAGACCGCCCGACGATGCCCACGCGACCTGCCATATAGATATGGGGCGGCATGATGCCCATAAACCCCTTACCGGGCGAGATGATGCCCGCGCAATTTGGCCCAATCAGGCGCAATTTCCGCTCGGCTGGATAGCGTTTCAAAAACCGCTTTAGCCGCATCATATCTTGGCTTGGGATACCATCGGTCACGCAGACAGCGGTGCGAATGCCCGCATCTGCCGCCTCCATAATCGCATCGGCGGCAAAGGGGGGCGGCACGAAGACAAGGCTGGCTTCTGCGCCCGTCGCCTCGACGGCTTCGCGCACAGTGTTGAACAAAGGGCGGTCAAGATGGCTTTCGCCGCCTTTGCCGGGGGTGACGCCGCCCACCACATTGGTGCCATAGCGGATCATATCGGCGGCATGGAAACTGCCGATACGCCCTGACATGCCCTGCACGATGACGCGGGTTTTTTCGGTGATTAGAATGGCCATTGGCTTTCCCCTATGCGGCTTTGTTGGCAACAGATGCGTTGCGGGCGCTGACAGCGGCAGCGGCGGCTTCGGCCAATGTATCGGCAGAAATCAGCGGCAAGCCTGAGTTGTTGATGATGGCTTTGCCCTCTTCGACATTCGTGCCAGCAAGGCGCACGATGACGGGGATGGTCAGACCCACCTCTTGATAGGCTTGCACCACGCCCTGCGCCACCCAGTCACAGCGGTTGATCCCAGCAAAGATATTGACCAGCACAACCGATACTTTGGAATCGGTCAGCACAGTGCGAAAGGCGCGCACCACACGTTCGGGGCTGGCACCACCGCCGATGTCCAAAAAGTTGGCAGGCTCGCCGCCCGCAAGTTTGATCATGTCCATCGTGGCCATGGCAAGGCCCGCGCCGTTGATGATGCAGCCAATATCGCCATCCAGCCCCACGTAAGACAGGCCATGATCGCCTGCCGTGCTTTCGCGCGGGTCTTCTTGGCTGCGGTCGCGCAATTCGGCGATGCTGGGCTGGCGGAACATGGCGTTGGTGTCAAAGCTCATCTTCGCATCCAGCGCCACCAGATCACCCGATCCTGTAATGACCAAGGGGTTAATTTCCACCATCACAGCATCCAAATCGCGGTAGGCGCGATAGCAGGCGCGCAAAGTGGTGACCATCTGGGCAATTTGCCCGCCCTTTAGCCCCAGCGCAAAGGCCAGTTCGCGCGCCTGAAATTCGGTCAGGCCCACGGCGGGGTCGATCGTCATGCGGCGCAGGCTGTCGGGATCGGATTCGGCCAGATCTTCAATCTCCATCCCGCCATGGGCAGAAGCGACGATCATGATCCGTTCCGATTTGCGATCCAGCACAAAGCCAAGATAAAGCTCTTGGGCGATGTCGGATGCATATTCGACCCAAACGCGGTAAACGCCCTTGCCCGCCGCATCGGTTTGCTTGGTGACCAGCTGCTTGCCAAACAAAGTGGCGGCAAAGGCATGCACCTCGTCTGGCGAGCGGCACAATTTGACCCCGCCTGCCGCGCCGCGCCCACCCGAATGGATCTGCGCCTTGACAACCCAAGCATTGCCGCCCAACTCGCGCGCGCGGTATCCTGCCTGTTCGGGGCTATAGGCAAGGCCGCCGCGCGGCACGGGCACACCAAAACGGGCTAAGATTTCTTTGGCCTGATATTCATGAATATCCATAACTTCTCCTGTCTGCGCAGCGGGTGCCCCTGCGGGCGCTTTGCGCTATTGCTTTGATTTTGCGTTATTTCGACGCGATGGCATCTGCCAGAACCAGCACATTCATCGCCATGCGTTCGGATGCGGCATCAATCATACGCCCGTCCAATTGGGCTGCGCCCTTGCCCATGGCCTCGGCCTTGCGCAATTCTTCGATGATGCGGCGCGCGCGGGTCACCTCGGCCTCTGGCGGCGAAAACACCTCGTTGGCCAGATCAATCTGCGATGGGTGTATGGCCCATTTGCCTTCGCATCCCAGCGCGGCGGCGCGGCGCGCGCCATCCTTATAGCCTTCGGGATCGCTGAAATCGCCAAAGGGGCCGTCAATGGCGCGCAGCCCATAGGCGCGGCAGGCCACCACCATGCGGCTGATGGAGGCGTGCCATTGATCGCCGGGGTAATGCGGGTTCAGCCCGCCAATATTCGTGGTGCGCGCGCGCATGGAGGCGGCAAAATCGGCCACGCCGAAATGCAGCGCCTCGAGCCTGCCGCCAAACTGGGCAATCGCCTCGACATTGGCCATGCCAAGGGCGGTTTCAATCAGCGCCTCTAGGCCCACGCGGGTTGTATAGCCCTTGGCCTGCTCAATCTGGTTGACCATGGCCTCGACCATATACAAATCGCCCGTCACCCCAACTTTGGGCACCAGCAGCGTGTCGACGCGGCTGCCCGCCTGTTCCATCACATCGACGACATCGCGGTACATATAGTGGGTATCAAGGCCATTGATGCGCACCGAAACAGTCTTGCCCTTGGCGCGCCAATCAATATCGTTCAGGGCGGCAATGGCGTTCTTGCGCGCCTGCTCTTTTTCAGAGGGCGCAATCGCATCTTCCAAATCCAGAAAGATATAATCGGCATTCCCATCGGCGGCCTTGTCGATCATCGTTGGGTTCGACGCAGGCACGGCAAGTTCCGAGCGCTGAAGGCGCGGCTTGCGCATGGGGAAAAGTGTATGGCTCATATGCGTATCCTTTTGACTAATTTATTCTGCGGCGATGCGGGTGGCATCGCTGTGGGCGGCGGCGTAAACCTCTTGCGCGGCGGCCACGCCTGACCCAAAGGTGATCTTGGCCCCAGCGGCCACCATCGACAGTTCGGCCAGTGCCACAGCGGTCAGGCACATGCCTTCGTTGCAATGGCCAATATGGCCGATGCGAAACACCTTGCCCGCCAGCGGCCCAAGGCCCGAACCAAAGCTTGCGTTATAGCGGTCATAGCCGATGCGGATCACATCGCGCGCATCCACGCCTTCGGGGGTGCGGATGGCGGTGACAGTGTCAGAATAATGGGCAGGGCTTTCGGCACATAAATCCAGCCCCCATGCCTTTACCGCCGCGCGCACACCTGCGCCAAGGCGGCGGTGGCGGGCGATGACATTATCCAGCCCTTCGGCCATCATCTGATCCAGCGATGCGCGCAGCGCATGCAGCAGCTGAACAGGCGGCGTATAGGGGAAATAGCCTGTCTCATTGTTCTTCAACTGGTCGGAAAATTCAAAAAACGCACGGCGCATGGTGGCGGTTTGGCTGGCCTTTAGCGCCTTTTGGCTGACACCCAAAATCCCCAAACCGGGGGGCATCATCATGCCTTTTTGGCTGCCCGTCACGGCCAGATCAACGCCCCAGCCATCCATATCAAAAGGAATACAACCAATCGAGGACACGCCATCCAAAAACAAAAGCGCGTCATGAAACGACTCGTCCAGCGCGCGGCGCAGCGCCGCCACATCCGAGGCCACGCCCGTTGCCGTTTCATTATGGGTGATGAACACGGCCTTAATCTCGCCCGCAGAATCGGCGGCCAGTTTGCGCGCAAATTCGCTGATCGGGGCTGCTGCCCCCCATGGCACATCGATCAGATCAACCTTCAGGCCCAAACGCTCGGCCATCTGGGCCCAAAGCATCGAAAACTGCCCATGGCGCGCCATCAATACCCGATCCCCCGGCGATAGGGTATTGGTGATCGCAGCCTCCCACGCGGCTGTGCCCGACCCCGGAAACAGCATGATATGGCCCGATTCGGTGCGGAACAGCGTTTTCAGATCGCGGAAAATGCCCAGATTGGGCGCGCCGTAATCATGGGCGCGGTGATCTTGCATGGTCACATTCATAGCCATCCGCACAGGTTCGGGGACGTTGGTCGGGCCAGGAATGAATAGATGGTTAATGCCAGTGCGCATGATATCCTCCAGATGTGCTGAAGGCTCTCTCGCATTGCTGAAGCTTTGTGCAAAATGAAAAGCGGTTACGCTGTAAATGCGAAGATTTACAAGTTTGTGAAATTGTAATATTGTAAAGTCTACAAACCTGAAAATGTGTGCGATGGTATGCAAAAGACATTTATCGGCCCCCATTTGCGCAGGCTGCGGCTGGAACGCGGCGAGACCCAAGGCCAGATGGCGCGGGCGCTGGGCATTAGCCTGTCTTATGTCAACCTATTGGAAAACAACGAAAGATCGGTCTCGGTTCAGGTGCTGTTGCGCCTGTTCGAAGCCTATGGTGTAGATTGGCGCGACATTGCCGAAGAGGACAGCACCGCCCAACTGGCCGATATTCGCGCGGTGATGCAAGACCCGCTTTTTGCCGCCACGCGCCCCGATTTGCCGCAATTGCGCGCGGCCTTTGCCCATTCGCCCAGCCTCGTGCAAAGTTTTCTGGCGCTGTATCGCAGCTATCAGGTGGTGTCAGACCAGTTGCTGTCGCTGATAGAAAATGACGGCCAGCACCTGACGACAACGCCCGAAGCCGCGGTACATGACGTGTTTCGCCGCAACCGCAACCATTTTCGCGAATTGGAAAGTGCCGCCGAAACCTTTTGGCCCGCCCCTGTGGAAAGGGACGAGGTTTATGTCACGCTCAAGCGGCGGTTGCGCGATAAACTGGGCGTGAACGTGCGCCTGTGCCCTGTGGAAGAGCTGCCCAGTGCCCTGCGGCAATATGATGAAAAACGGCGCGAGATTTTGCTGTCGGAGGCGCTCGATCATCAAAACCGCACCTTCCAATTGGTGCATATGGCAGGGCTTTTGGAACTGCGCGAATTGCTGGACGCCATCACCCAGCGCAGCAATATCACCGACCCGCGCGGCATGGCGCGGCTGCGGGTGGAACTGGCCAATTATTTCGCCGCCGCTGTGCTGATGCCCTATGATGCCTTTTTGGCCGAGGCGCGGGCCTCGATGTATGATTTTGACCATTTGGCCACGCGATTTGACGTCAGTTTCGAACAGGCCTGCCACCGCGCGACCACCTTGCAACGCGAAGGCGCGCAGGGGGTTCCGTTCTTTTTCATGCGCATTGATAAGGGCGGCAATGTGACCAAGCGGTTCAACGCATCGGATTTTCACCTTGCCGAATATGGCGGCGCTTGCCCGCGGCTGGATGTGCATACCAGCTTTCGCACGCCCAGCCGCATCATCCCGCAATTTGTGGAAATGCCCGATCACAGCCAGTTTTTCGTCTTTTCTCGCACAGTGGATCGCCCAACATGGGAGCGTCACGCGCAAGACAATCGCCTTGCCGTGGCCATGGGCTGCGCCATCCGCTATGCGCCCGAAATTGGCTATGCCGAAGGGTTTTCCATGACCAATGCCCGCATGACGCAAATCGGGATCAATTGCCGTATCTGCCCGCGCGCAAGCTGCGATCAGCGCGCCCACCAAGCGGCCATTCAAACCCAGCCCGTCGATGCGCTGCGGCGCGGGGTCACGCGGTTTGATGTCAGTTAGCCGCGCAAGCGCAGCGCAAGGTCATCAGGGGCGATAGGCGGCCAGCCGCGCGCAAACCTCGCCCAAGGCTGTGCTGTCCACATTGGCAAAGGCAATGCGCAATTCGCGCGCGCCTTGCGCATCGCCCTTGGGGCGGAACATCGTGCCGGGCAGGGCCAGCAGCGATGATTTGCCCACCAAATCGCGCGCCAAATCAGGCGAGGCCAGATCAAACGGGTGGCGGACATAGGCGAAATAGGCACCGCAGCCCAAAAGCTGCCAGCCCTCCACCTGCGCAAAGCCATTTTGCAGCGCGGCGCGGCGGGCCAAAATCTCGGCCCTCTCGCCTGCCAGCCATTGGCGCAGGTTCTGCATCCCCCACAGGGCGGCGATTTGGCCCAGTTGGGACGGGCAGATTGCGATGGTGTCCAAAAACTTTTCGATCTGCAACAGGCGGCTTTCACTGGCAATAATTGCCCCCACGCGGTGGCCTGTCAGCCGGTAGGCCTTGGAAAAGGAATAAAGTTGGATCAGGCAATCATCCCAATCTGCAGCAAACAAATCATGCGGCGCGCCAGACCTTGCATCGAAATCGCGGTAGGTCTCATCAACGATCAAAGCCAGCCCATGCGCGCGCGCCACATCGCGAAAGGCGGTCAGGGTTTCGGCGGGGTATTCTGCGCCTGTGGGGTTATTGGGCGTGACCAGCACAATCGCGCGGGTGCGCGCGGTGATGGCCGCGCGCGCATCATCGGCCGAAGGGATCATACCCGCGCCCACGGGCAGGGCAATGGCCCCAATCCCCTGCATATCCAGCCACATTTTGTGGTTGAAATACCATGGGGTTGGCAGAATCACCTCATCCCCCGCGCCAGCCAAGCTGCTGATTGCGGCACAAAAGGCTTGGTTGCAGCCTTGGGTGATGGCCACTTGGGCGGGCGCGATGGCCCCGCCATAGGCGGCGGAAAACTGCGCGGCCACTTCGGCGCGCAGGGCGGGTAGGCCCAGCACGGGGCCGTACAGATGGGCATCAGGATTGTGGAGGGCGGCCTCGGCAATCGCTTGGCGCAGGGCCATAGGGGGCAAATCCACAGGGGCGGCTTGGCTGATATTGATCAGCGGGCGATGCGCGGGGTGGATCACCCCATCCAGCCAACGGCGCGCCTCCATCACAGGGGGGGCATCAGTGTGTAGCAGGGCGGGGTTCATCTGCATAGAGGTTTCCCTTTAGGCTGAAGTGGCAGGCTGCGGCACAAGCAGGCGATATTCGCGCGCGACAAGGGCGATCATCATCGTATCCAGCGCGGCCATCAATCCCAAAACGGGCGAGCCGCCCTGTGAAAATTCATAAAACTGATAGGCGACAAAGCCCGCCAGCAGCGCCATGGAAACAGGATAGGCCGCAGGCCAGCGCCGCGCCAAGGCCAGCACCATGGCCAGTTTCAGCGCGCCATGCCCCATCAGATACAGCGCATAAAAATGCTGCGATTGCAGCGAAAGCACCGCCAAGAAATGGCCAGAGGCAGCGGCCAGCCTGTCTGCAGAGGCCTCGGTCATTTGAAGCTGCGCCAGCCAAGCCACCACTGCGGTGATGGCGGCGTTGGGGGTTAGCAAAAGGCCAAGACCTGAAAGCGATTCCGTCAATGCCAGCGTGCCTTTGGCAAGCAGGCTAAGTTCAAAGAGGTAATGCAGCGCCCCGCTGATTTTGGACATGGGCTAATCTTTGCCGCGAAACGGCTGGACATATTGCAGCGCCATATCCCATGGAAAGAAAATCCACGTGTCTTGGCTGACCTCGGTGATATAGGTGTCCACCTGCGGCTTGCCCGATGGTTTGGCATAGACAGTGGCGAAATGCGCCTTGGGATACATTTTGCGCACCAATTCCAGCGTTTTGCCCGAATCGACCAGATCATCAACAATCAAAATGCCCGTGCCATCGCCCATCAGATCGGCTTGCGGGGCCTTTGTCATCACCGCATCGCCGCGGTCTTGGTGGGCATAGGAAATGACAGAAATCGTATCGACCACCCGCACATCCAATTCGCGCGCCACAATCATCGCAGGCACCAGACCGCCGCGCGTGATGCCCACAACTGCCTTCCACACGCCATGATCTGGCCCTTTGCCATCCAGCCGCCATGCCAGTGCGCGCGCATCGCGGTGGATTTGATCCCAACTGACATGGAAGCCTTTTTCATGGGGCAAACGGTCGATCATAATGGCTCCTTCGTTTGGTGCGTTACGTCAGCGCGACGCGGGCCCCCAGCAGGGCCAGCAGCCCGCCAAAGCTGCGGTCGATTACGGTCTTCAGGCTGATATACCGCGCCCGCGTGGCAGATGTCGAGAAGATGCGCGCCACAAGAATGTTCCAGATTGTTTCATTGGCCATGACCACGGCCAGCAGCGCGCCATAGGCCCAGATCGGAGTGCCCTGCGGCACTGTGCCAAGGAAGATGGCCGAAAACATCACCGCAGGTTTGGGGTTGGACAATTGGGTGACCAGCCCAAGGCGAAAGGCCGACAGCGGGCTGCGCGGCAAGGCGCGGGTGTCTTCGGTGTTGAACGGGGTCTTGGCCTGCCGCCAAAGGGTGACACCCATCCATATCAGATAGGCCCCACCGCCAATTTTCAGCGCCCATAGCAGGGCAGGGGCTGCGGCGAAAAGGATATTCAGGCCAAACATCGCGGCGCTGGCCCAAAACACCGCCCCCGCGCCAATGCCCACCGCCAACATCGCGCCCGTGCGAAACCCTTCCGTCAGGCCCGTGCGCGCGGCCATCAATACGGCAGGGCCGGGCGAGATGGCGGCAAACAGCGACAGGGCGGCAAAGGCCATAAATGCGGCGATGGTCATGGCGGTCTCCTTTGCGCGCAATCTGCGCTGGGCGCGGGGCGGGGTAAAGGGGCAATCTGTGGTCAGCCAAAGGCGGGGCGGCATGACGTGGCCCGCGCGCGCTTGCCCTGCCTGCGGCGCTGTTGGCGCTGGTGGGCGCGGGGCAACGGAGGCAGGCGGGATCAAGACCCTTCTTAACGTGTTAGGTTCGCACTGCATAATGTAATGCAAACCTTACATGGGTCGCGAATGAAGAACCATCTGACAACCCTGCGCGCCGCCCGTGATTGGAGCCAAGTTGACCTTGCGGGCCATCTTGGCGTGTCGCGCCACGCGGTGATGGCAATCGAGGCGGGCAAGCATGACCCCTCGCTTGCGCTGGCCTTTCGCATCGCGCGGCTGTTCGATTTGCGCATTGAGCAGGTTTTTGAAGACTGCCCCCAAAACCCTTCGCCCCAGCCTAAGGAGTAAGCCATGAATACAGAAGTCAACGCGGGCGCAGCGCTGTATCTTGCCAAACAGCGCTGGTTTTGGATGGTCTATGCCATTGCAATGATTGGGTTTGGTATTCTTGGCGCTGTGATGGGCTTTCCTGTGGGCTATGCTGCAGGAAGCGAGGAGCCAGTGCAGAACTTTGTCTCGGCCCCTATGGCATGGGCCTTGGTGGCTTTGACGCTGATCGGGTTTTGGGCGTTTAGCTATTTTTACGTCACGCACGCCGACGAGGTTGAAGTGCAGCACAAGTTTTGGGCCAATTCGATCGGGCTGTATTTTTATTCCAGTGTTTATACTGCGTGGTTGGCCCTTGATATGCTGGGCGCGGGGCCTGCCGTTGACGGGCTGATCGTGTTCGGCGCGACTTGGGCGGTGCTTATTCTAGCCTATTTAGCGCGGCGCTATTGGCCCCGTTAGAGAAGCCCCCACCACAGCCACAGCCCCAGCGCGCCAATCACCGCTGCCGCGAGGCGGTCGATCACGGGTTTGGCCTGCAGGGCGCGGGCGCGCACCGATGGCGTGGTCAGCGTCATGGCGACGGCGGTAAAGAAGGACAATTCCAGCGTCAGCATCGACACATACACCACCGCACCCGAAGCAAGGGTGAAGGGTTCGGGGAACACCGATAGGAACAGCGATGCGAAGAACAGGATCGGCTTGGGGTTGGATACGTTCAGCAGATAGCCCGCCCAAAAGCCATTGGCGGCGGCGGCGCCCTCGTTCAGCGGCGTATCGGCCCCGCGCCAGATTTGCCATGCGGTATAGATCAGGTATCCGCCGCCCAGCAGCGTCATCGCGGTGATCAGCACGGGAAAACGGTGAAAGATAATCCCCAGCCCCAGCATCGATGCCAACACCCAAGAGGTGGCCCCGAACCCAAGGCCAAGGCCGAACAAAAGCGCGGGCGCGCGGCCTTGGGCGATTGCCTTTTGGCTGATTGAGACGAGTGCAGGGCCAGGAGTGGCCAGTGCCACCGCCTGCGCCCCCAAAACCAGCGCAAGCTGAGCAGCGGTGACGGGCATTTATTTCGTCGCGTCGATGTCAGGCGCGTCAACCGCCTTCATGCCCACCACGTGATAGCCCGCATCGACATGCAGGTTCTCGCCCGTCGTGCCCGACCCCAAATCGGACAACAGGTACAGCGCAGCCTTGCCCACCTCTTCTTGCGTGACATTGCGGCGCAGGGGGGAGTTCAACTCGTTCCATTTCATAATATAGCGGAAATCGCCAATGCCGCTTGCGGCCAGTGTTTTGATCGGGCCTGCGGAAATGGCATTCACGCGAATACCATCTTTGCCCAAATCTTCGGCCAGATATTTGACCGATGCCTCAAGCCCCGCCTTGGCCACGCCCATGACATTGTAATGTGGCATCACCTTTTCCGCGCCATAATAGGTCAGCGTCAGCATGCTGCCGCCATTTGGCATCAGCGCGCTGGCGCGGGCGCAGACAGCGGTAAAGGAATAAACGGAAATATCCATCGTCATGGCAAAATTGGCGCGCGATGTGTCCACATAGCGGCCCCGCAATTCGTTTTTGTCGGAAAAGCCAATCGCATGCACCAGAAAATCAATCGTGCCCCATTTGGCCTGCAACGCAGCAAATAGCGCGTCCATTGACCCCTCGTCCGAGACATCGCATTCGATAAAGGTGTTCATGCCAATCGATTCGGCCAGCGGTTCGACACGTTTTTTCAGCGCCTCGCCCTGATAGGAAAATGCAATCTCGGCGCCCTGTGCCGCAATCGCCTGCGCAATGCCCCAAGCAATGGATTTGTCATTGGCCAGCCCCATAATCAGGCCGCGTTTCCCCGCCATCAACCCATTCGCCATCTCGTCTTCTCCCGAAATTGTCCTATAACGCTTCTCTAGGGCATAGGCCCCACAATCTCAAGTCAGGAGCGCGGTTTGGCCAATTCACAAGACAGGACAGGAATTTTCGCAGGCGATGATCCGTTTGACATCGCGCGCCGTTGGCTGGCCGAGGCCGAGGCGACCGAGCCGAACGACCCCAACGCCATCGCCCTGTCGACAGTTGATGCCAGCGGCATGCCCAATGCGCGCATGGTGCTGCTCAAAGATATCGAACCTGCAGCCTTTGTATTTTACACCAATTACGGCTCTGCCAAGGCGCGCGAAATTGAAGGCGCGGGCAAAGCTGCCTTTGTGCTGCATTGGAAATCGCTGCGCCGCCAGATTCGGGTGCGCGGGATCGTCACCCGCGAAGAAGGTGCGGCTGCTGATTCGTATTACGCATCGCGCAGTTTACAATCGCGGCTGGGTGCTTGGGCGAGTAAACAGTCATCCCAGTTGTCATCGCGCGGTGCGCTGATGGCAGAGGTTGCAAAGCAGACCGCCCTGCATGGCACTGCCCCCACAAGGCCCCCTTTTTGGGGGGGATACCGCATCACTCCGCTTGAGATTGAATTTTGGGCCGACGGGCCTTATCGTTTGCATGATCGCTTTCAATGGACTCGCCCATTGGTTGAAAATCCATGGGAAATCAATCGCCTGTCCCCGTAAATAAAGCTTGCGCTGGATCATTTTTTTGGGATGCTGGCGCAGTAACTATGTTTTGATTTTAGCGGTTCGATTTAGTTTTGACTTTTCACGACCTTAGCTACGGAAGTTTGCCTTCAATGAGCGAGAGCGAAAACGATTCAGAAGTCCAGACGGGGCGGGTAAAGTGGTTTGATCCTGTAAAAGGTTTCGGCTTTATTGTTGCGGATCAAGGCGGGCCTGATGTGCTGCTGCATGCCAATGTTCTGCGCAATTATGGCCAAAGCTCGGTGGCAGATGGCACGCCGATTTCCTTTCGCGTTCAGGCCACGCAGCGCGGGCTACAGGCGGTCGAGGTGGTCAAGATCGAGGCGGCGATTGGCATGCCCATCACCCTGTCCGAAGAAGAAAATCATCTGACAACGGAACAGTTGCTTGAACTGTCTATTGCGCCTGCGCGCGTCAAATGGTTCGATAAGGTCAAGGGTTTCGGCTTTGCCAATGTTTATGGCTCTCCCGATGATGTGTTTGTGCATATCGAGGTGCTGAATCATTCAGGGTTTGCTGATTTGCAAGCGGGGGAAGCAGTATGTTTGCGCGTAACCGATGGCAAGCGCGGCAAAATGGCCGTGCAGGTTCTGGCATGGGACGCGGCGCTGGCAGCGCACTGATTTTTGCAGCTTTGCTGTGCAGCGCACCGATTGCGGCGCAGGCGGCTTGTGCGCCAGATCGTGTGATCGTGCAAACGCCAAACGCGCGGCAGGAGTTTTCGGTAGAAGTGGCCGATACCGAGGGCGAGCGTGCCCAAGGGTTGATGAACCGCCCTGGAATGGCCAGCGCAGCAGGGATGTTGTTTGTCTATGATCATCCGCAGCGCGCGCAGTTTTGGATGGCCAATACGCTGATCCCTTTGGACATGATTTTTGCGGGCGAAGATGGCACGATTTTGAAAGTGCATGAAAATGCGATTCCATTGGATCGCAGTGTGATCGATGGCGGCGATGGCGTGCGCTTTGTGCTGGAAATCAACGGCGGGCTTGCCTCTCGGCTGGGCATTACGGCAGGCGGCGCGCTGCATCACCCCAGTATTGCAGGGTCAGACTGCGCGCCACAGTAGGGGCGGCGGCAGGGGATAAAAATTTTTGCGATTTTGCGCAGATTTTTCGCCCCTATCCCTTTTCAAAGCCGCGCTTTGGGCGTAATCACCGCATCGCAAGGAACGTCGGGGCGTAGCGCAGTCTGGTAGCGCGACGGTTTTGGGTACCGTAGGTCGCGAGTTCGAATCCCGCCGCCCCGACCACCTTGCATCTTTCCACAAACCGGCAATGCCTGCCCCAGATGGTGATGGATGCGGCGCATCCCTGCGGTGGGCTGGGGCCTTGGAAAAATAGTTAAAACTGTTCGCTTTTGCGCGCCATTTTGGATGGGCGCCAAAAATTAACTATTCATACCAATGGCTTGAAGCCCCGCACCATGGTTAACCCGTCTTCACCGCGCTTGCTGAGATGCTTTGCCGATTTGGCCTGCGGCGTGTAACCTTTGCGGGTGGGATGTCGGTTTGGTGATGGTGGCTTTATGAAGGTAAAACACAGCGTTTTTGCTGCAATATCGCTTTGGCTAGTGCTGGGTTACAGCGGGCCAATCGCGGCGCAATCGTCTTTTGGGTCAGATCCGGTGGCGGGTGGCATTACCTTCAGCCGAGCAGATTTCGGCCTGTCGCCCCGCGCGGGGGCGGTGCAGGTGCGGCTTGCCCCCTTGCCCGCATTGCGCAAGATCGATGTCGCCGCAGCGCGCCTTGCCCGCGCGCCGCGCCCTGTTGCCTTTACTGCGGCCACAGGCTCGGCTTGGATGCACAGCGATGTGCCCGCCGCATGGGCGCGCGGCTATCGTGGGCGCGGGGCCAGCATCACTGTGGTTGATAACTTTAACACTGCCTACCGCCTGCGCGGCACGATGTCTGGGCGCAGCGAGATTCTTCCGCATGGCGGCTGGACGCGCAAGCAGGCCTCGATGGTTGCGTTGGATGCGCGGATGCAGACGCATGATTTCTCGCGCAGCGCTGTGCCTGTAAAGCTGCAAAGCGGGTTCAATGTGATGAATCTTAGCTATGGTATCTTTTACCGCGCAGATTTGGGCGGGGTGGATTGGGCACCGCAAGAGGCATCGCTGATCAGCTATGCCAGCACAGGTGCGGCTGTGGTGGTTAAGGCTGCGGGAAATGATGGCGTGGCTATAACTGCCGCGAATGACGCAGGGCGGTTAGATATGCTCAGCCGCGATTTGATTGGCGCGCAATCGGTGATTTTCGTTGGGGCCTTGTCATCGAATGGCAGCACCGCGCAGCGGGCATCCTTGGCCAGCTATTCCAATTTTGCGGGCACGAGTGGCGTGGTGCAAGATCAGTTCTTGCTGGTCGGCGTCAATAGCTCCGCCACGGGCCTGTCGGGCACCTCTTTTGCTGCGCCCATCGTTTCGGGCTATGCGGCCATTTTGAAAAGCAAATTCACAGCCGCCAACCCTGCGCAAATTGCCGCGCAATTGCTGGGAACAGCGCGCAGCGACACGATTGAGAGTTATGACCCCGCCTTGCATGGGCAAGGAGAGGCGAGCCTTTCGCGCGCCTTGGCCCCTGCCAGCCTGCGCTAGTCACATCGGATAGGGTGGGTAGGTCTGGGGGAGGCAAGGCCCATGCGGCCAACACGTAGATAGGCGGTTGGCAAAGCTGCCCATGCGGCCTAGATTTGCGCCATGATTACATTGCACAACAGCTTTGCCACCGATGTGCCCCTTGGGGTGCTGGCGCAAACGCCCGACCCCGCCCCATCCCCAGCACTGGCTGTCTTGAATGAGGCGCTCGCGGATCAGCTTGGCCTGCCGCTGGACAGTCTGCGCCGCCATGGCGCGCAGTGGTTTTCGGGGGCATCTTGGCCACAGGGTGCCACCCCGCGCGCCATGGCCTATGCGGGGCATCAATTTGGCGGATTTTCCCCCGTGCTGGGCGATGGGCGCGCGCATCTTTTGGGCGAGATTATCTCCCCAAACGGCGCGCGGTTTGATCTGCATCTGAAAGGGTCGGGCCGCACGGCCTTTTCGCGGGGCGGCGATGGGCGCGCGCATTTGGCCCCGATGCTGCGCGAATATCTGATTTCCGAAGCTATGGCCGCCCTTGGCATCGCCACCACCCGCGCGCTGGCAGTGGCGATGACAGGGCGCGATGTGCTGCGCGATGGTGGGCTGAAACGCGGCGCAGTTCTGGCGCGTATTGCCGCCAGCCATATTCGCGTGGGCACGTTTGAATATTTTGCCAGTCGCGGCGATGTCGGCAGTTTGCGCGCGCTGATGGAACACACCTTGGCCCGCCATTACCCCGATGCGCCGCGCACGGCCTTTGGCCTGCTGGACAGCGTGATCGCCGCCCAGTCGCGGCTGATCGCGGCGTGGATGGGGGTGGGGTTTGTCCATGGGGTGATGAACACCGATAACATGGCCCTGTCGGGCGAAACCATCGACTATGGCCCCTGCGCCTTTCTGGACAGCTATGACGAAAACGCGGTGTTTTCATCCATCGATCATTCGGGGCGCTATGCCTATGGGATGCAGCCGCGTATTTTGGCGTGGAATATCTCGCGCCTCGCCCAAGCGCTTTTGCCCCTGATGGAGGGGGAGGAGGAGGCCGTGATTGATGCCGCCAATGCGCAGCTTGATGGGATTGCGGCGATATACCGCGCCGAGTGGCGCAAGGTTTTTGCCCGTAAACTGGGCATAGATGCGCCCATTTTGGCCGATGATGCCTTGATCGAAGGGTTTTTGACGCTGATCCAAGGGGTTGATTTTACGCAATCTTTCAGGGCGCTGCAGGCTGCAAAAACCGATGCTGCGCGCTTGTCTGCCCTCATCCCCTTGGACAGGCGTGCAAGTTTGGACGGCTGGCTGGCGCAGTGGCGCGCGCGCATCCAGCATGCGGCGGGGCAGGGGGATTTGAACGCGGTGAACCCCGCCGTTATTCCGCGCAACCACATGGTGCAGGCGGCGCTGGACGCAGCCGAAGGCGGTGATATGGCCCCTTTCCACGCCCTGCTGAAGCAGGTGCAAAACCCCTATGCCCCCGAAGCGGGGCGCGAGGCATATTGCCTGCCCGCCCCCTCGGGCTATGGTCGGTACACCACCTATTGCGGCACATAGGGCGTGCGCGGTCTAGCGCGGCAGCGATGCTGCGGCTGTGGCATTGATCAGGCTGCGCCAGCCCAGCCCAGCCCTGCCCAGCCCACTTGACCCCGCACCCCCGCCGCCCCAGACTGCGCTGATGAATGACACAGATATCAACACACGCCTTGCAGGGGCATTGCGCGCGGCGCGGCAGGCGCGGGGCCTGTCGCTGGACGCGGTGGCAAAACTTTCGGGCGTCAGCCGATCTATGGTCAGCCAGATCGAACGGGGCGAATCCTCGCCCACAGTGGCGACGCTGTGGAATCTGACCACGGCCTTGCAGGTGGATTTCGCAGGGCTGCTGGACAGCGGCGCGCGCGCGGGCATTGAAATTGTCCGCGAAAGCGCGGCCCCCGTGATCGCGGCGCGCGGGCAGGGGGTGCGCATTCGTATTCTCTCGCCGCCCGACCAAGTGGGCGCGCATGAGGTCTATGATCTGCGCTTTGACGCAGGCGGGGTGCTGGACAGCAGCCCCCATGCCAAGGGCTGCCGTGAACATCTGACAGTGATTGACGGCATCCTCAGCGTGACCGCTGGCCCCGATGCGCAAACCCTAGGCGCAGGCGATACCGCCCGCTACAGCGCCGATCAGCCCCATGCCATTGCCGCCAAAGACGGGCCTGCACGGGCGCTGTTGATTGTGCTGGGCAGCTGAATTAATCCGCTTTGGCGGAATAATTCCGTTATATTGACATATGCTGCGCCCTCTGGCATGGTTGCACCTATGCAGGAGGATGCGCCATGACCAACCCCGCCTTTCTTTCCCATTTGAACGCCACCCTTGCCCAAATCAGCGCCGATGGCCTGACCAAGCGCGAGCGCGAGATCACCTCGGCCCAAGGCGCGCGGGTGACAGTGGGCGCGCGGCAGGTGATCAATCTGTCGGCCAATAATTACCTTGGGCTGGCAGGTGATGCGCGGCTGGTCGCGGCTGCCAAAGCGGCGATGGATGATCACGGCTATGGCATGGCCTCGGTGCGGTTTATCTGCGGCACGCAGGATTTGCATCGCGCGCTAGAGGCGCGGCTTGCCCGCTATTTGGGCACGGATGACAGTATTCTGTTTGCGGCCTGTTTCGATGCCAATGGCGGGCTGTTCGAACCGCTGCTGGGCGAAGAAGATGCGGTGATTTCTGACAGCCTAAACCACGCCTCGATCATCGATGGCATTCGCCTGTGCAAAGCGCGGCGCTTTCGCTATGCCAACAATGATATGGCCGATTTAGAGGCGCAATTGATGGCCGCCCGCGCAGGCGGCGCGCGGTTTATCATGATCGCCACCGATGGCGTGTTTTCGATGGATGGCACCTATGCCAAATTGGGCGAGATCGCGGCACTAGCGGAAAAATATGGCGCGGTGACCATGGTGGATGATTGCCATGCCACGGGCTTTACGGGCCCACAAGGGCGCGGTACGCCTGCCCGCGCAGGGGTGAAGATTGACCTGCTAACAGGCACTTTGGGCAAGGCGCTGGGCGGTGCGCTGGGCGGGTATATCGCAGGGCCGCAGGCGGCCATTGACCTGCTGCGCCAGCGCGCGCGGCCCTATCTGTTTTCCAACGCCCTGCCCCCTGCCGTAGTGGGCGCGGGCCTTGCCGCGTTGGATATTATTGAAGGAGCAGATGATCTGCGCGCCAAACTGGCCGATAACGCGCGCTATTGGCGGGCAGGTCTGACGGCACTGGGGTTTGATCTGATCGCAGGGGATCACCCGATCATCCCTGTGATGCTGGGCGATGCGAAACGGGCGCAGGCCTTTGCCAGCGCGCTGTTTGATCGCGGCGTGCTGGCCCCTGCCTTTTTCTTCCCTGTCGTGCCCAAAGGGGCCGCGCGCATTCGCACACAAATGAGCGCGGCACTCTCGCGCGCGGATTTGGACGCGGCCCTTGCTGCCTTTGCAGGGGCCGCAGCAGAGATAGGCCTGAAAACTGGGGGATCATGCCATGATCAATGAAACCATGCCCGCGCTGGTCAAGGCCAGCCCAACTGTGGGATTGGAACTGCAAACCCGCCCCATCCCCCAGATCGGCCCCGATGATGTGCTGATCCAAATCAGCAAAACGGGGATCTGCGGTACGGATATTCACATCTGGAACTGGGATGCTTGGGCGGCGCGTACTGTGCCGCTGGGCCTTGTCACGGGGCATGAATTTGCAGGGCGCATCGTGGCTATGGGGGCCAATGTGCAGGGGCTAAGCCTTGGGCAGCGCTGCTCGGGTGAGGGGCATTTGATTGGCCATAGCTCGCGCCAATCGCGGGCGGGCAAGTTTCACCTCGACCCTGAAACGCGCGGCATCGGGGTGAATGAACAGGGCGCTTTTGCAGGGTTTTTGCGCCTGCCTGCCTTTAACGTTGTGCCCTTGCCCGACAGCATTTCTGACGAGATTGGCGCGATTTTAGACCCGCTTGGCAATGCCGTGCATACGGCCCTGTCCTTCGATCTGGTGGGCGAAGATGTGCTGATCACGGGCGCAGGCCCAATTGGCATCATGGCAGCAGCCGTGGCGCGGCATGTGGGCGCGCGGCATGTGGTGATCACAGATGTAAACCCCGCGCGACTTGACCTTGCGGCGCAGGTGACCAGTTGCATCCCCGTTGATGTGGGCCGCGAAGATTTGCGCGATGTGATGGCGCGGCTGAAAATGACGCAAGGCTTTGATGTTGGGATGGAAATGTCTGGCAACCAAGCGGCGCTAGACCAGATGATCGAGGCGCTGGTGATGGGCGGGCGGATCGCGATGCTGGGCATCCCACCCGGAAAATCCCCCGTCGATTGGTCGCGCATCGTGTTCAAGGCGATCACCATCAAAGGCGTCTATGGGCGCGAGATTTTCGAAACATGGTACAAAATGATCGCCATGCTGGAAAACGGGCTGGACGTCAGCCGCGTGATCACCCACCACTTCCCCGCCCGCGATTTTGCAAAAGGTTTCAACACAATGCGCGAAGGATCATCGGGCAAAGTGGTGCTGGATTGGACGTGAAGGGCTGATCAAAAAAGGTGGAGGCGGGTACCGGAATCGAACCGGTCTTCATGGATTTGCAATCCAGTGCATAGCCTGCCTGCCCACCCGCCAACGGGTTTCAGATAGTCCATGGCAGCGCAGGGTGCAAGTGGGGAAATGGCGGCTGGTCTGCGTATGGCTTGCGTATGGCCCGCGTATGGCGTGCGTATGGCCAGTGCAGCGAGATCTGGCCAAAGATTGCAAATCCCCTCGCGCCGCCGCCCCAAAACCAAAAAGGCGCACCGAAGTGCGCCTTTTTGTGCTTTCATCCAGATGGAGCGGGCGATGAGATTCGAACTCACGACCCTAACCTTGGCAAGGTTATGCTCTACCCCTGAGCTACGCCCGCACCGTCTGGATGGGGGTGAATTAAGGCTTTGCGCGCCCCCCTGCAAGAGGGAAAACGCATCATTTTGACAGTTTTATATTTTTCTGCCGCCGCCCATCACCGCTTGGGCCGCCTCTGCGATGGCATGGGCGATGAAATCCAATTCCGCATCCGTCAGGCGGGTTGGCAGGCGCACATCGCAGGCGCGCATTAGCATGGCGCGGGTCTTTGGCAGATCGGGCGCAGGGCCCAAAAACTCCCAATTCCAGAAGGCACGCGCATTGCCTTCGGACAGGCCAAAGATTTGCACTGTCACGCCGCGCGCTTTGGCCGCGGCTTGGAACGCCAGCGCCTGCGCATCTGTCCAGTCATGGGCAAGGTTGAACTGAATGGAATCAGGCGCGCGCGCTTCGGCGGGCAGGGGGGCGGGCACCGACAGCCCCTCGCAGGCGTTCAGCACATCGGCCACACGATCATGCCCCGCGCGGCCCTTGGCAACGCGATCTTGCAAAGCGGGCAATTGCGGGCGGATCACTGCCGCCGACAGATTCTGCATCCGCAGATTATACAGCGGCAATTTGTTCTGCCACTGGCAATAGCTGTTTTGCAAACCTGGATGCTTTTTCCAATTCTGCTCATAAGCGCCAGACATAATCACCGCGCGGGCGGCAATTTCGGGATCATCGGTAATCATAATCCCGCCTTCGCCTGCGTTGATCATCTTGTAGGATTGAAAACTAAAGCAACCCACACGGCCAATCGTGCCGATATTGCGGCCATGCCATGTGGTGCCCAGCGAATGGGCGGCATCTTCGATCACGGGAATGCCGCGCGCATCACACAGCGCCATAATCGCATCCATATCCGATGTATGCCCGCGCATATGGGAAATCATCACCGCATCGCCATCTTGCAGTTTGGCGGCAAAATCATCCATATCCACGCGGTAATTCTCGCCCACTTCAACCAAAACAGGCACGCATTCGGCATGAACGATGCTCGAGGGCACGGCGGCAAAGGTAAAAGCGGGGATCAGCACTTTGGCCCCGCGCGGCAAATCAAGCGCCTTCAGCGCCAAGAATAAAGCCGCCGAACAGGACGAGACCGCCAGCGCATAACGCGCGCCCAAAACTTCGGCAAATTCCGCCTCTAGCAATGCCACAGGCGCGCCCTCGGGCGCCGTGTAGCGGAACAAATCGCCCGAGGCCAAAAGCCGCTCGATTTCCGCGCGCGCCGCCTCTGGGATGGGTTCAGAGGCATGCACATCGGGGGCTTTGGCGGGGTCATATTCGCGGGTCAGCACTTGTCCATCTGGGGCCATGATCGCAGCTTTCCTTAAACTCTATTACAGATATGCTTAAAGCCTATGGATGTAACATGAAAGTGACAATTGCGCCCACCTTAGGCTGTGCGGCGATTTGTTGCGCATCCTGCAAGGGGCCTGCCGCCCCAAGGCGCTGCTGCACCAAAGCTGCGCCTAATGGCAAGGCATTGGATTGCTTGCCAAATGCACAGATGCGGCGCGCTTCTTCTTTTGGCAAATATCCTGCGGGGGAATCGCTTTTGCCTGCAAAAGCGATGGGGGCCGCATAGGCCCCCTACCAGCCCAAGCGATCGCGCAAGGAATACCATGTCATCGCCCCCACCAGCAAAGGCCAGCGCAGCCCGCTCAGGCCCACAAAGGCGGTGGGCGCGATTTGGGTCAGCAGGTCAAAGCCACCGGACTTGCCCTGTGCGGCCTCGGCCATCAGCTTGCCCGCCATGGTTGCCAGCGCCACCCCATGGCCCGAATAGCCAGATGCCGTCAGCACGGGGCCAAGGCGCGCCGCATAGGGCATGCGCGTGCGGGTGATGGCCAATGTGCCGCCCCAAGCATAATCTATCCGCACCCCGCGCAGATGCGGATAGACTTGCAGCAAAGGTTTCATCACGGTGGGGATAATGCTGGGAAAGCGGTAGCCATAGCTTTCGCCGCCGCCAAACAGCAGGCGACCATCTTCTGACAAGCGCCAGTAATTGACCACAAAGCGGTCATCGGCCACGGCGATGTTTTGCGTCAGCACGCGGGCGGCCTCTGCGCCCAAGGGCTGGGTTGCCACAATGAAATTGTTGATCGGCATCACGCGGGCTGCGGTTTGGCGCATCAGCCCCGTGCCATAGCCGTTGGTGGCCAGAATAACCCTGTTGCAGATCACACGGCCCTTATCGGTTTGCACCACGGGCTGCGCGCCTGCGGTCAGATGATGCACAGGGCTGCCACCAAAGATCTGCGCCCCTGCATCTGCCGCGGCATTGCCCAGACCGATACAAAAATTCAGCGGGTGGATATGGCCCGCGCCGCGATCTATCACGCCGCCGACATAGGCGGGTGAGGGGACGATGGCGGCAAAATCATCGCCTTTCAGCACCTCGATCTGGTCGTAGCCATAATCGCGGGCCAGTTTATCGGCATAGGCTGCGCTATGGTCAAAGCTGGCACGCGCGCGCGCCGCGTGCGCCACGCCATGGGCAAAGGGGGCGGGGATATTGTGCTGGGTGATCAGCGATTTGACCAGCGCCTTGGCCTCTTGGCTCATATCCCACAGGCGGCGGGCGCGCTCGGCCCCATAGCGGTCTTCAATCCACCCTTGGTCTTGGCGCTGGCCCGATCCCACCTGACCACCATTGCGCCCCGATGCGCCAAAGCCCACGCGATGCGCGTCAAGCACCACCACCGACACCCCTGCCTGCGCCAAATGCAGCGCGGCCGATAGGCCCGTATAGCCTGCGCCCACCACGCAGACATCGGCCCGCATCTCGCCGCGCAGGGGGGCAAAGTCGCGCGCCCCTATCGCAGTGGCGGCGTAATAGCTGGGCGGGAACTGCCCTGCGCGGTCATTGGCATAAAGCAGGTTCATAGCTTACACATTCAGCAGCAAATGCTCGCGCTCCCACGGCGAGATAACTTGCAGGAACTCTTTGTATTCATTGCGTTTGACCGATGCATAGACTTTGCAGAAATCTTGCCCCAGCACATCGACAAGGGCGGTATCCTCTTCCAGCAAATCCAGCGCATCGCCCAGATTGGTGGGAATATCATCGCTGTCGATATAGGCGCTGCCTGCAAATTCGGGGCGGGGCAGTTTTTTCTCGATCAGGCCCAGATAGCCACAGGCCAGCGTGGCGGCGATGCCCAAATAGGGGTTGCAATCCATGCCGGGCAGGCGGTTTTCCACCCGCCGTGCGGCGGGGCTGGAAATGGGAATACGCAGCCCCGTGGTGCGGTTATCGCGCCCCCATTCCAAATTGATGGGGGCTGCAAAATCGGGAACATAGCGCCGATAGCTGTTCACGTAAGGCGCCAGCAGCGCGATGGCCCCTGTCAGATGGTTTTGCAGCCCCGCGATAAAGTGCAAAAACGCATCGGTTTCCGCGCCGCCCTTGGCAGAAAAGATATTCTTGCCCGTGGCGCTATCGACCACGGATGTATGGATATGCATAGCACTGCCCGGCTCGCCCGCGATGGGTTTGGCCATAAAAGTGGCAAAGCAATCATGCCGCAGCGCCGCCTCGCGGATCAGACGCTTAAAGAAAAACACATCGTCGGCAAGGCGAATAGGGTCGCCATGGGCCAAGTTCAATTCGATCTGCCCCGCGCCGCCCTCTTGCAAAATACCATCAATTTCAAGGCCCTGCGCCTCGGCGAAATCATAGATATCATCGATGACCTTGCCATATTCGTCGATGGCCGACAGCGAATAGGCCTGTTTGCCCGCCGCCCGCCGACCCGAGCGTCCCATGGGCGGGATCACAGGCTGGTTCGGGTCTATGTTGCGCGCGGTCAGAAAAAACTCCATCTCGGGGGCGACCACAGGTGTCCAGCCTTGGGCGGCATAGAGGCCCATGATGCGGCGCAGAAGGTTGCGCGGGGCAAAGGGCACCAGATTGCCCTGCTGATCCTTGGCATCATGGATGACCTGCAGCGTGACATCGGCCGTCCACGGCGCGGCGGTGGCGGTGGTAAAGTCAGGCTCTAGAATCATGTCAGGTTCGGTAAAGGCATCAAAGGGATTATCCGCCCATTCCCCTGTAATCGTTTGCAAAAAGATGGAATTTGGCAGGAAATAATTGCCTTGGGTGGCAAATTTCGCCGCAGGCATCGCCTTGCCGCGCGCCACGCCTGCGATATCACCGATCACACATTCTACTTCGTCCACACGGCGCCCTGCGATGAATTCGCGGGCAGCTTTGGGCAATTGGTCAGTCCATTTCGACATGTTCACACCGTTTTGGGGGTTGGCCCCCAGCCCAAGAGACGGGCTAAGGGTGTCTTTAGGCGGCGGTTTTTTGGCGCATTTTAGATTTGAAAAACTCGGCAATGCGCGCCGCCATCGGGCCACGATCAAGGGGTTCCGCCAACCGCGCTGCGGCGGCGGATAGCACCGCTTCGGGAACCAGACCTTTCCCGCGCTTTTCAATCAGCCCTTCCATAAACCGCGCGTCAAATTCAGGGTGGGCCTGCACTGTAAAGATGCGGTCATCATACAACAGGGCCGCATTTTCACAAAAATCATTCGACGCGATGCGCGTGGCGCTGTCGGGTTTTTGCACCACCTGATCTTGGTGCCACGCGTTCAGCGTCAGGCGCTGGCCGCCAAAATCATAATCTGTCGCCCCAGCCGACCAGCCACGGCTGTATTTTTCCACCCGCCCGCCCATGGCCTGCGCGATGATCTGATGGCCAAAACAAACCCCCACCATCGGCACGCCAGCGCCGTAGGCCGCGCGGATAAACTCCTCTAGCGGGGGAATCCATGAATGGTCTTCATAGGCCCCATGGCGCGAGCCCGTAATCAGCCAGCCATCGCAAAGATGCACATCTGCGGGAAATTGCCCGTGCAGCACGGGATAGATCGCAAAATCAAATCCATGCCCCTGCAACAGGCGCACAAAGAGGTCGGGGTAATCGCCCATCTCGCGCAGCGCCTCGGGCGCCTCACCAGTTTGCAAAATGCCTATTTTCATGGGCGTGCCCTTACACCGTGTCCAAATACAGCTCTACCCGTTCTTGGTCGGACAGTTCTGCAATGTAATGATGCTCTTGCCGCTTTGTCGAGACAAGGTTTTTGATGAGTTCTGGGTGCAAAAAGCGCGGCACGATGGTGGAGTTTTCCAGCGCGTCAATCGCCGCCTCCCAGCTGGTTGGAATTTCATCCAGCCCGTCCACGGCATAGGCATTGCCCACAATGGGGGGCGGGGCCTCCATTTGGTTTTCAATCCCGTCCAGCGCTGCGCCAAGGATCACCGCCAGCATCAGATAAGGGTTCACATCGCCCCCCGCCACGCGATGTTCAATCCGCCGTGCCGAAGGGCTGCCTGCGGGGATGCGAATGGCGGCAGTGCGGTTTTCATAGCCCCAAGCAATTGCCGTGGGCGCATGTTTGCCTGGCACCAGCCGTTCATAGCTGTTTTGATGCGGCGCAAAGATCAGCGCGGAATCATGCATGGCATTCAGGCACCCCGCCACCGCGTGGCGCATCATCGCCGTGCCCTTCGGCCCGCCTGAGTCAAAGACATTGTCGCCATTCTCGTCGATCACCGAAAAATGGGTGTGCAGGCCCGATCCCGAATATTCAGGATAGGGTTTGGCCATAAAGCTGGCGGCAAAGCCATGGCGGCGCGCAAGGCCCTTGACCAGCATTTTGAACAGCCAAGCATCGTCTGCGGCGCGCAACGGATCGTCGCAATGCATCAGGTTCACTTCGAACTGGCCAAGACCCGTTTCCGATGTGGTGGTATCGGCGGGAATATCCATCGCCTCGCAGGCATCATAAAGATCGGTAAAGAAGGTATCGAACGCATCCAGCGCGCGGATCGACAGGGTTTCGGCCGCCTTGCGCCGCTTGCCGCTGCGCGGGGAGGCGGGCACCTGCATGGTTTTGCCCGAATCATCGATCAGGAAAAATTCCAGCTCCATCGCGCAGACGGGGGTCAGGCCGCGCGCCTTAAACCGCTCGACCACGGCGCGCAGGGCATGGCGCGGATCGCCCTCATATGGCGCGCCATTTTCGCGGAACATCCAAATGGGCAGCAGGGCGGTGGGGGCCTCTAGCCATGGCATGGGCATAAAGCCGCGCTCGGTGGGTTTGAGAACGCCGTCTTGGTCACCCTGTTCAAAGACCAAGGGACTGTCGTCGATATCTTCGCCCCAGATATCAAGGTTTAGAACCGAAAACGGAAAGCGGGTGCCGTTTTTCACCACGTTGTCGGCATAGCGCGCAGGCACCCGTTTGCCGCGCGCTTGCCCGTTCAAATCCGCTGCCGCCACACGAATGGTGCGCACATCGGGATGCTTTCTCAGCCAATCTTTCATCATATCACAAAGGCGGGGCATGTCCCGCCTGCCTTGCCCGAATGGGGCAGGCCCAAGGGTCAGGTGAGGCGGATGTGGATCATGCCCTTGATCCTATCCTATCGTTGGTGACCTTGCAGCGCCGGTATGGGCCGCATAATTTGATCAAATTCACGATAGCCGAGCCTTGGGGCACAAGGCAAGCGAAAACTGACACGATTTTGCGCGGGCCCTGCGCCGCAGGGGGGCTTTGCCCCCCGCTGCTAAAGCAAAGCTTTATCAGCCTCCCCCCAGGATATTTGGGAAAAGAAGAAGCTTGCAATAGGTTTGGTGACACAAATGTGTCTTTGCAGGCTTGGCGCGCGGGCTTTTCTTTTTTGCAGATACCCTTCAGGCGGGGACGCTTTTGCCTGAAAAAGCGATGGGGGCGGCATAGGCCCCTAGCTGTCGGCAGGTGCGGGCGGGATCGGCAGGGAAAGATAGGCGGCGGCAGGGATATCCACCAACGCGCGCAGGTGCAGCGTGGCGCGGTCATCTGGGCGGAGCGCGGCCATGGCATGGGTGAGGGCGGCGCGCAGGGGGGCGGGGTTTTGCGCGGTGATATAGGGCAGGGCGGGCGAAGGGGGCGTATGGCCAATCACCTGAAGCTGGGCGGCAAAGGCATCATAGGTGCAGATCATTTCCCATGTCAGCGCGTCGAGCGCCGCATAGTCCGCGCGCCCTGCCGCCACTGCGATGGCAGAGGCGCGATGCTCGCCCGTGCGCAGGCTTGGCCGAATCGGCAGCCCGCGCGCGGCATGATCGCTATAGGGCGCGGCCCAGCCTGAATGGGACAGTGCCTCGTTATAGGCGAAATCCAGCCCTGCGACATCTTCCAGCCTGTCAAACCCATCCGCGCGCCGCGCGATATAGACCGAGCGATATTGCCCTGTGGGGCAGTCTGGCAGGGCATAATCGGGTGTGGCAATGATCTGCACCTTTTGGGAAAGTTTGGCGCGAAAGGGCAGGCTGCAGGTTTGGGAAAAGAGCAGGTTGGGCGACAGCCAGCCTTGCATATAGGCCATATCGCCGCGCGTCAGCCCATCGGGTGCGTCTTGGCCCAAATCGCGCAGCGCATCGCGGATCAGCGCCCAGAACCTGTCTTGCGCGCCCATGGTTTCGGGGCGGTCATACATGCCCAAAGTGGCGATCAGCGGCATGGGCAGGCGGGCCGTTTACAACGCCGCCTGCGCGCGTTGGCGCGCAAGGCCCGAATCCACATCCGTCAGCCCCAGCAAATTGGCAATCAAGCGCAGCATTTGATCCTCGCCGCCATCGCGCGCGCCATCTGCCAGCGCAACAGACCACAGCGCCTGCACCAAGGCGGCGCGCTCTTCCAGCGGCACGGCCTCTTTCAGCGCGCGGGTAAAGCGGATGGTATCGGGGGCCTCGCTTTCCAGCGCCTCGCCTTGGGCGCGCAGATCCATCGCCTCGAAGGGGGACAGGCCATAGCGCTGCATCAAGATCGTCTCAATCCGTTCCACCTCTTCGGCGGCATACATATTATCGGTGCGCGCCACACGCACCAGCAGCGCCGCCAGCGCTGTGCGGGCATCGTGATCGGCCAGTGCGGCGGGGGCGGGGGCCAAAAGCGCCCTGAGAAGTTTGTCAAACATGCACGAAACCTAGGGGGCGGGCGAGATATTTGCAAGAGTGGCAAAGGCTGCGGCGATGCGGTCGGCCTCGCCCTGCAAACCATAGGGCGGATTGACCACGAACATGCCAGTGCCGATCATTTTATGCCCGTCGCGAACGGGGGGAAAGCGCGCCTCGCTGCGCAGGGCATCTGGAAAATCGCGCGTCAACGCCGCCAGCATCGGCCCATGCGCGCCCGAAGTCAGCAGCGGATACCACAGCGCGATAATCCCCACATTCCATTTGCGCGCCATGGCGCGCAGCCGATCTGGGATTGCGTCATAATCGGCCTTCACCTCGTAGCTGGGATCAATCAGCATCAGGCCGCGGCGGGGCGTGGGCGGAGTGATGGCAAGGCCCAGATCAAAGCCGTCGCGGGCATAGATATGCGGCCCCCAAGGGTTCATCGTATGGCGCAGGGCCTGCACTTCGGTCGGGTGCAATTCGGCCAAATGCATCGTATCGCCATCGCGCAATGACAGGGCGGCGATCAGCGGCGATCCGGGATAGGCATGGGGGCCATAGCTGGCGCGAATTTCGTTCAGCCGCAGGCGATAGGGATGGGCAGGGGCAAACCATGCCTCGGCCCGCGCAATCCCCAGCGCGGCCTCGCCCGTTTTTAGGGCATATTCGCTGGACAAATCATACAAACCCCGCCCTGCGTGGGTTTCGATATAGGTCAGCGGTTTGTCCTTTTGGCATAGATAATCCAGCATCCACGCCAAAAGCGCATGTTTTTGCACATCGGCAAGGTTGCCCGCGTGGAAATGATGTTGATACGACAGCATGTCCAATCCGTTACCAGCCAGCGCTGGGCGCATCAAGATCGTATCCTGCACAGCGGCCAAACGCAGCGCCCAAATCATCTTTAACGTGTAACGTATTCAAACTTGCCGATTTTCCCCCTAGTTAAGGATGATTTTACCTTGAACTTTTCAGCCAAGAATTGCACACAGGCCCGCGCAGAGGCCTTGCTTTTGCACAGATGATTTGGCCATTGGAGATCTTATGAACACGACCTTGAAAATTGCCCTCGCAGCCCTGACCCTTGGCGCTGCAGCACCTGCTTTGGCACAGCAAATTGACATCTCGACCATCACCTGCGGCGATGCCGTTGCGATGAGCGCAGAAGAATTGACCCTGACCGTTGCCTTCATCGATGGCTATACGGGCGGCGAGGCGGGCGATCCTGTTTTGGACGTCGAGCGTTTGAACGGCGATTTGGCAAAAGTGGGCGAAGCCTGCGCCGCTGATGCCACTGTCACCTTGATGGATGCGATGAAAACGGCTTTGGCCGCTGAATAATCTTTGTTCTATATGTGAAAAAAGGCGGGGCATTGTCCCCGCCTTTTGGTTTTGCGCCTGCGGCCACGTGCGGGGGCAAGGCAGGGGGGGAGCAGGCGGCGCCTGTGCCTAAAACCGCCACGTATAGGAAATGCTGAAAAAGTCGTCGCTGATTTTCACGCGCAACCCATTGACGAAAAACCCAACCGCAAGGCCAGCGGCAACTTGCAGCGGGGTGTGCCGATCTGCGTCAATTCGCGACAGGCCGACTGCCAGCGCCAAGGAATAGGTGGCAAATTGCATGGCAGGGTTATCTTTATAGCAAAACTGCGCCAAATTGGCCGCGCCGAACATCGCGCTGGCGCTGTGGCCCGAAGGAAAGCCATGCCCCGACCCATCGGGGCGCTGGTTGAGGCGCGCATCGCGCAGGATTGCCTTACTGCCATGCACCGCTGCTGCCTGCACCGCATAGCCAAGCGCCGTCTCGCCAGCGCGCCCTTGCCGCACGGCGCAGGTCATGGCCGCAAGGGGCAGGGCAAACTGCATGATATCGCCAAATTTGGTAAAGCGATCATCCGCTTGGGCGGGCTGCGCCACGGCGAGCAGACAAGCTGCCGTGACCGCGCGGGCGGCTGAATGACGGGTCGAACGGGCGAGGGCAAATTGGCGCATAAGCATGGTTAACATAGGGCCGCCCCGCCAGAAAGAGCGCAAGCGGGATGCGATGCTATGCAAAATTGCCAAAGATCCGCATCAGAATGGGGCGGCTGTAAGGCCAGATATGACCGCCCGCAAAGCGGCGGCGCAGGGATGAATGGTGTGGCAAAGCGGGCAATAGAAGGCCCGTCTCGGCTGCGTATATCGCGCGCGGGATGCGCGTTTGCACATGCCCGCCACCTTTGAATTGCCACCCGCCCCTAAACCAACCGCGCCCCCTCGACCGCCGCGCGCACAAAATCGGCAAACAGCGGATGGGGCGCGAAGGGTTTGCTTTTCAACTCGGGGTGAAACTGCACGCCGATAAACCACGGGTGGTCTTTCACCTCGACGATTTCGGGCAATTTGCCATCGGGGGACATGCCTGAAAACATCAGCCCGCAGGCCTCGAGCCGATCTTTATAGCGCATATCCACCTCGTAGCGGTGGCGGTGGCGTTCCTCAATCGCGGTGGCCCCGTAAATCTGCGCCACATGCGAGCCAGCGGTTAAGCTGGCCGAATAGGCCCCAAGGCGCATCGTGCCGCCCTTATCATCGCCCAGTTTGCGCTGGGTCACATGATTGCCCTGCACCCATTCTTTCAAATGATAGACCACGGGGGTAAAGCGTTTTGCCCCTGCCTCTACGTCAAACTCTTCGCTGCCCGCATTGGTCACCCCTGCCAAATTGCGCGCCGATTCAATCACCGCCATTTGCATGCCCAAACAAATGCCCAAGTATGGCACTTTTTTCTCGCGGGCAAACTGCGCGGCTTTGATTTTGCCTTCTGTCCCGCGCTCGCCAAAGCCGCCGGGCACCAGAATGGCGTGGAAGGGTTCCAAAAACGCCGCGGGGTCTTCGCGTTCAAAAATCTCGGCATCGATCCATTCGGCGCGCACGCGCACGCGGTTGGCCATGCCGCCATGGGTCAGCGCCTCGGCAATCGATTTATAGGCGTCTTCTAGCTGGGTATATTTGCCGACAATGGCCACGCGCACCTCGCCCTCGGCATGGGTCAGGCGGTCCATCACATCTTCCCAGCGGGCAAGGTTGGGCTTGGGCGCGGGCGAGATGCCAAATGCGTCCAGCACCGCCTGATCCAGCCCCGCGCGATGATAGGCCAAGGGGGCCTCGTAAATGGTTTTCAAATCATAGGCGGGCACGACATGATCTTTGCGCACATTGCAAAACAGCGCGATTTTTTCCAGTTCGCGGTCGGGGATTGGATGTTCGCTGCGGCAGACCAGAACATCGGGGGCAAGGCCGATGGATTGCAATTCCTTGACGCTGTGCTGGGTGGGTTTGGTTTTCAATTCACCACTGGCGGCCAGATAGGGCAGCAAGGTCAGATGCATCAAAATAGACTGGCCGCGCGGGCGTTCGTGGATGAATTGGCGGATCGATTCAAAAAACGGCAGGCCTTCGATATCGCCCACAGTGCCGCCAATTTCGCACAGCATGAAATCCACCTCGGATTCCCCGATGCGCAGAAAATCTTTGATTTCATTGGTCACATGCGGAATGACTTGGATGGTTTTGCCAAGGTAATCGCCGCGCCGTTCTTTTTCCAGCACATTGGAATAGATGCGGCCCGATGAAATACTGTCGCTTTGGCGGGCCGAGACGCCCGTAAAACGCTCATAATGGCCCAGATCAAGGTCAGTTTCCGCGCCGTCATCGGTCACAAACACCTCGCCATGTTCGAAGGGCGACATGGTGCCAGGATCGACGTTTAGATAGGGATCCAACTTGCGCAGGCGCACTGTATAGCCGCGCGCCTGTAGCAATGCGCCCAAGGCGGCAGAGGCGAGCCCCTTACCCAGAGATGACACCACACCGCCTGTGATGAAAATATACCGCGCCATGTGGATGCTCCCGTGCCCAAAACCAATGCGATTCGCACATTAAAGAATCGCTGTATCACGGGATTTAAGAAGTAACCCAAGATCGGTGGCTTCGCAACCGCAACGCTAGATGATGATGAAGAAACTTATCACAAAACAAAGGGTAGCGGTGCTTGGGCCGCGCGGCAGGGCGCTTTGGCCCTATGAGGCCAGATGTTCAAACAATCGCGCCACAGCCTCGGCACCTGGATCGTTATGGCCCGTCAGTTGCCCCGCGCTGATATAGGCTGCGCGCCCTGCCTTGGCATGGGTGATGGTGGCGGTGTGATCGGCCCCTTGGCGGGCCGCTTTGGCCGCATCCATAAGGCCATTTGGCAGCGCGTCCAGCGCAGGCATCAGCGCATCGACCATCGTGCGATCACCAAGATTTGCGCCGCCGATTTGCTGCATCCGCGCAAGGCCCGCGCGCAGCGCATCGCGCATGGTCAGCCCGCTAGAGGCCGCATCCCCCGCCGCCGAAAAGAAAATCGCCAGCAAGACGCCTGAAGAGCCGCCCATAGTTTGCGACAATTCCATGCCGATGGCGCGCAAAAGTTGGGTATGATCGGCCAGCGGCAACTGATCGACCGCATCTATCAGCGCCTGCGCCGCCCCTGCCAAGGTTGACCCCGTATCGCCATCGCCTGATTTGGCATCGAGCGCATTCAAATCTGCCTCCATGCCCAAAATGATGCGGCAGCATTTCAACAAAAATGCATGCGTTGCGCCATGGGCCGAAGGGATAGCCCTGATCGGGGCCAGACCATCGGGCAGGGCCACGGTTTTGGGCGCAGCCACTGCCATACATCCGGGCCATGCTGCAAGGCCAACAGGCGCTTGCAGGGCGGTTTCCACCTCGGGTGTCAGCGGGCAGAGCGAGACGGACACGCCGCGCATATCCAGCGATGTCATCATCGCCGCGGGCCCCACGATAAAGCGAATTCTGCGCCCCAAATCGGAACGCAGCAATTCATAGCTGAGCACCGACATTTCCAAGACCGAGGCCGCGCCCAGATTGTTCAGCAGCGCGACATAGGGCGTGTCTTCGGCCACGGCCTTTAGCTTTTCAACCATGGCCGCCATGGCCTGTTCGGCGCTGGTGAAATCCACCTGCTCGACACCGGGTTCGCCATGAATACCAAGGCCGAGTTCGGCCTTGCCATGGGGAATGCGGTTTTCTTTGGCCGATCCGGGCACCGTGCAAGTGTCCAGCGACATACCGATAGATTTTGTGCCCGCAATCACCTTTTGCGCGGCGGCAGTGACGCGGGCCAAATCCGCCCCCGACTCGGCCAAATAGCCTGCCACCTTGTGCACGAACAGCGTGCCTGCCAAGCCGCGCGATTGCGGCAGGTTGGGCAGGGCGATGTCATCATCGACAATCACCATATCCACCTTCAACCCAAAGGCGCGGGCACGCTCGGCCGCAAGGCCAAAGTTCAGCCTGTCACCCGTGTAGTTTTTGACCACCAGCAAACAGCCCGCAGGCCCCGTTGTGGCCAGAATACCCGCCAAAACCGCATCGACCGAGGGCGAGGCAAACACATCGCCGCAAACGGCGGCAGTCAGCATGCCTGGCCCGACAAAACCCGCATGGGCAGGTTCAT
Source organism: Rhodobacter sp. (assembly GCA_027490955.1). Taxonomy (GTDB): domain Bacteria; phylum Pseudomonadota; class Alphaproteobacteria; order Rhodobacterales; family Rhodobacteraceae; genus Cypionkella. The sequence goes on from JAIXXB010000019.1 coordinate 163,236, forward strand.
GCCCCGACCCGCCCCCCGAGACGATGGCCACTTTGCTTTTGTCCCAATCGGCCCGCATCACAACGCGGATATGGGGATAGCCATCAAGGCGCACCAATCGTCCTGCACTGGCCATCAGCGTGCCGTCGATGGCCTCGGTGACGATGTTTTCGCGTTTGTTCATGAATTGGGTCATTGTGCTGTCCTTAAACGATACGCCCGCCATCTGCGCTAAAGAAAAACGCATTATGCGGTTGGATTTTTACGATGTCGCCAGATTTCAGCAAAGTATGCGCCTCTGTGACGGTGATCAGATCATGGTTTTGGAAAGACAGGTGCAAACGTGTTTGATCGCCCAAATGTTCGACCCGTTTGACAATACTGTCTTGCCCTTCGCCCTGCTTGATCTGTTCGGGGCGCAGGCCAATAAAGGCTGCGCCGCGCGGCGCGGGGCCAAACAAATCGGCAGGCAGGATATTGATATGGGGCTGGCCCAGCCTGCCTGCGGCATAGATGCTGACGGGCTGTTCGTAAATCTCGCGCGGGGTGCCAAATTGCACCAGCCTGCCCTTGTCCAGCACGCCCACATGGGTGGCCATGGTCATCGCTTCGATTTGATCATGGGTCACATAGAGGAACGTGGCCCCCAGATTGGCCTGAATGCTTTTCATCTCGACCCGCAAATCCGCCCGCAGTTTTGCATCCAAACTGCTCAGCGGCTCGTCCATCAGATAGACGGATGGATTGCGCACCAAAGCGCGCCCAATCGAGACGCGCTGCATCTCGCCGCCAGAGAGGGCGGTTGCCTTATTGTCCAGCTTATGGGCGATTTGCAGCGTCTGGGCGACTTCGGCAACTTTGCGGTCAATCTCGGCGCGTGGGGTGTTCAGCAAGGGCGATTTCAGCGGAAATTCCATATTCTCGCGCACAGTCAGGTGCGGGTAGAGCGAGTATTGCTGAAACACCATCGCCACATTGCGCTGCGCAGGCGTGTAGCCCTGCATGGGCTGCCCGCCGATATGCACGCTGCCCTTGTCAGGCGCGTCCAGCCCTGCGACCATGCGCAAAATCGTGGTCTTGCCTGCCCCTGTCGGCCCCAAAAGCACCACAAAAGCGCCGTCAGGAATGGTCAGCGAGACATCTTGCAACGCCGCCGTTGCGCCAAAAGATTTAAAGACATTTTGCAGCATCACGTCAGCCATGGGACAGCACCTTTTGATTTGCCTTTGACAAAAGCGCGTGGCCGTTGGGTGCGAAGAGGGAAATTGACCGCGAGTCAAACCGCAGGCCTGTGACCTCGCCAATACGCACGGCCACATCGGCCTTAATGCGCGCCTTCACCGCGCCCAGAGGGGTGTCGAAGGTGATGATCTGCGTTGTCCCCAGATATTCGCTGGCGATGATTCTGCCGCGATAGGGCGCGGCATCGTCCAGATGCACATGTTCGGGCCGCACGCCAAAGGTCAGCTTGCCATTGGTGCCCGAAAGTATTTCTGGCACGTCGATGGCGGCATCATTCAGACGCACCGATGTGGCCCCATTGCCCGCCACATCGTTAAACTCTAAAAGGTTCATCGCGGGTGAGCCGATGAATTTTGCCACAAAGGTGGTGGCGGGCCAGTCATAGATATCTTGCGGCTTGCCGAATTGTTCGACAATGCCGTGATTCATCACCACGATCTTATCGCCCATCTGCATCGCCTCTAGCTGGTCATGGGTGACATAAACTGTGGTTGCGCCCATACGGTCGTGCAGCGCGCGCAGTTCCAGCGCCATATGTTCGCGAAATTCAGCGTCCAGCGCGCCAAGGGGTTCGTCCATCAAAAAACAAGATGGATCGCGCACAATGGCGCGGCCAAGGGCCACGCGCTGGCGATCCCCGCCCGACAGGCCACTGACAGGCTTATCCAAAAGGGCAGTGATGCCCAAAATCTCGGCCACTTCGCTGACTTTGGCGCGCACTTGGGCGCGCGGCATGCCTTGGCTGACAAGGGGATAAGAGATGTTTTTGCGCACGTTCATATGCGGGTAAAGCGCGAACATTTGAAACACAAAGGCGATGTCGCGCTGGCTGGCAGGCTTTTGGCTGACCTCGGCCCCGTCGATGTAAATCTCGCCCGAAGTGGGCAGTTCCAACCCCGCAATCATGCGCAACGTGGTGGTCTTGCCGCAGCCCGATGGGCCCAGCAGCATGAAAAACTCGCCATCCTCGACAGTAAAGCTAGAGGATTGCACAGCGGTAAAGGCGCCAAATTCCTTGCGCAGGTTCTTGATGATGATCTGTGCCACCTGACTACTCCGGAAAATGGCTGACGATGATGAACATGACGGTTCCAATCAACGTGACGATGAAGGAATAGGTGAACAGCACCAAGGCAAAGGGTTGCATCAGCATGAACACACCCAGCGCAATCAATATGGTGGCAAGCATTTCCCATGGGCCACGGCGCAGCCGCAGCAAGCCTTTGATAAAACTGCTCATTTGCGCACCGCCCCAAATGTAATGCCCCGCAGCAGATGTTTGCGCAGCAAGATTGTGAACACCATGATCGGCACCAAGAACAAGGTCGCCCCTGCCGCGACGGCAGGCCAATCTTTGCCGCCCGCCCCAATGATGGTGGGAATAAAGGGCGGCGCGGTTTGCGCTGTGCCCGAGGTCAGCAGCACGGCAAAGGCATATTCGTTCCACGCAAAGATCAGGCAAAAAATGGCGGTGGAGGCGATACCCGTGGCGGCCTGCGGCAGCACAACTTTGTAGAACGCCTGAAACCGCGTGTAGCCATCAATCAGCGCCGCCTCTTCGTATTCGATGGGGATTTCATCGATAAACCCCTTCAGCAGCCAGACCGAGAGCGACAGGTTGACCGCCGTATACAGCAAAATCATGCCCAAATGTGTGTCCGATAGGCCCAGTTGGCGATACATCAGGAATATCGGGATGGCGACAGCAATGGGCGGCATCATGCGTGTGGACAAGATAAAGAACAGCAAATCATCCTTCAGCGGCACTTTGAATCGGCTAAAGGCATAGGCGGCAATCGTGCCCAAAAACACCGACAAAAAGGTCGAACCAAACCCGATGATGATCGAGTTCAAAAACCGCTCGCCATATTTGGACGGGCCTGTGATGACCATGTCATATTGCCGCACGATTTCGTCGTAAAAGGTTTCGGGCGGGGGCAGGGCGGCCAAATCTTCGGGGGTGACGCGACTGCGCGAGGTGAACAGGTTCACATAGCCTTCAACCGAAGGTTCAAAGATGACCTTGGGCGGATAGGCAATGGCATCGGCTGGGGTTTTAAAGCCCGTGGCGATGATCCACGCAAGCGGCATCAGCGTGATCAGCGCATAGGCAATCACCAAAACACCCGCGATCCATTTCTGGCGGTTTGACGGTTCGGTTATGGAAAAGCTCATCTGTCTTTAACCTTATTTAGGGCTTTCACGTAAATCGAAGCCAGCCCAAAGACGGTGACAAAAAGGATGACGGCATAGGCAGATGCATAGCCCGTGCGCCATTTCTCGAATGCTTCGCGTTTCAGATCGATCGAGGTCAGTTGCGTGGTGGCCCCCGGCCCGCCGCCTGTCAGTTGCACGACCAAGTCGAACATCTTGAAATTCTCGATCCCGCGAAAGAGCACGGCCAGCATCAGAAAGGGCAGCGCCATCGGCAGGGTGATCGTCCAAAACTGCCGCCATTTGCTGGCGCGGTCGCATTCGGCGGCCTCGTAAATGCTGGAGGGGATCGAACGCAAACCCGCCAGACAAATCAGCATCACAAAGGGTGTCCACATCCATGTATCCACGATCACAATGGCCCAAGGGGCCAGCGGCACTTCGCCAATCATGGAAAAGCTGGCAGGATCAGTGCCTGTCAGAAAGCTGATGAAATAGTTGAACAGCCCGATTTGCGGCTGGTACAGAAATGTCCAAAAATTGCCCACCACGGCGGGCGACAGCATCATCGGCAGCACGATCAGCGTTGTCCACATATCGTTGCCGCGAAACTTTTTGTTGATCAGATAGGCCAGCGTAAAGCCAATCAAAACCTGCAGCACGATTGTCCAAATCAGAAAATGCGCCGTGGCTTGCAGCGATGTCCACGTGTCCGAATCGGTCAGGATTTTGCGATAATTTTCTATGCCGACAAATTCGACCGCATTGTTGGGGCGGTTGGTGCGAAAATTGGTCAGGCTGAGGCGGATTGTCCAGATCAGCGGAAAGATATTGACCGCCAGCAGCAGAAAAATTGTCGGCGCGATAAAGATCCAAGCGATGGTGCGATCGGACAGGCCACGGATTTTGCGGGCCAAACTGGGTGGTGTGGCAAGGGCTGCGCGCTTGGACAAGGGATCGGGCATGATATGTTCCTGAAGTTTGGCAGGCAGGATTTGGTTGGCAGGGGTCAGCGCACAGGGTTGCGCGCGCAGGCGCGGGGCCAAACAGGGCGCATGGCCCCGCGCCGTGCTATCAGACCCTAGCGGGCCTGATAGCGTTTTGGAACGTGCAAGCGCGGTTTACTCGTACTTGCCTTCTTCTTCGAAGGTGGCTTTCCAATCGTTCATCATGCCATCCAAGGCCTCTTTTGCAGTGCCATTGCCCGCCACAACATAGTCATGCAGCCATTTTTGCGACGATTGCAGCAATGTGGCATAGGCAGGTTCGGCCCAGAAGTCTTTGACGATGGCCATGCTGTCCAAGAAGGTCTGTGCATAGGGTTGGCTGGTGGCAAAACCAGGGTCTTCAACCACAGCGCGCAGGGCCGAATAGCCGCCCAGCTTCCACCATTTGGCCTGCACTTCGGGCTGTGCGAACCATTTGATATAGGTCAGCGCGGCCTCTTGCTTGTCGGATGCGGCCACAACGGAAATACCCTGACCGCCCAATTGTGCGAATTTGTCGCCATTGGGACCTGCGGGGTTTGCAAAATAACCCGTCACATCGCCGCCCACATTGGCATCGGTGTGAAAGCCAGGCCATGTGAAGGCAAAGTTCATTTGCAAGGCAACCTGCCCCGATTTGAACGCATCTACGCCTTCGCCCATATAGCTGTTGGACGATCCGGGCGGGGTGCAGCAATCATACAGCGCTTTGTAGTATTCCAGACCTGCAACCGCGCTTTCGGAATTAACAAAGCCTTCCATATCATAGGGCTTGTCTGGGTTGTCATATTTGAACCCAAAACCATAAAGCGTGTTCATCGCGCCCATGGTGATGCCTTCGGACCCACGCTCGGTATAGATCGATGCGCCATAGACAGTTTTGCCATCAATATCGCGGCCTTGGAAGAATTGCGCGATATCCATCAATTCGGCATAGGTGGCAGGAACGGCCAAATCGCGGCCATATTTTTCCTTGAACTCGGCCTGAATTTCGGGGCGTGCGAACCAATCTTTGCGATAGGTCCAGCCGACCACATCGCCAAAGGCGGGCAGCGACCAATAGTTTGGCGTGCCTTTGGGCCATTCGGAATAGCCTGTCACAGTGGCAGGAATGAAGGCATCCATCGAAATGCCGTTGGCATCAAAGAAATCATTCAGCTTGACGTATTGGCCGTTTTCAGCCGCGCCGCCGATCCACTGGCTGTCGCCAATCATCAAATCGCACAGCTTACCGCCCGAGTTCAACTCGTTCAGCATCCGATCTGCAAAGTTTGTCCAAGGCACAAATTCAAAGGACATTTTGTTGCCAGATTCGGCCTCGTACTCTTTGCTCAATTCGATCAGGGCGTTTGCAGGATCCCACGCAGCCCAGCACAAAGTCAGATCCTCGGCCTGCGCAGCCTGTGCGCCGACAAGGATGGCAAGCGACGCAGTGGTCGCCAGAAGTTTAGCGTTCATTGTAACCTCCCGTTTTGCTGGTCGCGGCCCCTCCGCCACGACTCGATGCCTGCCAACACTACTTGAGGTACGTACCTCATAGCAAGTAGTTTGTGAGGTACGTACCTCATTACTCTTGCGCAATCGCGCAAGTTCATGGAAAAGAAGAAAAGTAAAGCAGAGAGACACATGCGCGCTACGACAAAAGACCTCGCACTTGCCGCTGGCGTCAGCCTTGCCACTGTGGATCGGGTGTTGAACGGACGCCCCGGCGTTAAGCAAGACACAGTCGAGCGGGTGAATCACGCGATTCAAAAGCTGTCGTTCCGCCGCAATATCGTGGCCGCCAATCTTGCGCGGGGTAAGTTTTATACGTTTTTGTTCATGCTGCCCAAAAGCGGGGATCAGTTTTTGGCAGAATTGATCGCGCGGATTGACGAGGCGAATCTGGCCTTTGCGGCGGAAATGATCCGCCTAGAGGTGATGGAAATTCCAGAAAGCGACCCACATCGGATTGCAAATATGCTGGGATCGCTTGACCCAAATCGGATTGACGGCGTGGCCATTATGGTGCCTGAATCACCGCAGGTGCGCGATGCGAAAACGCGTTTGGCCGAGCGCGGGATCAAAACCATCAACTTTATCTCGGGCCAAGACACCGATGCGCAGGCGGCCTTTGTAGGGACGGATAACCGCGCGGCGGGGGCAACGGCGGGGCGCTTGATGGGCCGATTTGCCCAGCAGCGTGCGGGATCGGTGCTGGTGATTGCAGAATCCATGCAATCACGCGACAGCGTCGAGCGCCGCCTTGGCTTTGATGCGGTGGTCAATGCCGATTACCCAAACCTGACTGTCTTGCCCTCGCTTGAAAGCTATGGCGATCCAGAGCGGACCGAGCGCATTATCCGCAACAGCTTTGTCAATCATCAGGACATCGCGGGGGTTTATATCCTCAGTTCAGAGGCGCGGGTGCCTTTAGAAGTGGTCACGCGGCTGCCGATGCAGACCAAACCCATCATCATCGCCCATGAACGCACCCCCTTTACCGAAGCGGCGCTGCGCGCAGATAAGATTGACACATTGATCACCCAAGACACTGGCCATCTGGTGCGCAGCGCCCTGCGCGTTTTGCGTGCCAAGGTCGATGGGCGCGAGATTTTGGCATCGCAGGAAAAAATCAGGATCGAGATCCTGCTGAAGGAAAATATCTAGAGTTTGCAGCGCGGGCCGCGTGCGGTGCCCCGCAGCAGGCGCGCCGCAAATCGGTGCGCCTGTTTATTTGGGCGCCCGTTGCAGGGCCACGTTTGCCACGCACCGCAGCGCGCCTTACGCTTCGGCCTTAGTTGCTGGCAGGCGGTGTTGCAGGCGCAGTGGCCGCTGGCGGCGCTGCGGGCGCATCGGTTGTTGGCGGCAGCAAGTCACCCTCTAGCGCGGGGGGCAGGGCAGGTTCCTGCGCGGGGGCCGTGCCGCCAAGCTGGTCAATCACCGACGAGCTGCCCGCATCGGCCGCAGCCAGAATGGTCAGCGTGATCGAGGTGATGATAAAGCCAATAGCAAGGCCCCAAGTGATTTTGCCAAGGGCCGTGGCCGCCGCGCGCGACGATACCGCACCACCGCCGCCGCCGCCCATACCCAGACCGCCGCCTTCGGATCGTTGCAGCAGCACAATGCCAATCAGCAACAGCGCAAGGATCAGGTGAATGGTCAGGATGACGTTTTCCATCAGAGCGGCCTTTTTTCAATCTTGCGCCTACTTAGGCGAGGGCGGGCAAAGGTGCAAGTGCCCTGCTAGTCTTCTTCCCGCTCGCAGACAGCCGACAGTTTGTTGCCATCAGGGTCGCGCACATAGCAGGCGTAAAAGTTGGGCCGATAGCGCAGGCCCGGCGCGCCTTCGTCGCTGCCCCCCTGTGCCAGCGCGGCGCGGTAAAACGCATCGACTGCCGCGCGGCTGGGCGCATCAAAGGCGGGCATAGACCCGTTGCCAATCGTGGCGGGTTTGCCATCAAAGGGCAGGGTCACCCAAAACGGCGTGCGCGCGGCATCCGCAGGGCCATAGCCGATTTCGGTTTCGTCTTGCCCGCGCAAAACATAGCCCAAGGGCAGAAGGGCTGCGTCATAAAACCGCTTGGCGCGGGCCAAATCGTTGCAGCCGATTGTGATATACAAAAACATCGCATCCCCTTTTGGCCCATGATGCCAAGACCGCGCGCGCCCGTCCAGTCTTTTGCGCTTTCGCTTAGTCGCGCAGCCCGCTATAGGTCGCGCGGTTTCTCCCAAATGATAGGATATACCATGGCGAATGTTGTTGTTGTCGGCGCTCAATGGGGTGACGAGGGCAAGGGGAAGATTGTCGATTGGCTCTCGCAGCGCGCGGATGTCATCGCGCGGTTTCAAGGCGGGCACAATGCGGGCCATACCCTTGTGATTGACGGCAAAGTGTACAAGCTATCCTTGCTGCCTTCGGGCATTGTGCGCGGTGGCAAGCTGTCGGTGATCGGCAATGGCGTGGTGCTGGATCCTTGGCATTTGGTGATGGAAATCGACAAGCTGCGCGGGCAGGGTGTGCAGATCAACACCGAAAACCTGATGATCGCCGAAAACGCGCCCCTGATTTTGCCGCTGCATGGCGAACTTGACCGCGCGCGCGAAGAGCAAACCGCCAGCGCGGGGGCGAAAATTGGCACGACTGGGCGCGGTATTGGCCCTGCCTACGAGGATAAAGTGGGCCGCCGTGCCATTCGCGTGGCTGATTTGGGCGATGAGGCCACGCTGATCGCCCGTATCGACCGCTTGGTCGGCCATCACAACGCGCTGCGCGCAGGGCTTGGCATTGCGCCTGTGAACCGCGATGACCTGCTGGCCAAACTGCGCGCCATTGCGCCGCAGGTGCTGCCCTATGCCCAGCCCGTGTGGAAAGTGCTGCACGAAGCGCGGCTGGCGGGCAAGCGCATCTTGTTCGAAGGCGCGCAGGGCGCGCTGCTGGACATCGATTTTGGAACCTATCCCTTTGTCACCTCGTCCAATGTGATCGCAGGTCAGGCGGCCACTGGCACGGGCATGGGGCCAGGGGCGATTGATTTCGTGCTGGGCATTGTCAAAGCCTATACCACCCGCGTGGGCGAAGGCCCGTTTCCTGCCGAACTCAAGGACGAGTTGGGCGAGCGTTTGGGCCAGCGCGGCCATGAATTCGGCACCGTTACGGGGCGCAAGCGCCGCTGCGGCTGGTTTGATGCGGTTTTGGTGCGCCAGACCTGCATCACTTCGGGGGTTACGGGCATTGCCCTGACCAAGCTGGACGTGCTGGACGGGTTTGACAGGCTGAAAATCTGCGTGGCCTATGAATTGGATGGCAAACGGCTGGATTACCTGCCCACGGCGGCAGATCAACAGGCGCGCTGCACCCCGATCTACGAGGAAATCGAAGGGTGGAGCGAGACGACCGCAGGCGCGCGGTCTTGGGCCGATTTGCCTGCGGCTGCCATCAAATACGTGCGCCGCGTGGAAGAGTTGATTGGCTGCCCTGTGGCGCTACTTTCTACCTCACCCGAGCGCGAGGATACCATCCTTGTGACCGATCCATTTGTGGGGTGAAAGATGACGCAGGCCGACCCAAAGCCAAGACACATGTCCTATAAGGCGCGCAAGCGCTGGGCGCTGGTGGCGCTGTTGATCGGCATGCCTGTTTATATTGTAATTGTGCTTAACCTGATGGCCTCGATCAATCGTTTGCCCTTTTGGGCCGAGGTGGTGGCCTATGTGTTTTTGGGCGTGGCGTGGATTTTCCCGCTGAAGCGGCTGTTTTTGGGGGTGGGCCAGCCCGACCCTGACGCAGACCCATCCCAGAAGGCGCAGGCAGAGCGCTAACGGCGCGCGCCACGGCAAAACAGGCGCGCGGCCAGCCATGGCTTTGCGCCTGTTGATGCGGGCACAGGGCAATGAAACGGCGGGCCGTTAAATCGCTTCGCGCAGCGCTTCGGCCAAAAGCGGCGAGCGATCGGTCACTGCAAACAGACCAGGTTCCATTTCGGCAAAACGGCCCATGCCCAAAAGCTGGTTGAAGATCTGCACCGAGGCTTCGCGCGTCATGGGCAGGGCATCGGGTAGGCTGGACATATGGCGGATCAATTGGCGGCGGCGGAACAAAGGCTGCTTTTCGACATGGGCCACGTAAATGGCCGCCGCTTCCATAAGTTCGATCTGCTCGGACGCGCCCAAGCGGTCGGCGAAATCTTCAAAGGTTTCCATGCCCGTGAAGATATTGCTTTGCGGGCCTGTGATATCATCATCGTCATCGACCGCGCGAAAGATGTTTTCGGCAGGGCTGGGCGTGGGCGCGAGTTTCAGCGGCGCTTCGCTGCGCTTGGGCGCGCTGCGGTCGATGCGCTGTTCGGACACCAAAACCAAGGTGGCGCTGCGCGGGCCGCCATCGGGGGCAACTTGATCCAATGTTTGCCGATACGTGTCCAGCACGGCGTTCTGGCTGCCCGCATCATGGCCCAGATCGCGGTCTGCCTTGGTGGCTGCAGCGGCGGCTTTCATATGCGCCATGGCAGCTTGGCGGCGGCGCACCTCGTCATCGGCCAAATCGATATTGGCGCGTGCAATCAGCTTATCCAGAGTGGCTTCGGTGGGGTTAATCTTGGCGCGTGGTGCAGCGGGCGCGGGGTTCAGCACCAGCGGCGCAGGCACCTCTAGCGCGGCCAATTCAGCCGCAAGCGCGGCGTCGCTTTGGGCCGCGCTGGGTGCCGCGGCGCTGGGCAGGCCGCCTGTTTGGGCCACACGGCGGATGCGGATCACACGGGTGCGCGGGGTTTGTGGGCTGGCCGATGAGGCAAGATCAGGCGCGGCCGCAGATGCTGGTGCCGATGTCGGCGCAGAATTAGGCGCAGAATTGGGCGCTGATGCAGATGCAGGTGGCTGGGCGCGTTCAACCTTGCCATCTTGCCCGCCGCGCACCACTTCGATGCGGTATTTTGTGGCATCGGGCGCAGCGATGGGGGCGGCAGGCTGGGCGTCTGCAATCATCACCTCGGCGCTTTGGCCGCCGCGGATGGTTTGTGCGGGCGCTGTCGGATCGGGTTTGATCACGCGGCGCGGCGCGTCCGTCTCGGCGGGGTTGGGCGAAACGGGGGCAGGGGCAGGCGTTGCGCGCGCGCCCCCTTCGCCCGCCACAGCGCCCAAATCTTTGGGCGGGGCAGTGTCGGCGCTGTCGGAATCTTCGGTATAACTGTCTTTGGCCGCGCCCAGCAGCGATTCAATTGCCGCCGTCGCCGCAGGAAGCCCATCGGCAGCAACAAAGGCGGCAGGGCTGGGCGCGGGCGTGTCATCGGCCATGGTATTGGCTTCAAGCGCTTCGATATATCGGGATTTCTCATCGATTTCAGCGCGCAGCCGCGCAAGGCGGGCAGCGGCCTCTTCGGCCTCGACTTTCGCGGCGCTGCTGCTGAGCAAGCTTGGGCTGGCTTCAGGAGGCGCGGCAGGGGCGGCCTGCGGGGCGGCAATCGCATTGCCTTGGCGCAGCACGACGCCATTGTCCTGCACCTGCGCCTGCACGCGGCGCTGGCTGGCCCCTTCGGCAAGGCGGTGCAGCATATCGGCATCGGGGGTGGGCGGCTCTGCCCCAAAAAAGCGGTCATCGGCGGCCAGATCACGGAAATATTCGGCAATCACTTTCATCGTGCTGAACGGGTCGTCAAACCCCTCCAACGTGCAAGAGAAAGTTCCATAAGAAACAGTGAGAATCTTACTAGCGCCCGTCATGGAGCCCGCCTTTTACAAAAACTTGGGCCCAGCAATGCGCGGCAATGCGCGCAATTCCATGGACAGACTGTGGTAATATAAGGGATAGATTGTGGCACTGGCCCATCAGTTCTGCCGCAATTGAGTAAATTATGCCTGCAAATCCTATGCTAATTCAAAGTAAAGTCAAAAGCCAATCTGCCGTGACTTTGGTGGGCGGCGGCGGCTTTGCTGCGCGGGATTTGGCCCATGCGCTGGCTTTGGCCCCCTATTTGGTGGCGGCGGATGGCGGTGCAAACAGGCTGCTGGCGCTGGATGCGCCGCCGCGCGCGGTGATCGGCGATTTGGATTCCATCTCGGCGCAGGCGCGGGCCGCTTTTGCGGGGCAATTGATCCATATTCCCGCGCAAGATGACACTGATTTTGACAAATGCCTTGCCGCCATTGCCGCGCCTTTTGTCCTTGGGCTGGGCTTTATTGGCGCGCGGATGGATCATGGGCTGGCGGTGTTGGCGGGCTTGTTGCGCCGCCCTGATCTGCCTGTCTTTTTGCTGGGCGGGCGCGATGTGATTTTTCTGGCCCCGCCGCGCCTGACGCTGGATGTGCCGCGGGGCGCGCGGGTGTCATTGTTCCCGCTGGGCGCGGTGACAGGGCGCAGCACGGGCCTAGATTGGCCGATTGACGGGATTGATTTTGCCCCAGATCGGGCCATTGGCACATCCAATCGCGCCAGTGGCGGGCCAGTCAGCCTTGAGTTTTCGGCGCGCAAGATGCTGGTGATTTTGCCGCGCGCGCATCTGGCGGCGGCGCTTAGCGGGTTTGGTTTTGCCTAGACAGGCGCGCCGCCAGCACGCGTTCGCGCTGAATGATATACAAACCCGCCCCCACAATCAGCACAATGCCGCCCCATGTGATAAGGTTGGGAAAATCGCCAAAAATCAAAAAGCCCAGCGCGACCGAGACCACCATTTCAAAATAATGCAGCGGCGCCAATGTGCTGGCAGGGGCAAAGCGCAGCGATAGCGTCATGCACATATGTGCAACTGCCGCCCAAAACCCCACGCCAAACAGCCACAGCCACGCATAGCCTTGCGGCATGACAGGATCGAGGCTGGCAAGGATGCCGCTGGCCCCCGCCCCGTCCATCGCCCAAAGCACAGGCACGATCACCGCCGCCCCCGCCAGCGAGGTGTGCAATTGCTGCGTGACAGGGTGCATCAACGGCCCAATGGTTTGCGTCACAGCCATATAAAAGGCAAAGGCAAAGGCGCAGGCAATGGCATAAAAGGTCGCCGCGCCATAGGTTTGCAAGCTGGGCTGGATAACCATCAGCGCCCCTGCAAAGCCGACCATAGCGGCAGCGATGCGGCGCGGGCCGACATGGTTGCCAAACACAAAATGCCCCAAAATCAATAGGATCAGCGGCGATAGAAAGGCAATGGCCAGCGCATCGGCCATCGGCATCACAGCGACGGCGGCCACAAAACTATAGGTCGAGGCGATCAAAAGCAGCGCGCGCAGTGCCAACAGCCATCCCACGCGCACAGGCACACGCCATGTCAGCCCCATGGCCAGCGCAACGGGGATCATCAGCGCGCCTTGCACCACAAAGCGCGCAGCCACGATCTGCCCCACGGGAATGGTGGCCGTGGCCAATTTGCTGCTGGCATCCAGCATGGGGGCCAGCACGCAAAAGGCCAGCATCAAGGCAATGCCCAGTAACGTGCGATCTTTGCTCATCTCTCTGCGCTCCCCCTTACCGCTTTGTGCCTGCGCTGCACAGTCGCGGCGCGCCTATTTGCGACCCTTTGGCGCAAAAGCCTTGCGCGGCCCAAGGCGGCCCTGCGGCACAGGTGCACAGGTTGCCGCCCCCAAACACCGCCCTTTAACATTGCCGTGATTGCGCCAAGTGCTGCGATTTTACCCTTGCACTGCGCCGCCGCATTGGGCAGCGATAGGAAAACCGAGGTGGATATGTTCGACGGCATCTTGCGCAAACCGATTGATTTGGCCACCGCCCCCATGGGCGCGCGTTTGGCCCGCGCGGGGGTGCGCGCCGATGCCGTCACGCTGGCGGGTCTGGCCTTGGGGCTGGGCGCGGCAGGGGTTATTGCCGCACAGGGGCATTTGATTTTGGCCCTAAGCTTGATTTTGGCCAGCCGCATTGCCGATGGTTTGGATGGGGCTGTCGCGCGCGCCTCGCAAAAAACTGATTTTGGCGGCTATCTGGATATCACGTGCGATTTCATCTTTTACGGCGCAATCCCGCTGGCCTTTGCCCTGCGCAATCCCGAAAATGCCCTGCCTGCCGCCGTGCTGCTGGCCAGTTTCTACATGAACGGGGCAACATTTCTGGCCTATGCCATTTTTTCGGAAAAGCGCCATCTGGCCCCGCGTGCCGCCGACCGCGCGCGCGGGGATAAATCGCTGCACTTTACCGCAGGCCTTGCCGAAGGCTTCGAGACGATTGCGGTTTTTACGGCCTTTTGCCTCTGGCCTGCCAGCTTTGCCGCGCTATCATTTGGTTTTGCCGCGCTGTGTGTGGCCAGCGCTTTGGCGCGCATGGCACTGGCCAAACGCGCCTTTGGCGGGGCAAAATAGACGGGCTGCCCTTGCAGGTGCTGGCGCTGGGCACTAAGCTTTGTTTAATCCTTGGGCGATAGAGCTAGGGAATATTTAGAGAGGCGATGTGATGCGTGATCCAGCAGACTATTACATGAACACCCTCGTGCCGATGGTGGTTGAACAAACCTCGCGGGGCGAGCGGGCCTATGACATCTTCTCGCGGATGCTGAAAGAACGGATTATCTTTCTGGCGGGCCCCGTCCATGATGGCATGTCTAGCCTGATCTGCGCGCAATTGTTGTTCCTAGAGGCGGAGAATCCTTCGAAAGAAATTTCGATGTATATCAACAGCCCGGGTGGTGTGGTGACATCGGGCCTGTCGATCTATGACACGATGCAATATATCCGCCCCAAAGTATCGACTTTGGTGATTGGGCAGGCAGCCTCGATGGGATCGCTTTTGCTGCAAGCGGGGGAAAAAGGCATGCGCTTTTCTCTGCCCAACAGCCGCGTGATGGTGCATCAGCCTTCGGGCGGCTATCAGGGGCAGGCAACCGACATCTTGATCCATGCGCGCGAAACCGAAAAACTTAAGCGCCGCCTGAATGAGATTTACGTCAAGCATACGGGCAATGATCTGGCAACTGTCGAAGCCGCGCTAGAGCGCGACAATTTCATGTCTGCCGAAGATGCCAAAGCTTGGGGCCTGATTGACGAGATTTTGGACAGCCGCGGCAAGGCCGAAGAGGCCAAGTAAGCCGCGCGCAGACAGCGCCCCCAAAGCCGCGACATTTGGGGGCGATTTGAGATTGTGGCGGGGCGGGGCTTGGCATAAGCTGGCTCCCAATTCGGATGATGAGGTCAGGCTATGGCAACCAGCACAAGCGACAGTAAAAATACGCTGTATTGCTCTTTTTGCGGCAAAAGCCAGCACGAGGTGCGCAAGCTGATTGCAGGCCCCACAGTGTTTATCTGTGATGAATGTGTTGAATTATGCATGGATATCATCCGCGAGGAAACCAAATCGGCAGGGTTGAAATCCACCGATGGTGTGCCAACCCCGCGCGATATCTGCGCCGTTTTGGACGATTATGTGATTGGCCAGATTCATGCCAAGCGTGTGTTGTCTGTGGCAGTGCATAACCATTACAAACGCCTGAACCATTCGACCAAAACCGATATCGAATTGGCAAAATCGAATATTCTGCTGATTGGCCCGACGGGCTGCGGCAAAACCCTGCTGGCGCAGACCTTGGCGCGGATTTTGGACGTGCCTTTCACCATGGCCGATGCCACCACACTGACCGAAGCGGGCTATGTGGGCGAGGATGTGGAAAACATCATCCTCAAACTGCTGCAAGCGTCTGAATACAATGTGGAACGCGCGCAGCGCGGGATTGTCTACATTGACGAGGTTGATAAGATCACCCGCAAGTCTGACAATCCGTCGATCACGCGCGATGTTTCGGGCGAAGGCGTGCAGCAGGCGCTTTTGAAGATTATGGAAGGCACAGTTGCCTCGGTGCCGCCGCAGGGCGGGCGCAAACATCCGCAGCAAGAATTCTTGCAGGTGGATACGACCAATATCTTGTTCATCTGCGGCGGGGCATTTGCGGGGCTGGAAAAGATCATCGCGCAGCGCGGCAAGGGCAGCGCCATTGGCTTTGGCGCTGATGTGAAAGACCCCGATGCGCGCGGTGTGGGCGAATTGTTCGGCGAGCTTGAACCCGAAGATTTGCTGAAATTTGGCCTGATCCCTGAATTTGTCGGCCGCTTGCCCGTGATTGCCACGCTGACCGATCTGGACGAGGCCGCGCTGATCACCATTTTGACCGAACCCAAGAACGCCTTGGTCAAACAATATCAGCGCCTGTTCGATATCGAAGGCACCAAGCTGACCTTTACCACCGATGCCCTGTCGGCCATCGCCAAACGCGCGATCAAGCGCAAAACAGGCGCGCGGGGTTTGCGGTCTATCATGGAAGATATCTTGCTGGATACGATGTTCGAATTGCCAGGTATGAATGATGTCGAAGAGGTGGTTGTGAACGAGGAATCGGTGACCAATGCCGTTCCGCCCCTATTGGTGCATGCCGAGGGTAAAAAGAAAAAAGAACCCGCAACTGCCAGCTAAGCTTGGGGGCTGCCCATGATCACCCGCATCAAAACGGGCTCTACATGGGAAGATCGCATCGGCTATGCCCGCGCCGTGGTGGCTGGCGGCTGGGTGCATGTGTCGGGCACAACTGGCACAGACCACGCCACGGGGGCCATTCCTGAAACTGTTGAGGATCAGTGCAAGCTGGCCCTCAGCATCATCGGCGCGGCGCTGGCGCGGGCAGGCGCGGGGTTTGAGCATGCCGTGCGCGTGACCTATGTTCTCAAACACGCCGCCGATTTTGAACGCTGCTGGCCGATTTTGTCCGCCACATTCGGCGCAAACCCGCCTGCCGCGATGATGATTGAAGCCCCGCTGATTGATCCGCGCCATTTGATCGAAATTGAACTGACGGCCTATCTGGGGCAAGGCGCGCAAACCGCCCGCACCCCCTAGACCTGCGCTGCGAATTCCGTCATATCAGGCCCAACAGATGGAGAATATGCCATGAAATTCCTTGTGCGATTGCTGACGTGGTGGAACGGCCAAACCCTTGGCACGCAGTTTTACACATGGCGCAAGGGCACCCGTGTGGGCGAGGATGAGCAGGGCAATATCTATTACCAAAACAAAGACGGCGCGCGCCGCTGGGTGATTTACAACGGCGAGGCAGAAGCCTCGCGCGTCTCGCCCGATTGGCATGGCTGGCTGCACCACACTTGGCCGCATCCGCCGACGACCGCACCTTTGGTGCATAAGCCATGGGAAGCGCCGCATCAGCCGAATTTGACAGGCACAGCCGCGGCCTATGCGCCTGCAGGCTCGATCCGCGCGGGCGCACCTGCGCCAAAACGCGATTACGAGGCGTGGGAGCCAAAGTGACACAAACCAACCCAAGGGGAGGCGCTGAGTAATGGCCGAAAATCGCGCAGAGGTTCTGGCAGGCTTTGGTATTGTGGCGCTGGCGCTGGGCTTTTTGGCCTATGCGGGCCTTGGGCAAATGGGCAGCGCGGCGGGCACCTATGATTTGAACGCATCCTTTCGCAGTGCCAATGGTATTTCTGTGGGCACGGATGTGCGCCTTGCAGGGGTGAAAGTGGGCACGATCAGCGATATGGCGCTCAATCCCCAGACCTTTTTCGCCGATGTGGTGGTGACCTTGGACAAATCGGTGCAACTGCCGACCGATACTGCGATCTTGATTTCTTCGGAAGGTTTGCTTGGCGGCAATTTCATCGAATTGGTGCCCGGCGGGGCAGAAGAGGTCTTGGCCGCAGGGGATCAGATCGAAGATACGCAAAGTTCCGTCAGCCTGATCAGTTTGCTGATGAAATTCGTCTCGAGCGGGGACGATAAGTAATGCGCATTTGGGCGGGTTTGCTGGCGCTGGCCATGGCCACCCCTGCGGCGGGCGAAGAGATGGCGCTGGCCAAGGGCGGCGAGTTGCGCATTTTGGACAAGCTGACGGGCCAATTGACCGATGCCGATTTGCCCGTGGGCCAAAGCGTGACAGTGGGCAAGCTGACAGTGCAGTTGAACGAATGCCGCTATCCTGCCAGCAACCAAACTGTGGATGCCGAGGCGAATGTGACCATATCTGATGCGGCTGTCTCGGCGCCTGTGTTCACAGGGTGGATGATTTCCTCTAGCCCTGCGCTGTCAGCGCTGGATCATCCGCGCTATGATGTTTGGGTGATGCGCTGCGATGTGCCGCAACTGGCTTTGCCCGCTGTTGAGCCCCCCCCAGAAGAGGGCGAGGGTCAATCGGGCGAGGCTGATGCCGCCACGACCGAGGCAGGCACGGGGCAATAGCCTTTTGGCGCAAAACTGGCCTGCAGGGTTAGGGCCTGCGCAAGGCGCTGCTCGTATTGCGCGCGCGATATCTCGACTGCGCCTAAACTGGCCAGATGCGGCGTAAGATATTGCGTGTCAAACAGCGCAAACCCGCCAGCGCGCAAGCGGTGGATCAAATAGGCCAGCGCCATTTTGCTGCCCCCCGTGGCGCGCGAAAACATTGATTCGCCAAAAAAGGCCCCGCAAATGGCCACGCCATAAACCCCACCCATCAAAGTGCCGCCTGCGTAAATCTCTTGGCTATGGGCATGGCCTTGGGCGTGCAATTGCGCATAAAGATCAAAAATCTCGGCATTGATCCATGTCTGCGGGCGGTCGGCGCAGGCCTGCACCACCGCTGCAAAGTTGCGGTTCACAGCCACCTCATAGCCGCCGCGCAGAATTTGCGCGCGCAGGCTGCGCGAGATGTGAAACGCATTCAAATCGAACACACCGCGCCGATGGGGCCGCATCCAATGGATGCCCTTTGCGCTGCGCGATTCGGCCATGGGAAACACGCCGATGCGATAGGCCTGCAAAAGAAGTTCAGGGGTGATATGCGATGCGGTCATAAACACAAAGGCGGGGTTTCCCCCGCCCTTTCCTTATGCGCTGTATTTCGCGGCCAGCCATTTTTCCAGCCAGTGGATGTTGTAATCCCCAGTCTGAATATCAGGTTCGGCCAACAGATCGTGAAACAGCGGCACTGTGGTGTCGATCCCATCGATAATCAACTCGCCCAGCGCGCGTTTCAGGCGGGCCAGCGCCTCGGGGCGGTCGCGGCCATGCACGATTAGCTTGCCGATCAAGCTGTCGTAATAGGGCGGAATGGAATAGCCGCCGTAAATGGCCGAATCCATCCGCACGCCCAGACCACCGGGCGCATGAAACACCTTGATCTTGCCGGGGCAGGGCGAGAAGTTGGGCAGTTTTTCGGCGTTGATGCGCACTTCGATGGCATGGCCGTTGATGACCAAATCGCTTTGGCCAAAGGACATATCCATGCCTGCGGCCACGCGAATCTGCTCGCGCACCAGATCCACGCCAAAAATCGCCTCGGTCACAGGATGTTCCACCTGCAAGCGGGTGTTCATTTCGATGAAAAAGAACTCGCCATCTTCATACAAAAACTCGATCGTGCCCGCGCCGATATAGTTGATTTTGGCTACAGCATCGGCGCAGACCTTGCCGATCTTGGCGCGCAGCGCCTCTGTGATTACGGGGCCGGGGGCCTCTTCAAAGACTTTTTGATGGCGGCGCTGCAAGGAGCAATCTCGCTCGCCCAGATGCACAGCGCGGCCTTTGCCATCGCCGAAGACCTGAATTTCAATATGGCGCGGCTTTTGCAGGTATTTTTCGATATAGACTTCGTCATTGCCAAAGGCGGCCTTGGATTCCGAGCGCGCCGTGCGGAAGGCAATTTCCAATTCTTCGGCATTATGCGCCACTTTCATGCCGCGTCCACCGCCACCTGCCGTGGCCTTGATGATCACGGGAAAGCCGATGCCAGCGGCCACGCCAATGGCGGTTTCAAAATCGGCCACGCCGCCGTCCGACCCCGGAACCACGGGAATACCCAGATCCTTGGCGGTGACTTTGGCGGTGATTTTATCGCCCATAATGCGGATATGTTCGGCCTTTGGGCCGATAAAGGTGATGCCATGGTCTTCCAGCGCCTGCGCAAAGGCTGCGTTTTCCGACAAAAAGCCATAGCCCGGATGCACGGCCTGCGCGCCCGTAATCTCGCAGGCGGAAATGATTGCGGCCTTGTTCAAATAGCTGTCTGTCGAGGAATTGGGCCCAATGCAGACAGATTCGTCCGCCATGCGCACATGCATCGCATCGGCATCAGCGGTGGAATGCACCGCTACCGATTTGATGCCCATCTCGCGGCAGGCGCGGATCACGCGCAGGGCAATCTCGCCCCGATTGGCGATCAGGATTTTGTCAAACATCGCGCTACTCGATAATCATCAGGGGCGCGCCAAATTCGACCGCCGTGCCATCGGAAACCAAAATCCGCTTGACCGTGCCTGCGCGCGGGGCGGGGATATGGTTCATGGTCTTCATGGCTTCGATAATCAGCACAGTTTGCCCTTCGGCCACTGTTGCGCCCACGGTCACGAAAGGGGTCGCGCCAGGTTCGGCGGCCAGATAGCATGTGCCCACCATAGGAGAGGCAACCGCGCCAGGATGTTTGGCAGGATCGTCCACTGCGGCGGCTGCGGCAGGTGCAGGGGCTGGCGCTGCGGCGGGCGCAGGGGCTGCGGCAGATGCGGCATAAACAGGGGCGGGGGCCGCCATATGCACCACATTGGCCTGCTTGATCACTTTGACATCAAGGCTGTCATCCTCGCCATATTCGCGCTTGACGGAAATTTCCGTCAATTCGTTCTTGTTCAACAGCTCTGCCAAAGCCGCGATAAAGGCGACATCCGCGTCGGTGGATTGTTTGCTCATGCAGTCCTCTGCCAGTTTGTGCGTGCCGCATTGCGGCTGTGCGTTCCCTTTGTGCAGCATCTTCTGGCGCAAATCGGGCCAAAACCATGCCCCGCGCCGTGCTGTGTCTGCCCCCTATATAGAAAAACCATTGCAGAAAAAAGAGGCGTTGGCGCGTTAAAGCTTCGTTCAGGACAGGAAAATTGCGCTGGCAATAATTTACCATTTGGAAAAATTTTGAACTTGTGGCAGCCTGATTCGAAAGATCATGCAGATGGGAGCCGAGATGCCAAACAGTCCCTTTACGTCCGGAGTGGTGCAAGCCCGCCTTAGCGCGGCAGAGCTTGCCCATAACTTCGCCGATATTTCGCCAAAGCTGGATGCGCATGAGGCGCGGGTTGCGGCGGATCGCTGTTATTTCTGCCATGATGCGCCCTGCGTCACGGCCTGCCCAACCGATATCGATATTCCACTGTTCATTCGCCAAATTGCCACGGGCACGCCTGATGCGGCGGCAAAAACCATTCTTTCCCAAAACATCATGGGCGGGATGTGCGCGCGCGTTTGCCCCACCGAAGTGCTGTGCGAAGGGGCCTGCGTGCGCGAGATGGCCGAGGGTAAGCCCGTGGAAATTGGCCGCCTGCAACGCTTTGCCACCGATACGCTGATGGATAAGGGTATCCATCCTTTCACCCGCGCCAAGGCAACGGGCAAGAAAGTGGCCGTCGTTGGGGCAGGGCCTGCGGGCCTGTCCTGCGCGCATCGCTTGGCCATGCTGGGCCATGAGGTGCAAGTCTATGAGGCGCGCGCCAAGGCGGGTGGCCTGAACGAATACGGCATCGCGGCCTATAAGGCGGCAGATGATTTTGCCGCACGCGAAGTGGACTGGCTGCTGAAAATCGGCGGGATTACGATCCATTACAACAAAGCCTTGGGCAAAGATGTGACTCTGGCCCAGTTAGAGGCCGATTTTGATGCAGTCTTCCTTGGCATAGGTTTGGGCGGCGTGAACGCGCTGGGTCTTGCTGGGGCCGATCTAAAAGGCGTGCATAATGCGGTGGATTTCATCGAAGGCCTGCGCCAAAGCGCCAAAGCAGATGTTGCCATTGGCCGCGACGTGGTGGTGATTGGCGGCGGGATGACGGCGGTTGATGCCGCTGTGCAATCGCGTTTGCTGGGCGCGCAAAACGTCACCATGGTTTACCGCGGCCCGCGCGAGAGGATGAGCGCCTCGGAATATGAACAGGAACATGCCACCAGCGCGGGGGTGCGGATTATCTACAACGCCGCGCCCAAAGCCGTGCATGGCAGCAGCCATGTGACGGGTGTCGAGTTTACCTTTGCCGGCGGGGACAGCTTTACCATCCCTGCCGATCAGGTGTTTTTGGCCATTGGCCAAACCCTAGAGGGCGCGCCCATCGCGCTGGAGGGCAAAAAGCTGAAAACCAATGCAGGCAAAGTCTGGGCTGGCGGCGATTGCGCGGCAGGCGGGCAAGATTTGACTGTGACCGCTGTGGCCGAAGGGCGCGATGCCGCAATGGCCATTCATGCAAAACTTTTGGGCTAGGGGGAACATATGGCAAACCTGACTACAGATTTCATCGGGATCAAATCTCCCAACCCGTTTTGGCTGGCCTCTGCCCCGCCCACGGATAAGGCCTATAACGTCGAGCGCGCGTTTCAGGCAGGCTGGGGCGGGGTGGTGTGGAAAACGCTGGGCAGCGAAGGCCCGCCCGTGGTGAATGTGAACGGGCCGCGCTATGGCGCGATTTGGGGCGCAGATCGCCGCCTTTTGGGGCTGAACAATATCGAACTCATCACCGACCGCCCCTTGCAGGTGAATTTGCAAGAAATCAAGATGGTCAAGCGGAAGTGGCGCGATCGGGCCATGGTGATTTCCCTGATGGTGCCTTGCGACGAAGAGAGTTGGAAAGACATTCTGCACCGCATCGAAGATACCGAGGCAGACGGGGTAGAGTTGAACTTTGGCTGCCCGCATGGCATGGCCGAACGCGGCATGGGCAGCGCTGTGGGCCAAGTGCCCGAATATATCGAAATGGTCACCCGCTGGGTAAAGACCCACTCGCGCATGCCCTGCATCGTGAAACTGACCCCAAATATTGCCGATATTCGCAAACCCGCCGAAGCGGCCAAGCGCGGCGGCGCGGATGCGGTCTCGCTGATCAACACGATCAATTCGATCACCTCGGTGAACCTTGACACATTCAGTCCCGAACCGATGATCGACGGCAAGGGCACGCATGGCGGCTATTGCGGCCCTGCGGTCAAACCGATTGCGCTGAATATGGTGGCCGAGATTGCCCGCAGCGAGGCCACACGCGGCTTGCCGATTTCGGGCATTGGCGGGGTGACGACTTGGCGCGATGCGGCAGAATTCATGGCGCTGGGCGCGGGCAATGTGCAGGTTTGCACGGCGGTGATGACCTATGGGTTTAAGATTGTGCAGGAAATGATTTCGGGCCTGTCCGATTACATGGACAGCAAAGGCATGACCAGCACAGCCGATTTGGTCGCCCGCGCGGTGCCCAATGTCACCGATTGGCAATATCTGAACCTGAACTATGTCACCAAGGCGCAGATCAATCAGGATGATTGCATCAAATGCGGCCGCTGCTATGCCGCCTGCGAAGATACATCCCACCAAGCCATCGCAATGAGCGAAGATCGCACCTTTACTGTCAAAGACGAGGAATGCGTGGCCTGCAATCTGTGCGTCAATGTCTGCCCTGTGGAAAATTGCATCACCATGGTGACGCTGGATAAGGGGGCCGTTGATCTGCGCACGGGCAAAAAGGTGGAAGACTATGCCAACTGGACAACCCATCCCAACAACCCATCCGTTGCGGCAGAGTAAACCCAGCAAAAAAGTGCCGAGTCTGCAATAGTGCGAATCCAGCGGCTGAATCGGCGCTGCAGCGCAGCGAAAATGTTGCAAATGCACAAATGATAAAAAGGGGGGCCTGTGCGGCCCCCCTCGCTGCGCTCACCCCCCGCAGGATATTTGGGAAAAAGAGAAGCGCGAAGCGGCAAGTATAAGTGTGACTGTGGGCGCGGCGATGCGCCCTGTGGCTAGGGCTGTAATAGGCGGGTCAGCAGGGTTTCAAGATATTTGTCGGCCCCTGCAAAGGGATCGATACCCTCGCCCAAAACCGCGCGCACTTGCACATCGAAATCGGCGTAATGCTGGGTCAGCGCCCAGATTGAAAAGATCAGATGTGTCGGATCGCAGGGCGCGATTTTGCCCGCCTGCATCCATGCTGCAATGACGGCGGATTTTTCGGCGACCAAGGCGCGCAGATCGGTTTCGATCGCGGCGCGCATCCGCGGTGCGCCTTGCAGCATTTCATTGGCAAAGAGGCGGCTTTCGCGCGGGTAAAGGCGGGCAAGTTCCAGTTTGCGATGCGCGTAGGATGTGATTTCTGCCAGCGGATCGCCCAGCGGATCCATGGCGCGCAACGGGTCAAGCCATGTTTCCAAAAGCTGGGTCAGCAGCGCGTTATGCACAGCCTCTTTGCTGGGAAAATAATACAGAAGATTGGGTTTTGACAGGCCCGCGCGGGTGGCGATTTCATCCAATGTCGCGCCGCGAAACCCCGCTTGCGAGAAGATTTCCAGCGCCGCCTCTAAAATCACCTCGCGGTTGCGGGCTTGGATGCGGGTGCGCGCTTTGGCTTTGGGAACGGGGATCGGGGACACGGCGCTTCTTTAGGTTGTCATAACTTTAAACTGGCCCAAGCCGCACCGCATTGCAAATGTAAATTTCCCCGCCGCATCATGGGCGGGCGGGGCGCTTGGTTATTCTGCTGCGATGATGATCAGATAGGGAACAACAGTCAGCATGGCGACGATCATGGTCATCGCAAGGGGTAGGCCTTTAAACATTCAATCCTCCGCTGTCAGTTACCCAGCAGAGGTAGGCATCCATTGGCAAAAGTCTAGGCGCGCGCGCAGGGTTTTGCGCCATCAGGATAAATGCGCGCGCATGGCGGCGATGACCATGGCATGATCTTCAAGTTGCGGCAGGCCAGACACAGTGACTACAGCCACAACTCCAACCCCTGCCACCACCACGGGCACAGCGCCGCCGTGATCGGCATATTCCGCATTGGACAGGCCATTGCCAAGCAGGTCTTGCCCCTTTTCGCGGTGCGCGCAGCCTACCTCGAGCGAGGATTTTCCATACATCAGCGCGACATTGCTTTTGCGCCATGCCCATTTGTCATTCAGCGGGGCCGAACCTTGCAAGGCGGCATGAAACAGGGTGCGGTCGGGCGTGCGAATGTTGATCACCACGCCCAATCCATCCTCTTGTGCCATTTGCACCAAGGCGCGGCCCAAGGCCCAAGCATCGCCTTCGTCAAAGGCGGGAAAAATCAGCATGTCGGTTTCTGCGGCGACCGCGTTGGCAGAGGGCAGGTTTTCCGAAGTCATGCGATGTCCTTTACCAAAATTATGCCCCAGCGTAGGCGATCTGGGGCGTTTGGGGCAAGTGTTTTGCGCCATGCTGCCTAAAGCTTGGGCAGGCGGCAGGACTTGCCAAAAAACCGTGCGAATTTTGTTGACCGAATGGTCAACATCTATAGCGTTGTGCGCAAAGGCCGCGTGAAGGGAATCGCGCGGCGCGGGGCAAATGACCCCAAGGATGGGAGCGATACATGGCGGTTTTGGCCAATCAGCGGATCAATGCGCAGCGCCTGTGGGATACATTGGGCGAGATGGCTTTGATTGGGCCGGGCGTGGCGGGCGGATGCAACCGCCAGACCCTAACGGATGCTGACAGCGCGGGGCGGCATTTGTTCGCGCGGTGGTGCAAAGATGCCGGCATGAGCATGGGCGTTGATACGATGGGCAATATGTTTGCCACCCGCGCGGGCACGGATCCCTCGGCGCTGCCCGTTTACATGGGCAGTCATTTGGATACGCAGCCGACGGGTGGGCGCTATGACGGGGTTTTGGGGGTTTTGGGCGCGCTGGAAGTGGTGCGCACGATCAATGATTTGGGCCTGCGCACGCGCCGCCCCATTGTGGTGACCAATTGGACGAATGAGGAAGGCGCGCGTTTTGCCCCTGCGATGCTGGCAAGCGGTGTCTTTGCAGGTATTCATACGCAGGACTATGCCTATGGGCGCACCGACCTAGAGGGCAAAACCTTTGGCGAGGAATTGGCCCGTATTGGCTGGATGGGCGACGAGGTGGTTGGCGCGCGCAAGATGCATGCGATGCTGGAATTGCATATCGAACAGGGGCCTATCCTTGAGGCCGAGGGGAAGACGATTGGCGTTGTCACCCACGGGCAAGGGCTGTGGTGGCTAGAGATTACGCTGGCGGGGAAGGATGCGCATACGGGGTCGACACCCATGAATATGCGGGTGAATGCGGGA
This sequence comes from Rhodobacter sp., assembly GCA_027490955.1. Taxonomy (GTDB): domain Bacteria; phylum Pseudomonadota; class Alphaproteobacteria; order Rhodobacterales; family Rhodobacteraceae; genus Cypionkella. The sequence goes on from JAIXXB010000019.1 coordinate 189,110, forward strand.
TTGGGCATGGCGCGGATCACCGAAAGGGTGCATCAGATTGCCATGGCGCACCAGCCAAATGCCGTGGGCGCGGTGGGGCAAGTCAAGGTCTTTCCCAACAGCCGCAATGTGATTCCGGGCAAAGTGATTTTCACGGTTGATATTCGCAGCCCCGAGCAAGGCAAGCTGGATTTGATGCGCGGCGAGGTGGAGCGCGCCGCCCATGCGGTTGCGGCGGAATTGGGATTGGGCTGCAGCATTGAACCTGTGGGTCATTTCGACCCTGTCACCTTTGATCCTGATTTGGTCAAGGTGGTGCGCGGGGCGGCGGAACGCTTGGGCCATGCGCATATGGATATCGTATCTGGGGCTGGGCATGATGCCTGCTGGACGAACCGCGTGGCCCCGACAGTGATGATCATGTGCCCCTGTGTCGGCGGGCTTTCGCATAACGAGGCCGAAGAGATATCTCCCGAATGGGCGGCGGCGGGGACGGATGTTTTGCTGCATGCGGTGCTTGAGGTGGCAGAGGTGGTAGAGTGATGCAATGCAGATGGCAGATTGCGGGTCATGGCCCCGCGATTGGGGGTTTTACACCCCCAAGCCCCTTTGGCCAAGGCCAAAGCGGCTGCCCCCGTGGGATATTTGAGAAAAGAAGAAGCCGCAGCGCAGGTATTTTGGCCGCGCTGTTTGTTGCGGCGGTGCCTGCCAGCGCGCAGGCAGCTGCCTGTGACAGCACGATGATGGCGCTGATGTATTTGGGCGGCTCGGTCGATCCTATTTTGGCTGGGGCGGTGGATGTTCCTGAACGGCTGGCGGCTTTTGCACAACGGGCGGCAGTTGCCGAGGGCGAGGCAAAGGCCGAAGGCTGGCCTGCCGAGGTGCTGGCCAATTTGGCGCTGCTTGCCTCGGCAGCAAGTGCTGTGCCGCCTGATACAATTTTTGCCCCCGCGCAGGCCGTGGCCGACGCGGCGGGCGCGCTTTGCGAGGGCATGCCGATGCCCTATTTCCCAGCCCCCAATCCATGAGGTGATGCAATGGCTTCGACAGTAATCAAAGGTGGAACGGTTGTAACCGCCGATCTGACCTACAGCGCCGATGTGCTGATTGAGGGCGGCAAAATCGCGGCCATTGGGGCGGGACTGAAGGGGGATAAGACCTTAGACGCCACGGGCTGCTATATCATGCCGGGCGGGATTGATCCGCATACGCATTTGGAGATGCCCTTTATGGGCACTTATTCCAGCGATGATTTTGAAAGCGGCACGCGCGCGGCGCTGTCGGGCGGCACGACGATGGTGGTGGATTTTGTGCTGCCTGCGCAGGGCCAAGGGCTGATGGATGCAGCCCAGATGTGGCACAACAAATCCACCCGCGCGCATTGTGATTATTCCTATCATATGGCCGTGACGTGGTGGGGCGAGAAAGTGTTTGAGGATATGGCCCTGTCGGTGAAGGCAGGGATGACATCGTTCAAGCATTTTATGGCCTATAAGGGCGCATTGATGGTGAATGATGATGAAATGTATCAATCCTTTAGCCGCGTTGGGGATTTGGGCGGTTTGGCCATGGTGCATGCCGAAAACGGCGATGTGGTGGCCGAGCTGACCGCCAAGCTGATTGCAGCGGGCAATACGGGGCCAGAGGGCCACGCCTATTCCCGCCCCCCGCAGGTGGAGGGCGAGGCGACCAACCGCGCCATTATGATTGCCGATATGGCAGGCGTGCCGCTGTATGTCGTGCATACAAGCTGCGAAGAGGCGCATGAGGCCATTCGGCGGGCGCGCGCGCAGGGCAAGCGGGTTTGGGGCGAGCCGCTGATCCAGCATCTGACGCTGGACGAGTCTGAATATTTCCACCCCGATTGGGATCATGCCGCGCGGCGGGTGATGTCACCGCCGTTCCGCAATAAGCAGCATCAAGACAGTCTTTGGGCGGGGTTGCAGTCGGGGTCTTTGTCTGTGGTTGCGACCGATCACTGCGCGTTCACGACCGAGCAAAAGCGGTTTGGGCTGAAAAGCTTTGCGCAAATCCCGAATGGGACGGGCGGCCTTGAGGATCGGATGCCGATGCTGTGGACGCATGGGGTGAACACGGGGCGGCTGACGATGAATGAGTTTGTCGCGGTGACATCGACCAATATCGCCAAAATCCTGAACTGCTATCCGCAAAAGGGCGCGGTTCTGGTGGGGGCGGATGCGGATTTGGTGGTCTGGGATCCGAAGGCGGAGAAGGTGATTTCGGCCAATACACAGCAATCGGCCATTGATTACAATGTGTTTGAGGGGCAGAAGGTGACGGGCCTGCCACGCTTTACCCTGACGCGCGGGCGGCTGGCGTGGGAAGCGGGGAAAGTTCACGCGGGAGAGGGCCACGGCAAGTTTGTGGCGCGCGAGCCAAAGCCCGCCGTGAACCGCGCGCTGAGCCAGTGGAAAGACCTGACCGCGCCGCGCCCTGTGCAGCGGACGGGCGAGATTGTGGCGGGGGTATAGGTGAAGGTCGCCCTGATCACCGCTGGCGGGTCTGGCATGGGCGCGGCCTGCGCGCGCAGGCTGGCGGCCGATGGCTTTGCCGTCGGCATCTTGTCCTCTTCTGGCAAGGGTGAGGCGCTGGGCACGGAGCTTGGCGGATTTGGGGTGACGGGGTCTAATCAAGACGCTGATGCCATCAAGGCGCTGGTCGATGGGGCGATGGCGCGCTGGGGGCGGGTGGATGCGCTGGTGAACAGCGCGGGGCATGGGTCGCGCGGTCAGCTTTTGGAAATATCCGATGAAGATTGGCACAAGGGCATTGATATCTATCTGATGAATGTGATCCGCCCCACGCGGCTGGTGGCCCCGATTATGGCCGCTTCGGGGGGCGGGGCGGTGGTGAACATTTCCACTGCTTGGGCCTTTGAGCCGAGTGCGATGTTTCCCACCTCTGCCGTGGCGCGGGCAGGGTTGGCGGCGTTTACGAAACTGTTTGCCGATGAATATGCCGCCCAGAACGTGCGGATGAACAATGTTTTGCCGGGCTGGATTGACAGCCTGCCGCAAACGGACGCGCGGGCGGCATCGGTACCCATGAAACGCTATGGGCGCGAGGACGAGATTGCCGCAACAGTGGCGTTTTTATGCGGCGAGGGCGCGGGCTATATCACGGGCCAGAATATCCGCGTCGATGGCGGATTGATGAGGGGACTATGACAGTTATCAATGCCCAAAATGTGAACCTTGTGTTCCAAACGGCGGATGGCCCTGTGCAGGCGCTGAAGGATGTGAACCTAAGCGTGAATAAGGGCGACTTTGTATCCTTTATTGGGCCATCGGGCTGCGGCAAGACCACGCTTCTGCGGTCTATTGCGGCGCTGGAACATCCAACAAGCGGGACCTTGACCGTCAACGGCATGACCCCTGATGAGGCGCGGATGAAACGCGCCTATGGCTATGTGTTTCAGGCGGCGGGGCTTTATCCGTGGCGCACCATTGCGGGGAATATCGCGCTGCCGCTGGAGATTATGGGCTTTTCCAAACCCGAGATTGCCGAGCGCACCGAGAAGGTGTTGGATTTGGTCGAACTGTCGGGCTTTGGCCGCAAATTTCCGTGGCAATTGTCAGGGGGCATGCAGCAGCGCGCCTCGATTGCCCGCGCGCTGGCCTTTGATGCGGATATCTTGCTGATGGACGAGCCTTTCGGCGCGCTGGATGAGATTGTGCGGGATCGCTTGAATGAGGAACTGCTAAAGTTGTGGGCGCGCACGGGCAAGACGATTGCCTTTGTAACGCACTCCATCCCCGAAGCGGTGTATCTATCGACCAAAATCGTGGTGATGTCACCACGCCCTGGGCGGATTACGGATGTGATTGACAGCACCTTGCCGCGCGAGAGGCCGCTGGATATTCGCGACAGTGCAGAGTTTATCGCCATTGCGCACCGTGTGCGAGAGGGGCTGCGGGCGGGGCATGTGGATGTGTGAGCTGCGGCATATAGGGCGGATGGGGGCTGTCTGCCCCCAAGCTTGCGAAACAGGTTTCGCAAGCCTCCCCCGAGGATATTTGGGCCAAAGTGAAAGGGGGGCGCGATGAGTGGGGTGATTTATGCCTATCTTGCGGCCTCGACCGCGGTGTTTATGGGGGCGAATGCGCTGCTGAAAACCTATGCGAATGGGGCGGGGGTGGCGGTGCTGATTGCGGCGCTGGCGCTGTTTTGCCTTGGCAATTACATCATGGTTTGGGTGATGCGCGGGGGTGGTTTGGGCGTGGCGATATCGCTTTCGGCAGTGTTCCAACTGCTGGCCATTACGGCCATGGCGGTGCTGGTCTTTGGTGAAAGGCCGACATTGGTGCAGGGCGCGGGAATGGGCCTTGGCGTGGTGGCGGTGGCATTGATTGCGCTGGGGGGCAAGGCATGAGCCGTATCTTGCCCATTTTGACCGTTGTTCTGGCGATTATCCTGATCTGGTATGCGGCTGCTATTCGCATGAACACCCCTTGGGAGATAGATCAGGCCGCACGGGCGGGGGTAGAGCCGCCCAGCGGCATGGCGCGGGTTATGGCGACATGGAGCCAAGATCGGCCCGTGCTGCCAGCCCCGCATCAGGTGGCATTAGAGCTGTATAAATCCACCTTGGGGCTGAAAATCACCTCGCCAAAATCGCTGATCTATCATGGCTGGATCACGATTTCGGCGACCTTGGTGGGCTTTGCCATTGGCACGGGGCTGGGGGTGCTGTTGGCGGTTGGCATTGTGCATAATCGCGCGATGGACGCATCGGTGATGCCTTGGGCCATTGCCAGCCAGACCATTCCCATCCTCGCCATTGCGCCGATGATCATTGTGGTTATGAACGCGCTGGGGGTGCAGGGGTTGATCCCCAAGGCGATTATTTCGGCCTTTCTGTCCTTTTTCCCTGTGTTGGTGGGTATGGTGAAGGGGCTGCGAAGCCCTGATACGGCGCAGTTTGATTTGATGAAAACCTATAATGCCAGCGCGTCAAAGGTGTTTTGGGCGCTGCGCCTGCCCTCATCGGTGCCCTATCTGTTTGCCAGCCTGAAGGTGGGCATTGCCGCCAGTTTGGTGGGCGCGATTGTGGGGGAATTGCCCACGGGCGCGGTGGCGGGTCTGGGCGCGCGGCTGCTGTCGGGCAGCTATTATGGGCAGACTGTGCAGATTTGGGCGGCGCTGATGGCGGCGGCGATTGTGGCGGCGGGTTTGGTGGCAATTGTGGGCGCCCTAGAGCGCGCGACCTTGCACCGCATGGGTTACCGCGAGGCCGTGCGATGATCTGGGTTCTAGCTGCGCTGGTGTTTTGGGCGGGCGCTTGGGCGCTGAATGTACGGCTGGCGGCGCGCCCATCGGGGGCGGGGCTGATCGTGCCTGCGATATTTGGTGTGACGATTTTGGTGGTCTGGGAAGGGATGGTGCGCGGTTTGGGCGTATCGCCCGTGATTTTGCCCCCGCCCACCGCGATTGCCGCCAGATTTGCCGCCGAATTGCCCACGCTTTGGGCCGATTTCAACCAGACCTTCGTCAAAGGCACGCTGCGCGGCTATGCGATGGGCTGCGGCGCTGCGATTTTGACTGCCATCGCCATCGACCGCTCGCCCTTTTTGCAAAAGGGGCTGTTGCCCGTGGGCAATTTTGTCGCTGCCCTGCCCATCGTCGGCATCGCGCCGATTTTGGTGATGTGGTTTGGCTTTGATTGGGAATCGAAGGCGGCGGTGGTTGTGGTGATGGTGTTCTTTCCCGTTTTGGTGAACACTGTGGCGGGGCTAAAGGCGGCAGAGCAGATGCAGCGCGATTTGATGGCAACCTATGGGGCCAGCTATACGCAAAACCTGCTTAAACTGCGTCTGCCTGCAGCGATGCCGTTTATTTTCAACGGGCTTAAAATTGCAACAACGCTGGCTTTGATCGGGGCGATTGTTGCTGAATTTTTCGGCAGCCCCACAGTGGGTATGGGGTTTCGCATCACGGCAGAGGTCGGGCGGCTTGGCCTTGATATGGTTTGGGCCGAGATTGCGGTGGCGGCATTGGCGGGGTCGGCCTTTTACGGCGCGGTCGCGCTTATCGAACGGCGGGTGACATTTTGGCACCCATCGCAGCGGAAGTGACGTGTTAAATTAACCAAGGGGCACTGCCCCACAACATGGAGGCTAGTATGAAAAACTTTATCAGCGCGGCGCTGTTTGCCGCAACGGCAACGGGGGCCAGCGTTTCGGCAGCATTCGCCGCCGATGATGTGACGCTGCAACTGAAATGGGTCACGCAGGCCCAGTTTGCAGGCTATTACGTGGCCGCTGCCAAAGGCTTTTACGAGGAAGAGGGGCTGAATGTCACCATCCTTCCAGGTGGGCCAGATGTGGCCCCGACCCAAGTGATCGCAGGCGGCGGCGCGGATGTGGTGATTGACTGGATGCCATCGGCGCTTGCGGCCCGCGAAAAGGGTTTGGCGCTGGTGAACATCGCCCAGCCATTCAAATCTTCGGGCATGATGCTAACCTGCTTGAAAGAATCTGGCGTGGCCAGCCCTGCCGATTTCAAAGGCAAAACGCTGGGCGTGTGGTTTGGCGGCAATGAATACCCGTTCTTGAACTGGATGAACAAGCTGGGCCTGAAAACCGATGGCACGGATGTGACTGTGCTCAAGCAGGGCTTTAACGTAGACCCTCTGTTGCAAAAGCAGGCGGCCTGCGTGTCGACCATGACCTATAACGAATATTGGCAGGTGATTGATGCGGGCGTAAAGCCAGAAGATCTGGTCACCTTCAAATACTCTGATGAAGGCGTGGCAACCTTGGAAGACGGTCTTTATGTGATGGAAGACAAGCTGGCCGATCCCGCCTTTGAAGATAAGATGGTGCGTTTCGTGCGCGCATCGATGAAGGGCTGGAAATATGCCGAAGCCAATGTGGACGAGGCTGCGCAAATCGTCATCGATAATGATGCGACAGGCGCACAGACCATCGAGCATCAAACCCGCATGATGGGCGAGATTGCCAAGCTGACCGCAGGCAGCAATGGCGCGTTGGATGAGGCCGATTACAAAGCCACTGTAGCAGCCCTGATGTCGGGCGGCAGCGATCCTGTGATCACCAAAGAACCCGCTGGCGCATGGACGCACCAAGTTACTGATAAAGCCCTGCAATAAGCCAAGGCTTTACAAAACCCGCGCGCCCAAAGGCAACTTTGGGCGCGTTTTTCATTGCTATACCCCGCGCCTTTTGTAAAGATTTACAAAAGGGGGCGCGCCATGGTTGCGGCATTATCAGGGTCTAAACTGCGGGCGCGGCGCATTGCGCTGGGGCTGCGACAAGGCGATGTGGCACAGGCGGCGGGGGTGTCGGCCAGCTATCTGAACCTGATCGAACACAATCGCAGGCGCGTGCCGCAGGCGGTCTTATCCCGTCTGGCCGCAGCCCTACAGGACACGCCAGAAGCCTTTGCCGATGGCGGCGGCGCGGCGGCTTTGGATGATCTGCGCGCAGTGGCGCTGGCTTGGCCTATGGCCGAACTTACCCGCGCCGACGAATTTGCCCAGCGTTTTCCGGGTTGGGCCGAGGCGGTGCTGGCCATGCATCAGCGCAGCTTGGCCCAAGAGGCTGCGATTGCCGCCGTTAATGACCGCATGTCGCATGATCCGCATCTGTCGGCCAGCCTGCACGAGGTGCTGTCAGCCGTAGCTTCGGTGCGCTCAACATCGGTTATTCTGGCGGAAACGGATGATTTAGAACCCGAATGGCAGGCGCGGTTTTTGCGCAATCTGGACCAGGATTCCGCGCGGCTTGCCAAAGGGGCCGAGGCGCTGGTGCGCTATTTGGACAGCGGCGGGCAGATCGACGCCCAAGGCAGCATGAGCCCGCAAGAAGAGTTAGAGGCATGGGCCAGTGGCCAAGACTGGCAGATTGGCAGCGCCGATATTCCCAGCGCCCTATCTGCACCTGCCCGCGACATGGCGCGCGCGCTGCAGGGTGATATTCGCGTCGATCACGCGGCCTTGCCCGAGGCGGCCTTTCGCGCGGCGCTGGCCGCCCATGGCCCCGATCCTCTGGCCATTGCCAATGCGCTGGGTGCTGCTCCCTTTGCCGCCTTTCGCCGCCTAGCCTTTGCCAAGGGTCTTGGGCTGGGGCTGGTGGCCTGCGATGGGTCTGGCACTTTGGTGCTGCGCCGCCCTGTTGCGGGGTTTTCCCTGCCACGCTTTGGCGCGGCTTGCCCGCTGTGGCCGCTGTTCACGGCCCTTGCCCGCCCGATGCAGCCGATTGAATCCGTGGTCGAGGTAGGGGCCGCAAGCCCCAATGCGCCGCGGTTCATTTTGCGCGGCTTTGCCATTGCCAGCCATCCTGCGGGCTTTGGTGGGCCAGAATTGCGCCGCGCCATGATGCTGATCATTCCCGCAGGGGCCGAGGCTGGGGCCGCGACCGCGACCGCGCCTGCGCTGGGCGTGGGTGCCACCTGCCGCACCTGCCAGCGCCAAGCCTGCCCTGCGCGGCGCGAGCCGTCTATTCTGGCAGGGGCAACAGGGCTTTGACACATGGGCGTTTTGCCCTGATAGTGGCGCGGAGGGGCGCTATTGCAGCGCGGCCCGCGCAACGCTTGTCGCCGTGGGCAGGTGGGGGCAGGCTTGCGCGTTAAGGGAAAAGGGGACGGCTGGAATGGCGGGCCATATTCTGCTGATCGAAGACGAGCCAAACATCGCCGAGGCGATCCGCTTTTTGCTGGGCCGCGATGGCTGGCAGGTGACAGTGCTGGCGACAGGGCAGGGCGCGATTGAACAAATCGCCGTGCTGCGCCCGCATTTGGTGATTTTGGATTTGATGCTGCCCGTCTGCTCGGGCCTGCAGATTTTGACAGATATTCGCGCGGCTGCCGCCACAAAAGACCTGCCTGTCTTGATGCTAACTGCCAAAGGCCAAGAGCGTGACCGCGAGGCCGCCGTGGCGGCGGGTGTATCGGCTTTCATGACAAAACCCTTTGACAACAGCGAGATGCGCGCCGCTGTGCGCGCGCTGATGGGGGCTGCATAATGCCTGCGCCGCGCCAGCCCCTGTTCTTGGCCCGCGAATCCTATCGCAAGCGCCGCCTGCGCGATGGCGCGCGGGTGTTGCCGATTTTTGGCACAGTGCTGCTTATGTTGCCCCTGATGTGGCCCGCCCAGCCGCAGATGGTGCTGTCGCATTGGATTTTTGTCTTTGTGCTTTGGCTGGCCCTGATCGCGCTGGCGGCCATTTTGGCCCCCGGTTTGGGTGAAAGCGAGACGGCATCAGCGCCAGACGCACCCAGCGCCGCCGCGCAAGCCACCCGCAGCGCTGGGCCTGCCGCCACGGCTGCCGCCACGGCGCCGCCCGATTTGCCGCGCACTGTGCAAAACAGGCCCTAGGCTATGTCATTCAATTTGCTGGTTCTCAGCTGTCTGCTTTATGTCGCGCTGTTGTTCGTGCTGGCCGCTTGGGCCGAAGGCCGCGCCTCGATGGGCGGCACAAGAATACTGCGCGCGCCGCTGATCTATCCGCTTTCGCTGTCGATCTATTGCACAGCATGGACGTTTTACGGCGCAGTTGGCTATGCTGCGCGCTCGGGTCTGGAATTTGTCACCATCTATCTGGGGCCAACGCTGGTCTTTATCGGCTGGTGGGTGATTTTGCGCAAATTGGTGCGCATCGGGCGGGTGCATCGCGTGACATCGATTGCCGACCTGATCTCGTCGCGCTTTGGCAAATCAAACCTTCTGGGTGTGACAGTGACGCTGATCGCGGTCACCGCATCCACCCCCTATATTGCGCTGCAACTGCAATCGGTGACGCAAAGCTTTGCCGTTTTTGCATCGGACACGCCGCAAGGCTGGGCGCTGCCCAATGGCGGGGCCACAGCGGCATGGGTGGCGGGGGGGCTGGCGCTGTTCACCATTTTGTTTGGCACGCGCAACCTTGCCTCGAACGAGCAGCACCACGGTATTGTCACAGCGATTGCCTTTGAAGCGGCGGTGAAACTGGCGGCCCTTTTGGCCGTGGGCATCTTCGTGGTCTGGGGCCTTGGCGGCGGCCCCAGCGCGGTGGCCGATAAGATTGCAGGGCTTGATCTGGCCTCTTGGCGGCCCGATGCCAGCCGCTGGACGGCGCTGATTTTTGTCTCGGCTGCGGCGATCATCACCTTGCCGCGCATGTTCCATGTGATGGTGGTCGAAAACATCGATTCTGCGCATTTGGCCCGCGCCTCTTGGGCCTTTCCTGCCTATTTGTTCTTGATGAGCCTGTTTATTCTGCCCATCGCCGTGGTCGGGATGGAGCGTTTGCCCGCCGCCAACCCCGATATGCTGGTGCTGACCCTACCGCTGAGCGAGGGGCAGGGCGCGCTGGCGATGCTGGCCTTTTTGGGCGGGTTTTCTTCGGCCACATCGATGGTGATTGTGGAAACCATCGCACTGGCCACGATGATTTCCAACCATATCATCATGCCCGCATGGCTGCGCCTGCGCCCAAAGGCCGCCATGCGGTCTGATTTGCGGGCATGGGTGCTGCGCGCGCGGCGGCTGTCAATTGTGGCAGTCTTGGGCCTTGGGCTGGAATATTTCCGCCTGTCGGGTGGCTCTTCCAATTTGGCGGCCATGGGGCTGATTGCCTTTGTTGGCATGGCGCAGGTGCTGCCTGCCGTTTTGGGGGGAATTTTTTGGCGTGGGGCCACGGGTGTGGGCGCGATGCTGGGCATGGTGGCGGGCATCGCGGTTTGGGCGGGGCTGTTGTTTCTGCCCTCTTTCGGGGCGGCGATTGATCCGACTGGCATGGGCAAAGATCTATTTGGCCCAAGCTGGACATGGCCTGCCAGTTTTTTCGGCACGGCGGGCATGGACCCGCTGGTGCATGCGATTTTCTGGTCGATGCTGGCCAATGTCACGCTGTTCATTTTGGGCAGCTTGCTGACCTTTCCCGGCCCAGTTGAACGGGTGCAGGGCGCGGCCTTTGTCAATGTGTTCGACCAAGATATCGCCGCAGATCGCTTGGGCTGGGTGCAGGGCCAAGCCGAGCCAGAGGCGCTGTTGGCTATGGCCCAGCGCATCATCGGCGAAGATGCGGCCATTTCCCTGTTTGAAGAGGCCGCGCGCGCCCAAGGCAAGGGCGGCTTTTTGCCAGATCTGACCTCGGATTTCCTATCGATGCTGGAACGGCGCATGGCGGGCAGCGTCGGGGCTGCAACCGCCCATGCGATGATCAGCCAATTGTTCGGCCGTGCGATGGTGACCGTCGAGGATTTGATGGCCGTGGCCAATGAAACTGTGCAGATTTTGGAATATTCCACGCGGCTGGAAAGCCAGCAGGCCGAAGTCACCCGCACCGCGCGCGCGCTGCGCGAGGCCAATGAAAAGCTGACTGCGATTTCGGTGCAAAAAGATGCTTTTCTGGGCCAGATCAGCCACGAGCTGCGCACGCCCATGACCTCGATCCGCGCCTTTTCGGAAATCTTGACCGAGGGCGATTTGCCCGCCGAAAAAGTGGTGGAATTTGGCGCAGTGATCCATGCCGAAGCCCTGCGCCTGACGCGGCTTTTGGATGATCTTTTGGATTTGTCGGTGCTGGAAAACGGATCGGTGCAGCTTAACATTGGCACGGCCAATTTGGGCGCGTTGATTGACCGCGCCTTGGCCGCAGCAAGCCAGACGCGCCCTGAGCGCAGCTTTGATATTCAACGCTCTGCCGCGCAGGAAGAGATTTATTTGCGCACCGATGAGGGGCGCCTTGTGCAGGTCTTTATCAATCTGATTTCCAATGCGCGCAAATATTGCGATGCGCAAAACCCCGTGCTGCGCATCGCGGTGCGCCAAAAAGGGGCCAAAGTCTTGGTGGATTTCATCGACAATGGCGCGGGGATTCCCAAGGACCAGCAAGGTATCATCTTTGAAAAATTTGCACGCCTGTCCGATACTGCGACTGTGGGCGGCGCGGGGCTTGGCCTTGCGATTTGCCGCGAGGTGATGGCGAATTTGGGCGGCACGATTTCCTATTTGCCCGGGCAAAAGGGTGCGGCCTTTCGCGTCTCTGTCCCGTTGCGGATTGGGCGGGCGCCCTAGCCCGCTGTTTAAGCCCGCCTTCACCAATTGGTAAGCAGTTTCGCCCATAGTGCTGGCAGGGTAGTCAAGCAATTGGGAATGATCGTGGCCGATGGGCAAACGATAGGCGGGCAGACGGGCGTTTTGGCGCGCAAATTGGCGCGCGCGCGTGCAGGCCATGCTGGTTTTGGCATGGGCGCGATGGCTGCGATGGGGGCAGATGGGGCCGCGCTGGACGCCGCGGTGCAAGGGGCTCAGCAGACTGACTTTCCCGCAGGTGAGACAGGCCCTGCTGTTTCGGCCAGTGATCCGCATATCCGCGCATGGCGCTTGGCGCTGGCACGGGCGGCGCGCGATCAGTTGAAAATGACAGTTGGCTTTTCCGAGGTGACATGCACGCAGGCCAGCCTGACCGAAGTGCTGGAAAGCCCGATGCAGCGCGCGCTGATTTTGATGCTGCAAGGGCGGGGCGAGGGGATGGGGTTGATGATTCTTTCGGGCCAAATGCTGGCGGCCATGGTGGAAATCCTGACGCTGACCCATTTGTCCGCCCATGCCCCAGATGAGGCGGATCTGCGCAAACCCACCCGCACCGATGCCGCCATGGCGGTAGAGTTTATTGACGCGGCCTTGGCAGGTTTCGAATCTGTCATGGCAGACAGCGCGGGCCTTGCGGGGGCGGGCCTAGCGGGGGTGGGGGGCGATTGGGCTGCGGGCTATCGCTATGCCGCCTTTATCGATGATCCGCGCCCCTTGCATTTGATGCTGGAAGATGGGGATTACCATTTGCTGATGGCAGACCTTGTGCTGGAAGATGGCTCGCGCAGCGGCAAGATTTATCTGGCCTTGCCCGTGCCGCCGCCCGCCCTTGATCTGCCCGCCGCCCTGCCCTTTGATGTTTCCGCCGATCCTGACCCGCTTAGCGCGGTGCAAGAGGAAGATACGTTTCAGGCCGATCTGGCGGCGCAGGTGCAGGATTTAGGGGTGCAGTTGGATGCCAGTTTGGCGCAGATTTCCCTGCCGATAGAGCGGATTATGCGCCTTGCGGTTGGCGAGGTTTTGCCTTTGCCGCTGGCCAATCTTGATCATATCAGCCTGCGCGGATTGGATGGGTTTCGCGTGGCGGGTGCGCGGTTGGGGCAAAATCGCGGCATGCGCGCGCTGCGCCTGACCGATGTTGCAAGCCCGCGCAAAGCTGATCCTGCCCTTACAGTGCCGCCCGCAGGGGGTGCGATGCAGCATCTCGCCCCGCAGGGGCAGGCAATGGGGCAGGGGCATGCAATGGGGCAAGCAATGGGGCAGGGCCTGCCCAGCCAATTGGGGGATGGGGCCTATGGTGATGCCGCGGGCCATGGCAACCCTGCCGCGGCAGAACTGGGCGATGGATTCCCCTTGGTACAGTCGGCCTGACTTTAGCCGCCCAAAGCAGGGCGCAAATGCTCTAGGTTATAGCCGAACTTTGCCGCCGTGCCGATCAGATCATCGGCAGATTTCTGGCCTGCATGGGCCAGCGCCCAAACGATCGACGAGCGATTGCCCGATGCGCAATAGGCCAGAACGGGGCCTTTGGCCGCGGCCATAGCGGCGGCTTGCAGGCGCACATTCTCTTCGGTCAGCGCGCCGCCGATCACGGGGTTGATGTGAAACTTTAGCCCCAGCGCTGTGGCCGCCGCCTGCATGGCTGCGGTTTGCACATCGGGGGTGATTTCCCCATCGGGGCGGTTGTTGATCACATCGGTAAAACCCTGCGCCTTGATCTGCGCCAAGTCTTCCAGCGCGATCATCGGCGAGACGGCATAGCTGTCCGTCAGTCGGCGAATGTCCATCATCTGCATCACTCCCACAATTTGCGGCCAATTCAGCGGCGCAATGGCGCGGCCAAAAGGGCCCCAGCCGCCATGGCCGCTACAAAAACCAATCCCTGCCAGCCGCCAAAGCTCAGCGAGGCCAGCGCAGGGCCAGGGCAAAAGCCCGTCAGCGCCCAGCCAGCGCCAAAGGCGGCAGACCCGCCGATCAGCGCGCCATCAAAGCGCGGCGGTGGCATGGCGGGAAAATTGCCCCCCAGCACCGCAGTTTTGCGCCGCGCGGCCAGCCGCCATGCAATCGCCATGGGGATCATCGCCCCGCCCATGACAAAGGCCAGCGTGGGGTTCCACGCGCCAAATATGTCCAAAAACCCCTGCACGGACCGCGTGTCAGTCATGCCTGACAGCATCAGGCCCAAGCCGAATATCGCCCCTGCAAGGGCCGCAAAAAGCGTGCGCTGCATCAGATCACCCCCCAAACGTGGCGCAGCAGGGTGACGGCCAGCATGCCCGCCCCCACATAGGTGGCCGAGGCCACAATGCCGCGCGGCGACAGGCGAGAGATGCCGCAAACCCCATGCCCCGATGTGCAGCCATTGGCCAGCCGCGTGCCAAAGCCCACCAAAAGCCCGCCCATCACCAAGACGGCCCAATTGCTGCTGGCATAGGTCTGCATCGGAATCATCAGCGCCGCTATGGCAGGCACGGCGATCAGCCCTGCCAAAAATCCAACCTGTTCGCCTGACCGATCTGACCCATCCACCAGCCCGCCAACAGTGCTGGATGGGCCCATAACCCGCCCATTGACCAGCAAATATACCGCCCCCGCCGTGCCAATGACCAATCCGCCCAGCAGCCCATAAATCCAGTTTATATCCATTCTGCGCCCCCAATTTGCGCATAAACCTAGCTAAACCCCGCGCGGGCGCAAGGCCCAACTTGGCGCGTGGCAGGATCGGGCCGCAGGCAAGCTGCCCTTGCGGCGCAAGACCGCTTCGCGCTAAAGTAGCAAAAAGCAGGGGGTGGTGCATGGCGCAGCGGCGCGGCGCAGTGATGGAGCAGGTGGGCGATGTCGCGCTTGTGCACCTGTCGCGCCCGCCCAGTAATGCGCTTTCGTCCGATCTGTGCAGCGAGGTTTTGGCCCTGATTTTGGGCGCTGTTCAGGACAGTTCCATCTTGGGCATTGTGCTGGCTTCGGATCTAGAGGTTTTTGCCGCAGGCTCGGATATTGGTGATGTGATCGACCCGCCGCAGGGGCACCGCGATGCGCTGCGCGCGCTGTGCGCGCAGGTGGCAAAGGCGCCCAAACCCATCGTGGCCGCGATTGCGGGGCCGTGCCTGTCTACGGGTCTGGATTTGGCGCTGGCGGCCAAGGGGCGCGTGGCAGGGCCGCAGGCCAGCTTTGGCTATCCTGATATTCGCCTTGGGCTTTTGCCTGCAGCAGGCGGTGCGATGCGCCTTGCGCAACTGGTTGGCGCGCAATTGGCGCTGGAGATGCTGCTGGGCGGCGGGGCCGTGGCCAGCGAGGCCGCCCTTGAGGCAGGGCTGATAGATCAGCTGTGCGCGGCAGGGGCTGAGATTAGCCAAGCCATTGAAATGGTGCGTGACTTTTCGCATACACCGCCGCTGCCGCAGGCCCATGATTTGGCGGCAGATCTTGCCGCCATCGCCGATGCGCGCAGCAAACTGACCGCCCCTGACGGCCCATGGATTGCCCAAGCGCGGATGCTGGATGTTGTGGAAGCGGCGCTGCTTTTGCCGCCTGAAACGGCGCTGACCTCGGCCTATGCCGCCCATGACGCGGTGCAGCGCGGCGAAATCGCCCGCGCCTTGACCTATGCTTTTGTCGCCCGCCAGCGCGGCGCGCCCGATGCACCAGCACGCGCGCAGATCGAGGCAGAGTTGCGCCGCACCATGGCGCAGATCGTGGCCCATTTTGAAAGCCTCAGCATGCCGCGCGGTGATGTTTTGTCCGCCATGGCCGCCTTTGGCATTGGCCTTGGGCCAGATACGGCCATTCCTGCCTGCCCGAAAGGGGCCGAAGATGTCATGCCTGCGCTGCTGGCCGCTTGGGCCAATATGGGGGCAAGATTGCTGCGCACGGGCGTGGCCCCGCGCGGCGAGGCGATTGATGTGGTCGCCCTCAGCGCGGGCATGTGCCCCAATTGGCGCGGCGGGCCAATCTTTGCGGCAGATACGCGCGGCCCTTTGATCCTGCGTGCTGACCTGCGCCGCAGGGCCAGCGATCATGGCGGGGCCTACTTATTCAGCCCCGACCCTGCTTGGGATCAGATCATCGCCCAAGGAGTGCGGTTGGGCAGCTATTCAACGCAGCCAAATGGGGTTTGACCACGCCCGTTTGCCTGCAGCATCCACCACCACGGCTCGCACCCATGGCGACTGGTTCAGCCGTGCAAGCGGCACTGCTGCATGGGTCATGGAATGGCCATGCACCGCCTTGGCCCCCGTGCCATGTCCCAGCGCCATAACCGAAACAGCGGCGCTGCAATCAACCAGCAAATGATCGCCTTCAATGCGCACATCGCGCAACTCTGGCCCTTGGCTGGAATAAAAATGGCCCGCCTTCAGCGCAGCCAGCAAGGCATCTGGGGTGTTTTCAGGCGATTTGACCATGACCCAACCGCCAAAATGGTCAGGCTCGTGGAAATGTGCATCATCGGTGGCAATCATCGTCAGCCGCCGCCCTTCGCTGAGCAAAAGGTCGGCAATCGCCGTGCCATCGGGGCGATCACAGCCCGCCCAGCAGCCGTGGTTGTAAATCTCGACTGCGTGGGCGCTTGTGATGCTGCGCGCGTCTTGCAGCGTCAGACCCGACCATTGCGGATGGGCAATGGCCACAAAAGCCCCCGCTGCCACGGCGCGGGCGGCAATTTCTGGCCCTGTTTCTTGGCCCGTTACAGGCTGAAAACTGGGGCTGTGAGAGGGGGCAAAATCGGCAGGCAGGCCCACGGCCAGAATATGCCACAATTCGCCATTCGCCATGGCGCCTGAATGCAGCTCTGCCCCCAAAATTGTCGTAAAGCCTTCGGCGCGCATGGGCCGCGTATCGACAATCGGATAGCCATAATCGCCGATAAAATGGTCCGTCAGGGCAAGAAAATCATAGCCTTCGGCGCGGTAGCGGCGGCAGACCTCTTCGGGGGAAAGCACCCCGTCAGAGCGTGTGGAATGGGTGTGCAAATTGCCGCGCCAAAAGCGGCCAGTGGCAGTAAATGCAAGATCGCGCAATGTCATGGAAATCTCCTTTTTGCAGGCACGATAGCGCATATTTGTAACAACTCAACGCTTGCCGTATGGGCCGCGCGAGATATATTCAGCGGCGAACACATCGCAGGAGCAGGAGTGCGTGCTATGCCCGCCGAAATTCAAAACGTGGCAGACAGCAGCGATGATCCCGTCGATCAGTTGGCCGCGCGCGCGGGCGAGGCGGCGGCCTTTCTGAAAGCTTTGTCGCATGTAGGGCGCTTGATGATTTTGTGCCATATTCTTGATGGCGAAAAATCGGTCACCGAACTAGAGGATTTGATTGGCGCGCGGCAATCGGCGGTCAGCCAGCAATTGTCGCGCTTGCGCTTGGAAGGGCTGGTTGCGGCGCGGCGCGATGGCAAGGCCATCTTTTACAGCATCGCCGATGCGCGGGTGGCATCGCTGGTCAGCCTGATGTATCAGATGTTTTGCAAACCAGATGCGGCTTAACGGCCTAGCCGCGCCCAATATAGGGCATATCGCGCGCCATAATGGTTTGAAATGGGATATTCACATCCAAAGGTAGGGCGGCCATATGGGCCACAGCCCGCGCCACATGGCCCACATCCATCACAGGCTCCACTGCGATTTGGCCATTGGCCTGCATCGTGCCTTTGGGAAAGGCCGCAGCCATCTCGGTGGCCGCATTGCCTATGTCAATTTGCCCGCAGGCAATGTTAAACGCCCGCCCGTCCAAGCCGAGCGTGCGCGTCAGCCCCGTCACGGCATGTTTGGACATGGTATAAGGCACAGAACCAGGCCGCGGCACATGGGCCGAGATAGAGCCATTGTTAATGATCCGCCCGCCTTGGGGCGACTGCGCCCGCATCAGCCCAAAGGCCGCGCGCGCAACATAGAACATGCCCACGATATTGGTTTGCACCACGGCCAAAAACTGGGCGGGGTCAATTTCGTCAATCGGGGCCTGCGTGGCCGATATGCCCGCATTGTTGAACAAAACGTCCAAACGCCCCCATTTGGTTTTGATCGCATCGAAAGCGGCGGTGACATCGGTAAGATTGCCAACATCACCCGCCAAAATCAGGGCAGGCGCGCCTGCCGCAGTTTCGCGCAAGGCGGCTTCGCGCCGCCCCATCAAGGCGACATCCCAGCCCAGCGCGATAAAGGTCTGTGCGGTGGCGCGGCCAATGCCCGCCCCCGCCCCAGTGATCAATATGCGGCGTGGCGCGCTCAAATCTCGGACAGCAGTTGCGCTTTGGCCTCGGACATCAGCACGGTCAGCTTGGCGCGGATTTCATCCTCGCTGGCTTTGCTGCCCAAATCTGCGGCGACTTTGCGCACCACGTCATCGCTGCCTGCCTCTTCAAAATCGGCCGCAACCACGCTGGCGGCATATTCGGCAGCCTCATCGCCCGATTTGCCCATCAGCCCAGCAGCCCAAAGGCCCAGCAATTTGTTGCGGCGCGCTTCGGCGCGAAATTGCATATCGGCATCATGGGCGAATTTCGCTTCAAAGGCGTTTTCGCGATCGTCAAAGCTTGGCATTTTTGTCCCTTTGGCTTTGGTTGCATTGCTGCAGATATGGCGCGGCACGGCGCGCGCTGCAAGGGGGCTAGCGCAGGCTTTGTGCGCCTGCTTGCCCAAATGCGCCCCGTGCCCTATAGGCAGGGGAGTGTATCTATCGGGGGCCTTATGGCGCGGCGCAAGAAAATCTACGAAGGCGGGGCCAAGATTTTATACGAGGGGCCAGAGCCGGGCACGCTGATCGCCTATTTCAAAGACGACAGCGCCCCCACCCCTGAACAGGCCAACCCTGCGGCGGTGGATGGCAAGGGCGTGCTCAACAATAGGTTGTCAGAATTTTTCATGTCGGGCCTGCATGGCATTGGCATGGGCACGCATTTCATCCGCCGCGTCAATATGCGCGAACAGCTTGTGCAAATGGCCGAAATGATCCCGCTGGAAATCGTCGTGCGCAACTATGCCGCAGGCGAGATGAGCGCAAATCTGGGCATTCCCGAAGGAACCCCTTTGCCGGGCCCGATCGTGGAATATTACCTGAAAAACCCCGCTATTCCGCACAAGCCGATGGTATCGGAAGAACATATCATGGCCTTCAATTGGGCCAGCCAGCAAGATATCGACGATATCATTCGCATCGCGCTGCGGGTGAATGACTTTTTGTCAGGCCTGATGTTGGCCGTAGGTGTGCGGCTGGCTGATTTCCGTATCGAGATTGGCCGCGTTTGGGAGGGCGATTTTATGCGCCTGATTTTGGCCGATGAAATCAGCCCCGATACCTGCCGCCTGTGGGATTTGCGCACAGCGCCAGAGCGTGGCGGCGAGCGTGGCCTTGAGGCGCGCGCGGTGCAAATGGGCGAAATGCCCAGCCCCGTCGATACCACCCCCGTGGCCGATGTTTACACCGAACTGGCCCGCCGTCTTGGCGTTTTGCCCAGCAATGTGACCCATCAGATCAAGCCAAGTTTGATTAACTAGGCCATTCCCACTTGCCGCCCTTGCCAGCTTTGGCTAAGGCGGGGCAAAGGCCAAAACAGGAGAGTGCCGATGAAAGCGCGCGTCACAGTCATGCTGAAAGCAGGCGTTTTGGATGTGCAGGGCGAGGCCGTGCGCCACGCACTGGGCAGCCTTGGCTTTGCAGGCGTGAATGGGGTGCGGCAGGGCAAGGTGATCGAATTGGACTTGGCCGAGACCGATGCGGCAAAGGCCCGCGCGGCGGTGACCGCCATGTGCGACAAGCTTTTGGCCAATGTCGTGATCGAAAGCTACCAGATCGAGTTTGTATAAGCGCCTGCCCCTGAAGGAGCCTTTTCATGAAAGCTGCTGTCATCACCTTTCCCGGTTCGAACTGCGACCGTGATTTGGCTGTGGCCTTTGCCCATGCGGGTTTTGACGTGCTGCGCGTGTGGCACAAAGATACGGCCCTGCCTGCGGGGGTGGATGTTGTGGGCGTGCCGGGAGGGTTTTCCTTTGGCGATTATCTGCGCTGCGGGGCTATTGCCGCGCAAAGCCCAATTGCATCTGCCGTGCGCCAGCACGCGGGCAAGGGCGGCTATGTTTTGGGCATTTGCAATGGTTTTCAGGTGATCACGGAAATGGGCCTGCTGCCAGGTGCTTTGATGCGCAATGCGGGGCTGAAATTCATTTGTAAATCAGTCGATTTGATTGTGGCCAGCGCCGCCAGCCCCTTTACATCTGCCTATGGCCAAGGCCAGCGTATCGCCCTGCCCATTGCCCATCATGATGGCAATTACACCATTGATGCAGAAGGTCTGGCGCGCCTGCAGGCCGAAGATCGAATTGCCCTGCGTTATGCGGCCAATCCCAACGGATCGATGGGCGATATTGCAGGGGTTCTGTCGGAAAACCGCCGCGTTTTGGGGATGATGCCCCATCCTGAACGCGCTGTTGACGTGGCGATTGGCAGCACGGACGGCGCAGGTGTCTTTGCCAGTATCTTAGGCGAAATGGCGCTTGCGTGATTGCACAGGCTTGAGGCGGCCTGCGCGCGCGCCTAATCTGATGGCATGAGAATTCCAGCACAGCGGCAGGTTGTTTTGCCCCAAACCGACGAGGATGACGAGGCGCAGGGCCAAGCCGCCCCTGCCTCTTGGCGCATCCGTCTGGTCTATGCTGGTCTGGCCTTGATCGGGCTGACAATTGTTTTTATTACCAATACCTTGCTGACCGAAAGGTTTTCCGAAACCACGCGCAACCGCGCCGAATTGCGCCTTGCGCTGTATTCGGGCAATATTCTGGCCGATTTGCAAAGATCATCTGTGGTGCCTTTGCTGCTGTCGGGCGATCCTGCGCTGATTGCGGCCTTGAACGAAGGTATTTACACCGCCACGACCCGCCGCCTGATTGCGGTAAAGCGGGAAATTGGCGTGGCCTCGATCATGCTGCTGGATGTGGACGGGCGCGTTGTGGGTGCAACGGATCGCAATGTTCTGGGCCAAAATCTGCGGTCAGCGGCCTATTTCGTGGCAGCGCAAAGATCGAACGAGACAGCCTTTACCGCAACACCGCGCGATGGTGGGGCATTTGATTTCACCTATGCGCGCCGCGTGGTGCAAGACGGGCGCAATTTGGGCGTGATAGTTGTCGCCGCAGATTTGATGAAACACGAACGCACTTGGGCCAGTTTGCAAGATTCGGTTTTGGTCACCAACAGCGAAGGTGTGGTGATTTTGGCCTCTAACCATCGCTGGCGCGGCAAGGCGGTGGATGCGGCGCTGACATCGTCGGATGGGGCAGGCGCGGTGGCGCGGGCGCTGTCCAGCGCGACCGATTGGGCCAAAGACCCGCCTGACGCCTATCTGTCGGGCGAAGCGGTGATGCGCACGGAAACAAGGCTTAGCTTCCAGGGCTGGCGCATGATCAATTTCACCGCCTATGATTCTGTGCGCGCGCAGGTGAACGGCGTGATTGCGCTGGAAATCATGGCCATGGCGATTTTGTCGGCGGTATTATTTTACCTGTCCTCGCGCCGCGCAAAATCGCAATCGGTGGTGCTTTTGCGCGAATCGGTGGAGTTGCGCAAACTGAACGCACGGCTGAACCGCGAGATTGCCAAACGCGAAAAGGTGCAAAAAACGCTAGAGGTGGCGGAAACCTCGCTGGCGCAATCGTCAAAACTGGCCGCTTTGGGCGAGATGTCGGCAGCCGTCAGCCACGAGCTGAACCAACCGCTTGCGGCGATGAAAACCTATCTTGCGGGCGCGCGTCTGCTGCTGGAACGCAAGCGGCCAGACGAGGCGCTGTCCTCTTTTCAGCGTATTGACGATTTGATCGACCGCATGGGCGCGATCACGCGGCAACTGAAATCTTATGCCCGCAAGGGTGGCGATGCGGTGGAGCCTGTCGATCTGCGTGCTTGCCTATCCTCTGCCCTGTCGATGATGGAGCCGCAGTTGAAAACCCGCGCGCTGCGCATCAGCCGCACCTTGCCGCGCACCCCAGTGATGGTGATGGCAGACCGCTTGCGGCTGGAACAGGTCATCATCAACCTTTTGCGCAACGCGCTGGATGCCACCAAGGATGTGCCAGACCCATCGGTGGAATTGCTGATGACTGTGGGTGATACGGCAGTGCTGTCGGTGCGCGACAATGGCACGGGGATCAAAGACCCTTCAGCGATTTTTGAGCCCTTCTATACCACCAAAAAGCAAGGCGAAGGCGTGGGCCTTGGGCTGGCGATTTCCTCTGGTATCATGGCCGATTTGGGCGGGCGGTTGACAGCGCGCAATGCAGATGGCGCGGCGGGCGCAAATGGGGCCACCCCATCAGGCGGCGCGGGAACAGGCGGCGCAATTTTTGACATTATCCTTCCCCTTTTGGGAACCAAGGCAAAGGCAGCGGAGTAAATCATGGCACGGGCATTAAAAGTGGCGATTGTGGATGACGAAGCAGATATGCGCCAGTCGATCAGCCAGTGGCTGGCCCTGTCGGGGTTTGACACCGAAACCTATGACAGCGCGGATGAGGCGCTAAAGCATATCACCGCCGATTACGAAGGCATTGTCGTGTCTGATATCAAAATGCCAGGAATGGACGGCATGGCCTTTCTGAAACGTTTGATGGCCATGGATTCGGGCCTGCCTGTGATCTTGATCACGGGCCATGGCGATGTGCCGATGGCGGTCGAGGCGATGCGGGTCGGGGCCTTTGACTTTTTGGAAAAGCCCTTTAACCCCGACCGCATGACTGAACTGGCCAAACGCGCCACATCGGCGCGCCGCCTGACGCTGGATGCGCGCGCATTGCGCCGCGAATTGGCCGATGGATCGGTTTTGATGAAAAAACTGGTGGGCGCCTCTCCCGCGATGGAGCGTTTGCGCGAAGATATCTTGGATTTTGGACAGGCAGACAGCCATGTTCTGATCGATGGCGAAACGGGCACGGGCAAAACGCTGGTCGCCCATGCGCTGCATGCCGTCGGCCCGCGCGCGGCGCGCAAATTTGTGACCATTTCCTGCGCCGCCTATAGCGAAGATCAACTGGCCGCCCGCATCTTTGGCCCCAGCGAAGATGGCGCTTTGCCCTTGGTCGAGGAAGCGCGCGGCGGCACGCTGTGCCTTGAAGATATCGAGGATCTGAGCCATGCGCTGCAATCGCGTTTGCTGACGCTGATCAACGAACAGGCTGTGCCGCCCGAAACGCGCATCATCGCCATTTGCAACGAACATTTACAGGGCAAAAAGCTGGACGATATCCTGCGCCCTGATCTGTTTTTCAGGCTGGGCGCGATGACCATCATCTGCCCACCGCTGCGCGCGCGGGGCGAAGATATTCTTACCTTGTTCAATTCGGCGGCCGCCGATTACGCCGATGAATATGGCTGCGATGCGCCGCAAGTTTCGGCGCAAGAAGCGGCGGAATTGCTGCAAGCGCCGTGGCCGGGCAATGTGCGCCAATTGGTCAATATTGCCGAACGCGCCGTGTTGCAAAGCAGGCGCGGCACGGGCAGCATTGCCAGCCTGCTGATGGCAGATAACGAAGCCTCTGGCCCTGCGATGACCACCGAAGGCAAGCCGCTGAAAGATTATGTCGATGATTTTGAAAGGATGCTGATTGACAGCACCATGCGCCGCCACAAAGGCAGCATCGCCGCTGTGATGGACGAGTTATGCCTGCCGCGCCGCACGCTGAACGAAAAAATGGCCAAATATGGCCTGCAGCGTGGGGATTACGTGTAATGGCAATGGGCCTGTGCGGCCCCTTGGGTGCTGCGGCAGGGGTTAGCACCCCCGCAATTTAGGCGCGCAAAGATTGGGTTGATACCTATTGCGGGCCCCTGCCTTTTTTGCCGTTTGGGCCACAAATAAATCGCACCGCCCTTGATTTTGCATGGCGCGGTGGCGAAGTTGTGCAGATGGAAACAGCGCTGCTGAGCACGATTATCGCCAGTATTGTCACGGCCTTTGCCTTTGGCATGGCCGCCAAAGCGCTGCGCCTGCCCGCGATTTTTGGCTACCTTCTGGCAGGTATTGCCATTGGCCCACATACACCCGGTTTTGTGGCTGATGTGGCCTTGGCCAAGCAATTGGCGGAAATTGGCATCATCTTGTTGATGTTTGGCGTGGGCCTGCATTTTTCGATCAAGGATTTGATCGAAAGCCGCAAGATCGCCCTGCCTGGTGCCTTGGTGCAAATGAGCGTGGCCACTTTGGTCGGGGCGGGGGTGGCCCTGTCTTTGGGCTATGGTCTGGCATCGGCGCTGATCTTTGGGTTTTCGCTGTCGGTGGCCAGTACGATTGTCCTGCTGCGCTCGCTGGAACAGCGCGGCCTGACCAAAAGTCAGTGCGGCAAACTGGCGGTGTCTTGGTTGATCGTAGAAGATATCGCCATGGTCTTTGCACTGGTTATGCTGCCCGTCTTTGCGCAGGCGGTCATGTTTGGCGGCGATCTGGCTGCTTTGGGCGTATCGGCCCTATCAGTTCTGTTTAAGGTCTTTGGCTTTTTCGCCTTTATGTTCATTGTGGGGCGCAAGTTTTTGCCGTGGATTTTCACGCATATCGCCAAAACAGAGTCTGTCGAATTGACCACTTTGGGCACGCTGGCCATTGCGCTGGGCTTTGCTTGGGTGGCCTATGTGGTGTTTGATGCCTCTTTCGCGCTGGGCGCATTTCTGGCGGGGGTGATGCTGAACGAAAGCCCCCTTGGCCGCAAATCAGCAGAAACCACCTTGCCCATTCGCGACACATTCTCGGTGCTGTTTTTTGTCTCGGTGGGGATGCTCTTTGATCCTGCGACCATGCTGACCCAACCTGTTGGCGTGTTGGCCACCTTTTTCACTGTGGTTGTGGCGAAATCTTTGGCAGCCTTTGCAACCACGCGCCTGTTTGGTCTGCCCAAAGAGGTCAGCCTGCAGGTGGCCATTGGCCTTGCGCAGATTGGCGAGTTTTCCTTTATTCTGGGCGGGCTGGCCTTGATCAACGGGCTTATTTCGCAGGATTTATATGGGCTTATCTTGGCGGGTGCGATGCTGTCTATCGTGGTCAATCCGTTTTTGTTCCGCTGGTATGACCGCAAAGTTATCAAGGATGCCACCCTGCGCGGGCCTGATACACGTAAAAGTTGAACAGATGTTCGCTGTTTCGCGACAATTACCCATTGCCCTTTAGCCCCAATTGCCGCTAGGGTTGGCGTAGGCGGTATGACGCTGCCAAGAAATTCTCTGCCCCATGCGCATAGGTGTGACATTACGCCGCGCAAACAGGCAGCCGGATTGGCCAAACCTGGCCAGATAAACACCCGCAAGTGCCGCGATGATGGCGCAAAACGGGGTCAGCTTAGGCGGGCAGCATGCTGCCTGAACATCAACGCGATGAGACGCGAGGCGACAAAACCCCACTTGCAGACCTGCCCACTGGGCGGCGCGCAGCGGTTTGGCACGCACTTATTCGCCCAAACAAGACGCCCTCCCACCCGAATGACCAGCCGTGACGCGCTTTTAAGCAGCCCGCCACGGCCCATCTCGCACAGGCGGCGCAATGGATTAACATGTCAAAGAAAATGCTTATCGACGCCACCCATGCCGAGGAGACACGGGTTGTTGTGGTGGACGGAAATCGTGTTGAAGAATTCGATTTTGAGACAATAAACAAACGCCAACTCGCAGGAAATATCTATCTGGCCAAAGTGACGCGGGTGGAACCTTCGTTGCAAGCGGCCTTTGTGGATTACGGCGGCAATCGGCACGGGTTTTTGGCCTTTGCCGAAATTCACCCCGATTATTACCAAATCCCGCTGGCCGATCGCAAAGCGCTGCTGGAAGAAGAGCGCGCCTTTGCACGGGCCGAGGAAGAGGAAGAAAACCGCCGCGCCCGTCCGCGCGAAGACCGCCGCGAGGAGGCCGCGCGCGAAGGTGGGCGAGAGGGCGGGCGCGAAGGTGGCTCTCGCAATGATCGCCGCGGGCGTGGGCGCGGACGTGACCGCCGCGGCGCTGCCGCTGTCGAGGCGGGGGCAGACGCGGTTGAGGTCAACGAGGGCGATACCTCTGGCGCGACCATGGCTGAAAGCGCCACGCTGGACGCGGTGCTGACAGGCCCTGAACCCACGGGGCATGAAGATGCGCCCGCCAGCCCTGCGGGGATGGAAGTGGTTGATCTGGGCGATGATGGTGATCACAACGCAACTGATGGCAGCGATGCCAGCCACGGCGATGATCACGGCCACGCCGATGATCACCACGACCACAACCACGACCACGACCATGCCGACCACGAGGCCGCAGCAGGCGCATCGCACTCTGATGATTCCACGTCCGATGATGCCCATCATGGCCACAATCACGATTCGGATTCCGGCCATAATGATTCCGGCCATAATGATTTGGGCCAAAACGAAGACGGCGCTTTCCGCGCTATCGACCATGCGTCCGATAGCGATGATGATATTGAATCGGTGGCAGAGGAAGATATTGCCGAAGAAATCTCGGCCCCGCGCCGCCCCCGCGCACGGCGTTATAAAATTCAAGAAGTGATCAAAGTGCGCCAGATCATGCTGGTGCAGGTGGTCAAGGAAGAACGTGGCAACAAAGGCGCTGCACTGACGACTTACCTTTCGCTCGCTGGCCGCTATTGCGTTTTGATGCCCAATACCGCGCGTGGGGGCGGCATTTCGCGCAAAATCGTCCAAGCCGCTGATCGCAAAAAGCTGAAAGAAATCGCGCAAGAAATCGAAGTGCCAGAGGGCGCGGGGCTTATCATTCGCACCGCAGGCGCCAAACGCACCAAGCCCGAGATTAAGCGCGATTATGAATATCTGATGCGCCTGTGGGAGCAAATCCGCGAATTGACGCTGAAATCTATGGCGCCTGCTGCGATTTACGAAGAGGGCGATCTGATCAAACGCACGATCCGCGATTTGTATTCTAGCGAGATCGACGAGATTCTGGTGGAAGGCGAAGGCGGCTATCGCACGGCCAAAGACTTTATGCGCATGATCATGCCCGCGCACGCCAAACAGGTGGTGCGCTATTCCGACCCAACCCCGCTGTTCGCGCGCTATGGCGTGGAAAGCTATCTGTCGGGCATGTTTAACCCAACAGTGCAGTTGAAATCGGGCGGCTATATCGTGATTGGCATCACCGAGGCGCTGGTGGCGATTGACGTGAACTCTGGCCGCGCAACCAAAGAAGGCAGTATCGAAGATACGGCGCTGAAAACCAATCTTGAGGCCGCCGAAGAAGTGGCCCGCCAATTGCGCCTGCGCGACCTTGCTGGCCTGATCGTGATTGATTTCATCGATATGGAAGAACGGCGCAACAATGCCGCCGTGGAAAAGCGCCTGAAAGATCGTTTGAAAACCGACCGCGCCCGCATTCAGGTGGGGCGCATTTCGGGCTTTGGTCTGATGGAAATGTCGCGCCAACGCCTGCGCCCGGGAATGCTGGAAAGCACGACGCAGGCCTGCGCGCATTGCCATGGCACGGGCCTGATCCGCAGCGATGACAGCCTTGGGTTGCAAGTGTTGCGCGCTTTGGAAGAGGAAGGCACGCGAAAACGCTCGCGCGAGGTCTTGTTGCGCGCGCCGATTGGGATTGTGAATTTCCTGATCAACAACAAACGCGAACATATCGCCCAGATCGAGGCGCGCACGGGTATGTCTGTGCGTATCGAATGCGACCCCGCGATGATCAGCCCCGATTTCACCATTGAAAAGTTCAAAACCGCCACGCGCGCAGTTGTTGGCACTTCTTCTGTGATTTCGGGCAATGCCAGCCTGATGGGCGCACCCGTGGCCGAAGAAGACATCCAAGATGATATCTTGGACGATATCGCCGCCGATGAGACCGAGGATGCAGGCGATGAGGCCGTCAGCGCCGAGGGTAAGGCCGAAGGCAAAGCCGAAGGCGCGGGTGATGGGGGCAAAAAGCGCCGCCGCCGCCGCCGCCGTAAGCCGCGCAATGGCGCACAGGGCAGCGAAGGCCAAGAGCAGCCAGTGTCCAGCGAAGGTGATGACGAAGACGACGGCGAGGGCGATACCGACGATGCGGCAGCGGAAGGCGCAGCGGATGGCGCAGGCGCAGATCTTGCTGCAGCTCAAGCCGCCGATGCAGCCACTGCGGCCAGCGATAAGCCAAAGCGCGGCCGCGCCCCCCGTGGCGGCAAGAAAGCATCTGCATCTGCCGAGGCTTTGGGCGAGATCGCACCCAGCGATGCCGCACCTGCCGAACCCACCAGTGCCGAAGACGCCGTAGCCGAGGCCTTTGGCGCAGCAGTTGATGCGCCCATGCCGCCTGCAGCCAAGCCAAGCCGTGGCCGCGCCAAGGCCAAGGCAACTGGTGCCGAGGCCGAGGCTGAACCCAAGGCCAAAGCGCCCCGCAGCGCGCGCGCGGCCAAGGCCAAGGATGCCGATGAAACGGCCAGCGCCGCAGTTGCGCCAAGCGAAGCCTCCAGCGATGCGCCCGCCGAGACCCGCGCCGAGGCCCCCATTGCGACCGAGGCCAAGGCCCCTCAGGCCGTGGCGGTGGCCCCCGCCGAGGCCCCTGCAGCAGACAAGCCGCGCAAAAAAGGCTGGTGGAGCAGTAAGTCCTAAGATATTGATCTTGGTGTGATTATCGGGGCAGGGGGCAACCTCTGCCCCATTTTTATCCGCCGCAGCGGATCAGATAGGCCTGACCGCCCACCACAGGCGCGGCCCCCAAATAAGCGTGGCCTGCCGTTGTGCAAAAATGCGGCAAATCAATTGCCGCCATTGCATCGGATGCCAGCACCCGCAGCACCTGCCCCGCCGCCATGCCCGCCAAAACCTTGCGCGCGCGCAGCACGGGCAGGGGGCAAAGCAGCCCAAGGCAATCGGCTTCAACATCCCATTCCATCCTGCGCCCTTTCACATTGGCGTCAATATCCGCGCCGCAGGCAGGTTGCAGCCCCGCCCACGCATCTGTGACAATCGCGCCCTTAACGTAGCCTTCTTTCTGCGCTATCACGGCGAAAAAGGGAATTGCGATGTTCGGTATCGATATTTTGGACGCCAGCCTGTTGCCCAGCCTGATCGTCGCGCTGGTTGCCGGGGGGCTGTCGTTTCTGTCGCCCTGCGTTCTGCCGATTGTACCGCCCTATCTGGCCTATATGTCGGGTATTTCCGTGGGAGAGATGAAAACCGGCCGCAGCCCGATTATGGCCGCACTGTTTTTTGTGATGGGCCTTTCCACGATTTTTCTGCTGATGGGGCTGGCTGCATCGGCCTTTGGTGCGTTTTTCCTTGGCAATGCGGCGTGGTTCAACACAGCGGCGGCCCTTGTGATTATGACATTTGGCGCGCATTTCATCGGGATTTTCCGCATTTCCATCCTTGACCGTGATCTGCGCATGGATGCGGGCCCGCAGGGTGGCACGGCCTTTGGGGCCTATGTTTTGGGCCTTGCCTTTGCTTTTGGCTGGACACCCTGCATCGGCCCGCAATTGGGGGCCATCTTGACCCTTGCCGCCCAAGAGGGGGATGCCGCGCGCGGCACTGCCCTGCTTGGCGCCTATGCGCTGGGCCTTGGTATTCCGTTTTTGCTGGTGGCCGCATTTTTCGCGCGCCTGTCGCCTTTGGTCGATTTTCTCAAACGCCATGGCGCGCGGATCGAGCGGATTATGGGCCTGATGCTGTGGACAATCGGGCTGTTGATGCTGACGGGTGGATTTTCGGCCATGTCTTTTTGGCTGCTTGATAACATCCCCTTCCTTGCCAGTTTGGGCTAGCTCGCGCTAGGGTGGCATATGTTCGATGCGCCCCGCCCCGATCCCAGCCCAGCCGCCTTTCGCAGAAAGGTGTTTTATATTCCGGGATATGACCCCTTTCCACCGCGCCGCTACCGCGAGTTGTATCGCAGCGAGGGCGCGGCGCAGGCGGCAATTTCGGGCTATAACCTCAGTATACAGCCCAGCCCACCGCGCAAAAAGGGCAGCGCCGCCCCCTACAGATGGCATGCCGTAGCGGTGATGGACGGGGCCGAGACCCGCGCCGACATAGAGGTGATGATCTGGTCGGACATCGTCAAATCGTCCATGTCCGAAGGCATTTTGGCAACCTATTGGCAAATGGTGACAACGATGTGGGTCTATTTTGCCTCGGGCGCGTTTTTTCGCCAAATGCGCCTGCGCAAAGGGCCAACTGTGGCCGCGCTGTATCCTGTGCTGCATCTTTTGGGCCAAGCGCTGATTGCAACGACACTTGGCTTGTTGGTGGCGTGGGCCATGTCCCTTATTCACCCCATTTTGCAGGTCTTGGGCCTGCTGGCCGCCTTTGGCTTTTTGGTGCTGGCCAAGAGATACGACCATCATATCTTGGCCCATTATTTGATGCATGATTTTGCCTTTTCTGCCCAATATTGGGGGGCCTATCCGCCGCAACTTTCGATGCGGATGGCGGGCTTTGCCGCGCGGATCCGCGCCAGCCTGTCCGAAGGGTTTGACGAGGTGCTGGTGGTTGGCCATTCATCGGGGGCCTATATGGGGGTGACGATCCTGTCAGATATCTTGCGCGCGGGCCTGCCAGAACAGCGCCCCACGCTCAGCTTTCTAACCCTTGGCCAAGTGGTGCCGATGGTATCTTTCCTGCCCCGCGCCACCCGCCTGCGGGGTGATTTGCATTATCTGTGCCAGCAAGGCGACATCACTTGGGTCGATGTCACTGCCCCAGGCGATGGCTGCGCCTTTGCCCTATGCGATCCTGTGGCCGTAACGGGAATTGCCCCGCCAGATCAAAAATGGCCGCTGGTTGTATCTTGCGCCTTTACACAAACCTTATCGCCGCAGCGCTGGCAGGAATTGCGCTATAAGTTCTTCCGCCTGCATTTTCAGTATATGTGCGCCTTTGACCGCGTGGGCCATTACGATTACTTCCGCATCACTGCGGGGCCGCAAACTTTGGCGCAGCGCTACAGCGGGATTGCCCCTTCGCCGCAGCGGATCACGCGGGCGCTGTCGGGCTATCGGAACATCGCATGACCGCACCGCGCCCAAATCCTATGCCGCCCAAGCCTACCCCGCGCGCGCCGCGCGTATCCTTATGGGCTTACCTGCGCCTGTTTCGCCATGACATCCTTTCGGCCCAGCCCCAGCGCCTGTATCACGCGTGGATGGCGGAATTTCGCACATTGTTTTTCCGCAGCTATTTGATCAATGATCCCGCGCTGATCGCGCGCGTGCTGCGCGATGCACCAGATGTGTTTCCCAAATCAAACCGCATCCGCGAGGGGTTGGCCCCGCTGCTGGGCAATTCCGTCTTCGTGACCAATGGCGACGACTGGAAGCGCCAGCGCCGCATCATTGACCCCGCCTTTGAAGGGGGCCGCCTGCGCGATACTTTCCCTGCGATGCTGGCGGCAGGGCAAGCGGCGGTGGCCCGAATGCAGGCGGGCGAGGTTGAAATCGAGGCGGTCACCTCGCATCTTGCGGCCGATGTGATCTTTCGCACGTTGTTTTCCATCCCGATCGAGGATGACACCGCATGGGCGGTGTTTTCCGAATTCAAGACTTACCAGCGCAGCCAGCCCTTGCTGAATTTAGCGGCCTTTATCCCCCTGCCCAAATGGCTGCCCAATTCCATTCGGCGCGCACATCGGCGCGAAACCTTGGCATCGGCCCAAAAAATCCGCGCGCTGATCACAAAGCTGACACTTGCACGCGCCGCAGACATTGCGGCGAAACTTGCGCCTGATGATTTGGCCACCAAAATCATGACCACACTTGACCCCGTCACAGGCCAAGGGTTCGCGCCCGATGAGATGGTCGACCAAGTCGCCATTTTCTTTCTGGCAGGCCATGAAACCAGCGCTTCGGCGCTGGCATGGGGGTTGTATATGTTGGCGCTCCATCCCGATATTCAGCAGCAAGTCGCCGCCGAGGGGGCGGCGATTGGCCCTGCACCCCGTTTTTCAGACCTGTCGAAATTGCGCCTTACGCGCGATGTCTTTCGCGAAACCCTGCGTCTTTACCCGCCCGTGCCAATGATGGTGCGGCAAAATCAGCAGACCGAAAGCTTTCGCGCGCGGATGATCAAACGCGGCGCGCAGATTGTGATCTCGCCGTGGCATTTGCACCGCCACGAGCGGCTTTGGGCCAACCCCGATGCTTTCGATCCCACCCGCTGGACGCGAGAGGACACCAAAGACAGCCAGCGTGATGCCTATCTGCCGTTTTCCGCAGGCCCGCGTGTGTGCACAGGCGCTGGCTTTGCCATGGCCGAAGGGGTGCTGCTGTTGGCACTTTTGGCCCGTGCCTTCCGTTTTTCGCCACTAGCCACCCGCCCGCCCGTGCCTGTTGCGCATCTTACTGTGCGCGGGCGCGATGGCATATGGCTGGATGTGCGGCCAAGGACTTAGGGGGGCCTATGCGGCCCCCCGCTTCGCTCCCCCCGCAGGATACTTGGAAAAAGAAGAAGGCGCGCTTCTTCTTTTCTTCAAATATCCTCGGGGGTGACATTCTAGATTTCTGCGCCACACGATTTATGTTGTAAATACAGTGATTTTGCAGTTATTCTGGGTGTGCAGAGATACTTTTTTGGTATCGATTGCACACAATTTGCACAGCGATGTGCAGTGTGTTTACTGTGATTGCATCTTCGTCCTACATGCTTCGCACATGGCAACGATCACCAAGCTTCCCTCGGGAAAATACCGCGCGCAAATCCGGCGCAACGGGGTCTATCGCGCCCAGACCTTTCTGCGTAAACTTGATGCGCAGGCCTGGTCATCGGAATTGGAGCGATCGATTGAGGGTGGCAGTTCGGCGGGCGTCATTCAACCGCCCTCTCGAATGCTGGTTGCTGACGTGATTGAAGCCTATCTTCTTCAGGTGCGCGTCTCGAAGGCGGCTGACCTGTCCCTGAAGCAAATCTCAGGTTCTATTGGCCAGACGCCGCTGCGCGCGTTTAAAGCGTTGCGGGTGCAAGATTGGATCGCCGAGCGGCAAGCCTTGGGATTGAAGGCCAGTTCGATTGTGCGCCATTTGGGCCGCATGTCTCAGGTGTTGCACTGGGCGCGCGATATGAAAAATATTGGAACTGTCGCGTATTGGTGCCACTCCAAGTGCTCGTTTAAGCCACATTCCGTTCAAAAGCGACCGGACTTTTCCATCCCAATGCTGAGTGCCGTCGCCGAGGGTTATAGGATCCGTTGATATATTGGAAGATGGAGGTCTCGGCTTGGCGGCGCGTTTCCCAAGACCTGCGCCAGATCAGCTCTGCCTTGATGGTCTTGAAGAAGGTTTCTACTGCGGCGTTATCGTAGCAATTCCCTTTCCCGCTCATCGACACCTTGAACCCATGCTCGCGCAGAACCTCCTGATAGTCATGCGAACAGTATTGGCTGCCGCGGTCGCTATGGAAGATGCAGCCCTTGGGCGGTGATCGCAGGGCAATGGCCATCTTCAAGGCCCGGATCGCCAGATCACGCTTCATGCGGTTGCTGACGGCCCAGCCGATCACACGGCGGGAATGCTGACCTGCCACGGGATTTTTCTTCCATACTCGACTAGAGTCCGGCTGACCTGCCACGGGATTTTTCTTCCATACTCGACTAGAGTCCGGCCGATAGAGAGGACGGACGATGAAGAAAGCAAA
>JAIXXB010000029.1 GCA_027490955.1 Rhodobacter sp.
CCACCATCAAAGCGTTCCGCAAACGCCTGCAAGAGGCAGGAAAACCCCTCAAAGTCGCCATAACCGCCTGCGCTAGAAAGCTGCTGACCATTCTCAATGCGATGGCGAAAAAGGGGGAGCGTTATGTGAAACAGGCGGGGTGAGAAAGACAGTTGCTACGCTTCATTTTTACTGCCAAACAGCCCCGCCAGCGCGCGGGAAATCGTGGCCCCTGTGTTAGGCCGTGCCAGCGCCGCAAATGGCAGGGGGCGGCTTAGCTCCATCGCCGCAATGCCCACCCGCGCGGTCAGTGCGCCGTTCACCACCCCCTCGCCAAAGCGGCGGGATATTTTGCCAAGAATACCGCCCCCCGCCACTGACCCCACCAGATCATCGGCCAGCGCCATCGCGCCCGCGCCCAAGAGTGCCCCCGCCACGCGGCGCATCAGGGCAAGGCTGCCAAACCTGCCCGATCGCCCGCCGTAAATTTGCGAAATGCGGCGGATCAGCCGCGTGTTGGCAAACAGAACGGCGGCGACATCGGCCAAGGCCAGCGGCACAAAGGCGGTGATGGTGGCCACTTGGCGCGCGGCGCGTTCCACCTCGGCCAATGCAGCGCGGTCTAGGGGGGCCAGCACCTCACGCTCGGCCAAGGCCAGCAGCGCATCGGCGTCCATCACATCACCCATGTTTTCGCGCAGGCGGGCCATGCCCCAAGACAGCTCGGCCCGCCCGCCATAAAGGCGCGCGATATCTGCCACAACGGCGCGGGCGGCAGGTAGATCATCGGCGGCCTCGGCAGATGCCGCGCGTTGGCGGATACCATCCAACCGCCCCATGCGCAAAAAGGCCAAAACCTCGCCCCAAGCGGCGATCACGGCAAGGGCAAGCGCAGCCAGAACCAGCCCGAACGCCACCCAGCCCAGCACGGCATTGCTGGCAAACAGACCCATGACAAAGTTCCACGCCGCCGTGGTCAGCACCAGCACAAACAGCGATGTAAACACCCACAGCGCCAGCCGCGACAGGGCGCTGCGGCGGCGCGGGGCCACTGCGGTCAGCGCGGCAATGGCGCGGTTGTCATCTGGCCCGTCATCCAGCACGGGGGCGGCAAGGCTAGGGTCTGCGGGGGCTGCCTCGATCTCTCGCACCACGGCTTTGCGCAAGGGGGATGTGGTCATAACCGATCTCCAATCAAAAATTCCGCCGCGCGGTCAAGGCGGATATGGGGCAGCCCGCCCGCCCCTTGGCCGCTGCCAAGGCTGGCGCTGGCCATGCCGCCCTTTGCGGGGGCAAATTGCATCATGCCAAAATCGGCATCCAGCCACGCCTGTGCCCCCTGCCGCGCGGGCGAGAGCAGGCGCATCGGATCGGTGGGCAACTCGCCTGCATAAAGCGCGACCTGCTTGCCGCTGCCCAATTGCCGCCCGCGCACGGCGGGCAAAATCTCGCCGTTTTGCGACAGCATCTCTTCCACAGTGCAGCGCAGGCTGGCCAAAGACAGCGCCGCCGTCTGTGCCCCTGCAAAATCAGCGCGCGAGATCGCCTCGCGCAGCATGGCCTGCATAATCCCCGTCAGGGCGCCGTGCTGGGCAGAATGCAAATGGTCGGCCTTGGTGGCGGCAAATAGGATTTTCTCCACCCGCCGCCCGCCCAAAATCTGCGCCAAAAACCGCGAACGTCCCGGTTTGAACGCACCCAGAATATCGGCCATGGTGCGGCGCAAATCCTCCAGCGCGCGGGGGCCTTGGTGGATTGCGCCCAGCACATCCACCAGCACGATTTGGCGGTCGATCTTGGCGAAATGCTGGCGAAAGAACGGCTGCACCACGCGCGATTTATAGGCCTCGAACCTGCGCGCCATTTCCCGCGCCATGCTGCCGCGCGGGGCATCCGATGGCGGCAAGGGTGCAAAGGTCAGCGCAGGGCTGCCCGCCAAATCGCCGGGCAATAAAAACCGCCCCGGGCTGCAATCAGACCAGCCTTCTGCCTTTGCCGCGTGCAGATAATCGGTAAAGGCGGCGGCAAGGGCGCTGGCCCGCGCCTCGTCCAAAGCGCGCGCGCCATCTTCGGCCCGCGCCTGCGCCAAATAACCCGCCCCTACGGCGCGCTGCGGCAGGCGGGCCAGCACCTCTTCGCTCCACTGCAGGTAAGATTTGTCCAGCAGCGCCAAATCCAGCAGCCATTCACCCGGATAATCCACAATATCCACATGCAACACGCGCGGCCCCGTCAGACCGCCCAGCACCCCATAGGGCGCAATGCGAAAGGACAGGCGCAATTCAGACACAGCGCGCGTGCTGTCTGGCCAAGACGGATGATCGCCCGTCAAGGCGGCAAGGTGATCTTCATAGCCAAAGCGCGGCAGCGTATCATCAGGCTGCGGCTGCAAATACACCGCCTCAATCCGCCCGCCCGCCTTCAACTGCCCCATGCGCCCACGATCCAGCAAATTGGCAATCAGCGAGGTGATGAACACCGTCTTGCCCGCCCGCGACAATCCCGTCACCCCCAGCCGCAGACTGGGCTCGCTGACCAGCGATGAGAGCTGCGCGCCAATCTCGCCAATCTGGCGCGAAATTCCGTCTGTCAGGGATGAAAACATCGGGCAGCGCCCTCCTTCGCTTGGGCCAAACATAGGGATGCGCGCGCCCGTTTAACAGACCCCCACAGAATATGCGCAGATCTGCGCCTTCTTCTTTTCCCAAATATCCTCGGGGGTGACATTCTGGATTTCTGCGCCACACGATTTATGTTGTAAATACAGGATATTTGCAGTTATTCTGTCGTTGCAGAAATACTTTTTTGGTATCAATTGCACATAATTTGCACAGCGATGTGCAGTGTGTTTAACGCAATTGCAACTTCGTCCTACAGGCTTCGCACATGGCAACGATTACCAAGCTTCCCTCGGGAAAATACCGCGCGCAAATTCGGCGCAA
>JAIXXB010000028.1 GCA_027490955.1 Rhodobacter sp.
CTGCCTGCAGGCACGGAAATGGTGATGCCCGGCGATAACCTGAAGTTCAACGTCGAACTGATCGCCCCCATCGCCATGGAAGAAAACCTGCGCTTTGCAATCCGCGAAGGCGGCCGCACTGTCGGCGCTGGCGTGGTGTCGAAAATTATCGCTTAAGGAAAACCGTGGCGCGCCCGCGTTTGGGCGCGCCACTTTATTTTGACATGTGAACCTATGAGCGCGGCATGTCGCCGCGTTTACGTTCCGAAGGAAAAACAAATGCAAGGTCAAACCATCCGCATTCGGTTGAAAGCCTTCGATTTCCGCGTTCTGGATGCCAGCACGCAAGAAATCGTCAGCACGGCAAAGCGCACTGGCGCAACCGTGCGCGGCCCCATTCCGCTGCCGAATAAAATCGAAAAATTCACCGTTTTGCGCGGCCCACACATCGACAAAAAGTCGCGTGACCAGTGGGAAATCCGCACGCATAAGCGCCTTTTGGACATCGTTGATCCGACCCCCCAGACCGTGGACGCGCTGATGAAGCTCGACCTCGCCGCTGGCGTGGATGTCGAGATCAAAGTGTAAGGGGGGCATAGACATGCGCTCTGGCGTTATTGCAAAGAAACTGGGCATGACCCGGTTGTTTCTGGAAAACGGCACACAGGTTCCTGTGACTGTTCTTCAATTGGATCACCTGCAAGTCGTGGCCCAACGCACTGTCGAGAAGGATGGCTATTCGGCCGTTCAACTGGGCGCTGGCGTGGCCAAGGCCAAGCGGACAACGGCAGCGATGCGCGGCCATTTTGCGAAAGCTCATGTCGAGCCAAAGCGCAAAATTGCAGAATTCCGCGTCTCGCCAGCCAACCTGATCGAAGTGGGCGCTGAAATCACCGCCGAGCATTACCTTGAAGGCCAGTTCGTGGATATCGCGGGCACGTCGATTGGTAAGGGTTTCGCGGGTGCGATGAAGCGTCACAATTTTGGCGGTTTGCGCGCCTCGCACGGTGTGTCGGTTTCGCACCGCTCGCACGGTTCGACAGGGCAGTGCCAAGACCCAGGTAAAGTGTTTAAGGGTAAGAAAATGGCGGGCCACATGGGCGCTGTGCGGGTGACCACACAGAACCTGCAAGTGGTGCGCACCGATGCTGAACGCGGTTTGCTGATGATCAAGGGCGCTGTCCCGGGTTCCAAAGGCGGCTGGGTGACCATCAAGGACGCCGTGAAAAAAGCAGCCCCTGCGGGCCTGCCTTTGCCTGCGGCTGTGCGCAAGGCTGCGGCGGCTGCCGCACCTGTGGTTGAAGCTCCCGCAGTGGACGTGACCACCGAAGGGGGTGAAGCATGAAACTTGATGTGATCAAGCTGGATGGCGGCAAAGCAGGCTCCATCGAACTGAACGAAGCGCTGTTTGGTCTGGAACCACGCGCCGATGTTCTGCACCGCGTGGTGCGCTGGCAGCGGGCCAAGGCCCAAGCTGGCACCCATTCGACGCTGGGCAAATCGGACGTGTCCTATTCGACCAAGAAGATCTACAAGCAAAAAGGCACGGGCGGCGCACGCCACGGGTCGAAAAAGGCCCCGATCTTCCGTCACGGCGGCGTTTACAAAGGCCCACAGCCACGCAGCCACGCCCATGATCTGCCCAAAGCGTTCCGCGCGCTGGGTCTGCGTCATGCACTGTCTGCCAAGGCAAAAGCGGGCGAGTTGGTGATTTTGGACGTGGCCACCATGGCCGAGGCCAAGACTGCCGTTCTGGCCAAGCAAGTTTCGGAACTGGGCTGGAAGCGCGTGTTGATCATCGATGGGGCAAGCGTTGATGCGAATTTCGCATTGGCTGCGCGCAACCTTGAAGGCGTGGACGTGCTGCCAACGATGGGCGCAAACGTGTATGACATCCTGAAACGTGACACTTTGGTGATCACCAAAGCAGGTGTCGAAGCATTGGAGGCTCGTCTGAAATGAGCGCGAAACCACAGCACTACGACCTGATCAAAAAGCCCATCATCACCGAAAAGGCGACGATGGCAGCCGAGGCGAACGCCTATGTGTTCCAAGTGGCGATGGACAGCACCAAACCCCAGATCAAAGAGGCCGTTGAGGCTGTCTTTGGTGTGAAAGTGAAGGCGGTGAACACCACCATCACTAAGGGCAAGGCGAAAAAGTTCCGTGGCCGCGCGGGCGAGCGTTCGGATAAGAAAAAGGCCTATGTCACGCTAGAGGCTGGAAACAGCATCGACGTTTCGACGGGCCTCTGATACACGGCAGCAATCTTGCGGCCCCAAGGCGACTTGGGGCCGTGGATTTTTTGTGAAATTCGGCATATATTCAATGGCTTGCCTGCGAGATGTGCCGCGAATCGGGGACCTTCGGGGCCCTATAACCAAGCGGGTCTTTAAGACCCCTTAGCAAACGGAAGACAGAAAGCATGGCACTAAAGTCGTATAAGCCGACGACGCCTGGCCAACGTGGGTTGGTTCTGATCGACCGTTCGGAGCTGTGGAAAGGTCGCCCCGTCAAATCCCTTACCGAAGGTTTGACAAAGACGGGCGGTCGCAACAACACCGGACGCGTTACTATGTGGCACAAGGGTGGGGGCGCCAAGCGTCTGTACCGTGTCGTCGATTTCAAGCGTCGTAAATTTGACATGGCCGCAGTGGTCGAGCGGATCGAATACGATCCCAACCGCACGGCATTCATCGCGTTGATCCGCTATGCGGATGGCGAGTTGAGCTATATTTTGGCACCGCAGCGTTTGGCGATTGGCGATTCTGTGATCGCTGGCGCGAAAACTGACGTGAAGCCAGGCAATGCAATGCCATTCTCGGGCATGCCCATCGGGACGATTGTTCACAATGTGGAACTGAAGGCTGGCAAAGGCGGGCAGCTTGCACGCGCCGCTGGCACCTATGCCCAGTTTGTGGGCCGCGATGGCGGCTATGCCCAAATCCGTTTGTCCTCGGGCGAATTGCGCATGGTGCGCCAAGAATGCATGGCAACCATTGGCGCGGTGTCTAACCCCGACAACAGCAACCAAAACTTTGGTAAAGCGGGCCGTATGCGCCACAAGGGCGTGCGCCCAACCGTTCGCGGTGTGGCGATGAACCCAATCGACCACCCCCACGGCGGCGGCGAAGGCCGCACCTCGGGTGGCCGTCACCCTGTGACCCCATGGGGCAAGGGCACCAAAGGCAACAAAACACGCAAGCCCAAGGGTTCCGATCGTTTGATCGTCCGCTCGCGGCATGCGAAGAAAGGGCGCTAATCTATGGCACGTTCTATTTGGAAAGGCCCCTTCGTTGACGGCTACGTCCTGAAGAAGGCTGAAAAGGCAAAAGAAGGCGGCAAGAACGAGGTGATCAAGATTTGGTCGCGTCGCTCGACGATCCTGCCGCAGTTTGTGGGGCTGACCTTTGGCGTCTACAACGGCAAAAAGCACGTTCCCGTGAACGTGACCGAAGAGATGATCGGCCAAAAGTTTGGCGAATACTCGCCAACCCGCACCTATTACGGCCATGCGGCCGATAAAAAAGCCAAGAGGAAATAAGCCATGGGAACGGAAAAGAACCCCCGTCGCGTGGCGGATAACGAAGCTATGGCAATTGCCCGTATGCTGCGCACCTCGCCACAAAAACTGAACCTTGTTGCGGGCCTGATCCGTGGCAAAAAGGTGGACAAGGCGCTTGCCGATCTGACCTTCTCTAAGCGCCGCATTGCGGGCGATGTGAAGAAGTGCCTGCAATCGGCCATCGCCAATGCGGAAAACAACCACAACCTCGACGTGGACAGCCTGATTGTGGCCGAAGCATGGGTTGGCAAAAACTTGGTCATGAAGCGGGGCCGTCCCCGCGCACGTGGCCGTTTTGGCAAAATCATGAAGCCATTCAGCGAAATCACCATCAAGCTGCGTCAATCTGGGGAGTCGGCATAATGGGTCAGAAGGTTAATCCAATTGGCATGCGCCTTCAGGTCAACCGCACATGGGACAGCCGCTGGTTTGCAGAATCGAAAGATTACGGCAACCTGCTGCTAGAAGATCTGCGGATGCGCGAATTCATCCACAAAGAATGCCTGCAAGCAGGTGTTTCGCGGGTTATCATCGAACGTCCGCACAAAAAGTGCCGCGTGACGATTTATACCGCACGTCCAGGTGTGATTATTGGCAAAAAAGGCGCCGATATTGAAACGCTGCGCGCGAAACTGGCTGTGTTTACCAAATCGGAACTGCACCTGAACATCGTAGAGGTGCGCAAGCCCGAATTGGACGCGCAACTGGTGGCGGAATCCATCGCTCAGCAAATGGAACGCCGCGTTTCGTTCCGCCGCGCGATGAAGCGCGGTGTGCAAAACGCCATGCGGATCGGCGCACTGGGCATTCGTGTGAACGTATCGGGCCGCCTTGGCGGGGCCGAGATTGCCCGCACCGAATGGTATCGCGAAGGCCGCGTGCCTTTGCATACCCTGCGCGCGGACATCGACTATGCCCTGTCCGAAGCGATGACGCCCTATGGCATCATCGGTGTTAAGGTCTGGATCTTCAAAGGCGAAATCCTAGAGCATGATCCGCAAGCCCATGATCGCCGTCTGGCCGATGCACAAGATGGCCCTGCGCCACGTGCGCCGCGCCGCGACCGCGAACGCGCATAAGGGAGAAGACAAATGTTGCAACCCAAACGGACTAAGTTCCGCAAGCAGCACAAAGGCCGTATCCACGGCGAAGCGAAGGGCGGCTTTTTGCTGAACTTCGGCTCCTTTGCGCTGAAAGCCACCGAGCCAGAGCGCGTAACGGCCCGCCAAATCGAGGCAGCCCGCCGCGCGATCACCCGCCACATGAAACGCCAAGGCCGCGTCTGGATTCGGATATTCCCCGATGTTCCAGTATCCAGCAAGCCGACCGAAGTGCGCATGGGTAAGGGTAAAGGCTCCACCGATTATTGGGCAGCCAAGGTAAAACCTGGCCGCATCATGTTCGAAATCGACGGCGTGTCCGAAGTTATTGCGCGCGAGGCCCTGCGCCTTGGCGCGATGAAACTGCCAGTGACGACGCGTGTGGTGGCTAAGGAAGATTGGTAACAATTTGGGCATAGGCCCAAATTTCAAGACCCCCGCTGGAAACAGTGGGGGTTTTTTTGCAACGTATGATTGCAATCATCGGCCTCTTATGCTTCTGTATATGAAAGCAAACGGGATATGTGATGTATGTCGGAAACTGTCGAAGCTCTTGCGACATCATTGGCTGAACTCGAAGCGCCAGTCGTCATTCAACGGGGGCGCCCGCCAGTAGAAAAGTTTGACTCGCTTTGGAAGATTCTAGAAAAGCTTGAGGCGCGGCCATCTCAAGAAGGCAAGCTTGTACTTTACAGGGGGCATTCGTCATTTAGATTCAAGCTACGCCCGAGCTTGTTCAGAAATGAAAGAATGACAGGCAACGAGCACAAAGTTCTTTCGGAGCTTATCGTTAGGCATCCAGCCGATTTTGACAGAGATTCAAATACATTTGAAAGATTGGTTCGTGTTCAACATTACGGACTTCCCACAAGATTACTAGACTTTACGTCAAACCCTCTATTTGCGGTCTTCTTTGCGGTTGAAAACGACGAGAAAGACGATGCGGAATTGATTTTGATAACAGTATCAACAGACCGCGTGAAGTACTACGATTCCGACACAGTACACCTTTTGGCGAATCTGTCGCAGCTAAAGCCCAAAGAAAAAGATGAAATAAAGGCATTCGATAGTGACAGCGATTCACGTGAAAGCAATTCTGGGAAACGATTAGCTGATTTTACAGCGCAGAGTCGACCTAACTTTACGAATCGCATACAGCGAAAAGACCTAGGCTCAGGACTCATAGCCAGAACAATACGATTGCGGCAAGTGCGCAGGCGGACAGGAAGATTTCTGGGCGTCGGTCGAACCGCATGGCGACCCTACGCCAATCCTTGATGCGC
>JAIXXB010000022.1 GCA_027490955.1 Rhodobacter sp.
CCCCCCCTGCGCTCGCAGGCGTGCTCGCGCGTTTGAGGCTGAAAAAGGTCCACTGGACCTTTTTCGCGCGGCTAGGCCGCGCCGCCCCAAACCCCCTCACAAAACCAGCCCGCAGGCATATCGCGGCCAATCGCATAAAACAGCCACAATCGTTCGCCCCCCTCTACCTCGATACGCCAATAATCGCGGGGGCCAGATCGCCAATCGGGCATGTCGAACCACCATTCGGGTGCGATGCGTTCGGGGCCAAGCGCCACGCGGGTTTGCCACACCCTTCCGCGCCATTTGAACTGCGCGGGCGGGGTGGGGCTGTCTTCGGGTGCGCCCACCATTTCGGGCGGGAAGATCAGCAGCGGGCGGGGGCTGGGGGGGCGGGGCCATTCGGGGGCCTCGCCCACCGCTTGGGCTGCCCATGCGGCGGCAAGGGGCTGGGCGGCTTTGGCGGGAATATGGCTGTGCGCAGGGGCAAGGCGCTGCACCTGCTCTGGCCCCAGTTTCGCGCCCAGTTTGCCGATCAGATCCTCTAAATCTGTGTCCCCACTTGCGCGCGATTGCACCCGCTGACCTGCATCCAGATGGCCTGCATGTTGCAAGGCAGGCAGGGGTTCGACCACATGGGCATGCAGGCGCAAACAGTCGATTCCGAAACCTGCATCAATCTGATCCAGCTTAAGCATCAGCAGGGGCCTTATACGGGCGGGATGGTCGGCAGGGCGGGCCAGCCCCACCTCTACGCTTGCCATGCCGCCCCCCGCGCGAAAGGCCGTCAGCCGCAGCGCCCGCGCGCCAAAGCCCTTGGCGCGCAGGCCGTCGCACAGGCGCGGCAGCAGGCGATCAAGCCCCGCCTCGATATCGCTGCGCAGGCC
The DNA here is from genome assembly GCA_027490955.1 of Rhodobacter sp. Taxonomy (GTDB): domain Bacteria; phylum Pseudomonadota; class Alphaproteobacteria; order Rhodobacterales; family Rhodobacteraceae; genus Cypionkella. The sequence continues at coordinate 867 of JAIXXB010000022.1, forward strand.
AATGGGGTCTGGAAAGCTAAGCCGTGTGGCAAAGTGATTTTCCCCGCGCGCGGGGCTGATCGGTTCAGGCTCCAGCCCCATGGCCTGATCCAACCGCCGCAGCGCCACTGCGCCAAAGCGGCGGGCAAAGGGCGCGCGCGGCAGGGCCACCACATCACGCACAGTGCGCAGGCCAAGGCGTTGCAGCCCATCGACCACTGCCGCCTCTAACCGCAGGGCAGCAAGGGGCAGCGAGGCCAGCACCGCCGCCATATCACCACTGGGGGCGATGACAGCGGCATCCATCGCCTGTGCGCTGCGGATGCGGGTGGCCATCACCTCCCAGCTTCGGCGTTTGGACGCGCGTGACCTTGTAGCGCGGGCCTCTTGCGCGATGGCATCGCCATTGCGATGCGCGCGCGCCGCCTGCCCACCATAGCGCGCCAAGGCCCATGCCGCCCCGCGCGTATCGGCAATACCAGCGCGCACCGACAGGCCAAGCGCGGCGCAATCAGCCGCCACCACATCAATCAGCGCCGCCTCGCCGCCAAACAAATGCGCGCAGCCCGTGATATCTAAGGCCAGCGCATCAGGAGGCTCTTCCGCCACCCATGGGGTGAACTTGCCCGCCCAGCGCCGCAGACTGGCCAAAAATGCCGCTTCGGCCACAGGATGGGCAGAGCGATGGATCAGCGCGGGGCACATCGCAGTCGCATCGCGCAAGGCTTGGCCCAGATGCAGCCCCGCCGCCTGCGCCTGCGCGCAAAGCGATACCAGCACCTGCGCGCCATGCGCCTCGCCCACAATGGCAAAGGGGGCAGGCAATGCATCGGCGCGCTGGCGCAGCACCCGCTCTGCCGCAAGGCGGGGAAACCACAGGCATAAGATTCGGCGATGGGGCGATTTGTTCATGTTATGTTCTTACATCATTGCGCCATGTCGTCCAATGCTCTTGCCAGTTCACAAACGCGTGAGCGTGGCATTACGCCGCAAAAAACCTTGGCGCGTTCAACCAAAGGTTACTAAGATCACCCTAATTCACCCCCACCCACAGGAGAATTCTATGACACGGAACCTAACAGCGCTGGCCCTGAGCGCGGCCTTGATTGGCGGGCTTGCCAGCACTGCCTTTGCCGCTGACCCCAGCGTCGAAGCGCGCCAAGCCTTGATGAAATCATTCGGCGCTGCGGCCAAAACGCTGGGCGGCATGGCGGGTGGCGGGGCCTATGATGCCGCTGCAGCCGAAGCAGCCAAGGCCGCATTGGTCGATGGTGCAGCGCAAATTGCCGCAAAATACGAAGTGAATGTCGAAGACCCAGATTCGGAAGCCAAGCCAGAGGTTTGGACGAATTGGGATGACTTCCTTGCCAAGGCCAAGGCGCTGGGCGATGCCGCCGCGGCAATGGACGTGGCCTCGGTCGAGGGGATCGGCGCGGGCATGGGCGCAGTTGGCGGTGCCTGCAAAGCCTGCCACACATCCTATCGCCAATAAGGGCGATGCGGGCGAAATTGCCCCGCTGTTAAAGGCATACACACAACGCAGGCCGCCCCGACGGGCGGCCTAAGTTATGCTTTCCAGCCGTTCTTTCGACATATCACCTGGAACCAAGGTCATCGGCACAGGCAGGCTGCCCGATGCGCGCGAAAGCTGCGATACCAGCGGGCCAGGCCCTGATTTTTCCGTGCCAGCCCCCAACACCAAAACCCCAACATCAGGGTCTTCGCGCACTTGGGCCAAGATTTCGGTGACGGGATCACCCTCGCGAATCACCAGTTCAGGGTTCACGCCCTGCTTGTCGCGCATCCATTTGGCGAAAACTTCGAAATGCACTTCGATCCGCTCGCGCGCCTCGGCCCGCATCAGGTCGGCCACACCCATCCAATGCTGAAACTCTTCGGGGGGAATCACCGACAAAACCTGCACCCCGCCCCCCGTTTTCGCCGCGCGCATGGCGGCAAAGCGCATGGCATTCAGGCATTCACGGCTTTCGTCCAGAACAACCAGAAACTTCCGCATCTTGCGTTCTCCTTTGATGCAATCATGGCGGGGCGCGGGGCGGATGGCAAGCGATATGCAAAAGAAAGCCCGCGCCACGATATGTGGGCGCGGGCGGCCAAAGCGTCGCATCATGGCCAGTGTAGGACAGGTGATACACCTTTAGCGAAAGGATGTGACGGGTGTGTGACGGATTCTATTGTGCCAGCGATTTCGGGAACCGCCGCCGCAAGTAATGCTCTTGGCACGGAATCAAGGCGCGCAGCGCCGCCGTGCCGCGCCCCGCTTCGGGGACGTGACCGGCCCCACTGGGGCCACGGTTCCCCTTCGCATCCCCCCGGGAGGGCGCACTTTGCCGCCTGTGCCTAGAACTGCCGTAGAGGGGCCTGCCCCATAAAGCACGCAGAACTTCTGAGGAGCGCCCGCCCGAGGGAGCGCGCGGGTGAAGGACGGCGGGGCACCTGACCCGCAAAAACGTTCCAGTGGAGCGTTTTTGGTCCTGAACGCGCGAGCACGTTTGCGAGCGCTGGGGGGTGGGATCGTGGAGGGGTGAGCAGGGTGCGTGATGTCACGCACCAGTGCGAGTGTTGCGGGGGCAGATGGTGCGTGCGGCCCCCCTACCCCCAGCGCGACCTAATCATTCCGACAATATCATAAACCTCATCCACAATCGGGCGGGCAATTGCATCTGCCTGCGCGGCCCCCTGCCCGATAATGCGGTCAATCTCGGCGGGGTCTTGCATCAGGCGGGTCATTTCCAGCGTGATCGGTTCCAGTTTCGCCACGGCCAGATCGGCCAATGCAGGTTTAAATGTGCCAAATTGCGCGCCTGCGAACTGGGTCATCACCTGCGCGGCGGTCATGTCGGCAAGGGCTGCGTAGATGTTGACCAGATTGCGCGCCTCGGGGCGGCCCGCCAGCGCCTCGACTGTGTCGGGCAGGGGTTCGCTATCGGTTTTCGCCTTGCGGATTTTCTTGGAAATCGTGTCCGCGTCATCCGTCAGGTTGATGCGCGATTGATCCGATGGGTCGGATTTCGACATTTTCATTGTGCCATCGCGCAGGCTCATCACCCGCGTGGCGGCCCCTTCGATGACGGGTTCGACGACGGGGAAAAAGTTCACGCCATAGTCATTGTTGAACTTAATCGCGATGTCGCGGCACAGTTCTAGGTGCTGTTTTTGATCTTCGCCCACAGGCACATGGGTGGCCTTATAGGCCAGAATATCGGCGGCCATCAGGGCGGGATAGGCGAACAGGCCCAAGGACACATTTTCGCTATTCTTGCCCGCCTTATCCTTGAACTGGGTCATGCGGCTCATCCAGCCCATGCGGGCGACGCAGTTGAAAATCCAGCCCAGTTCCGCATGGGCGGTAACTTGGGATTGGTTGAACAGGATGGATCGCGCAGGATCAATCCCTGCGGCGATAAACCCTGCCGCCGCCTCGCGCGTGGCATGGCGCAGTTTGGCGGGGTCTTGCCAGACCGTGATCGCGTGCATGTCCACAAGGCAATAGATCGTCTGTGTCCCCTCGTTCTGTTTTTCCACAAAACGCTTCAGCGCGCCAAGGTAATTGCCCAAGGTCAGCCCGCCCGAAGGCTGGATGCCCGAGAAAATGCGAGGGGCGAAGGCGGCAGGGGCTGTCATGGGCGGTTCCTCTGGATTATCTGCGGCCATAGGCTTATCTGGGGGCATGAGTTTCGTCAATGAAGGCAAGGCCCTATGAACAGACCAGATCCCGCGCCGATGGAATCGCCGATTAACCCCTTGCCATGGGTGGTTTGGGTGATGGTGCTGCCGATGGCGGCGCTAGAGGCTGTGTTCAGCGCAGCCGAGGCGGGGCTGGTGGGCGGCGCGCAGGGCATTGGCTGGCGCATGGCCGCGCTAGAGGATTACGCCGTTTGGCCCGCCTATTGGCGACAAGAATGGCAAGCAGGCAATCTGGATTTGGAACTGCTGCGCCGATTTGTGACCTATCCGTTCTTCCACTTAAACCCGACCCATGCGATTTTTGCTGTGGTGATCTTGCTGGCCATGGGCAAGTTTGTGGGCGAGGTGTTTCGCCCTGCCTCGACCGCGCTGGTGTATTTTGCATCGGGGGCGGTGGGGGCCGTGGTTTATGCCAGCGTCCCTTTGATCGAACAGCCGCTTATGGGGGCTTATCCGGGCGATTACGGGCTGATCGGGGCCTTTACCTTTATGATCTGGGTGCGGCTGGCGGGCACTGGGCTAAACCAGTTGCGCGCCTTTACCATGATTGGGTTTTTGCTGGCGGTGCAATTGCTGTTTGGCCTGCTGTTTGGCGGCGGCTATGAATGGGTGGCCGACATATCTGCCTTTGCCGCGGGGTTTTTGCTATCTTTCATCGCATCGCCGGGCGGGTTTCAGCGGGCTTTGGCGCGGATACGCCAGCAGCCCTACTGACCGCGCCTTAGGGTGCGAAAATCGGACAGTTTGAACGCGCCCAGCGCGGCCCCACTGCCAAAATAGGCCCCTGCCCCCGCGCCGATCAGCCCTGCCAGCGCGATATAACGCCAGCCGTCATCATACAGCCATGGGGCAAGCGCGGCCGCGCCACCCTTTAGCACCGCCGCCATGATGCAGGCTGCCAAAAGAATGCGCGGCAGGCGCTGCATGGATCGCGCGTCAAGACGCACCGCAGCGCCCATGCCCCGCGCGCCCCAGATCAATTGCCCCAGCATGATCCATGCCGCAAGCGTTGTGGCCACGGCGGCGGCGGCAAAACCAATATAGGGCATCAGCCCCACCGCCAGCGCCGCATTCACAACCATCGCCATAACGGCATAGAAAAACGGGCGGCGCGTATCCTCGCGGGCATAATACAAGGGCTGCCAGACCTTTTGCAGCACAAAGGCAGGCAGGCCTGCGCCGTAAATGGCCAAGGCCAGCGCGGTGGCAGTCGTATCGGCGGGCCCAAAGGCCCCGCGCTGATACAAAACGAAAGTCAGCGCATGGGCAATCACCATCAGCGCCACGGCGGCAGGCAGGGTCAGGGCAAGCGCAAATTCCAAAGATCGGTTCAGGCTGGCCTGCGCGCCCGCCTCGTCATTACTGCGCAAACGCCGCGCCAAATCTGGCAGCAGCACCGTGCCCACAGCGATGCCCACCACACCAAGCGGCAGTTGATACAGGCGATCTGCATAGACCAACCAAGATATCGCGCCTTCGGTAAAACTGGCCACTTGGCGGCCCACAAGCAGGTTGATCTGCACCACGCCGCCCGCCAAAATCGCTGGGCCTGCAATCATAAGAAGATGTTTCAAATCAGGCGTCCAGCGCGGCAGGTGCAGCCGCGCGCGAAAGCCAATGCGATGGGCCGCAACCCATGTAAAGGCCAGTTGCGCAACCCCTGTCACGGGCACAGTCCATGCCAGCGTTTGCCCCAAATCCCAGCCCAACCACACCGCGAGCCCAATGGCAGCGATAAAGATCAGGTTCATCAATATCGGCACAAAGCCCGCTTCGGAAAAGCGGCCATGCGCGTTCATAACGCCTGACAGCAGGGCGACCAGCGAGATGAACAGTATATAGACAAAGGTGATGCGGCCAAAGCTGACAGCCAGATCAAAGCGCGCGTCCCCCACAAACCCCGCCGCCATGGCCCAAACCAGCCAAGGCATGGCCAGCGTGCCAATCAGCGTGACGATCAACAGCACAAACGACAGGCCCGAAAAGGCATCGGATGCAAAGCCGCCACTGTCTTCGCCGCCTTCCAATTTCTTGGAATACATCGGCACGAAAGCTTGGTTAAAGGCGCCTTCGGCAAAGAAACGGCGAAACATATTGGGCAGGGAAAAGGCCACGTTAAAGGCATCTGCCGCCGCCCCCGTGCCCAGATACCCCGCCATCAGCACATCGCGCGCAAGGCCCGACCCGCGCGAAAGCAGCGTCCAGCCCCCCAAAATAATGCTGTTGCGAATAAGACCTGTTTTGCTCACGTTGCGCCTGCCTTTATCATCTGTTCAGATTTGCCGCTTTTGGCCCGTGCCGTCCAGCCCATTGCACCGCGCCACAAACCCAAAGCTGCCATGGGCGGCCTGCCTGTGCAGCAAACAGTCCACGGCTATGGGGATGTGGATGGGAATAGGCACGGCCAAGACCGCGTGGCGGGCAAAAGCCAATGCGGTGGGCGCGCATGCTAAACCGCCCCAACCGCGCGCTGCGCGCCATCGGCAATGGCTTGGCGCAGTTTCTTTTCCAGCGCTTCTTGGCGGTGCTTGGCATGCAGCTTTAACCCAAACATGTCTTTCACATAAAACACATCCACCACCTGTGCCCCATAGGTCGCGATCACAGCGCTGGCGATATAGATGTTGTTGGCCGCCAAAGTGCGGGTCAGGTCATACAAAAGGCCAGGCCGGTCGCGGGTGTCCACCTCGATGATGGTGTAAATCTCTGATCCCTCATTGTCGAAAATGATATGGGTGGGAAAGCGAAACTCGCGGTCGCGCTTTTTGACCTTGTCGCGATCGGCCAGCGCCTCGCGCGGCAACACCTCGCCGCGCAGGGTTTTCTCGATCATGCCGCGCAGGCGGGGCAGGCGGGCAATCTCGTAAGGCTTGCCTTCGGCATCTTGCACCCAGAACACGGCAGTCGCATAGCCGTCTTTGGACGTATAGGTGCGCGCATCGACCACATTCGCCCCCACCAGCGCCAAGGCCCCTGCAAGGCGGCTGAAGATACCCGGATGGTCGGCAAGGGCAAAGCAGGCGCGGGTGGCATCGCGCGTGGGTTCGGGGTGCAGGTCGATGCGGATTTCATCGTCTTTGATCCCGTGAAGCAACTGGGCAAAAGCAAGCTGCGTATCGGTGGACAGGCCCTGCCAATAGGGCGCGTAATGGCGGGCCATTTCGGCGGCAATATCGCCCGCCTCCCAACCTGCCAGTTTGCCCCGCAGCGCCTCTTTCGAGACATCTTCGCGCAAATGGCGGCTGGCCGATTCCAACCCGCTTTCCAGTGCATCGGCGGTTTGTGAATAAAGCTGGCGCAGCAGCATCGCCTTCCAATTGTTCCACGTGGTCGGCCCCACGCCGCGAATATCGCAGACCGTCAAGACAGTCAGCAAATCCAGCCGCGCTTTGCTTTCCACTGCTTTGGCAAAATCACGCACGGTGCGCGGATCGCCGATGTCGCGCTTTTGCGCCATGTCTGACATCAGCAAATGATAGCGCACCAGCCATTCCGCCGTTTCGCATTCCTCATCATTCAGGCCAAGACGCGGGGCAATGCGGCGGGCCAATTGCGCGCCGATGATGGAATGATCTTCGGGGCGGCCCTTGCCAATATCATGCAGCAAAAGCGCGATATAGATGATGCGGCGGTTCACCCCCTCTTTCAAAATGCCAGAGGCTACGGGCAATTCCTCGACCAATTCGCCCCGTTCGATCTGGGCAAGGACAGAGATCGTTTGAATGATATGCTCGTCCACTGTGTAGTGATGGTAGACGTTGAATTGCATCATGCAGGTGATGTTTTCAAATTCGGGGATAAAGGCTGCCAGCACGCCCAATTCGTTCATATGCCGCAAGGCGCGTTCGGGGTTGCCATGTTCCAGCAGCAAATCCAAAAAGATACGCACAGCTTCGGGATTGTCGCGCAGGTCATCGCCGATCAAGTGCAGGTTATTGGCAATCAGGCGCATGACATTGGGGTGCAACAAATAGCCCGAGCGCAGCGCCTCTTCAAAGACCTTAATCAGGTTTAGCGGGTCTTTCAAAAACGTCTCGCTGCTGGCGCAATCAAGGCGGCCCTGCACCAGCTTATAGCCTGCCGCAACTTTCTTGCGGTTGAAAAACCCCAAAAGCCGCGCCTCGGGTTTGGCATGCCTTGCCTCGAGCTCGGCCAAAAAGATGCGGGTAAGTTCCCCCACGCGAGTGGCATGGCGGAAGTAATCTTGCATAAAGCGTTCCACCCCGCGCCGCCCGCCCGCATCACTATAGCCCATGCGTTCGGCCACCTCGACCTGCAAATCAAAGGTCAACTGATCGGCCGCGCGGCCTGTGATGTGATGCATATGGCAGCGCGCCGCCCATAGAAAATTCTCAGCGCGGTCAAAGGTTTCAAATTCGTCTTGGCTCAGCAGCCCTGCGCCAACCAAGCCCTGCGCGGAGGGCACGCGGTGCAGATATTTGCCAATCCAATACAGGGTCTGCAAATCGCGCAAACCGCCCTTGGCCTCTTTCACATTGGGTTCCAGAACATAGCGCTGGCCGCCTTGGCGTTTGTGCCGCTCGGCCCGTTCGGTCAGTTTCGCATCGATGAATTGCGGGCCTGTGTTGCGGAACAACTCGCTCCACAGCCGCGTGTCCAGATCGCGGGCAAGGGCACCATCGCCTGCAACATAGCGCTGTTCCAACAGGGCAGTGCGGATGGTGATATCTTCGCGCCCCATAGACAGGCAGTCGGCGATGGTGCGGCTGGAGTGGCCGACCTTCAGCTTTAAATCCCACAGCATATACAGCATGGATTCAATGACAGATTCGGCCCAAGGCGTGATCTTGGCGGGCGTCAAAAACAGCAAATCCACATCCGAATGCGGGGCCATTTCGGCGCGCCCGCATCCGCCCACCGCCACCACGCACAGCCGTTCGGCGGTGGTTGGGTTTGGGGCAGGGTGCAACACGCTGCGGGCAATTTCAAAGGCCGTGGTGACCAAAACATCGGTCAAATGCGATTGCGCCGCAAGCAAGGGGCGCGCCTGCAGCGGGGCTGCACGAAACCCTGCCTCTAGGCGCTGGTTCACATCGGTCTTCAAGGCGATCATCTGGCGCACCGCCTCGTCGCGCAAGGCGCGCGGGGCGGCATCTGCCACTGGCAGCGCCGCCCCTATTGCCGCCATCAGGTCAGCGGGCGTAGGTATCGCCGCCGCCGCCAATAGACCTGAGTGAACCGAAACCTCGGCAATGCTCATCGCGTGGCCAGATCAGAACCCCGCATCGCCAAAGCTGCTGGGCGCGGCTTCGACCACAACGATCTTGCCGCCTTCGACCTGCGCCACGGCCAAGCCGCGCTGATTGGTGCCATCGCCGAGCAGGCGGAACACGCCGTTCACACCGACAAAGCCTGCAGGCTGAGTCAAGCCTGCGCGCGAAATTGGCCCGCTGTCTGCACTGCCTGCCAAAGCCCCCAAGGCGGCAATGCCATCATAGGCAAGCGCTGCAATCGGATGCGGTGGCTGGCCATTGGCCGCTTGGTAACGGGCGACGAATTGCGCATAGCGGCCAGGATCGGGCATGGCAAACAACCCGCCCTGCACACCTGGCAATTCTAGCGTGGCCTGCGGAATATCCCAGCGGGTGAGACCGACAAACTGAATGCCCGACCCGCGCAGACCATTGTCCAGCAAAAGCTGGCTCAGCAGGGGCAATGCGCCTGCGGTATCGGCTGTCAGGAACAATGCATCTGCGCCGCTGGATTTGGCCTGCGCTGCCAGTTGGGGTGCAGCCGAGACAATCCCGTTTTGTGAGAATTCGTAATCTGCCGTGGCCACAACGCTGGCCCCTGCAATCAAGGCCCCACGGCGGATGGCATCGCGGCCCAGCTCGCCTGCGATATTGCGGTCAGAGGCAATCATGAATTTGGTCTTGCCACTGCGCACGGCATAGGCCGTCAGGCGCTGGGCGGTATTTGTGAAGGTTGGGCCCAGAATAAAGACATTGTTGCCCGCAATATCGGGGTTGTTGGAAAAGGCCAGAACATTCACACCCGTGCCTGCAACGGCTACGCCTGCGGCATTCGCCTCTTGGGCAAAGACGGGGCCAAGAATCACCTGCGCGCCTTCTTCCACGGCCTTTTTGGCCATAGCGGCGGCTTGGGCGGGTTGGCCCGCGGTGGGATAAACAGTCATCTCAACTTTGGTATTCTCGCCCAAATCAGCGATGGCCAGACGCGCGGCCGCTTCAAGCGATTGGCCCAAAACCTCATCACTCGCCTGCCCCGAACCCGTGGGCACCAAAAGCGCAACCTTTACCGTGCCGCCCCCGCTGCCGCCAGCCATTGGCGTACAGGCCGCGACAATTGCAACAGCGCCCGCACCCAAAGCCAATTTTGCGGCGCGAAGCGCTGTTTTAATTGCCAAAGTGATCATTTCTTTCGCTCCCCTGCGATCCCACGCGACCCACGATTGCTGCCGCTGTAGATTTACCATTCGTCATATGCAATCTACGTGCCAAAGTAAACGCTAGAGGGACAGGCCAGTCATATGAATATGCCAATGGCGCAGCGCAGCAAACTTGCGGCAGGGCTATATCTGATTGCCACACCCATTGGCGCGGCGCGCGATATCACGCTGCGCGCGCTGGATATTCTTGCCTCGGCAGATGTTTTGGCCGCCGAAGACACGCGCACGCTGCGCCATCTGATGGAAATTCACGGCATCGCGTTGCAAGGCCGCCCGATGATTCCCTATCATGACCATAATAATGACAGCGCCGCCCCCCGCATTTTGCGCGCGATCGCCGAAGGCAAATCCGTGGCCTACGCATCCGAGGCAGGCACGCCGCTGATTTCAGACCCAGGCTTTCAACTGGGCCGCGCCGTTGTCGAAGGCGGTCATTTGCTGATTTCCGCACCAGGTGCCTCGGCGGTGCTTTGCGCACTCACCCTGTCGGGCCTGCCAACAGATCGGTTCATGTTTGCAGGCTTTGCCCCCGCACAAAAGGCAGCGCGGCAGACCTTCCTTCGCGCACTGCACCCCGTGCAGGCGACAGTGGTTCTGTACGAATCGCCCAAACGCGTTCACAAATTATTAGTTGATATGTGCGAGATTTTGGGAAATGATCGCGCAGGGGTTGTATGCCGCGAATTGACCAAACGGTTCGAAGACGTCTCGCGCGGCACATTGGCCCAGCTTGCAGCCCAATTTGATGGCCGCGATGTAAAGGGCGAAATTGTGGTGTTGGTGGATCGTGCAACCGCAGTTCCCGCCAGCGCAGAAACAGTAGAGGCAGCTTTGGACAAAGCTTTGGCGCAAATGTCGGTAAAGGATGCTGTGGCTACAGTGGCCAGCGCCTTTGGCGCGGCGCGGCGCGATATTTATCAAATGGCGCTAGATCGGGGCAAGAAATGACGGCCAAACACAGCATCGGTCTGCGATCGTATCATTCTGGCCTTGCGGCAGAGGCGCAGGTTGCCCAGCTTTACGAACGGCGCGGCAATATCTTAATCGCGCAGCGCTGGCGCGGCACATCGGGCGAAATTGACCTGATCCTGCGCGATGGCGCGCAGGTCATCTTTGTCGAAGTCAAGCACAGCCGCACCCATGCTCAGGCGGCAGAACATCTTAGCGCGCGGCAAATTGCACGGCTTTATGCTGCAGCGGCTGAATATGTTGAAAATGAACCCTTGGGCCAATTGACCGAAGTGCGCCTTGATGCGGCATTGGTCGATGGGGCGGGGCAGATTGAGATTTTGCAAAACTTTGCCGCCTGATCAATTGCATCTTGCGCGGGGTTGCGTCATCTAGTCCTTGCGGTTCAAGGAGGCGGATATGGCGCTTAAGGTTGCTTTGCAAATGGACCCCATCGGCGGGGTGAATATCAACGCGGACAGCACCTTTCGCATTGCCCTAGAGGCGCAGGCGCGCGGCCATTCGCTGTTTTTCTACACGCCCGATAAGCTGGCCTTTATCGAAGGGCGCGTTATGGCGCGGGGCTTTCCCATCACGCTGCGGCGCGAATTGGGCAACCATGTGAGCTATGGCGCAGAGGCAGAGGTGGATCTTTCTACCTTTGATGTGGTCTGGCTGCGCCAAGACCCGCCTTTTGATATGGGCTATATCACCACCACCCATTTGCTGGATATGATTCACCCCAAAACCTTGGTGGTCAATGATCCGTTCTGGGTGCGCAATTATCCTGAAAAGCTGCTGGTTCTGCGCTTTGCCGATCTGACCCCGCCCACGGCCATTGCCCGCGATCTGGCCACGATCCGCGCCTTCAAGGCGCGCCATGGCGATATCATTCTAAAGCCGCTTTATGGCAATGGCGGCGCAGGCGTATTCCGCTTGGATGAGAATGACCGCAACCTTGCCTCGTTGCACGAGATGTTTTCGGCAATCAGCCGCGAGCCTGTGATCGTTCAAAAATTCATCCCCGCCGTGGCCAAGGGCGACAAGCGGGTGATTTTGGTCAATGGAGAGCCTGTGGGCGCGATCAACCGCGTGCCGCAGGCGGGCGAGACGCGGTCAAACATGCATGCGGGTGGGCGGCCAGAGCAGGTGGGGCTGACGCAGCGTGATCTAGAGATTTGTGCCGCCATCGGCCCTACACTGCGCGAACACGGCCAGATTTTTGTGGGCATCGACATCATCGGCGATTATCTGACCGAAATTAACGTGACCTCGCCCACAGGAATTCAGGAACTGGAACGCTTTGACGGGATCAACACCGCCGCCAAGATTTGGGAAGTGATCGAGGCCAAGCGCGCCTAGGATTTCACCCCAACGGCAATGCGAAAACTGACCGCTTCGGCCACGTGATGGCTGCGCACCCCATCTGAATGATCCAAATCCGCAATCGTGCGCGCCACGCGCAACACGCGGTGATAGCCGCGCGCCGAGAGGCCGAATTTCTGCGCCACCCGCGCCAGCAAATCGCGCCCTTCGGCATCGGGGGCGGCGACCTCTTCCAGAACGGGGCCTTCCAGATCGGCATTCACGCGGATGCGGTCATGCCCTGCATAGCGCGCCATTTGGCGCGCGCGCGCATCATTCACACGGGCAGCTACCACTTCGGATGTATCACCCGATGTGGGCAGATCCAAATCCGTGTAGGCCACGGGCGGCACTTCGATGCGCAGATCAAAGCGGTCCATCAACGGGCCAGAGATGCGGCCCAAATAATCCTCGCCGCAAATCGGCACTTTGGCGCAGGCGCGGGCAGGGTCGGCCAGATAGCCGCATTTGCAGGGGTTCGCCGCCGCCACCAATAAAAACTTGCACGGATAGCGCACATGGGCATTGGCGCGGGCAATCACCACATCGCCCGTCTCAATCGGCTGGCGCAGGGTTTCCAGCACGGGGCGGGGGAATTCGGGAAACTCGTCCATGAACAAGACGCCATTATGCGCCAGAGATATCTCTCCGGGTTTGGCCCCTTTGCCGCCGCCCACAATCGCCGCCATCGACGCGGTATGGTGCGGCTCGCGGAAGGGGCGCGCGCGCGAAATGCCCCCTTCCGAAAGCAATCCCGCCAGCGAATGGATCATCGAAGTTTCCAGCGCCTCGGCGGGGGACAGTGGCGGCATGATCGACGGTAGGCGGGCGGCCAGCATAGACTTGCCCGACCCAGGACTGCCGACCATCAGCATATGATGCCGCCCTGCCGCTGCAATTTCCAGCGCCCGTTTGGCGCGCTCTTGCCCCTTAACATCGCGCAGATCGCGGCTTTGCGGGGGGGCCACCACCTCGCCCGCAGTGGCGGGGGTCATCGGGGCGGCCCCTGTGTAATGGCGCAGCACCTCATCCAGCGTCGATGCGGCCAAGACGCGGGTTGCGCCAACCCATGCCGCCTCGGCCCCGCAGGCCTTGGGGCATAAAAGCACACGGTTCTCTTCCGCCGCCGCCATGGCCGCAGGCAGCGCGCCAATGACGGGCACAAGTTTGCCATCCAGCGACAATTCGCCCAGCGCAACTGTTTCTTGGGCCATATCTTTGGGTATGATGTCCAAGGCAGCCAGCAGCGCAAGCGCGATGGGCAAATCGAAATGCGAGCCTTCTTTGGGCAGATCGGCAGGCGAGAGGTTCACCACAATGCGCCGCGATGGCAGGGCAATCGCCATAGCGGCCAGCGCCGCGCGCACACGCTCTTTCGCCTCGGACACGGCCTTATCAGGCAGGCCCACAATCCCGAAATAGGGCAAGCCCGCCGCGACGGCGCATTGCACCTCGACCATGCGGGCCTCTACCCCATCAAACGCCACTGTATAGGCCCGCGCAACCATGACACCCCACTGTGTAACCTTGGTTAACGCATAGGGGGGATTCGTTTACGATTGGTAAATTTCCATGAATTTCGGCCATGCTTCAGGGTCGGCCAGCGTTTTGTCGCGGCAAAAAGCATTGCAAAAACCATAGCGCGCCCCGCCAAGTTCTAGCGCATGGGTGATCGCCTTGCCCGAATAGGGGCAGGCGGCATTCACTGTGGCGGGGTTTGTGGCAAAATCTGCGTCCGAAACCGCAGTGGCCGCCAAAACCTGCGGGCCAGGCCAAGGGCGGGTGGGGTAATCACGGCGATAGACCTCTTGGTCTGCACCATCTACCAGACCCATGGCGCGCCAGCGGCGAAACGACGGATGGGCCAAATGCGCGGCAACATAGGCGCGGGCGGCATCGCCCACAGGCAGGTTATAGCCCGCAATGCGCGCAGCCACGGGGGCAAAGAAGATATCTGCTACCGAATAATCGCCGCACAGCCATGGCCCCGCACTGCCCGATTGTGCGCGCCCCCAATCCCAAATGGCCTGCAGCCGCGCCAGATCGGCCAAAACCGCCGCGCTTGGGGCGCAGTCGGTATAGCTGACGCGCAGGTTCATCGCGCAATGGCTACGCAGGGCGGTAAAGCCTGCATGCATCTCGCTGGCCAAAACACGGGCCGTCGCACGCGCGCGCGCGCCCTGTGGCCAAAGCCCCGCCTCTGGGTGGCGGCTGGCCAATTCCTCGGCAATGGCCAAGGATTCAAAGACAACTGTCCCATCGTCGCATATCAAAGTGGGCGCGGTGCGCGCGGGGGCATAGGGGGCCAGCATGTTTGGCAATTCATCGCTATACAGCCGCGCGAGCTGGGTTTTGACACCAATGCCAAAGGCATCAAACAACAGCCAGCCGCGCAGCGACCAACTGGAATAGGCGCGATCGCCGATGATAAGAGTATAGGACATTGCAACCTCTGCACCTGTTTTGCCCTGCCTAGCAAATGCGCAGCACTATGGCCAATGCAGCTTTGTGGGGGCGGTCATCACAAAATGTGAAGATTTCCGATGAAATTCATGGCGCGGTACCGTCGCCAGTGATCCAACCAGATTTCCCCTGCGTATACCTTGTAAATCAGGGCAAAGCAGAAGCTCAACATCAGGGGGTTAGACCATGGCACTTGACGGCTATACCGACCAAATCCTGCCCCGCGCGGCCCGCCGCGCCGAACTTTTGGATGCAGATACCGAATTGCGCTTGGCCTATGCGTGGCGCGATCAGCGCGACGAGCAGGCCCTGCACCGCCTGATCACCGCCTATATGCGGCTTGCCATTTCAATGGCATCCAAGTTTCGCCGCTATGGCGCGCCGATGAATGACCTGATCCAAGAGGCCAGCCTTGGCCTGATGAAAGCGGCCGAAAAGTTTGACCCAGACCGCGGCGTACGCTTTTCGACCTATGCGGTGTGGTGGATCAAGGCCAGCATCCAAGATTACGTGATGCGCAACTGGTCAATGGTGCGCACAGGGTCAACTTCGGCGCAGAAGGCATTGTTTTTTAATCTGAAACGCGTGCAGGCCAAACTTGCGCGCGAGGCAGAGGCCATGGGCATGACCCTTGACCAGCACCAATTGCGCGAAAAAGTGGCGATGGAAATCGGCGTGTCGATGACCGAAGTGGCCATGATGGAAGGGCGGCTTGCGGGGTCTGATGCCTCGCTGAATGCCTCACAGGCCAGCGACGAAGACGGGCGCGAATGGATCGACGTGTTGGAAGATGACGGGCCAGGTGCGGCCGAGCAGGTGGAATATGCCCATGACCAAGCCCGCCTGCGCGGTTGGCTGGCCGAGGCTTTGGCAGGGCTGTCGGCGCGCGAAAGGCATATCGTGGCCCAGCGCCGCCTGATTGAAGAGCCGCGCACGCTGGAATCCTTGGGCGCAGAACTGGGCCTGTCCAAAGAACGCATCCGCCAGCTAGAGGCCGCCGCCTATGCCAAATTGCGCCGCCATCTAGAGGGCAATGCCCCCGAAGTGATGGCGCTGCTTTAGGCAGTTGAGTTTGCTGCGCGCTGCGCCTAGACCTATGGCAAAGGCGGCGCCTAGACCTATGGCAAAGGCGGCAAGGTAAACGCGATGGATCAAAAACGGGTTTTGCTGATTATCGGCGGCGGGATTGCCGCCTATAAATCGCTGCTGCTGATCCGCCTGTTGCGCGGGGCAGGCATGGCGGTGACCCCCGTTCTGACCCGCGCTGGCGAAGAGTTTGTCACCCCCCTGTCGGTGGCGGCGCTGGCTGGCCACAAGGTGCATCGCGCGCTGTTCGATTTGGGCCAAGAGGCAGAGATGGGCCATATTGAACTATCTCGCAGCGCGGATTTAATTGTGGTGGCCCCCGCGACAGCCGATCTGATGGCAAAAATGGCAGGCGGGCAGGCCGATGATTTGGCATCCACGCTTTTGCTGGCCACCGATACGCCCGTGCTGCTGGCCCCCGCAATGAATGTGCGCATGTGGCATCATGCGGCCACGCAGCGCAATCTGGCCACGCTGCGCGGCGATGGAATTGGCTTTGTTGGCCCGAATGAGGGCGAGATGGCCTGCGGTGAATATGGCCTTGGCCGTATGGCCGAACCCGAAGAGATCATGGCCGCAATCACGGCGCGGCTGACAGGCGGCCCGCTGGCGGGGCGGCATATCATTGTCACCTCTGGCCCCACGCATGAACCGATCGACCCTGTGCGCTATATCGCCAATCGCTCTTCGGGTGCGCAGGGCACAGCCATTGCGGCAGCTTTGCGTGATTTGGGCGCGCGCGTGACCTTTGTGACAGGGCCAGCCACTGTGCCGCCGCCAGATGGCGTGCAGATCAGGCGCGTGGAAACGGCGCAGGACATGCAGGCCGCTGTGATGGCCGCGCTGCCCGCCGATGCCGTGGTGATGGCCGCCGCCGTGGCCGATTGGCGCGTGGCCAATGCCAGCGATCACAAAATGAAAAAGGCGATCAGCGGCCTGCCCGTTTTGGAATTTGCCGAAAACCCCGATATTCTGGCAACACTCTGCGCCAGCGCACAGCGCCCGAAACTGGTGATCGGCTTTGCCGCCGAAACGCAGAACGTGGCCGAATATGCCGCACAAAAGCGCCTGCGCAAAGGCTGCGATTGGATTGTGGCCAACGATGTCTCGCCCCAGACGGGCATCATGGGTGGCGGTGAAAACGCCGTCACCCTGATCACCGAAGCGGGGGCCGAAGATTGGCCACGCATGGGCAAAGATCACGTGGCAGCGCGCCTTGCGCAGCGCATCGCGCAGGCCTTGGCCGCGCCATGACAGTGCAAGTTTTGCTGCTGTGGGAAGACTGGGCAGATCGCTCGCTGGGCCTACCCGCCTATCAAACAGCGGGGGCGGCGGGGGCAGATATCTGCGCCAATTTGCCGATAGATCAGCGCGCGGCGGGCATTACACTGGCCCCGATGCAGCGCGTGGTTATCCCGACAGGGCTGCGCGCCGAAATCCCGCAGGGGTACGAAATGCAAATCCGCCCGCGTTCGGGCCTTGCACTGAAACACGGGCTGTCTTTGCCCAATACACCCGGAACGATTGACAGCGACTATCGCGGCCCCTTGGGCGTGGCGCTGATCAACTTTGGCGACAGCGCCTATACTGTGCGCCATGGCGACCGAATCGCCCAAGCGGTGATTGCCCCTGTGGTGCAGGCACAGTTTGCCGTGGCACGCAGCCTGACCGATACGGCGCGCGGGGCGGGCGGTTTCGGATCGACTGGACGGACATGACTGTTCTTGTCCTAGCCATAGGACTATGGGCTTTGGGCTGGGCCTTGGGCACAGCAAAGCTGCTGCGCTTGGGGGCAATAGCGATGCTATGGGCGGGGGTGGTGCTGGTGCACCTGACCCTGCCCGATGAATCGGCCTTGCGCGCCAGCATTGGCGGTGATGCGCGCACATGGGGGGCGGTTGGTGTTTTGGGCGGCCTTGCGCTGACCTATCGCGCAGCTTTGGCCGCGCTGCGCCGCCGCGCCGCCCCGCCGCCCCCGCCAGCCCCCCCATCTGGCCCTTTTGCTGCGGGCGAACTTTCCCGCTATTCCCGCCATATCCTGCTGCGCGAGATTGGCGGTGCAGGTCAGGCACGGCTAAAGACCGCGCGGGTGCTGGTGGTTGGCGCAGGGGGCCTTGGTGCGCCCGCGATGATGTATCTGGCCGCCGCGGGGGTTAGCACGATTGGCGTGATCGACGATGATGTGGTCGAGGAAAGCAACCTATCGCGCCAGATCATCCACAGCCCCGATGCGCTGGGCCTGCCCAAAGTGCAATCGGCCAAAGAAACGCTGGCCGCGCTAAACCCCTTTTGCACCGTGCTGCCCTACCGCCGCCGCATGGACAATGAAACACAATCCTTGATTGGCGAATATGATCTGATCTTGGATGGATCAGACAATATGGCCACGCGCTATCTGGTCAACGCGGCCTGCGTGGCGGCGGGCAAGCCGCTGATTTCGGCGGCCCTGACCCAGTGGGAGGGGCAGATTTCCCTGTATCATCCGCCGCAGACCCCTTGCTATGCCTGCATCTTCCCCCAAGCCCCCGAAACAGGCCTGGCCCCCGCCTGCGCCGAGGCGGGTGTGCTATCGCCCTTGCCGGGTGTGATTGGCGCGATGATGGCGGTCGAGGCGGTGAAACACATCACAGGCGCGGGCGAAGGGCTGGCAGGGCGGTTGATGATGTACGACGCGCTGGACGCACAGGTGCGCAGCATCAAGATCGCGCGCAATCCAAACTGCCCAGTCTGCGCAACCGCGCATTAAGGGGGGCTCGCCCCCCTCTGGGCCTTTGGCCCATTCACCCCCGAGGATACTTGGAAAAAGAAGAAGCAGGCGGCCTTTCGGGGTAGAAAGATCATCCCTGTGCTTCTTATGTTTTCACTACAGGTTTGGGCGCGCGCTGCGGCATTTTCGACAAAGCTGGCCCAACGCCGATTTGCGCAGCAAAAGGGATGACATCGCGGCCCTTAGCCCTGTTCTAAAACGGCCTCCATTGCGACAAAGCTGCTGGTGGCGTGAAGGAATGGCAGCGACGAAATGCTTTCGGCCAAGATTTGCCGAAAATGCATCATATCGCGCGAGCGCACTTTCAGCAGGTAATCAAAACCACCCGCGATCATGTAGCACTCTTCGATTTCTGGGATTTTGCGCACGGCGTCGTTGAACCGATCCAGCGCGGTTTGGCGAGTGTCGGTCATTTTGACCTCGACAAAGGTGACATGGGTTAGGCCGAGTTTGACGCGGCTGACGCTGGCGCGGTAGCCCGTGATCAGGCCGCTTTCCTCCATCTGGCGCAGGCGCTGGGTGACTGGGGTTTTGGACAGGCCAACGCGGGCGGCCAGCGCGCTCATGGAAATGCGGCCATCTTCTAAAACGGCGGCAAGAATCTTTTGGTTGATGGGGTCGAGCGGTTCCATATCGATCTGCCTTTTCGCCACAAAATGACCAGATGGCCTAAAGATTTGCGCAAGATTGGTCACTTTGACTAACCCATATCCTGTATGCAGTCCATAGGCAGGCGGAGGATGGCGGGATGAATGTGGCAGATTTCAATTTGGGCGCAAAATTTCAAGACGAGGCCAACCTGCTGAGGGCGCTGGTTGCGCAGGCGGGCATCAGCGCGGCCAAGCGCGCCAAAATTGCGGCCAAGGGCGCCGATTTGGTGCGCCGCATCCGCAGCGAAGCCAGCCCTAGCTTGATGGAACATTTCCTGTCGGAATATGGCCTTTCCACGCGCGAGGGTGTCGCGCTGATGTGTCTGGCCGAGGCGATGCTGCGCGTGCCTGATCCCGAAACGATGGACGCGCTGATTGAAGATAAAATTGCCCCCTCTGATTGGGGCAAGCATTTGGGAGAGGCGTCTTCGAGCCTTGTCAATGCCTCGACTTGGGCGCTGATGCTGACGGGCCGCGTGCTGGACGCCGATCAGCCGGGCATAGCCGGCACATTGCGCGGCATGATCAAGCGGCTGGGCGAGCCTGTGATCCGCGCCGCAGTTGGCCGCGCGATGAAGGAAATGGGCCGCCAATTTGTGCTGGGCCAAACCATCGATGCGGCGCTTGTGCGTGCGCGCAAGCGCGAGGCGCAGGGCTATACCTACAGCTACGACATGCTGGGAGAGGCGGCGATGACGCAGGATGATGCGGCGCGTTATGCCCGCGAATACGCCCTTGCGATAGTAGCGATTGCGCAGGCCTGTGATAAGGGTTCAGTCATTGCCAACCCCGGCATTTCGATCAAACTTTCGGCCCTGCACCCGCGCTATGAGGTGGCCCAAGAGGCGCGCGTTATGGCCGAATTGGTGCCAGTCGTGCTGAAACTGGCCCAATCGGCAAAGGCGGCGGGCATGGGCATGAACATCGACGCCGAAGAGCAAGATCGCCTTGTCTTATCGCTGAAGGTGATTGCCGCCGTGCTGGCCGATCCGTCGCTGGCAGGGTGGGACGGGTTTGGCGTGGTGGTGCAGGCCTATGGCAAACGCGCGGGGATGGTGATTGATTGGCTGTATGACGCGGCCACGCGGCTGGATCGCAAGATCATGGTGCGGCTGGTCAAAGGGGCCTATTGGGACAGCGAAATCAAACGCGCCCAAGTCGAGGGTAGCCCAGATTTTCCACTGTTCACCAGCAAAACCGCCACCGATGTCGCCTATATCGCCCATGCAAAGCGTCTGGTGGGTTACGCTGATCGCATCTACCCGCAATTTGCCACCCACAACGCCCATACTGTTGCGGCGATCTTGGACCTTGCGGGCGATACCCCTTTTGAATTCCAGCGTCTGCATGGCATGGGCGAGCGGCTGCATGACATTGTCTTGGCGCAAACCAAAGGGCGCTGCCGCATTTATGCACCCGTGGGCGCGCATCGGGATTTGCTGGCCTATCTGGTGCGCCGATTGCTGGAAAACGGGGCCAACTCGTCTTTCGTGCATCAGATTGTGGATGCGTCCATTGCCCCCCAAGAGGTGGCGCGCGATCCCTTTGCCGCGCTGGCATCGGCGCGCCCGCCTGCGGGGCTGTTGCATCCGCGTGATCTTTTCGGGGCAAGTCGGATCAACTCTGCGGGGTTTGATCTGTCTGATAGCGGCACGTTAGCGCAGATCGAGGCTGCCCGCAGCGCGCCCTTGCCCAGTGGCGCGCCGCAGGTTTTGCGCACAGCGACAGGAAGGCTGCACCCTATCACCAACCCCGCAAGCGGCGCAGTGATAGGAGAGGTGCTGCATGTGGATGCCCAAACAGTCGCCCGCGCCATCGAGGACGCGCGCCTATGGGATGCCCCCGCCCCCGCCCGCGCCGCTGTATTGCGCCGCGCTGCCGATTTATATGAAGAAAACTTTGGCCCGATCTTTACCGCCCTTGCGCGCGAGGCGGGCAAGACCCTGCCCGATGCCGTCAGCGAGTTGCGCGAGGCGGTGGATTTTCTGCGCTATTACGCCGCCGAGGGCGAGGCTTCCACAGCCAACGCGCGCGGGATTGTGGCTGCGATCAGCCCGTGGAATTTTCCACTGGCTATTTTCACGGGCCAAATCGCGGCGGCCCTGATGGCGGGCAATGCCGTTATCGCCAAACCCGCCGAAGCAACCCCAATTATCGCCACAATCGGCGTGCAACTGCTGCACCGCGCAGGCGTGCCATTGGCCGCATTGCAACTGGTAACGGGGGACGGGCCCATTGTGGGAACGGCGCTGGCCACGGACAGCCGCATCAAAGCGGTGGTCTTTACAGGATCAAACGCAACGGCGCAGAGCATCGCGCGCAATATGGCGGCCCACCTTGCCCCAGGCACCCCGCTGATTGCGGAAACGGGCGGGCTTAATGCCATGATTGTGGATTCCACCGCACTTCCCGAACAGGCGGTGCGCAATATTGTCGCCTCGGCCTTCCGCTCGGCAGGGCAGCGCTGCTCGGCTTTGCGGATGCTTTATGTGCAAGAGGATATCGCGCCGCATCTGATCAACATGATCAAAGGCGCAATGGATCAGCTGACCTTGGGCGACCCGTGGCAGATGAGTACCGATATCGGCCCCGTCATCGATGCGCGCGCGCAAAGTCGCATCGCAGATTATCTGGCGCAGCATCGGGCGCGGATTTTGCACCAATTGGCCGCCCCATCGCAGGGCACATTTACCCCACCCACATTGATTGCCACAGACGGGATTGCCGATTTAGACCGCGAGATTTTCGGCCCCATCTTGCACGTGGCCACGTTCAAAGCGGGCGATCTGGACAGTGTTGTTGCAGCGATTAACGCCAAAGAATTTGGCCTGACCTTTGGGCTGCACACCCGCATTGACGCGCGGCTGCAGCAGGTGTCAGGGGCGATTCGCGTGGGCAATATCTATGTGAACCGCAACCAAATCGGGGCGACTGTCGGCAGTCAACCCTTTGGCGGCGAAGGCCTGTCAGGCACAGGCCCAAAGGCGGGTGGGCCGCACTACCTGCCGCGCTTTTTTGCGCCCCAGCCCGCGCAGGCCGCTGGCGGCACATGGGACGGCCCCTGCACGGTTTTGAACGCCGTGCAGCGCCTGACCGCGCCAGCAGACCGCACCATTTCCCAAACGATTATGCCCGGCCCTACGGGCGAGTTGAACCGGCTGTCCCTGCACCCGCGCGCGCCGCTGCTATGCCTTGGGCCAGGGGCGAACACAGCGGCGGCGCAGAAGGCAGCGGTGGAAAAGCTGGGCGGTATCGCTATCGCGCTGGACGGCGATGTTGCGGCGGAAATGCTGCAAGACCTGCAGGGCTATTCGGCGGCCATTTGGTGGGGGGACCATGCACGCGGGCGGCACTATGCTATGGCCTTGGCGGCACGAGGGGGCGCGATCACCCCCCTCATCACCGATATGCCCGACCTTGCCCATATCGCGCATGAACGCCACCTGTGCGTAGATACCACAGCCGCAGGCGGCAACGCCGCGCTGCTGGCGGGCGGTTAAGCTGACGCAAGACGAACAGATGCGCGCGGGCCGCGATGGACGACAGCACAGGCTAACGCCGCACCGCGCGCGCCCTCGGCCCAGATATCTTCAATCGTGCAGCCGCATTCAAAGGGTCATGTGAGAACGGCAAGGAAAAGCCACAGGCCAAGATTTCATAGCCCTAATTTGGCACGCGAAAGCGCGGCACCCTGCCAAATTGTTTGGTGGGCATCTGTTTCCGCATTCCCAGCCGAAATAATAGTGAGGGCTGAATAGGCCTGTGCCAGCGGCGAGGCTACAGGCGCGCTGCAAGTTCGGCGCCCTGCGCTATGGCGCGCTGTGCGTTCAATTCGCTGGCGGTGTCTGCACCGCCGATGAGATGCACCTTCAGCCCCGCCGCAATCGCCCGATCTGCCACATCGCGCTGGCTGATTTGGCCCGCGCAGACCACCACTGTATCGGCCTGCACCAGCCGTTCGGTCCCGTTTTGCGCAATCAGCACACCCTGCGGCGTGATGGCGCGGTATTGCACCCCGCCCAGCATTTCGACGCCCTTTGCCGCCAGCCCTGCGCGGTGAATCCAGCCTGTGGTTTTGCCAAGGCCCCGCCCCAATTTGCCCGTTTTGCGCTGCATCAGCGTCACGTGGCGCGCGGGGGCCATGGGCTGTGGCACGGCCAGCCCGCCTGCCTGCATCACAGGATCACCCACGCCCCAAGCCCGCTGCCACATGGTCAAATCGCGGCTAGGGTGATGGGGGCCTGTGGCCAAATACTCGGCCACGTCAAAGCCGATACCGCCTGCGCCAATCACAGCCACGCGCGCGCCAACGGCTGCGCCGCGCAGAACATCGGCGTAGGTCAGGGCGCGGCTGGCCCCGTCGATGGCCAGCGCGCGGGGGGCAGTGCCTGTGGCGATGATCACCTCATCCGCGCCGCGCAAATCGGGCACATCGGCGCGTTGGTTCAGGTGCACCTGCACCCGCAGCCGCAGAAGTTCGGACGTAAACCAATCTAGCAGCCCAATAAACTCTTCTTTCCCAGGCACTTGTTTGGCAAGGTTCAGTTGCCCGCCCAGCGCGCCCATAGCTTCCATCAGCGTCACCTGATGCCCGCGCGTGGCGGCGACAATCGCGGCCATCATGCCCGCAGCGCCGCCACCCACAATGGTGATACGCTTGGGCTGGGGCGCGGGAGTATAGCGCAGTTTGGTTTCCCGCCCCGCGCGCGGATTGACCAAGCAGGTGGCCAGCTTGCCCGAAAACGTATGATCAAGGCAGGCTTGGTTGCAGGCTATGCAGGGGGCAATCTGCGCCGCCTGCCCTGCCGCCGCTTTGGCAACAAAGGCGCTGTCGGCCAAAAATGGCCGCGCCATCGAGATCATATCGGCATGACCGCGCGCCAGAATATCTTCGGCCAAGTCGGGCGTGTTGATGCGGTTGGTGGCGATGACGGGCAAGATATCTTCGCCCCGCAGCCGCGCTGCCAGATGCACAAAGGCCCCGCGCGGCACCGAGGTGGCGATGGTGGGAATGCGCGATTCGTGCCAGCCGATCCCCGTGTTCAGAACATTTGCCCCAGCCTGTTTCATGGCGCGCGCCAGCAGCAAAACCTCGTCCCATGTGCTGCCATCAGGGATAAGGTCGATCAGCGATATGCGGTAGATGATCAGAAAATCTGGCCCCAGCGCAGCGCGAATGCGCGCCACGGCCTGCACAGGCGCACGCATGCGATGGGCATAATCACCGCCCCAATCGTCGCTGCGCGCATTGGTCGGGCGCACAAGAAATTGGTTCAGGAAATATCCCTCGGATCCCATCACCTCGACCCCGTCATAACCCGCCTGCCGCGCGCGCAGGGCGGCGGTGACAAATTCATCCAGTTCGGCATCCACCTCGGCGCTGGTCAATTCGCGCGGGCGAAAGGGAGAGATTGGGGATTTGATCGGCGATGGGGCCACGCAGCCCTGCGTATAGGCATAGCGGCCTGCATGCAGGATTTGCATGGCGATGCGCCCGCCGTTTTGATGCACAGCATCGGTGATATGTTGGTGAAAAGCGATGTCGGCCGCGCCAAACAGCCCCGCCGCACCTTCATAAACTGCACCATGGCGATTGGGCGCAATGCCGCCCGTGATAATCAACCCAACCCCGCCTGCTGCCCGTTCGGCATAAAAAGCGGCCAGCGGGGCAGGGTCGGATATATCCTCTAGCCCTGTGTGCATCGAGCCCATGACCACGCGGTTGCGCAGGGTCAGCGGCCCAAGGCGGATCGGTGACAGCAGGTGCGGGTAGGGCATAGCGCGGCTCCTTTGGCCAAACATGCCTTGGGCTGCGGGTTTCGTCACGCAGAACCTTGCGTCAGCCCGTTCTTGCGCGGCGCCCTTTGCCATTGGGCCACCACCCCATCAGACCATCCCTATATCAGGCGGAATGTGCCCCATCGGCAAGGCTGGCCACAAAGGCCAGAATCTGATCAACAGGCTTGCCGCTGGCAATTTCTTTAACAATGGCGCTGCCGACAACGCAGCCATCGGCCACGCTGGCAATGGCGCGCGCGGTCTCTGGCGTGTTGATGCCAAAGCCCACAATAACGGGCAAATCGGTGCTGGCCTTGATCCGCGCCACTTCGGGGGCAACGTCCGAAGGTTTGGCCGCCGCCGCCCCTGTGATCCCCGTGATCGAGACGTAATAGACAAAGCCCGATGTGTTTTGCAGCACGCGGGGCAGGCGTTTGGCATCGGTCGTGGGCGTGGCCAAGCGGATAAAGTTTATGCCCGCCGCCTGCGCGGGAATGCACAACTCGCTATCTTCTTCGGGCGGCAGATCGACGATGATCAACCCGTCAATGCCAGCATCCTTTGCTTGGCGCAGAAACAGATCCACCCCGCGCGCATAGATCGGGTTGTAATACCCCATCAGCACAATCGGCGTGTCTTGATTGCCCGCGCGAAAGACCCGCACCATATCCAGCGTTTTGTCCAGCGTCATGCCACCTTCCAACGCGCGCTGGCCAGCCAGTTGGATCGTTTCGCCATCGGCCATCGGGTCGGTAAAGGGCAGGCCCAGTTCAATTACATCCACACCCGCAGCAGGCAGGCCCTGCATCACCGCCTGCGCGCGCGCCACATCAGGGTCACCCGCCATGATATAGGCCACAAACGCCTTTTTGCGCGCCGCTTTCAGCCGTGCAAAGGTTTGGTCGATACGGGTGTTCTGTGCCATGATGCGCCTATCTTTTCGGTGTTTCACCTGTGGCGCAAGCGGGGGGCGAAATCAAGACTAGTCCAAACGGTTGGTGACAAATACCTGCCCGCCGCGCTGGGCAGACAGGTCAAGCTGTCGCTGGCGTTCCCGAAAACGGGCGCGGTCGGCCTCGGTATATTCACCCACGCAGGCGGGGCAACAGGCCCCGCGTTCATACAGCGGGCTGGCCTTATCTGCCGCGCTGATCGGGCGGCGGCAGGCGTGGCAGGTATCATAGGGGCCAGGTTTCAGGCCATGGCCCACCGAAACGCGCCCATCAAAGACATAACATTCGCCCTGCCAAAGGCTGCGCTCGGCAGGCACTTCTTCAAGATATTTCAAAATGCCCCCCTTCAGGTGGAACACCTCGTTCACACCTTGGGACAAAAGGTAATTGGTGGATTTTTCACAGCGTATCCCGCCTGTGCAAAACATTGCAATCCGCTTGCCGCGATATTCGTCCTTATGGGCCTGCCACCACGCGGGAAAATCGCGAAAGCTGCGGATGTTGGGATCAACCGCGCCTTGGAATGTGCCAATGCCCACCTCGTAATCGTTGCGGGTGTCAATCACGGCCACATCGTCGCTGGCAATCAGCGCGTTCCAATCTTGCGGGGCAACATAGCTGCCAACCTGCGCGATGGGGTCAACATCGGGCAGGCCCATGGTGACAATCTCGCGCTTTAATTTCACCTTCATGCGGCCAAAGGGCATGGTTTCGGCATAAGATTCCTTATGCTCTAGCGCGGCAAACCCCTCTTGCGCGCGGATAAAGGCCAGCACGGCGCTGATGCTGTCGGCTGCACCTGCAATCGTGCCATTGATCCCTTCGCGCGCCAGCAAAAGCGATCCGCGCACGCTGTT
The DNA here is from genome assembly GCA_027490955.1 of Rhodobacter sp. Taxonomy (GTDB): domain Bacteria; phylum Pseudomonadota; class Alphaproteobacteria; order Rhodobacterales; family Rhodobacteraceae; genus Cypionkella. The sequence goes on from JAIXXB010000022.1 coordinate 27,851, forward strand.
TTGCGCACAAATCTGCGCCAAAGCAGGGCGAAGGGCGGCAGGGTCTGACACCCGCGCAAAGTGGTAAAGGGCGGCGATTGTAATCATGCGCGCTGTTTACGCCTGCATGCGGGCTGCATCAAGGGCCCCAGTGGCACGCAGATCGCCAGTCGTCCAACGCCGCAAAACGACGGGCCTTGCACGCCACGGCGATGGTGGGGGGATTGGGTGAGAGGTCGACAACGACCCAAGCGGGGCTCGTTACGGCTGCTTCCTTCCGGACCTGACCGGGTTGGCGAGGTGCCTGCCCGCGCCAACCTCTCACCCACGATATAGGCGCTGTCGCGGGCCGTGACAAGATGCTGCGCAGTGATCTGCGCAAGAATTGCCGCGCCGCGCTGCACTTGCCCCCCCCTCCAAACCTATGGAAACCCAAACAGGCAAATCTTAGCAGGCAGCCAAAGGTGCGGGCCGATTTAGATCAGCCCGTAATGGCGCGCGCCTGCCAGCAAATCTGCGGCAACGTGGTGCGCCCAGCGGCCTTGGGTGGGCACGATATCGGGCACTTGCACCACAATGCAGCCTGCGCGGTGGGCGGCCTCGGCCCCTGTTTCGCTGTCTTCAAACACAAGGCAGCGCGCGGGATCGACGCCCATTTGCTGGGCTGCCATCAAATAGGGTTCAGGTGCAGGCTTGGGCTGGCTGACGTCATCGACAGTGATGACGGTGCTGAAATGGTGGTCAATCTTGGCAAGGCGCAGTTTGTGATGCGCCGCCGCACGCCCAGAAGAGGTGACCAACCCCATTGGGCGCAAAGCCGCGCCCAGCAGATCATGCGCGCCATGTTTCATCGGTAACCCAGCCAGAATTGCCGCCTGAAATCGCGCATCCCAAGACCGCGTCAGCGCGGCAATATCCACCTGCGGCAAGGCTTGGGCAATAAACCTGCGCGATGTGGGCTGATCTACCCCGACCAAGCGATGCATAAACTCGGTATCAACAGCGGCGCCCTGTTCAGCAAAGGCAGCATGACCTGCAACCAAAGCCACCGCTTCGGTATCAATCAGCGTGCCGTCCAAATCAAAAAGAATCGCGTCAATCATGCTGCACCCCATTTGGCGCAGCCATAGCGCGCTATAGGTGCAAGCGAAAGCGCAGAAATCCTGCATCATCCAGCCCAAGGACTTCGGGGCGGAAATGGGCGATATCATCCAAAACCTGCACGGCACTTGGGCTGGTGGCAAACCAAACACTGGCCCCCTGTATCGGGGCAAAACGCCAATGCGCAGGATCGGGCTGCGGCATGGGGTTTCCTTGGGCGATATAGCTGCGCAGCAAATCTTGGATCATCTGCGGGCTTTCAGTGATGACATGGGTTTGGCTGGTGCCCGCAAAGCCGGATTTCCCCTCGCGCCGATAGCTATTTGAGGCCAGCGCAAACACCTGATCCTCGCGCACGGGCTGGCCATTGTAGCGAATATTGCGCAGCCGCCGCGCCTGCGGGTTCACAAGAACGCCTTGCGCGTTGAACATGGGCGGCTGGCTGATATCAACCTCGTAGGTCAGCCCAAAGATCATATCGCAGTTAAAGCTGGGAAAATCGGTGTTCAGCAATTGAACATCGCGCGCGCTGCGTTCGATTTGGAAATATTTGCTGACCGCGCGTTCGAGCCACAGCGCCACTTCTGCACCTGTGACGCGAAAGCCAACCAAGCGATTGGGATGCATGTATAAATCTGCCGCATGATGGTGCAGCAGCGGGCCAATCGTCAAATCGGTATAGTTTTCAGGCCCGCCGCGCCCGCCCGCCTTGAACGGGGCAACGGCAGATAAAATGGGCAGATCCGCATCGGGGCCGCCTGCCAGCAATGCCGCAAGCCCCGCAGTTTGGGCCTGCGCAATAATGGCCAGCGCGGAGGATGAGGTGATGGTGGCAAAATAGCTGTGCAGGCGTTTGTCAGCTTGGCCGATGACCTTGGTCGCCGTTTGGGTGATAAAGGCATGGGCAGGTTCGGCCAAGGCGCGGATTTGCGCCGCATCGCTGACCAGAGGGGCCAGTTGCCCCGTGCTGGTGCGCTGGGCAATGGCGCGCAATTCTGCGTGGCGCGACACCACCTGCCAACCCGCCTGCGCGCGCTGCACCACCAGATCAACAACCCCAAGATGTGATCCGAAAAAGCCGGGCAGAACCAACCCCCCCTCGACCCCGCCAGTTTGGGTTGGAAATTGCTGGTGCGAATGGCCCGCAATCACCACATCAATGCCCGCCATGGCGGCCACAGTATGGGCAAGATGTTCTTCGCCAGCGCTGTCGTCGCCCGCATCAAAATTGGCATTGCCGCCCGCGCGCGCGCCATCCGCCCCCCCTTGGCCAAGGCCTGTATGGGCCAAAGCCACCACAACATCGGCCCCCGCTGCGCGCAATGCTTTGGCAAAGTGTTTTGCAGCCGTCAGCAATGGCGCGGCATAGGCCTGACCTTTCAAGTGGGCCGCCTCCCAAACTAAGGTTTGCGCGGGAAGCAGGCCCATAACCCCGACCTTCAACCGATGCGCTTGTCCCGCCTGATCGCGGCAATCGCAGTCCAGCATCAAAGACTGGCGCGCGATGGGCAAATCCTGAAAGGTAAAGTTTGAACTGAGGACAGGAAAACGCGCATCCTTGATCGAATGGCGCAAAAAGGGCAGCCCATGGCTGAATTCGTGATTGCCCAGATTGACAGCGTCATAGCCCAGATCATTCATCGCCGCGATCATCGGATGCACGCCCTGCGCGGGGAACTGGGCGGCCAGCAAATCACCAATGCCCGACCCTGACAGAAAGTCGCCATTGTCAAACAGCAGGGAATTGGCCACCTCGGCGCGCGCGGCGCTGATCAACTGTGCCACCCGCGACAGCCCGCGACCTTCGGCCAGCTTATGGGCGTAATAATCCCACGCCGTCAGGCTGGCGTGCAAATCTGTGGTGGCCAAAATGCGCAGGTTTATTTGCGCGGCTGGTGGTAAGTCTTTGGTGCCTATGGCGTGTACTGACATCTTGCCCAATCAATTTTCACAGACCGCAATCGCGCTCAAAACTCTTGGGCCAATGAACTTTGCCCACAAAATCAAAAAACCATCTGAATCGCTATAGGCCAAAGCAATACATCTTCTGGTTGAGTTGCGCAACTGTGCAGTCATGACAATCTTGCACAGTGGCGACAGCGCAAGCGAAGTGCTAGATAAGCAAAAGAATAGATTTAGGATGACGCAGATGATCAGCTATGCCTTTCAAGGGGCACAAGAATTTATGGATCGCTCCGCTTATCTGCGCAAAGATGACAGCAAGATAAAATCGTTGTGGCAGCACCCAAACACGCGCGTTTTGGCCCTGTGGCGCGGCAAAGTGGCCGTTTTGCCGCAAGAGGCGGGGTTGGTCTGGCTTGGCTCCGATCACCGCCTGATGGCGCATTCTGGCGCGCAGATTTTTTTGGGCATGCAGGGCGACAGGGCCCTGTTTGCGGCAGATATCTCGGCATGGCAGCCCAGAGATACCAGCACGGCAGAGGGCGGGATTTTTGATGCCTCTGTGCAGGCGCATCCCGATTTGCCGCAGGGTGCAGGCTTTGCCGATTTGCGCGCGGTTATGACACAGCTTTCCAATCTAGACGCCGATTGCGCAGCCACGGCCAAAGCCCTGATGACATGGCACGACAGCCACGGCTTTTGCGCGCGCTGCGGTGCAGCCAGCCTGATCAGCGATGCGGGATGGCAACGCCAATGCCCCGCCTGCAACAGCCCGCATTTTCCGCGCACCGATCCTGTGGTCATCATGCTGGTCACGCGCGGCGACCGGCTGCTGCTGGGCCGATCCCCAGGTTGGCCCGAAGGGATGTATTCGCTGCTGGCAGGCTTTGCCGAACCGGGCGAAACGCTGGAATCCGCTGTGCGGCGCGAGGTATGGGAAGAGACGGGCGTTCGCGTTGGCGAAGTGCGCTATTTGGCCAGCCAACCATGGCCCTTTCCCGCCAGCCTGATGCTGGGCTGCATTGGCCATGCCACCACCGATGAGATCACCCTTGATCCTGACGAATTGGAACACGCGCTGTGGTTGACGCGGCAAGAGGTGTTAGAGGTGCAATTGGGGCGCAACCCAAAGGTGAAATCTGGTCGAAAAGGCGCAATCGCCCAAGGGTTGATTGAAGCATGGCTTTCGGGCAAGCTTGATTAACGAAAGGTTCGCTCCCATATAACGTGCAGCCCATTGGCCATACTCTTCTTTGACGATAAAAAGGCGCGCGATGAAATTTTCAACCAAGCAGGATATCGAGACCCCAGCCGCCTATGTGTTCGCCGCCCTTACCGATTTCGAGGCGTGGGAGCGCGCAGCCATGCGCCGCGGTGCAGAGGTGGCGCGCAGCGACAGCCTGCGCAATATTGGGGCGGGCATGTCTTGGCATGTGGCCTTTCAGTTTCGCGGCAGGCAGCGCAAAATGGATTTGCGCCTGATCAATATGATCCCAAACAGCACATTAGAATTTTCCGCCCTATCCCCTGCGATAGACGCTGCGACCACTATCGAGATCATCGAAATGTCCGCCCGCCGCGCGCGTTTGCATGTGACGGCCAAGATCACACCGCTGACCTTAACGGCAAAACTGTTCATCCAATCATTGCGACTGGCACGCGCGCGCGCTGACCGCAGATTTGCCCAGCGCGTGCAAAGCATCGCCAGCGAGATTGAGGCGCGCTATCGCGATGACCAAAAGGTCGGCTAATGTTCGACCTTCAGCACGATTTTCCCCGCATGGCCGGGGCTTTCCAGCCGCCAATGTGCGGCGGGGGCCTCGAACAGGGGATATTCGCTGTCAATCACCACACGAAAACCGCCCGCCTCGATCAGGGGCCAAAGATGGGCCTCAAGCTCGGTTGCGATGCGGGCTTTGGCAAGGTCTGACTGCGGACGCAGCGTAGACCCTGTGATAGTCAGGCGGCGCATCATCACTTCGGCAAAGTTTACCTCGGCCTTTGCCCCTTCTAGAAAGGCAATCTGCACCAACCGCCCATCATTGGCCAAGGTTTTGATATTGCGCGGCAAATAGGGGCCGCCCACCATATCCAAAATCAAATCCGCCCCGCCCACCTCGCGCATTTCGGCGACAAAATCGGCGTTGCGGTAATTGATCGCCTTTTCCGCACCCAGATCCAAACAGAGCTGGCATTTCTCATCGCTGCCCGCCGTGGCAAAAACCCGCGCCCCGATGGCGCGCGCCACTTGGATTGCGGTTGTGCCAATGCCCGATGTGCCGCCATGCACCAAAAACCGCTCACCCGCGCGAAGGCGCCCGCGCATCACCACATTTGACCAAACTGTAAAGGCGGTTTCAGGCAGGCAGGCGGCCTCGCGCAGCGACAGGCCGTTGGGAATGGGCAGCGCGTGGGCCTCATTGCAGGCGGCATATTCGCTATACCCGCCCCCCGCCAGCAGCGCGCAGACGTGATCGCCCACGCTCCACCGCTGCACACCGGGCCCCAAGGCGACGACCACACCCGCACCTTCCAGCCCTGGCAGGGGCGAGGCATCGGATGGCGGCGCATAAAGCCCCGCGCGTTGCAGCGCATCGGGACGGTTCACCCCCGCATAGGCCAGCCGTATCACAATTTGCCCATGGCTGGGCACAGGCACAGGCACCGAGACGGGTTTCAAAACATCAGGCCCGCCTGCGCTGGATATTTCCATAGCCAGCATTGCGTTGATCAAGGACATCGCACCCTCCTTCTACCACGCGCTGCCAGAGGATTGCCCCGGCAGATCACGCTGTCTTTCTGGCGCAGAAATCCTTTCCAAAAACTTGAGCGGCCCTGCCAAAACCGCTTTTGCTATACGATTTTGCTGCAAACCTGCCTTAAATTTCTCAATTTCCATGACGTTTTCGATGCGGCGGTCGATGAATTGGGCGGTCTCTGCATCGCCTGCCGAAGTATCGCCCAGCCAGTATAGCACCGCGCTGGCATAAACCGCCGCCAGCGTGGCGCGTTTGGAATACCAATTCACATCGCGCGATGTGTCACCCAAGGCAGACCAAATTGCATCCGCCGTCCCCCAGATCAGCCCCGCACCTTCGGGGGCATAGCGCGGCAGGGCAAACAGGGCAGAGCCTTTGCGCACGGCATCCTTATCGGCCAGTTCCAGCCGCAGGCGAATGGCATGGGCAATGCGGTCGCGATAGCGCAGGGCGGCCAAATCTTGCCCCGCCAGCGCATCGCGCAGCGCAGCGTCGCCCGCGCGGTGATAGGCGGCGGCCAAATCGACCCCACCGCGCGGAAACAGCGCGGCCCCCAAACCCTTCGCATGGCCCGTATCGCGTAAGGCGGCGGCAAGGGTGGCGTCCGACCAGCCATCAAAGGCCACATGCGGCACACAGGCCGCCAGAATCTGCGCCGCTGCATGATCCATGCCATGATTTTCCATTGCGCGCCCCCAAGGTTACAGCCTGTAGACAAGATAGCACGAATTTGCTAAGCGCAACAGGCCTGCACAATCAGTGCAACTCTAGCTTAGGAAGGTGGTGACAACCACATGCAGGTCAGCGTCCGTGATAACAATGTTGAGCAAGCCCTTCGGGCCCTTAAGAAAAAGCTGCAACGCGAAGGCGTGTTCCGCGAAATGAAGCTTAAGCAACATTTCGAGAAGCCCTCCGTGAAAAAAGCGCGCGAATCCGCAGAAGCCGTGCGCCGTGCGCGCAAGCTCGCGCGGAAAAAGCTTCAGCGCGAAGGCGGTATGTGATTTAGGGGCTTTGCCGTTTTCGGCAGGCTGCGATCATGAGCTGGGGCAGAGATGCCCAATGTTTGGCCCCCGCTGCGAAGTGGGGGCTTTTCATTTGGGGGGGTTGAACAGCCACCCACCCACCGCCATAGCCGCCACTGCCCCCACCACCTGCGCCACGATAAACATTGGCGCGTCTATGGGGCGGATGCCTGCAAAGGTATCGGTCAGCGCGCGGGCAAAGGTGACGGCGGGGTTGGCGAAACTGGTCGATGCGGTAAACCAATAGGCCGCCGCAATCACGCAGGCCACCACAGCTGCCACATTCGCGCGGGCATGGATTGCGCCCAAGATAGCAAGCAGCAGCGCGAAACTGGCCACCCCTTCGGCCAGCCATTGCGATGGGCCTGTGCGGATGGTTTGGGAAAGCTGCACGATCGGCAGATCAAACATCGCATGGGCCGCCCAAGTGCCCACCACCCCGCCCACCACTTGCGCACCCACATAGGCGGCTGCCAGCCCCCGCGCCATTTCGCCGCGCAGGGTGAACACGAGCGTCACCACAGGGTTAAACTGCGCGCCCGACACGGGGCCAAAAATGCTGATCAACATGAATAATGCTGCCACGGTGGCGGCGGTATTGGCCAGCAGCGCCACGGCGGTATCGGCGGTCAGCCGATCTGCCATAATGCCTGAACCGACCACCGCGCAGACCAAAAGCGCGGTGCCAAGCCCCTCGGATACCAGTTTTTGCGCGGTCATGCGCTGTGCCCGATGTCAGAGAGTTTGGTCTTCAGCGCCAGATTGTCCAATGTTTCAATTGGCAGGGCGGCAAATGCCCCCACGCGGCGCATCAGCGCGGCATAGGTCTGGGCAAAGGCCAGTGCCTTGATGGCATCTGTCCCCTCAACTGCGGCTGGGTCTGGCAGGCCCCAATGCGCGCTTACAGGCGCGCCGGGCCAATAGGGGCATTCCTCGGCCGCAGCAGAATCGCAGACAGTGATGACAAAGTCCATAACGGGCGCATCTGGGGCGGCGAATTCATCCCAGCTTTTGCTGCGCGCAAAGGCGGTGTCGATGCCTTCGCGCTTTAGCAGATCAATCGCAAAGGGGTTGGGCTGGCCCGCAGGTTTCGACCCCGCCGAATAGGCGCGAAACTTGCCCGCGCCGTGGTGGTTAAACACCGCCTCGCCAAGGATAGAGCGGGCCGAATTGCCCGTGCATAGGATAAGAACGTTGTAGGTTTTGGTCATGGTTTCCTCAGCAATTACAATGCAGCGCGTCCAGCACGGGCGCGCAAATTTCGGGTTTTCCGCCACAGCAATCTTGCAGCAGCCAGCCAATCAGCGCCCGCACCCCCGCCATATCGGCGGCGTAATGAATGGATCGCCCCTCGCGCGTGGCGGTGATCAGACCCGCTTTGGCCAGAATGGAAAGATGGGTGGAAAGTGTATTGGGCAAAAGGTTCAACGCCCCCGCAATATCCCCCGCCGCCATCCCCGCCCCGCGCTGGACAAGCAGACGAAACACCGCCAGCCGCGTGGGCTGGCCCAAGGCATCAAAGGCGATCAGGGCAGATGACATTTCCATGTGTCGGGAAATATCGAAGGATTGTAACGGCGGTGTGACAGGGGGCTACACCTCGAGCGCCGTCGTCTTCACAACTGTCCGCAGCGCAAAGGACGATTGCATCTGCCGCACCCCGGGCAGGCGCGAGAGAAACTTGCGGTGGATGCGGGCGAAGTCTTCGGTATCCTCGGCCATGATCTTTAGCAGGTAATCGGCGCTGCCTGCCATCAGGTGACATTCCAAAAGGTCGGGCACGCGGGCGACTTCGCGCTCGAACGCGTCCAGCACATCCTCGGCCTGTGATTGCAGGGCGATTTCCACGTAAACAGTCGTGGGCCGCCCCAATTTGCGCGCATCCAGCAGGGCGACATAGGCGGCGATCAGCCCGTCCGATTCCAGCCGCGCCACGCGGCGGTGGCAGGCGGATGCGGACAGGTTGGCCTTTTCCGCCAGTTCGGCATTGGTGATGCGGCAATCCTTCTGCAAAAGGCGCAATATGCGGCGGTCTGTTGCGTCTAGCTGCGGATCAGTGGTCATTTCTTCGAATCTTCGCGCTAAATGGTGATAAATCTTGTGACATTGGGCCAAATTCTGCCCAAAATGTCAAAGCAATTGCGCGCACCCTGCCGCATTCTTGCCCCACCGCCGTTTTGGCACACAGGGAGAGCAAAATGAAAATCGGATGCCCCAAGGAGATTAAACCGCAAGAGTTCCGCGTCGGGATGACCCCCAATGCCGCGCGCGAGGCTGTGGGCGCGGGCCACACCGTTCTGATCGAAACGGGTGCAGGCGTGGGCGCGGGATTCTCCGATGCCGACTATACCGCCGCAGGGGCCAAGATTATCGCCACGGCCGAAGAGGTATTCGCCAGCGCCGATATGATCGTGAAGGTGAAAGAACCCCAAGCGATTGAGCGTAAGCGTCTGCGCGCGGGGCAAGTTCTGTTTACCTATTTGCATCTGGCCCCAGACCCAGAGCAGACCCGCGACCTGCTTGCATCGGGCGCGACCTGCATCGCCTATGAAACAGTGACCGATGATCGCGGCGGCCTGCCCCTGCTGGCCCCCATGTCCGAAGTGGCAGGGCGGTTGGCCCCTCAGGTTGGTGCATGGACGCTGCAAAAGGCCAATGGCGGGCGCGGTGTGCTGATGGGCGGCGTTCCGGGCGTGCTGCCTGCCAAAGTGTTGGTGATTGGCGGCGGTGTGGTGGGCACCCATGCGGCGAAAATCGCGGCGGGTATGGGCGCGGATGTGACAGTGCTGGATCGTTCAGTAAACCGCTTGCGTTACTTAGATGATGTGTTCGGCGGGCAGTTTAAGAACGCCTATGCCGATGCAGCCACCACCATCGCGCTTGCGCGCGAGGCTGATATGATTATCGGCGCGGTGCTGATCCCAGGTGCGGCTGCGCCCAAGCTGATTTCGCGCGCGCAGCTTAAGGATTTGAAACCCGGCGCGGCGCTGGTGGATGTGGCGATTGACCAAGGCGGCTGTTTTGAAACCAGCCGCGCGACCACCCACCAAGACCCAATCTACGAGGTGGACGGGATTATGCATTACTGCGTGGCCAATATGCCGGGGGCAGTGGCACGCACATCGACCCTTGCCTTGGGCAATGCGACCATGCCCTTCATGCTGGCGCTGGCGAATAAGGGGTGGAAGCAGGCCTGCAGCGACGACAAGCATCTGCTGGCAGGGTTGAACGTGCATGCAGGCCATTTGACCTATGCCGCAGTGGGCACAGCATTGGGCCTGCCCAGCATCACAGGGGCCGAGGCGCTGAAACTTTAACGACAGAAAGACGGCGCGCGGGCGTTCAACGGGAAACATAATAAGGTTTCCCCCATGTTCGCGCGTCTCGCTTTACTGAACCCCTATTGGCTGTGGGCGGTGTTGTCGCTGCCCGCCCTTGGCATGATTGCCCCCTTCTTTGGCGAGGAAACCCGCGCCCTGCGCGGCGTGATCCACGGATCGGGTGAATTTGCCGCCCGTTTTATGATTATCTCGATGATGGCCACCCCGCTGATGATGCTGACGCGCGGTGGCAGCTTTGCCCGCTGGCTTAAAGGCAACCGGCGTTACTTTGGCGTCGCGGCCTTTGCCTATGCCGCCTTGCATGTGCTGGCCTATGTCATGGCCGAAGGCACTTTCGCGCGCATTTTGGCCGAGGCAAGCCGTTTTGACATGGCGGTGGGCTGGCTGGCCTTTGCCATCTTTATTCCGCTGGCGGCCACATCGATGGATTACGCGGTGCGCCGCATGGGCAGATGGTGGAAGCCGCTGCAACGCTGGACATATGGCGCGGCAGTGCTGACCTTGCTGCATTGGGCCAGTTTGCATGATTGGGGGGGCTGGGCCCCTGCGGCGGTGCATTTCGCGCCTTTGGCCGCGCTGACAATCTATCGTATGTGGTGGACATATTTTCGCAAGCGGCACGTCAACGCTGCCCTTGCCGCCTGAACAAAAGGCCCCCGAGCTGGGGGCCTTTTCAGATGCGCCTTACTTCTTAAGCGCCTTTAGAATGTCTTGCAGCACATCCAATTCGGTTGGGCCTTTGGGCGCTTCGGGGGCGGCGGGCTTGTCGCCTTTGATTTTGTTCACTGCCTTGACCAGCAAGAACACCACAAAGGCGATGATCAGAAAATTGATCACTGCGGTAACAAAGGCCCCATAGGCAAACACGGCAGCGCCTGCATCGCGCGCCACTTGCAGGCCCGCGCCTGAAGGCACTGTGCCTGACAGCACGATATACATATTGGTGAAATCCACCCCGCCCAAGATCAGCCCGATGATTGGGTTGATCAAATCGCCCACCAAACTGCTGACAATGGCTGTAAAGGCCGCACCAATGATGATACCCACGGCCAAGTCCATGACATTGCCCTTGGCGATAAAATCCTTAAATTCCTTGATCACGTCTGTTCCCTTTCCTATGCGCTTTTTGCGCGATTTGTTGCCCGTGCAGTTTAGCGCATAGGTTGCGCGAAATTGCATCAAGTTTTCTGCATCTGGCCAGAATTTTTCTGCTAAACCCTGCGCCAAAGGAGCGACACATGACACATCCCACCCAAAAAACCTTATCCCAATTTGCCATCACACAGCGCTGGCCCGCCAAAGACCCCGGTGTAATCCAACTCTATTCCCTGCCCACGCCAAACGGGGTGAAAGTTTCGATCGCACTGGAAGAAATGGGCCTGCCCTACGAGGCGCATTTGGTGGATTTCGGCAAAAACGACCAAACCACGCCCGAGTTTTTGTCACTGAACCCCAATAACAAAATTCCCGCAATCATCGACCCCAATGGCCCAAACGGCGCGCCCTTGGCGCTGTTTGAAAGCGGGGCGATCCTGATTTATCTGGCAGAAAAGACGGGCATGCTGCTGCCAGCGGCAAACCGGTATGAGGTGCTGCAATGGCTCATGTTCCAAATGGGCGGCGTCGGTCCGATGTTTGGGCAGTTCGGCTTTTTCCACGCATATGCGGGCAAAGAGATCGAAGATCCCCGCCCCAAAGAACGCTACCGCGCCGAATCTGCCCGCCTTTTGGGCGTGTTGGATCAGGCGCTAGAAGGGCGGACATGGATTGCGGGTGACTATTCCATCGCCGATATCGCCATTGCGCCATGGGTGCGCAATATGCGCGATGGCTATAAGGGCGGCGATTTGGTGGATTTGCCCGCGCGCAAAAACGTGCTGGCCTATCTGGAACGTTTTTTGGCCCGTCCCGCAGTGCAGCGCGGGCTGACTGTGCCCGCGCGCGGCTGATTATTCGCCAAAGGGAATCCAGACTGTTTTCACATCGGTGGCTGCGCGCAAAAACGCGCGGCCCTCACCGCCCGCGCCCATCCAATCGGTGGCGCGCGCGTGATTGACCCATGTGCGCTTTAGATTGCCGACAGACTGCGCCTCGATCATTTGGGACAGGGGCGCTGAGGAAAACGACCACACGGCATCCACATCCATATGACCTGCCAGCGTTTTTGCCAGTTCTGAGTGATCGCCCGTCACAATATTCACCACCCCTGCGGGCAGATCAGAGGTTTCCAGCACTTGGTAGAAATCGGTCGCAGCCAAGGGCGCTGTTTGCGAAGGGACAAGAACGCAGGTGTTGCCCATGGCAATCGCGGGGGCCATCAGGGATATCAGGCCCAGCAGTGGGGCCTCGTCTGGGCAAATCGCGCCGATCACGCCGACAGGCACATTCAGCGCCAGCGCCGTGCCGCGCAGGGGAACGGGTTTGATCGCCCCATCATATTTGTCGGCCCAAGCGGCATAGGTGAACAGGCGCTGGATGGACATGTCCACCTCGGCTGCGCCGTTTTTGACCCCCATACCAGACAGGCGGCGGGCAAACTCGCCCGCCCGCGCAGATAGGTTTTCTGCGATATAATAGATCACCTGCGCGCGGTTATGGGCGGATGCCTTGCCCCAGCCTTTGGCGGCATGGGCGGCCTCAACGGCGTTTCGGATATCTTTGCGGTTGCCAATGCCCACCTCGCCCAGAACCTTGCCTTTGGATGTGGTGATGACTTGGCTATAGCCGCCATCAGGGCGCGCTTGTTTGCCGCCGATGAACAGCTTTGCTGTGCGGTCTAGGCCATCGGTTTGGGTGGGCGCGGCAAAACTGGCGCGCATGGGGGCCAGTGGCTTGGCCTGCCCCTTGGGCCGCAGATAGGGCAGCAGCCCCTCCCACCCGCCTTCGCGGCCAAAGCCAGACTCGCGCATTCCGCCAAAGCCTGCGGCGGCATCGAACATATTGGTGCCATTGACCCAGATCACGCCTGCAACCAGCTTTGGTGCGATATCTAGGGCAAGGTTGATATTCTCGCTCCAGACACTTGCTGCCAACCCATAGCGGGTGTTGTTGGCCAGCAGCACCGCCTCGTCGGGCGTGCGAAAGGTCATGGATACCAGCACGGGGCCAAAGATTTCTTCCTGCATCAACGGGCTTGCGGTGGACAGCCCCGTGATCAGCGTGGGCGGATAGTAGCACCCCGCAGGCAGCGGGGTGGCGGCGCGATACACATCGCCTTCGCTGGCGGCGACCATATCGGTGATGCGCGCCAGTTGCGCGGGATGCACAATCGCCCCCATATCGATGCATTTGTCCAAAGGATCGCCGAGGCGCAGCCCCTCCATGCGGCGCTTTAGCTTTGCATAAAAACGATCCGCAATGCCTTCTTGCACCAACAGGCGGCTGCCCGCGCAGCAGACCTGCCCGCCATTGAACCAAATCGCATCCACCAGCCCTTCGACGGCGCTGTCGATATCGGCATCGTCAAACACGATATAGGGCGATTTACCGCCCAATTCCAAGGTGAGGGCTTTGCCCGTTCCCGCCGTCTGCGCGCGGATTTTGCGGCCAACCTCGGTGCTGCCTGTAAAGGCGATCTTGGCCACCTCAGGATGGCCGACCAAAGCTGCGCCCGTCTCGCCCGCGCCTGTGACCACGTTCAAAACGCCCTTGGGCAAGCCCGCCTGAACGGAAAGCTGGGCAAACAGCAGCGCGGTCAGCGGCGTGTATTCGGCAGGTTTCAGCACCACCGCATTGCCTGCGGCCAAGGCGGGGGCGACTTTCCACGCCAGCATCAGCAGGGGAAAGTTCCACGGAATCACCGCGCCGACCACGCCCAAGGGGGCCATGTCGGGGAGTTCAGCATCGCGCAATTGCGCCAGACCTGCGTGATAATAGAAATGCCGCGCGACAAGGGGGATGTCGATATCGCGCGTCTCGCGGATGGGTTTGCCATTGTCCAAGGTTTCCAGAACGGCAAACAGGCGGGCATGTTTTTGCACCATCCGCGCCAGCGCATACAGGATTTTCGCCCGCGCATGGGGGGCCAGCGCCGCCCATTTCTTTTGCGCGGCTGCCGCGGATTTGACGGCGCTGTCGATATCGCCCGCATCCCCTTCGCTGACCTGCGCCAAACCTTCGCCCGTGGCGGGGTTTTGCGTTTCGAACAGGGCGCTTGGCGCGGTAAAGCGCCCGTCAATCCAATGGCCAAAGCGGCCCTGATGCGATGCTATCCACGCCTGCGCCTCTGCCGCGCTTTCAGGGGTGGTGCCATAGGACATGGTATCGAAAATGTCTTTGATCGTCATTTGTGCCGCCCCTTACGCCAAAGCATGGCGGTGGCCCGCCGAATACTGGCCTGTCAAATAATGCTCTAACTGGCGCTCAATATCGCCCAGCAGGCTAGAGGCGCCAAAGCGGAACAGATCAGGCTGCAGCCAATCCTGCCCAAGTTCGTCCTTCATCAGCGACAGATAGACCAGCGCATCCTTGGCCTTGGCAATGCCGCCTGCGGGTTTGTAACCCACTTTGATGCCCGTTCTGTCTTGATAATCCCGTATCGCGCGGATCATGGTCAGCGAGACGGGCAAGGTGGCATTCACCGCCTCTTTCCCTGTTGAGGTTTTGATGAAATCCGCCCCCGCCATCATGCAGACCAAACTGGCGCGGGCGACATTGCGCAGGGTTCCCAGTTCTCCCGTGGCCAAAATCGCCTTGACATGGGCATCCCCGCAAGCCTGCCGCATCGCCAGCATCTCATCATACAGCGCCTGCCAGTTTTGCGTTAAAACATGGCGGCGCGAAATAACGATATCAATTTCCCGCGCCCCCGCCTGCACCGAGCGGCCAATTTCGGCAATGCGCAAATCCAGCGGCGACAGGCCCGCTGGAAAGCCCGTAGATACGGCGGCCACAGGAATATTGCTGCCTTCCAGCGCGCGCACCGCGGTTTCGACCATGTCGTGATAGACGCAGACCGCGCCTACAGTCAGGCCCTGCATGCCCAGCGCATCCAGCATCTGCGCAGCCACGGGTTGGCGCGCCTTGGCACAGAGGCGCTGCACACGGCCCTTGGTATCATCGCCCGAAAGCGTCGTCAGATCGATCAGCGAAATCGCCTTGCACAGCCATGCGGCCTGATAGTCTTTCTTCACTGTGCGCCGCCCGCCAAGGGTCGCGCAGCGCCGTTCAATGGCCGATGTATTGGCCTGCACCGATGCCACCCAATCCAAATCCAACGGCATGGGTGCGTTGCGGGCATGGGTCACTTGCGGCAGGTTTTGGCTGTGCGGCTGGGTCAAGGATTGGGTCAGTTGCATGGGTGGCCCCTTTTGCGGGTATGGCCCCACTTTGACCTAGTGGTAAAAATTCTGCAAGCGGGGCTAATCTTTTTGCGCAACGGGGGGTTGCGCAGGGGATTGCGCGGCCCAATCTGCACCACCCGCCGCAGTGGGCAGTTCCGCAGGCGTGATATGGCGGTGAAGCAGCGTCTTGGCCAGATACAGCGCGGTTAAGGGTGCAGTCAGAAATATGAAAAGCGTGACCAAAATCTCTTGCGTCGAGCCCGCCCCAATGGCCGATGCCATCAGCACCGCGCCCAAGCCCACAGTGCTGGCCTTGGTCGGTGCATGCAGGCGCTGCATCGCCCCTTTTAGGCGCAGCAACCCATAGCTGCCCACCAGCCCAAACACACCGCCCAGCACCAGCAAGGCTGCAATCAAAATGTCCAGCCCTGCCCCGATCATTCGATGATGCTCCCCCGCAGCAGATATTTGGCAAAACCGATGGTCGAGACAAAACCCGTAAAGGCGAACAGCAGCGCCGCCTCAAAATTGATGCCGCTGGCGGTTTTGATGCCGTAAAGAACGATCAGCGCGATGACATTCACCACCATCGTATCCACCGCCAAAATGCGGTCCGTATGGGTGGCGGCAAAGGCCAGTCGCCACAGGTTTAGCAACATCGCCACGGCAAAACAGCCAATGGCAAAGGTCAGGGCCAGCGCTATCATGCGAAAATCCTTTTCAATCGTGCCTCGTATCGGGATTTAATCTGATCCCTGATCGCCTCTGGGTCGGGCGCATGCAGGCTGTGAACCAGCAGGCTGCGCCGATCTGCGGCGATATCCACTGTCAGCGTGCCAGGTGTCATGGTGATCGTGCCTGCCAGAACCGTGATCGCCTCGGGTGAGGAAAGGTCAATCGGCACAGTGATAAAGGCCGATTTGATCTGCGCAGACGGCATGACCAAGATGATCTTGGCCACGGCAAAGCTGGACAGGATCACATCATACAAGACAATTCCGATATAACCCAGCAACGCGAGGGGGCGGATCAGACGCGGACGGGCGCGCCAATATGCGGCGCTGGCATGGGGGATGATGATGGCCAAAATCGTGGCCATGACCAAACTGCCAAGGGCAAGCCTATTCACCAGCAGCATCCACAAAATACCAAGGGTCACTGAAAGAAAGGGATGCGGAAAAATCTTGCGGATCATGGCACCACCCTTGGCAAGGATTGCACGCCAATATAGGCCTGCGGGACGATCAATTCCGCCGCCGCGCCGCCCAGCCATGCCGCCACGGGCGCAGCCAACAGGCTCAGCGCGATCAGCGCAGCCAGCAGCACAAAGATCGGCGCAAATGCCATAGGCTGGGCGGGATGAATGATCACCGCCTGCGCGCCGTCAACCCGCCAAAACAGCGCCGAACCCGCGCGGGCAAACCCCACCATAGTGACCAATGTTCCCAGCAATATCGCGCTCCACGCCACGGGGGCATGGGCAGACAGGGCCTGCAAAACCTGCAATTTGCCAACAAATCCACACAGGGGCGGCAGGCCGACCATGGCCACAGCCGCCACCATGAACAGCCCAGCCAACAGCCCGCCTTGCGCCATTTTGGGGCCTGCCTGCGCCAGATCATCACTGCCGCGCCGCGCCGAAATCATGTCCAGCAGCAAAAACAACGTGGCGGCGGCCAAGGTGGAATGCAGCGCATAATACAGCGCCGCCGCCAGCGCGGGCGCGGTAAACTGCGACAGGGTCAGCACAACCACCCCCATCGAGCCGATGATGGCAAAACCGATCAAAGGCGCAAGCCGCGATACGGCCACAACCCCCAATGCGCCCACACCAATACTCAGCAGCGCCGCCCCCCACAAAACATCACCCCAGAGCGCAGCCGTGGCCGCCAAACTGGGCGGAAACACCAGCGTGCCAAAGCGAATCATCGCATAAGCGCCCAGTTTCGTCATCACCGCAAACAGGGCGGCAACAGGGGCAGGCGCAGCGCTGTAGCTGCGCGGCAGCCAGAATTGCAGCGGCACAAGGGCCGCCTTAATGGCAAAGACCACCAGCAGCAAAACCGCCGCCACACGAATCAGCGCGGCATCTTCGGGCGGCAACAGGGGCAGTTTTTGCGCCAAATCGGCCATATTCAGCGTGCCTGTAAGGGCATAAATCGTGGCCAAGGCGAATAGAAACACAGTCGATCCCAAAAGGTTAAAGACCACATATTGCAGACCTGCGCGCATCCGCTCGGCCCCGCCGCCCTGCACCATCAACCCGTAAGAGGCGATCAGCAGCACTTCAAAAAACACAAACAGGTTAAAGGTATCCGCCGTCAGAAACGCGCCATTGAGCCCCATCAGTTGAAACATAAACAGCGGGTGAAAATAGGTGCCGCGCCGATCCGCCCCCGTGGCCAGAACATAGGCCATGACCACACCCGCCAAGCCCGCCAGCAGCGCCAGCATCAGAGCAGACAGCCGATCCAAAATCAGCACAATGCCAAAGGGCGCGGGCCAATTGCCCAGAAAGTATGCCGTTGGCCCAAGACTTGCCTGTGCCAGATTATACAGCGCCAGCCCCATCAGCCCTGCCAGCCCCACCACCGCGCCAAGGCGCTGCGCGGCAGGATGTCTGGCAAATAGCACCATCAGCCCCGCGATAACCGCAGGCAGGATAACGGGCAAAATCACATAATGCGCCGTCATGGCATGCCCCCATCGCCGCTGTCATCGCCCTTGTGCAGAAAGCTGCCCAAGGCCAGCATCAAAAGCACCGCAGTCATGCCAAAGGAAATAACAATCGCCGTCAGCACAAGGGCCTGCGGCAATGGGTCAGTTGGCGCAGTGCCCATGCCAATAATCGGCGGGGCGTTCAGCGCCACGCGGCCCGAAATGAAGATAAAGATATTCACCGCGTAAGAAAGCAGCGATAGGCCCAAGATCACAGGAAAACTGCGCCGTTGCAGCAGCAGATAGACCCCGCCCGCGGTTAAGGCACCAATCATCACGGCAATCAACGCTTCCATCTAGGCCCCCTCTTTGGCGACGGAGGGGGATGTTGGGGCCTGCACGCCCCCCACCTGCCCAAGCTGCGCAAGGCTGGCCAGCGCCATCAACACCGCGCCCAAAACGCACAGGAACACACCCAAATCAAACAGCGCCGCCGTGGCCAGTTCAAACTGTTCCAGTGGCCAGACGGTGACATAGGCATAGTTCGATGTCAGAAAAGGCCGCCCTGCAACCCAACTGCCAATCCCCGTAGCCGAGGCGATCAGCACCCCCGCCCCAATCAGGCGGTGATGGGTGATGCGTTGGCGCGCCATGCTTGGCCCATAGCCAGAGGCGAAGAACTGCAGCACAAAGGCGATGGCAAAGATCAGCCCTGCCACAAACCCGCCACCCGGTTGGTTATGGCCGCGCAGATACAAATAGACCCCGATCAACATACCGATGGGCAGCAAAAACCGCGTGGCCACCACCAGCATCATCGGATGCGAATCCCCTGCGCCCCCTGCCATGGGAAACATCGGCGCAAGCCGCGCACGGGTTTCGGGCGTGGCCAGCAGGGCTTGTGCCACAGCCGCAATGATCAGCGCGGCGATGCCCAGCACGATGATCTCGCCATAGGTATCATAACCGCGAAAATCGACGATGATGGTATTGACCGCATTGGTGCCCCCTGCACTGGGTTTTGATTGCGCCAGATGAAAGGCGGAAATCGCAGGAAAACCCGCATCGCGCAGCATCAGCCCATAGGCCAGCGCCCCCGTGGCCAGCCCCACAACCCCCGCCATCACTGCAGCGCCCGCGCGCCGAAAAACCCCACCCTCGCGCGGGGTGGTTTTGGGCAGGATATTGAGGGCCAGCAGCATCAAAATCACCGTCACCACTTCGACAGTGATCTGCGTCAGCGCCAGATCAGGCGCAGACAAATAGGCAAATCCGATGGAAATGATCAGCCCGACAACCCCGACATAAAGCAGCGCCAAGATCCGCTGGCCATGGCCCAGAACGGCCAGCGCCAAGACGATCAGCAGCACCGCGCCCAGCACGCCCGCGCCAAATGACAGCGGGGTCGCCATGCGCGAGGCGGGGGCCAAATTCTGCCCCCACATGCCAAACACCGAAATGCCCAGAATGGCAGCAAAGCCTATGGCCAAATAGCGGCTTAGCGCGCCGTCATGCAGGCGCAAAACCGATGCGCGTGCGCCCCAAATCAGCGCGCCAAGCCCTGCCTCAAAGGCCCGCTTGCCATCGCCGCGTGGCGCAGCATTCCAGCCTGCGCGCAGATGGGGATACAGGCCCAGCATCAGCGCAGCCCCCCCAAAACCCGCAATCGACATCCACAGCGCGGGGCTGGCCAAACCATGCCAATGGTAAATCTTCACCTCGGCGGCCTGCCCCATGGCGGCACTGGCTGCAAGATCAACCAACCATGCCGCGCTGGTCATCGGCGCAAAGCCAATCACGGCGACAAGGGCGACCAAAATCGCAGGCGGCAGCCACAGGCCAAAACCCGCCTCATGCGCATCGCCCAGCGCCGGCTTTTCTGGCCCCAAAAACACCCCGCCCACAAAGCGGAACGCATAGGCAACCGAAAACATAGCGCCCAATGTGGCCAACACTGGCACAGCCCAGCCGGCCCCCGCCCAAACCGTTTGCGCCGCCTCTTCCAGCGCCATTTCCTTTGACAAAAAACCATTCAGGGGCGGAACCCCCGCCATAGATGCCGCCGCAATCAGCGACAGCGCAAAGCTGATCGGCATGGCGCGGCGCAGGCCCCCTAGGGATGCGATATCGCGGGTATGGGCCGCGTGATCCACAATCCCCGCCACCATAAACAAAGGTGCCTTAAAGCTGGCATGGGCTATGATGTGCAAAATGGCCACCACCAAAGCCTCGCGCGTGCCAAGGCCCAGCAAAAACGTGATCAGCCCCAAATGGCTGATGGTGGAAAAGGCCAAGATTGCCTTCAGATCATCTTTGAACAGTGCCACTTTGGCGGCATAGACCATGGTCAGCACACCCGTAGTCGCCACGATATAAAACCACGCGTCCGTGCCCGCCAGCACAGGCCAAAGCCGCGCCAGCAAAAACAGCCCCGCCTTGACCATGGTTGCCGAATGCAGATAGGCTGAAACAGGCGTGGGCGCGGCCATGGCATGGGGCAGCCAAAAGTGGAACGGCATCTGCGCCGATTTGGCAAAAGCACCCAAGGCGATCAACACCAATGCAGGCAGATACATCGGGCTAGACCGCACTTGCGCGCCCATAGTCAAGATCACAGACAGATCGTAACTGCCCGCGATCTGCCCCAAAATCAGCAGCCCCGCAAACAGCGCAAGCCCGCCCGCCCCCGTCACCGCCAGCGCCATGCGCGCGCCTTGGCGGGCCTGCGCATCATGGGCCCAATAGCCAATAAGCAAGAAAGATGTCAGCGAGGTAAGTTCCCAAAACACCAGCAAAAGCAGGATGTTATCTGACAAAACAATACCCAGCATCGCGCCTTGGAACAGCAATAAGAACAGCATGAATCGCGCAAAAGGATCCGCCGCGCGCAAATAAAACCGCGCGTAAACGATGATCAGACCACCTATGCCAAGGATCAGCAGGGCAAACAAAAACCCAAGCCCGTCCAACATCAAATTGGCATTCAGGCCCGCACTGGGCAGCCATGCCAGCCGCGCAAAGACCACCTGCCCTGCCGCAAGGGCAGGATAATGGGACAGCAAAATTACCAGCGCGGCCAAACACACCGCGCCTGCCGCCAGCGCAACAATGTTCCTGCCAAAACGTGCCAGCGCGCCCACAAGCAGAGCACCCAAAAACGGCATCGTAGACAGCAAGAACAAAGACATGCGCGCACCACCTCTTACGTTGAATCTGACCCTGCCCCTGCGCGCAGGTAAATTGCAACCGAAGGTTAAATCGCCTTCATATCCGCAATCAGCCCGTTGATATCACCATTGCGATTGTCCAGCATCGCGCCAATTTCGGTGCGCTCTGATGCAAGCAGGTTGATACCCTCGATGATAATATTGAAAAACAGGTTGCGGCCCGATTTGTCCGATACATGCCAGCGCACGTCAAAAGGCGCGCCGCCTTGCAACGACACCATCGTTTTCACTTCGAAATAGCTTTTGACAGGCTGCGTATCGATCACTTCGATCTTGCCCCCGATGAATTCGCGGAAACGGCGGCCATATTTCACGCTGATATAGCTTTTGAACGCCGAGGTGAACGCCGACAATTCCGCAGGCGAGGCCGATTTCGCCGCCACGCCCAGAACCGAACGCGCAATCACGGGCACATCGGCATAGCGGCTAAAAATCCTCTCAAAATCGCGAATCATGCCGCCCAGTTCTTTGCCCGAATTGATCACGCCATTGATATCGGCCACGACCTTATCGATCAGTTGCTGCGATTGTTCCGCCGTCAAGGCCAAGGCAGGCATTGGCAAGGCAAAGGCCACCGACCCCATGGCAAAACCAGCAGCAAAGCGGCGGCGAGTGAGGGTTGATTTATTCTGCATAGGGATCCTCGAATTGATCTGACAAAGCGGCATCACCCGCGGTTTGGCCCAGTTGGAAGCGGCGGTTTTGCAAATACAAAAGCCGCGCCTGCGCATAGCTGTCTGCACTATTATACAGAATACTGTCGACCATTTCTACATAGCGGCCACGATCAACAACGCGTGAGGCGACCCCTGCCACAGTGCCGACATAGCTGTCAGGCGGCGGCAAGAAAACTTGCAACGGATTGATGGCAACATCCACAATCAGCCCCGACAAATCACGCGTGGTCGACGGGCCCAGCAGCGGCGGTTCCAGATATTGGCCTTCGCCAAAGCCCCAAACATGCAGCGTTTCGCCAAAATCGGTTTCTTTTCCAGCCACGCCCATGGCAGTGGCAGGGTCAAAAATACCGCCAAGGCCAATGGTGGTGTTAATGGCAAAGCGCAGCGTGTTTTCAGCAGCACGGCCCAGACGCAATTGCAAAACCGAGTTCACGATATCGGTCGGCCCAGATAAGTTATTGGCAAAATTGACCACGCCCTGCGAGATCGGCCCACCACCCGGGCTGACCATTGTGGTGGCAAGCGGGCGCAGAATAAGTTTATCAAGCCCAATGTTCAGCGCATGCATCGAGCGATTAAACTGTTCGCCCGGATCATTGATTTGTGCAGGCGGTGGCGGCGCAGTGCAGCCAGCCAAAAGTCCCGCAGCCAATGCCAAAGGCAAAAACAGCGGCCGCAGTCCTAGTGCAGTCATTTCCTTAACCTTCATCCCACAGTGTCCCCGCCAAGCACGCCCAAAGCCAAGGCGATGCCAAAACAGGGCGCACTTTCCCCAATGTGATTCTATCTAGTGCTTTGTGACTGTCGCATCAACCGCAACTCTCTTTTGCGCCACAAACATCGAAAAATACTTGCGTCGCGGCGATAAAATGGTCACCACATCCGCACATGTATAAATTGTAACAGTGGAGGCTGGATTTGGCCAACATCGATACCAAACGCGGGCGACTAGAACTGTTTGCTGCGCAAAGTGGGCAGGCACCACTGCTTTGGGCGACTTTGGCCTTTTCCACCGCCGTAAACCTGCTGCAACTGACTGGCCCTTTATACATGATGCAGGTCTATGACCGCGTTCTGGGCAGCCAATCAGAGGCCACTTTGGTGGCCCTGACGGGGCTGATTACGGGGCTGTTTGTGATTATGGGCGTGCTGGAACATGTGCGCGCGCGCGTTTTGGCGCGGGTCGGGGCCAAGGTGCAAGACCGCTTAGATCGGCGCGTGTTTGCCGCCGCCATGCAGCGCCTGACAGTGGCGCCAAATGATCCAAACGCCATGGCCGCCCAGCGCGACCTAGAATCGGTGCAGCGGCTTTGGGCCTCGTCCACGTTGATCGCGCTGTTTGATATTCCTTGGACGCCTGTCTTTATCTTGGCAATTTCCTTTTTCCACCCCGCTTTGGGCATTTTGGCCCTGATCGGCGGCGCGTTTTTGGTCAGCGTCACCATTTTGAACCAAAAAATGACGGCCAAGCCGCAGGCCCGCGTCAATAGCCTGACGATGCAGGCCGAACGCGTGTCAGACCTGATCAAACTTGAAGCCGAGCCTGTGCAAGCCTTGGGCATGACAGGGGCCGCCTTTGACCGCTGGCAGCAAAGCCGCGCGGCAGCCCTACAAGAAAGCATTGATGCGGGCGATTTGGCGGGCAAATTTGCCGCAGCGTCCAAAACATTCCGCCTGTTTTTGCAATCGGCCATGCTGGGCCTTGGCGCGTGGTATGTGCTGCAAGGCCAGATGACGGGCGGCGCGATGATTGCCGCCTCGATCCTGATGGGCCGCGCGCTGCAACCGATCGAAATGGCCGTTGGGCAATGGCCCATCATTTCGCGCGCCATCGAAGGCTATGACAGGCTGGCGGTCTTGCTCAGCGTCAGCCCAGAAAAGCCGCGCCCCATGGAATTGCCGCGCCCGCGCGCCGTGCTAGAGGCGCAGAACCTGACAGTCGTGCCCCCGGGCGAGCAGCAGGCCGTGCTGCGCATGGTCAGTTTTACCCTAAGCCCCGGTCAGGCCTTGGGGGTCATTGGGCCATCGGGTGCGGGCAAATCCACCTTGGCGCGGGCGCTGATTGGGGTATGGCAGCCATTGGGCGGCAAGGTTCGGCTGGATGGTGCCAGCCTAGAGCAATATGATACCGATATTCTGGGCAGTTACTTTGGCTATCTGCCCCAGCGCGTTGGGTTGTTCGAAGGCACGATTGGCGAAAACATCGCCCGCTTGCAGCCCAACCCCAACCCCGATGCCATTGTATCGGCCGCAAAACGCGCCGCAGCCCATGACATGATCCTGCGCCTACCCGAAGGCTATGATACCAAAGTATCGGCCTTGGGCGGGCGGCTGTCTGGCGGGCAAATCCAGCGCATCGGCCTTGCCCGCGCGCTGTTTGGCGACCCTGTGATTTTGGTCTTGGACGAGCCTAATTCCAACCTAGATAACGACGGCACGTTGGCCTTGAACGCCGCCATTCGGTCCACCAAAGATGCGGGCGGCGCTGTGCTGATTATGGCCCATCGCCCTGCCGCCATCCAAGAATGTGATCTGTTGCTGGTGATCGAAGACGGCACGCGCCGCGCCTTTGGCCCGCGCGATCAAGTGCTGCGCGAAATGGTAAAAAACCACACCGATATTGTGCGCGCCGCTGGCCCAGGAGGGGTGAGTTAATGAGCGATGATAGATGGTCGGCCGCAAAACCCCTGCGCGTGGGGTTTGTCACATTGGCTATTTTGGTCTTTGGTTTCGGCGGATGGGCGATGCTGACCCATATTGCGGGGGCAGTCATTGCCCATGGCCAAGTTGAGGTGGAAAACAACCGCCAAGTCGTGCAGCATCCCGATGGCGGCGTGGTGGCCGAAATCCTTGTGGTCGAGGCGCAATCCGTGAAACTAGGCGATGTGCTGATCCGTTTGGACGGCAGCCTTGCCCATTCTGAATTGGCCATCGTCGAAGGCCAGCTTTACGAGGCCATGGCCCGCCGCGCCCGCCTAGAGGCCGAGCGCGACGAAGCCGAAGCGCCAGTTTTCCCAGCCGAATTGCAACAGGCCGCCGCCCAGCGGCCCGAAGTGATGGAGTTGCTGGAAGGCCAGCGCAAACTGTTCTTCTCGCGCCTTGATACGCTGGATAAGCAAACCCAGCAGCTGCAAAAACGCGCGGCCCAGATTGCCGCACAGACCACAGGCATTGACGCGCAAATCACCGCGCTGAACACGCAGATCGACCTTATCAACCAAGAAATGACCGATCAGAAAACCTTGCTGGCAAAGGGGCTGGCGCAAAACAGCCGCGTTCTGGCGCTGGAACGCGAGGCGGCGCAATTGCTGGGATCGGTGGGCGAGTTGACCTCCTCGCGCGCGCAGAACGAGGGACGCGGCACGGAAATCGAACTTGAATTGTTGCGCCTTGCGGCCCTGCGCCGCGAAGAGGCCAGCACCCAGTTGCGCGACATCGGCCAAACCGAATTGGAATTGATCGAACGCCGCGCCGCCCTGCGCGAACGTATCGCGCGGCTAGAGATTCGCGCGCCTGTTTCTGGGCTGGTCTTGGGCCTGCAAGTGACAAGCCCGCAATCCGTGCTGCGGCCTGCCGATCCTGTCTTGTACATCGTGCCACAAGATCGCCCCTTGGTGATAACTGCCCGCATCTCGCCCATCCATGTGGACGAGGTGCATGTGGGCCAAGACGTGCGGTTGGTCTTTCCTGCCTTTTCAACCCGCACGACGCCCGAAATTCATGGCCACCTTATCAGCATTTCGGCAGATGCGATTGTCGATCAGCAAACAGGCATGACCTATTACCGCGCGCAAATCGTTCTGGACGAGGGCGAGCAGGAAAAACTTTCCCACGAAACACTCTTGCCTGGAATGCCTGTGGATGCCTTTATTGCCACGGGTGCGCGCACGCCTATGGCCTATCTGCTGCAACCCTTCACCGATTATTTCCGCGCGGCCTTCCGCGAAAGCTAAGGATTTTTAGATGACCCATCCCATTGACACTCGTCTGGCTGCCTTGGGCATTGCCCTGCCTGCCGCCCCGCCCCCTGCCGCCAATTATGTGCCCTATGTGATCGCGGGGAATCTGGTGCATATTTCAGGGCAAATCAGCCAAAACGCAGATGGTCTGATCAAGGGGCGCTTGGGCGAGACGATGGATGTCGCCCAAGGTGCGGCAGCCGCGCGCAGCTGTGCGATTTCGATTTTTGCCCAGCTCAAGGCCGCTGTGGGGGGGGACTTCTCGCGCGTGGTGCGGGCGGTAAAACTGGGCGGATTTGTGAATTCGACAGCCGATTTCATCGACCAGCCCAAGGTGATCAATGGCGCCTCTGACTTTCTGGTCGAGGTGATGGGCGACGCGGGCCGCCATGCACGCGCAGCTGTATCGGCCCCTTCGCTGCCCTTGGGCGTGGCTGTGGAAATTGACGCGATTTTCGAGATTTCCTAATGCGCACCCTTTTGCCAGAGGCGTTTTTGCGCCTGCCCATTGCCCATCGCGCCCTACACGACCGCGCGCAGGGGCGCATCGAAAATTCACCCGCCGCAATCACAGCCGCAATCGAGGCGGGCTATGGCATAGAGATTGATGTGCAATTGTCGCGCGATGGCGTGGCGATGGTGTTTCATGACGAAACACTTGATCGGCTGACAGCCCATAGCGGTTTGGTCTGCGAAAGAACTGCGGCCGAACTGTGCCAGATTGGGCTGACAGGCGGGCTTGATTGCATCCCAACCTTGGCGCAAGTTTTGCGGCAAATCGCAGGCCGCGCGCCGCTGCTGATCGAGATCAAGGATCAAACGGGCCTGATGGCCCCCAGTGATGGGCGTCTTGAATCGGCTGTGGCGGCTGACCTTGCGGGCTATGCTGGGCCTGTGGCGCTGATGTCTTTTAACCCGCACAGCGTGGCCCATATGGCGCGGCTTTGGCCCAGTATCGCGCGCGGGCTGACCACATCCGCCTATGACCCCAAGGATTGGGCCCCCCTGCCCGCAGAAACCTGTGCGCATCTGCGCGGCATTCCCGATTATGACCGCACCTTATCCAGCTTTATCAGCCACGAAGCTGCTGATTTGGCCCGCCCGCGCGTGGCCGAGTTGCGCGCGCAAGGGGCAAATATCCTGTGTTGGACGATCAAATCGCAGGCGGCCGAGGTGGCCGCGCGCAAATACGCCCAGAACATCACCTTTGAGCAATATCTTGCACATCTGCCTTGACGCAGGGCGGCGCTGCTGCATCTGTCTATCAGCAGACTGCGCGCCAAAGGCCCCCTTGTGACCCTGACTTTGCTGGAAAACTTTGACCAAATCAGTGCCGCTGCATGGGATACCATTGCGGGCAATAACGCAGACCTGCGCCCGATTGATCCGTTCACCACGCACCGCTTTTTAGCCGCGTTAGATGCCTCTGGCTCGACGGGCGCAGGCACGGGTTGGCAAAACCGCAGCCTGATTTTGACCACGGGCAGCGAGACAGCCGCGATGCCGCTTTATGCCAAAGGCCACAGCCAAGGCGAGTATATCTTTGATCATGGCTGGGCCGATGCATTCCAGCGCGCAGGCGGGCGCTATTACCCCAAACTACAGGGCGCAGTGCCCTTTACCCCCGCGACAGGCCGCCGCTTTTTGGGGCCAGAGCATATGCGCAAACCGCTGATCGATGCTGCGATTGATTTGGCCGACAGCAATGGCCTGTCTAGCCTGCACATCACCTTTTGCACCGAAGACGAGGCGCTGGATTTGGCAGGGCATCGCGGCCTTTTGCATCGTATCACGCAGCAATTTCATTTTCAAAACCGCGGCTATGGCACCTTTGACGATTTTCTGGCCGATCTATCCTCGCGCAAGCGCAAGAATATCCGCAAAGAACGCGAAACCGCTGCAAGCCACGGCCTGACCATTCGCGCCCTGACGGGTGATGCCATCGAGCCCGCGCATTGGGACGCCTTTTGGCAGTTCTACCAAGATACGGGTGCGCGCAAATGGGGCACGCCCTATCTGACCCGCCGCTTTTTCAGCGAAATTCACCAATCGATGCGGGATGATATCCTGCTGGTCTTGGCCTTTGATGGGCAAACCCCCGTTGCGGGGGCCTTAAACTTTATCGGGCGCGAGACGTTGTTTGGCCGCTATTGGGGCGCTGTGGTGGATTTGCCCTGTTTGCATTTTGAACTGTGCTATTACCGCGCCATTGATTACGCGATTGCGCATAAGATGTCGCGCGTCGAGGCGGGCGCGCAGGGCGAACATAAACTGGCACGCGGCTATCTGCCCGTTCAAACCCATTCGCTGCATTACATCGCCGATCCAAATTTTCGCGCCGCTGTGGCGCAGTATTTAACCGCCGAACGGCGCGCAGTAGACCAAGATATTGAAATTCTTACCGCATATGGCCCCTTTCGCCGCTGCGACACACAGGAGTAGCCCATGTCCCCCGCCCTAACACCCGAAGCACGCACAGCGCTATTGCCGCCCCTTTTGGCGGCGGGTTGGGTGAAAGAGCCCAACCGCGATGCCATCACCAAACATCTGAAATTCAAAAATTTCTCGCAGGCTTGGGCGGCCATGTCCCGCATTGCCCTTTTGGCCGAAGCGATGGATCATCATCCCGAATGGGCAAATGTTTACAACCGCTTAGACATCACGCTGACCACCCACAGCGCCAAGGGCCTGTCGCAGTTGGACATCACCCTTGCCCAAAAGATCGACCAGATCGCCGCTGAAATGGGCGCGGCCGTTACAGCCTAAAATTGTTTCAAGCTGATGGCTTGGCAAGAATCGCACATTATTGTATACATTTTCAAAACAATAAGGCGAGGCAAGGGCATGTTGCATCGGCAAGAAGATTGGTTTTCGTTTTTCGACATCTCGGCAAAAGAAACGGAACGGGCCAAAGACCTGACGGCCGCGTCCATTGGCCCTTCGGCGGGCATGATGTCGAACGGGGATTTTTACGCCTTGGCAGCGGCATTGCTGCACCATAAACCCAAGACAATTTTTGAAATTGGCACTTATTTGGGGGCGTCTTCCAATTTTTTCCTAACGCTTTTGCCGCAAAGCCGTGTGGTTTCTATGGCCTTTATACCCGCCTCGCAGCTGAGCCCTGATATGGCCAGCGCGGATTCGAATGCGGCCTATAACAACGATGACCTTGGCCTAGACCAAGTGGGGTCTTTGGTCAGCCCAGAAAATCGGCCGCGCTTTACCCAGTTGATCGGCGATTCCCATGCCATTGTGGCGCGTGATTTTGTGGCGCGGCATGGGAAGATGGATTTTGTGTTCATCGATGGGGATCATTCGCGCGAAGGCGTGTCGCAAGATACGGCTTTGGCGAAAAACCTAATCGCCGAGGCGGGCGCAATCGGCTGGCATGATGCCAACCCAAAACGCAAATACATCGGATCGCGCCTGTTCTTGGAACAGGATTTGGACCTGACGGCCTTGGCAACCGCCGACAATTATGTCGGCGGTGTCGCCTTTTGGACGGCCAAGCTGGAAAAACAACTGCTGGCCAAAGCGGCGGCTTAGCCGCCCCTTCCTTCGTTCAAACCATCGCGATTAAATCGCAGCCAGCATCGCCTCGCCGCCAGAGATTTCGCACTGGCCCGATTCCTCGCCATGGTGCATCACCTGCACCACGCCATCCACAGCATACAGCGCATAGCGCTTTGAGCGGTGGTTCAACCCGATATGAGGCAGGTGCAATTCCATATCGATCGCTTTGGTAAAGCTGGTGTCAGTATCGCCTAAAAAGGTGATGCCCGCCTTGGCCCCGCCCGTGCTATCTGCCCAAGCGCCCAAAACAAAGGGGTCATTGACCGATAGGCAGATCACTTCGTCTACGCCCTTGGCATCAAAGCCTGCTTTGGTGCGGATAAAGCTGGGCACATGGGCGGTGGTGCAGGTACCTGTATATGCGCCAGGCAGCCCAAAAATCACCACTTTACGGCCCTTAAGTTTGGCCGCCAAATCCACCTGCTGCGGGCCATTTGCCCCCATTTGCATCAGCTTTGCATCGGGCAATTTCGCCCCTACTTGCAGTGTCATCTTGCCGCCCTTTCACGCATGTGTTTTGTCTTGCGCAATATAGTGCTTAGGCCAGATAAGGCCAGAGGGGGATTGATGCGCGGTATTGTTATTGTAGGCGCGGGCCAAGCGGGCGCAGCATTGGCCGCAAAAGCGCGGGCGCTGGGATATGACGGCCCCGTCACGATCATTGGGCAAGAACCCGCGCCGCCCTATCAGCGCCCACCCTTATCGAAAGCCTATCTGATGGGGCAGATGCAGGCCGATCGCCTATGGCTGCGCAGCCCCGAATTCTATACGGAAAACGCCATCACCCTGCGGCTTGGCCAAACTGTTTCGTCCATTGACCCCGCGGGCAAAACGATCACCGTTGCGGGCCAAAGCCTGCCTTATGATCATCTGGCGCTGACCACAGGATCCACCCCGCGCCGCCTGCCTGCCGCCATAGGGGGGGCGCTGGCGGGGGTCTATACTGTGCGCAATTTGGCCGATGTCGATGCGATGCAGCCCGAATTCGCAGCAGGCCGCACAGTGGTCATCGTGGGGGGCGGCTACATCGGGCTAGAGGCCGCCGCCGTGGCGCGCAAATTGGGGCTAAAGGTGCATGTCATCGAAATGGCGCCGCGCATTTTACAGCGCGTGGCCGCGCCCGAAACCTCGGCCTATATCGCGGCCATGCACCGCGCCCATGGGGTGGAGATTCACGAAGGCACGGGGTTGGATCGCATTTTGGGCCAGACCCGTGCGACAGGCGTGCGCCTGACCGATGGGCGGCAGATTGCCGCCGATTTTGTGATTGTAGGCGTTGGGGTGACGCCCAATACCGAACTGGCGCAGGCCGCTGGCCTGACCATCGACAATGGCATTGCAACCGACGATTTTGGCTGCACATCAGACCCAGCCATTTGGGCTGCGGGTGATTGCGCCTCGTTCCCATATCAGGGGGGGCGCATTCGGCTGGAATCGGTGGGCAACGCCATCGATCAGGCCGAAGCTGTGGCCGCCAATATGCTGGGCGCGGGTGCAGCCTATGCGGCCAAACCTTGGTTCTGGTCAGACCAATATGACTGCAAGTTGCAAATCGCGGGGCTGAACACAGGCTATGATACCGTTGTAACCCGCGGGCCCGAGGGAGAGGCCATTTCCTTTTGGTATTTCCAAGGCGATAGGCTATTGGCTGTGGATGCCATGAACGATCCGCGCGGCTATATGGTGGGCAAGAGGTTGATTGAACAGGGAAAATCACCTGCCAAGGCCGATGTGGCCAATACGCAGATTCCCATCAAAGACCTGCTGAATTGAGGATTATCGGCGGCGCATCACGCGGGCTAAAGCTGGCCGATATCGGCGCTGGCGATGCAGCCGCCCATTTGCGCCCCACCTCTGACCGCGTGCGCGAGGCCATCTTTAACCTGCTGATCAATGGCGGTTACGGCAACCCCGTGCAAGGCGCGCGGGTGCTGGATTTGTTTGCAGGCACAGGGGCCTTGGGGCTAGAGGCAATCTCGCGCGGGGCACAACACGCCACATTTGTGGAAAATGGCCGCGTGGCGCTGGCGCTGCTGACGCGCAACATCGCCCTGATGCGGGCGCAGGCCCGCACCACCATTCTGCGCCAAGACGCGCTGCGCCCCGCGCCTGTAGGCCAATACGATCTGGTTTTTCTAGACCCGCCCTATGGCAAAGCGATGGGCGAGGCGGCCCTGCCGCCGTGGCTGGCGCAGCTGAGCGATGAGGCACTAATTGTTTGGGAAGAAAGCACAGCCCCCAGCATCCCGCAGGGCTTGGAAAGCCTAGACCAACGCCGCTATGGCGACACGGTGGTCACCATCCTGCGCAAAGCCTAGGTCAGAAACAACCCTTTGGGCGAGGTGGTGAAAATCTCGCATCCTGTGGCGGTCACGCCAACGGCATGTTCAAACTGCGCCGAAAGGGATTTATCGCGCGTGATTGCTGTCCATTCGTCGGCCAGCACTTTCGTCTCTGGCCTGCCCAGATTGATCATCGGCTCGATGGTGAAAAACATCCCTTCTTCCAGCACAGGCCCTGTGCCCGCGCGCCCATAATGCAGCACATTGGGCGGGGCGTGGAACACGCGGCCCAGCCCGTGGCCACAAAAATCGCGCACAACCGAGCAGCGGTTTTCCTCGGCATAGGATTGAATCGCAAAGCCGATATCGCCAAAGGTATTGCCGGGCTTGACCGCCGCAATGCCCCGCATCAGGCATTCATGGGTGACCTTGATCAGCCGCTGCGCAAAGGGTTTGGCCGTGCCTGCCGTATACATGCGCGAGCTGTCGCCAAACCACCCATCGACAATCACCGTGACGTCGATGTTTAAAATATCGCCCTCTTGGATCACATCCGATGACCGCCCCGGAACCTTGCTGCCCGGGATGCCATGGCAGACCACATGGTTGACCGAAATACAGCTGGCGTGCTGATAGCCCCGATACCCGATCGTGGCCGAGACAACGCCCAGACGTTCCACCTCGCCGCGAATGAAATCATCCAAAGCCGCGGTCGTCACCCCCGCTTTGACCAAAGGGCCAACATCATCCAAAATCTGCGCCGCGATTTGCCCCGCAGCGCGCATTCCTGCAAAATCCGCATCTTCATAGATGCGAATACCATCTTTTGTCACGCGGCCCCGAAGATCGTCCAAATCGCACCTCTGCTTTGTGCGCAGGATAATGGCAATGGCAGGGATTTGCCAGTGCTGCACGATTGCCCTTGCGCATATGTGACGAAAGCGCACAAAGATTGCCGAAAACAGGAGCATGATATGACCAACCCCACCGCCGCGATGCTGGTGATCGGCGACGAGATTTTGTCAGGCCGCACCCATGACACCAACACGCATTTTCTGGCGGGGGCGCTGACGGGGCGCGGTATCAGCCTGCGCGAGGTGCGCGTGGTGGCCGATGATCAGGCGGCGATTGTGGCCGCAGTGAACGCGCTGCGCGCCGCCTATAGCCATGTTTTCACCTCGGGCGGGATTGGGCCAACCCATGATGACATCACCGCCGATGCAATTGCAGCCGCCTTTGGCATTGGCATATCCCACCGCGCCGATGCCATGGCGCTGCTGACGGCCCATTACCAAAAAGTCGGGCACGAGTTTAACGCCGCGCGCCAACGCATGGCGCGCATCCCCGATGGCGCAGTATTGATTGATAACCCTGTCTCGACCGCGCCCGGATTTTCGGTGGAAAACGTGCATGTGATGGCGGGGGTTCCGTCGATTTTTCAGGCCATGGTCGCCTCGGTCTTGCCAAAACTGACAGGCGGCGCGCCGCTTTTGTCAGACAGTATCCGCGTGATGACGGGCGAAGGTGATATTGCCACAAAGTTTGCCGATATTGCCGCGCGCTACCCTGATCTGTCGATGGGGTCTTATCCCTTTGTGCGCGATGGGGCACAGGGCACGAATTTGGTCGTGCGCGGCACGGATGCGGGGCAAATCGCCGCCGCGATGGGGGATTTGAACGCGGCGTTTGCCAAATGAAACTGGCCGATCTTGTGCAGGCCACATGGCCGCCTGCCCGCGTCTTTGCCATGGGCCCATTCACCCTGCGCGATGGGGCAGGCGGGGGCAAGCGCGTCTCGGCCGCCAGCGCAACTGCGGCCTTTTCACCTGCAGATTTGATCGCTGCCGAAGCGGCGATGCGCGCTATGGGCCAATCGCCCCTGTTTGTTATTTGGCCCGATACAGATGATATGGGTCTGGATGCTGCGCTGTCCCTGCGGGGATATGACATCGTCGATCCCGTGCTGGGCTATCGCACAAGCGCGGCAGACATCCTTGGCCAAGATATCGGTATTTCAGATACTTACCCCCATTGGCCGCCGCTGGCCATTGCCCGCGACATTTGGGCCGAGGCAGGGATTGGCCCTGCGCGGCTGGCAGTGATGGCCCGCGCAGGCGGCCCCAAAACTGCAATTCTGGCGCGCAGCGGCGATCATCCTGCGGGGATGTGTTTTGTGGCCATAGCGGGCGATCATGCCATGATCCACGCGCTAGAGGTGCTGCCAGATCACCGCCGCAAGGGCCTTGCGCAAAAGCTGATCACACGCGCCGCGCTTTGGGCAACCAGTTTCGGCGCAGCGCATCTGTCTGTGGTGGTCACGCGCGACAACGCCCCTGCCCGCGCGCTGTATGCGCGCATGGGCATGGGCGAGATTGGCCAGTACCACTATCGCGCAGCGGGCGCGTTACTGCAAAACGGGCATATCTGAAAAGCGCCGCGCCAGAAAATCGATAAAGGCGCGCACCTTGGGCTGGGTAAAGCGACCGGGCGGATAAACTGCGTAAATGCCGCTTGGATCAGCGGGCAGGTTCGGGATTGCCTCTTGCACCAACCCATCGCGCAAGGCTTCGGCGCATAGGAAATGGGGCAGATAGGCAATGCCAAGGCCAGAAATAGCCGCATTCATCAGCGATTGACCATCATTCATCGTCAGCCATCCCGCCGAACGGATCACCCGCTTTTCGCCTGACGGCGAGGTGATTCGCCAAAAATTGCCATTGGCTTGGTTCGAATAATGCAGCAGGCGATGTTCGTTCAAATCTTCCAACCGCATGGGGCGGCCGTGTTTTTGAAAATAGGCTGGGCTGGCGATCATGCGATACACTGTCTCGGTCAACTTGCGCGCACGCATCGAGCTGTCTTCCAAATCACCAATGCGAATCGCCATATCGAAGCCTTCGGAAATCAGTTCGACAAAGCGGTTGTTCAGCACCATGTTCACAGTCACATCGGGATATTCGGACAAGAAATCACCCAAAATCGGCGACAACAAATTCGAGCCGAAATCAGTGGCCACCGAAATGCGCAACTGCCCAGACGGGGCCGATTGCATCGAGGTGACCAAAGCATCTGCATCGCCCGCATCGTTCAGCACGCGGCGGGCGCGGTCATAATAGGCAAGGCCAATTTCCGTCGGGCTGACGCGGCGCGTTGTGCGGTTCAACAGCCGTGCCCCAAGCCGTGCCTCCAGCGCCGAGACATGTTTGGACACAGCAGATTTAGAAATTCCCATCTTTTTGGCAGCATCGGTGAACCCGCCTTGGTCAACCACCGTGGCAAAAGCTTCCATCTCTGTTAATCGATCCATATTAATCCCCAAATGGATTGGCAGTACGTTGTTTCCTTTTGCAGGTCAATTCGGGCAAAGCTTGGGCGGGTATGTGGCGGGGCAAGGGTGATACTGTGGTCAATCTGGCGCGGCAAAAGCGCGCAATCGCAGCATTTGCGCCTGTTTTAGCAACAATCGTCAGAATGCTGCCGCAAGTCTTGGCAAAGGGTTAACGCCCGCTGTCCCGCCGCAGGCAACAATACTGCACCCAAATGCGCACAAAAATGCAGCGGGCTATTCAAGCGGCTTGCGGCGCGGGCTTTGGCCCTTTATCCATTTTGCAACTGAACAAGGGATACTTCTATGACGATCAACACCCGTTTTGACAAATCCAAACTTCCCTCGCGCCATGTGACCGAAGGTCCAGCGCGCGCACCGCATCGCAGCTATTTCTACGCCATGGGCATCACCGAGGAAGAAATCCATCAGCCATGGGTTGGTGTGGCAACCTGCTGGAACGAAGCGGCGCCTTGCAACATCTCGCTGAATCGTCAGGCGCAGATTGTGAAACATGGTGTGAAAAAGGGTGGCGGCACCCCGCGCGAGTTTACCACCATTACAGTGACGGATGGTATCGCCATGGGGCATGAGGGGATGCGATCCTCCCTTGCCTCGCGCGATGCGATTGCAGACACAGTGGAACTGACGATGCGCGGGCATTGCTATGATGCGCTGGTGGGTCTTGCGGGCTGCGATAAATCACTGCCGGGCATGATGATGGCGATG
This sequence comes from Rhodobacter sp., assembly GCA_027490955.1. Classification (GTDB taxonomy): domain Bacteria; phylum Pseudomonadota; class Alphaproteobacteria; order Rhodobacterales; family Rhodobacteraceae; genus Cypionkella. The sequence continues at coordinate 63,670 of JAIXXB010000022.1, forward strand.
GTGCGCCTGAACGTGCCGTCGGTGTTCATCTATGGCGGATCCATCCTGCCAGGCCGCCTGAACGGCAAAGACGTGACTGTGCAAGACGTATTCGAGGCTGTGGGCCGTCTGCAAGCGGGCGATTATTCCGAAGCCGAACTTGCGATTTTGGAACGCGTGGCTTGCCCATCGTCGGGGGCCTGCGGGGCGCAATATACCGCCAACACGATGGCCTGCGTGTCCGAAGCCATCGGCCTTGCGCTGCTGAATTCATCAGGTGCGCCAGCGCCTTATGAATCGCGCGATCAATATGGCGAAGCATCGGGCGTGGCGGTGATGAACCTGATCGAAAAGAACATCCGCGCGCGCGACATTGTCACGCGCAAATCGCTGGAAAATGCGGCCCGCGTGGTGGCCTGCACAGGCGGCTCTACCAATGCAGCGCTGCACCTGCCCGCCATTGCCCACGAGGCTGGCATTGACTTTGATCTGTTCGACGTGACCGACATCATGCGCGACACGCCCTATTTCGTCGATCTGCGGCCCGGTGGTAAATATGTGGCCAAAGACCTGTACGAAGTGGGCGGCGTGCCGATTGTGATGAAAGAGTTGATGAAGGCAGGCTTGATGCACGAAGATTGCATCACCGCATCGGGCCGCACCATTGGCGAAGAATTGTCGGAAATCACTGGCGATGCTGATGGCCGCGTCATCTATCCGATTGCAACGCCCATCACCGCCACGGGCGGCGTTGTGGGGCTGAAGGGCAATCTTGCGCCTGAAGGTGCCATCGTAAAGGTTGCGGGTATGACCCCCGCAGAACAGGTCTTTACAGGCCCTGCCCGCGTGTTTGAATGCGAAGAAGATGCCTTCGAAGCGGTCAAGCAGCGCGCCTATAACGAAGGCGAAGTGATTGTGATCCGCAACGAAGGCCCCGCTGGCGGCCCCGGTATGCGCGAGATGCTCTCAACCACCGCGGCCCTGTCGGGCCAAGGCATGGGCAAAAAGGTGGCCCTGATTACAGATGGCCGTTTCTCGGGGGCAACGCGCGGGTTCTGCGTGGGCCATGTCGGGCCAGAGGCCGCCCATGGCGGCCCCATCGCCCTGCTGCAAAACGGCGATATGATCACGCTGAACGCCATCACAGGCGAATTGTCGGTGGCCCTTAGCGATGCCGAACTTGCCGCGCGCAAAGCAAATTGGAAAGGCCCGCGTCCGACCCAATATGCGACAGGGGCAATTTGGAAGTTTGCCAAGCTTGTAGGTGGCGCACGTTACGGCGCGGTGACCCACCCAGGCGCAAAGGCAGAAGCTCATGTTTATATGGACCAATAAAGCACTGGCAGCACTGGCTTGCATGGGCCTGACGGCCTGCGCTGGTATGGATATGGGCACACAGTCCCAGCCGCGCAGCGTGGTTGTGCAGGGCGGCGATATCAAGGTGGCCGCCCCCGCAGGCTATTGCGCCAATCCGCAGGCCAGCACCGATAGTGCAGGCAGCGCTGTGGTGCTGATCGGGCGCTGTTCGGCCACATCAAGCGCGACACCTGCCCTGATTACCGCCAGCGTGGGCGCGGCAGGGTCTGGCGCAGCGCTCGACTCTGGCCCCGTGGCGCTGACGCGCTTTTTCACGTCAGAGCAGGGGCGCAGCATGCTGGCCTCGACAGGGAATGCATCGGATGCAGTTGTCACCTCTTCCGAAACCGAAGAAGCCTCGGTTTTGCTGCGCATCAAAGATGCCAATATGGGCGAGTATTGGCGCGCTATATTGGCGCTGAAGGGGCGTTTGGTGATGCTGTCGGCCACAGGGGCCGAAAGCGTTGTATTGCCGCCAGAACAGGGCCGCGCCCTATTGTCCAAATCTATGGCGGCGCTGCGCAGCGCGAACCCTGACAAGGCCGCACCTGCACTGGGCCTTGCAGGGCTGTTTGCGGGGGCCAAAGCCGCCCCCACCGCCACACAATCGGCGGCCACCACGCCCACTGTATTGGTCATGGCCCCGCCCGAAGGCAGCATTCGGCCTAAGCCGCGCGTTCCCAGGTCTGGATAAACGGCGCCAAAACGGAACCAATTGCCGCGTCGCTTTCACCAGCAGGCGCGGCAATTTGGGCGACCAAACCGCGCTTTTTATCCTCGATCACGGCGGCCACATTGGCCCTAAGCCCCGCCTCGGCCAAGGCCGCGTTGTAAACACGCGTGATCGCCATGCGCCGAAGGTCGGGCTTAAAGGTTTTGCCAACCCCCGTTTTTGGCATTTCTGGGATAATCTCTAGATATTTCGGCACGGCGGCGCGTTCGTGGATACGCTGCTCGACAAAACGCATCAACTCGTCGCGGCTGACACGCGCATCCTTGACCAGTTCCACATAGGCGCAAGGCACTTCGCCCGCATGTTGGTCTGGCTGGCCAACCGCCCCGACAAATGCCACTTGGTCATGGGCCATCAAGGCCTCTTCAATCATGGCAGGGTCAATATTATGGCCACCGCGAATGATGATATCTTTGGCGCGGCCCGTGATGAACAGGTAACCCTCGGCATCCATGCGGCCCAAATCGCCCGTGCGCAGATAGCCATCTGCGAACAGATCTTTGTTCTTATCCGCCTCGGTATAGGTGGCCCCTGTCACCACACCTGGAGAGGTCACGCAAATCTCGCCCGATTCGTCAGGCGCGCATTCGCGCGCGCGCCCTGCCGCGTCAAAGGCCAAAATCTTGACCCGCGTATAGGGAAAGGGCAGCCCCACCGAGCCAATTTTCTTGCCCCCCTCTGGCGGGTTGATCGAAACAAGGCAAGTCGCCTCGGTCATGCCATAGCCTTCCACAATCTGCACGCCCGTCGCCGCCTCGAAGCGATTGAACAGTTCAATCGGCAATGGGGCAGAGCCAGAAAAAGCCCCGCGCAGGCTGGAGACATCGGCATTGATGGGCCGCTGCATCAGCGCAGACAGGGCCGTGGGCACAGTGACCATATAGGTCACACCCCAGCGTTCGATCAGCTTCCAGAAATTGTCAAAAACACCCGCCCCGCGATAGCCCGCAGGCGTGGGAAAGACGGCATGAAAACCCGATGCAATGGCCGACATCATAATCGGATAGGCCGCAAAAACGTGAAACAGCGGCAGCGGGCAAATCACCACATCGGTTTCTTTGAACAGCAGCTTTTTGCCCAGCCAGCCGTTGTAAATCATGCCATTTGCCTTGTGCTGGGCGACCTTGGGCATGCCCGTTGTGCCGCCCGTATGAAACAGGGCCGCAAAATGGTCGGTGCTGCGGTCAGCAAAGGTCAGCTTATCGGCGGGCTGCTTGTCGCATTCGGTGTTAAAGTCCAAGATTTTGGCGCTGTGGCTGGCAGGGTTCTTTGGGCGGATCAGTGGCACGATAAAACGCTTGGCCCCGCCCAAATACCCCAGCAAATCCACCTCTAGCACAGTGTGCACATTGGGCGCATAGGCCAGTGCCGCATTCAGCTTTTGCGGCACATCGGTTTTGGGAAAGGCGCGCAGCGTGACCACAACCTTTGCCTTCGTCTCGTGCAGGATCGCGCCGATTTGGGCAGGATCTAGCAGCGGGTTGATCGGGTTTACAATGCCCGCTGTCGCCCCTGCCAAAAGGGTCACGGCGGTCTCTAAACTATTGGGCAGAACATAGGCGATAACGTCATCCTCGCCCACGCCAAGGCTGCGAAACAAATTGGCCGCTTGGGTCACGCGGGCATGCAGACTGTCCCAAGTTAGGGTTTTGGCTGCCGAATGCGGTGCTGATTCGATCTGAAAGGTGATCGCATTGCGCGGGCCAAAATTGGCTTTGGTTTGCGACAAAAACCCATAGATCGATGCAGGCAGGCCTCGCTGATCCCAAGGCATTTCTGCCTCGATCGCCGCAACATCGGCGCGCGATGCAAATACTCCCATAGCTTTCCTCCCAAAAAGCGCCCCTCTGATCGGGGGATTAGGGTTAGATTGGCGTGCGGGGCAGATATTGCAAGTGGGCAGTTGCGCGGCCCCACAGATCCTGTGCCAAAAAGGCCGCGCAAAGCGCTAAATTGTGGCGCGCGCAGGCATCATATGCAGCAACGCGCTGAGGCGGGGCGAGACTGTGGGTTCGCACAGCAGCAGCGCGGCCATAGGGTCAGCGCCATAGGGTCAGCGCCTGTTACCAATACCCCGCCAGCGCAAGAAAATCGTGTTGACCATGGGGTTTGGACAGGCAGCATATGCCCCCGTGCAAGCGGCCAAGGCAATTGAGAGTGCGGTTTCCTTGCGCGGGCGGGGTATTGGTAGTGGCCCTGACCCTAAATTTCCCCGCTGCCATCGGTGAATTGCAGCCGCGCCAGCCGCGCATAAAGGCCGCCTTCGGCGACCAGCGCGTCATGCGTGCCCGTGGCCACAATGCGGCCCTTTTCAAACACGACAATGCGGTCGGCCCGTTTGACTGTGGCGAGGCGGTGCGCAACCACAAGCACTGTGCGCCCTGTGGCCATGTGATCGACCGCCTGCTGCACCGCGCGTTCCGATTCCGCATCCAATGCCGAGGTCGCCTCGTCCAGCAGCAGCACAGGCGCATCGCGCAAAATCGCGCGGGCGATGGCGATACGCTGCTTTTGCCCGCCCGATACCATCACCCCGCGCTCGCCCAGATAGGTGTCATATCCTTGCGGCAGGGCGGTGATGAAATCATGGGCGGCGGCGGCGCGGGCGGCGGCCTCTACCTCGGCGCGGCTGGCACCCGTGCGGCCAAAGGCAATGTTTTCATAGGCTGAGGTCGCAAAAATCATCGGGTCCTGCGGCACCATCGCCATAGCTGCGCGAAAATCTGACCGCGTCATCTCGCGCAGATCTATACCATCCAGCGTGATGCGGCCTGATTGCGGGTCATAAAACCGCATCAACATATGCAGCATGGTCGATTTACCCGCGCCAGAAGGGCCGACAAGGGCCACTGTCTCGCCCGCCTTAATCGTCAGGCTGACGCCATCCAGAGCCATGGCATCGGGGCGGGAGGGATAGGCAAACCCAACATTGTCAAAGGCAATTTCCCCCCGAACAGGGCGCGGCAAGGCGCGCGGGCGGGCTGTATCTGTCACGGGGTCTTGTGCGGCCAGCAGTTCCACCAAGCGTTCCGTCGCGCCCGCAGCGCGCTGCAATTCGCCCCACACTTCGGACAGCGACCCAACTGCCCCCGCCACCAGCACGGCATAAATCAAAAACTGCACCAATTCGCCCGCGCTCATCGCGCCAGATTGCACATCGCGCGCACCCACCCACAAAACGCAGACAATCGCGGCAAAAATCAGGAAAATCACCACAACCGTCATTTGCGCGCGCGTCATGATTCGCGTGCGGGCCGATGTATAGCTGGCCTCGGTCACACGGGCGAAATCGGACATTGTGGCAGGTTCATGGGTAAAACTTTGCACTGTCTGCACAGCACTCAGCGCTTCGGACGCGCGGCCAGAGGATTGCGCGATCAGGTCCTGATTGTCGCGCGATAAGTTGCGCAAGCGCCGGCCCAGCACCACAATGGGCACAATCACCGCAGGCACAATCAGCAGCACCAGCGCCGTCAGCTTGCCCGATGACAAAGCCAAAAGCACGATCCCGCCGATCAAAGTCAGCACATTGCGCAGGGCCACAGACACCGATGATCCGATGACCGACAAGATCAGCGTGGTGTCCGTGGTGATGCGCGACAGCACCTCGCCCGTTAGGATATTGTCGAAAAAGGCAGGCGACATGTTGATGACGCGGTCAAACAGCGCTTTGCGGATATCGGCCACAACACGCTCGCCAAATTTCGTCACATAGAAATAGCGCACCCCCGTGCCCAGCGCGAGCAGCGCCGCAATGGCCACGGCAGCGGCGAAATAGGTGTCGACCAATTGGTAATCGCCAGCAGAAAACCCATCCACCACGCGGCGCACGGCCAAGGGCAAGGTCAGGCTCACCGCCGAGGTCAAAATCAGCGCCACGCCCGCCAAAATGGCCATGGTGCGATAGGGGCGGATAAACGGCAAAAGACCGCGCAGCGCGCCGATCCGCTTGGACGGTTCGCGTTTTTCTAAACTTGCATCGACCATGGCCATTTCTCCTTATGCAGGTGCGATGTATGCCTGCGCGGCGGCGCTTGCAAGGCGGGCAAATTTCTGGCCCCATAGGGGCAAAGGAAATCCCATGCTTCAGTTTTTCACGGCCGCAGATGGTACGCGCCTTGCCTATAAGGATCAGGGCAGCGGCCTGCCGCTGTTGTGCCTGTCTGGCCTGACGCGCACGATGGGGGATTTTGACTATCTGCAGCCGCATTTGCCACCGCTGCGCCTGATTCGGATGGATTATCGCGGGCGCGGGGCAAGCGGGCATTCTGGGGCGCACAGCTATACTGTCGTGCAAGAGGCCGCCGATGCGCTGGCGCTTTTGGATCATTTGGGCCTGCCGCAGGCGGCAATCTTGGGCACATCGCGCGGGGGGATGATTGGCATGTATCTGGCCAGTATCGCCAAGCCGCGGCTGCTGGGCCTATGCCTAAATGACGTGGGGCCTGTGATCGAAAAGCAGGGCCTGAGCCGCATTTTTGATTATCTGGGCCGCAATCCTGCCGCCAAAACCCATGCGGAACTGGCCGAAAAACTGCCCAGCTTGATGGCGGGTTTTTCCAATGTTCCGCCCGCGCGCTGGCTGCAAGAAGCGCAGTTGCATTACCACCCTACGCCAGATGGTCTGCGCATCACCTATGATCCTGCGCTGCGACAGGCGTTTTTGGCAGCAATGGGCGGCGGCGAGATAAACCTTTGGCCCTTGTTTGATGCCTGCGCGGGATTGCCGCTGGCGCTTTTGCGGGGTGAAAACTCTGACCTGCTGTCGGTGCAAACGGCAGATGAAATGCGCCGCCGCCGCCCTGATATGCTGTTTGCATCCATTCCGCACCGCGCGCATATTCCCTTTCTGGACGAAGGTGAAAGCCTTGCGCTGATCCGCGCCTTTTTGGCAAGGCTATAGCACATGCCGCTGATTTTGTTGCCCAAACTGCGCCTGAATGTCGACATATGCGGCCCCGCGCAGGCCCCGCCCATTGTGCTGCTGCATGCTTTGGGCACGCATATGGCCATTTGGGACGATCTGTTGCCGCACCTGCAGCGCCACCGCGTCTTGCGCCTTGATCTGCGTGGACATGGGGCGTCAGACACCCCAAGCCCACCTTATAGCATGGGGTCTATAATTCATGATGTCGAGGCGGCGATGGACCACTTTGCGCTAAAGGACGCGGTCGTGATTGGCGTATCCTTGGGCGGGTTGATCACGCAGGGTTTGGCGATTAAGCGGCTGGATTTGGTGCGCGCCATGGTTCTTTCAAACACAGCGGCCAAGATTGGCACTGCTGCGCTGTGGAACAGCCGCTGCGACGAGATTGCCCGCACGGGGCTGCAGCCCTATGCCGATGGCGCGATGGAGCGGATGCTGGGCCGCGCATGGCGCGATCATCCCAAAATGCCGATGCTGCGCCAGATGCTGGTGCAAACCGCCCCAGAGGGCTGGATCGGTGCGGCGCGCGCCATTGCAGGGACAGATTTTTACACGCCGACCGCAGCATTGCGCCTGCCAACCTTGGTGATTGCAGGAACACACGATAGCACGACCCCGCCCGATTTGGTGCGCGAGACGGCAGAGCTGATCCCCAGCGCTGAATTTCACCTGATGCGCGGAGTGGGGCATTTGCCGATGCTGGACAATCCAGATGGGTTTGCCGCGCTGGTAATGCCGTTTTTGGCGCGGATCGGGCATGGCTGAGTTTATCTTGATCCACGGCGCATGTCACCGCGCGGGGGTTTGGCGCGCAGTGCTGGCCGCCTTGGCCGCCAAGGGCCATCGGGCGCAAGCCCCCGCGCTGCAAGGGGCAAGCATGGCAGATCATGCGCGCGGCCTTGTCGCCAGTGCGGCCAAGGGCGCCATTCTTGTGGGCCATTCGGCAGGCGGGTTTGCGGCCCATGCGGCGGCCCTTGCTGCAGCAGACCATTTTGGCGGAATCATTTACCTCTGCGCCTTTATCCCAGCGGGCGATAAATCAGTCGCAGACCTGCGCCGCGCCGCCCCGCAAGACGCGCTTGGCCCTGCAATTCGGCGCGCGGGTGCAACCTATGCCTTCGACCCTGCCGCGGCGCAGCGCCTGTTTTTCAACCGCTGCCCCGATCCTGCCGCGCATGTGGCGGGGCTGCGGGCCGATCCGATTGCGCCGATGCAAACCGCCTTGCCCAACTTGCCCGCCGATTTTCCACGCGCCGCCATCATCTGCGACGATGACCGCGCGATAGCCCCCGCCTATCAAATGCAAATGGCTGCGGGCATTGCACTGCGCCGCCATCTGCCCTGTGGCCATGCGCCATTCTTTGCCGCGCCAGACTTGCTTGCCCAATCTTTGCATGATTTGGCCGACATGTTAGGTCGCAGATAGACCAGTGAAGGCCCGAATCCTGCCCTAGCCTGCCCCAAAACGGGAGACTGGCATGAAACTAAAGCACCTAGAGATTTTCGTCGTATCCCCCCCTGCCCCAGGTTGGGGCGGGCGCTATTGGATATTTCCAAAACTGACCACCGATACAGGCCTTGTCGGCTATGGCGAATGCTATGCCAGCACTGTTGGCCCAGATGCGATGCGCGCCGTGATCGAAGATGTGTTTCACCGCCATATGGAGGGTGAAAATCCCGAAAACATCGAACTTATGTTCCGCCGCGCCTATTCGGCAGGGTTTACGCAGCGGCCCGACCCCACAGTGATGGGGGCGTTTTCGGGGCTGGAAATTGCTTGCTGGGATATTTTGGGCAAGGCGCGGGGGCGGCCTGTTTACGCGCTGCTGGGCGGGCGCATGAACGCCCGCGTGCGCAGCTATACCTATCTTTACCCAGACGAGGGCGATGATGCCGCCGAATTTTGGGTGAACGCCGATATGAACGCCAAGGCGGCTGCGAAAGCTGTAGCGCAGGGGTTTACAGCCATCAAGTTTGACCCCGCTGGCCCCTATACCATTCGCGGCGGGCATCAGCCTGCCATGTCGGACATTTCCCGCAGTGTGGAGTTTTGCGCCAAAATTCGCGCCGCTGTGGGTGACCGCGCTGATTTGCTGTTCGGCACGCATGGGCAATTCACCACCGCAGGGGCGATCCGCCTTGGCCGCGAGTTAGAGCCCTATAACCCGCTATGGTATGAAGAGCCGATCCCGCCAGACAATCTGCACGAATTTGCCGAAGTGGCGCGTATGGTGCGCATCCCCTTGGCGACGGGTGAACGCCTGTCCACCAAAGCCGAATTTGGCGCGCTCTTGCGCCTTGGCGGTGTGAAAATCTTGCAACCCGCTTTGGGCCGCATGGGCGGGATATGGGAGGCCAAGAAAGTGGCCGCCATGGCCGAGGTGTTCAATGCCGAGATTGCCCCGCATCTTTACGCTGGCCCCGTGGAATGGGCCGCGAATATCCATCTGGCCGCATCCATCCCCAATATCCTGATGGCCGAGACCATCCAAACAGGCGGCGCGTTTCACTTGAAATTGATCAAACATACGCTGCAATGGAAAGACGGCTATATCATCCCGCCCGACGCCCCAGGTTTGGGAATTGAGTTCGACGAGGAGCTTGCCCTTGCCCACCCGTTCACAGGGGACGGGCTGCATCTGCAGATGCAAGAGGCCCCTTGCGATTATTCCGAAGGCAACCGCTTTGCAGGCGGCGCGCCGAGGGAGTGAGGGGCGGGCATAAAGCAGGCCCGAACGGGCCTGCTAGTCGCGCAACAGCTCGTTGATCGAGGTTTTGCTGCGCGTTTGCGCATCGACCTGTTTCACGATGACGGCGCAGTATAGGTTGATGCCATTGCTGGATGGCATCGATCCTGCCACCACAACGCTGCCTGCTGGCACTTCGCCATAGGAGACGTTGCCCGTGGCGCGATCCACGATTTTGGTGGATTTGCCGATGAACACGCCCATGCCCAAAACCGACCCTTCGCGCACGATGCAGCCTTCGACCACTTCGCTGCGCGCGCCGATAAAGCAGTTATCTTCGATAATCGTGGGGCCTGCCTGCATCGGCTCTAGCACGCCGCCAATGCCCACCCCGCCCGACAGATGCACGTTTTTGCCAATCTGCGCGCAAGAGCCAACCGTGGCCCAAGTGTCCACCATCGTGCCTTCATCGACATAGGCCCCAAGATTGACGAAAGACGGCATCAGCACCACGCCCTTGGCGATATAGGCCGATTTGCGCACCACGGCACCTGGCACGGCGCGAAAGCCTGCCGCGCGGAACTGGGCATCAGACCAGCCTGCATATTTCAGATCAACCTTATCAAAGCCTGCTGCAAAATCAGTGGCTGCGCTGCCATAGCCCATCACGGTATTGTCTTTCAGGCGAAAGCCCAAGAGCACGGCCTTTTTGGCCCATTGGTTGACATGCCAATCTGCCCCACGCTTTTCCGCCACGCGCAGGCTGCCCGAATCGAGTGCGGCAAGCGTGGTTTCAATGGCATCGCGCGTCTCGCCGCGCGTGGCGGTGCTGATGGTATCGCGCGCCTCCCAAGCGGCTTCGATGGCGGATTCAAGTGCGGCGTGGCTCATGGCGGTCTCCCTCGTATTTGGGGCCGTATAGCGGGCAAATGCTGCTGTGGCAATCAGGAGCCCACAGGGCGGGCGCGCGCCATCAGCCCAAGCTGTAGCCAGCACCACGCACCGTGCGCAAAGGGTCTTCGCCGCCATGCTCCATCAGGGCCTTGCGCAAGCGGCCCACATGCACATCAACAGTGCGGGTATCGACATAAACATCGCGACCCCAAACACGGTCAAGCAACTGCTCGCGCGAAAAAACGCGGCTGGGCTTTTCCAAAAACGTGGCCAGCAGGCGAAACTCGGTGGGGCCAAGTTTCACCTCGCGCCCCGCGCGCGAGACGCGGTGCGTTTCGCTGTCCATCGCAATATCGCCATGGGTCAGCACAATGCCCACAGTGGCAGGGCGCACACGGCGCAACTGCACGCGCGCGCGGCTCATCAGTTCCAGCACGGAATAGGGTTTGACGACATAGTCATCCGCCCCCGTTTCCAGCCCGCGAATACGATCAAGCTCTTCGCCGCGCGCAGACAGCATAATGATGGGAATCGCGCGGGTTTCAGGCGCTGTTTTCAGGCGGCGGCATACCTCGATTCCCGACAGATTCGGCATCATCCAATCAAGGATGATGACATCAGGGCTTTCTTCGGCCACCAGCAGCAGCGCATCTTCGCCATTGCTGGCCTGCACTACACGAAAGCCTTCGGCGGCAAGATTATAGGCCAACACTTCGCGCTGAGCAGGCTCATCCTCGACCAACAGCACAGTAGGAGCGTCACCGTATTTGGCCATGGCTGGGGCCTATTTCTGCGCCGTGCTGGCGTCTGGGCCTTTGGCGCGTTCATCATCGGGCAGGCTGCCTGTGACAAGATAGATCACCTGCTCGGCAATGCCCGTGGCATGATCGCCCACGCGTTCGATGTTTTTGGCGATAAAATGCAGATGCATGCAGGCCGTGATGTTGCGCGGGTCTTCCATCATATGGGTCAGGAATTCGCGGAAAATGCTGTTATACATCTGGTCAATTTCAATATCGCTTTGGCGCACCTCTTCGGCCAAAACCGCATCTTCGGCAAAATAGGCATTCAACGCCTTGGAAAGCATGGCCACCACCGAACGCGTCATCCGTTTGATCGCCGCGGCAGAGCCGTTGATCGCTGGCATTTCAGCCAAGACAAGCGTGCGTTTGGCCAAGTTTTTGGCATAGTCGCCCGCCCTCTCTAGCCCGCCCGCAAGGCGCATGATGGTCAGCACTGTGCGCAGGTCGGTGGCAATTGGGGTGCGCAGGGCAATGATGCGCGCGCATTCGGTTTGGATCATTTCTTCCAGCGCGTCGATGGCGGCGTCATCCTTGCGGATTTGCGCAGCCAGCACCACATCGCGCGTCTCTAGCGCTTCGGCGGCGGAAAGCAGGGCCTTTTCCACCAGCCCGCCCATTTTGGCAACTTGGGCTTTGACACCCTCTAGATCGGTGTCAAAAGCGCTGCGGATATGCGATGAATTTGCCATAATGCGTTCCTTAACCAATACGTCCAGAGATATAAGATTCAGTGCGGGGATCTTTGGGGTTGGTAAAGATCTGACCAGTCTCGCCATATTCAACCAAATTGCCAAGGTGGAAAAACGCGGTGCGCTGCGAGACGCGGGCGGCTTGTTGCATGGAATGGGTCACAATCACCACCGAATAATCGGTGCGCAATTCGTCGATCAATTCTTCGACCTGCGCCGTTGCAATAGGGTCAAGCGCCGAGCAAGGCTCGTCCATCAGCAGCACTTCGGGCGAGGTTGCAATGGCGCGGGCGATGCACAGGCGCTGTTGCTGGCCACCCGATAGCCCTGTGCCGCCTGCGGCCAAACGATCCTTGACCTCGTTCCACAGGGCGGCGCGGCGCAGGGATTTTTCGACAATCTCGTCCAGTTCAGCCTTGCTGCGCGTCAGCCCATGAATGCGCGGGCCATAGGCCACATTATCATAGATTGATTTTGGAAATGGATTTGGCTTTTGAAACACCATGCCCACCTTGGCACGCAGTTGCACAGGATCGACGCGGGGGTCATAGATGTCTTCGTTTTCCAGCAGGATTTTGCCCTCGACGCGGGCGGATGCAACGGTGTCATTCATGCGGTTCAGGCAGCGCAGAAAGGTTGACTTGCCGCAGCCCGACGGGCCGATAAAGGCCGTGACGGTTTTGTCCAAGATATTGACATCCACATCCTTGATTGCGTGATTTGTGCCGTAGAACACTTGCACGCCGCGAGCTTCGATTTTGTTGGTTTCGGTTTGCACGTCACGCTCCACTCTCAGGTCTTTCATGGGATTCTCCTTACCAGCGGCGTTCAAAGCGGCGGCGAAGAATGATGGCAACAATGTTCATGACCAAAAGGAAGGCCAGCAGAACGATGATCGCGCCCGATGCGCGTTCGATAAAGGCAGGGTCAGACCGCGCGGCCCATGCGTAAACCTGCACAGGCAAGGCAGTGGCAGGGTCCATCACACCGCCAGACAGCGGGCCTGCGGGATAGTTCACCACAAAGGCCTCCATCCCAATCAACAAAAGCGGGCCAGTTTCACCCAAAGACGTGGCAAGGCTAAGGATCGTGCCCGTCAGAATACCTGGCATGGCCAAGGGCAAAACATGGTGAAACACCATCTGCACCTTAGACGCGCCCACGCCCAAGGCAGCCGTGCGGATCGAGGGCGGCACCGCGCGCAGGCTGGCGCGCGTGGCGATGATGATCGTGGGCAGGGCCATCAGCGTTAACACCAAGGCCCCCACCAGCGAAGACGATTGCGGCAAGCCGCCGAAATTGATGAAAATGGCGAGGCCCAATATGCCAAACACAATCGACGGCACGGCGGCAAGGTTTGAGATATTCACCTCGATCAAGTCAGTAAAGCGGTTTTGCGGCGCAAATTCTTCCAGATAAATCGCCGCCGCCACCCCAAGGGGCAAGGACAGCACAACGACCAAGGCCATCATGTAAAGCGTGCCAATAATCGCCACCCCAAGGCCCGCAGATTCAGGGCGCGTGTCCGATGCATCGGGGTTGGTAAAGAATTTGGGGTTAAAGCGCACATCCAAAATGCCCGCCGCCTTCATCCTATCGGCCAGTTGCAACTGCTCGGGCGAGATGTTGCTGTCCAGCTTGGCAGTTTCCATGGTGACACGGCCTTTGAAATAGCCGTCGATACGGCCCGTGGCAAAGGCGGAAAAGTCAATCGTTTGACCAATCAGGCTGGGGTCGGCCAGAACCATTTCGCGCAGGCGCGCAGGCGCATCGCCCGAAATGAACGAACCTATGTCTTTGGCGGAAACGCCCTGAACATCCACGTTGCGCTGCGTCAATTCGGCAATCAGCGCCTTTTCCAAGACTTTCTTATAGCCAATGGTGGTGACCTTGGCCAAATCGGCAGGGTCGCGGTTGCCCTTTGGGTCAAGCGTGGCTGCATCCATCGTGACGGGGAAGCGCAGTGTCGCCTGCGAAAAGGCCGAAATCCCATCGGAAAAGATTGTGAACAGCATGATCGCCAAGGTGGCCAAGCTGATGACGATGGCCGCAATGCCATAGGCCTTGAACCGCGCCTCGGCAGCGTTGCGGCGGCGCATCAACGCGCTGGGAACAAGCAGGGATTCCGCTTTGCGCGGCACATCGTTGGGGTTGGTCGATGCGGTGCTCATTCATATTGCTCCCGATATTTGCGCACGATGTAAAGGGCGATCACGTTCAAACCCAAAGTCAGCACGAACAGCGTCATGCCCAAGGCAAAGGCAACCAGCGTTTCAGGGCTGTCAAATTCGGTATCGCCCGTAAGCTGGCTGACAATTTTCACAGTGATCGTGGTCATCGCTTCGAATGGGTTCAAATCCAGCTTGGCAGCGGCGCCTGCCCCCATGGTGACAATCATCGTCTCGCCAATTGCGCGGCTAAGGGCCAGCAGCATGCCGCCCACAATTCCGGGCAAGGCGGCAGGCAAAACCACCAGACGGATGGTTTCAGATTTGGTTGCGCCAATACCATAAGAGCCATCGCGCATCGCCTGAGGAACGGCGTTGATCACGTCATCTGCCAAAGATGAGACGAAGGGTATGTTCAAAATCCCAATCACAATCCCCGCTGTCATCACCGACGATCCTGAATTGCCAAGGCCAGTCGGCTCGGCAATCCAGTCGCGCAACATTGGGCCCAAAGTGACCAGCGCGAAAAGACCAAACACAACAGTTGGAATGCCCGCAATCACCTCGATGGCGGGCTTGACCACAGAGCGCACCCGCGGCGAGGCATATTCGGCCAGATAAATGGCCGAAAACAACCCAATGGGCGCGGCCACAATGATAGAGACAAAGCTGATGTAAATCGTGCCCCACAGCAATGGCGCAAGGCCCAGATCACTGTCGCCTTGGAAATTGGGCGACCATGTCAGGCTAAAGAAAAAGTCTTGCCACGGATACATGGTGAAAAACCGCAGGCTTTCACCCACCAGCGACAGAACAATGCCGACAGTCGTCAAAATCGCGATGGTCGATGACAGGGCCAGCAAGGCCATGATCACCTGTTCCACGCGATTGCGGGCGCGGAAATCTTTGTGGGTGATGCGGATCCCGTAAATCAGGCCAGCCAGTGCAACCAAAAGGGTCAGGATGCTGCGGCCAATACCCGCGATGACGGCATGGTTGCGATATTCCTGTGCGGCCGCCAAAACCTGCGGGGTGACCTCTGCGCCCAAAGCCACACCAACTGCGGCAAGACGATCGCGGACAGAGCCAGCATCGGTGCGCAGCACTTCGGCCTGTGTTTCGGTCATCGCACCTTGGGCAATGGCGATGTCCAGCCCTTCGGCGACACGGCGCACATCCGCCATTGCCAGCGTGCGCGCGGCATCAGATTCGGCCACATCGGCAGGGAAATAATTCAGCAACTGCCGCTCGATCACCAAGGGCTGAATGACAAGCCACAGGGCCAAAACAATCAGCGCAGGAACCATCACCATCAAAGCGCCATGCCAGCCGTAATAGACAGGCAAAGAATGCATATCTTTGACGTTACCTTTTGCAGAGGCCAAGGCGCGTTGGCGTCCAATGACAAAGCCCACCAGCGCAAGAACCGCAATAACCACCAGCAGCAGGAAGACCGACATGATATGCCTCAATCAAAAGGTAATGTAGTGCAGCAAAAGAAATGGCGGCGCAGGGTGCTGCGCCGCCACTTTGGTTTTGTTATTCCAGTGGGCCCATTGGGGTGCCAGCAGCCACCATTGCTTGGGTCGCGGCCAGTTCTGGATCGGAAACCAAACCATAAGCAGCCAGCGGGCCATCGGGGCCAGCCATGTCATCGGACACGAAGAAATCGATGTATTCCTGCAAGCCAGGGATCACGCCGATATGTGCCTTTTTGACGTAGAAATACAGCGGACGCGACACGGGGTATTCGCCCGAAGCGATCGATTCGGTCGAAGGAACAACGCCCGACATCGTAGCCACTTTCAGCTTGTCAGTGTTGTTCTGGTAGAACGACAGACCGAACACGCCGACAGCGTTCTTGTCAGCGTCCAAACGGGCCAAGGTCTCGGTGTAGTCGCCGTCGATGTCCACAGCGCGGCCATCGGTGCGCAGTTCCATGCAAGCGGTTTCAGCAGCTTTGGCCTTTTCTTTGTCGTCTTTGCCTTCAGCCGTTGGCAAGATCAGATCATAAGCGCCAGTTTCTTTGCAGCCAGCCACGATCACCTTGGTGTCGAACACTTCGCGTGTGCCGTGCTTGGTGCCAGGCACCAATGCCAGAATGTCTTGCGCGGGCAGGGATGCGTTCACTTCGGCCCATTGCGCCGCAGTGTTATCCACCAAAGCGCCGTCTTTTGCCACTTTTGCAGCCAAAGCGCCGTAAACATCCGCAGGGGTCAAAGCAAAATCTGGGCCAGCCACGTCAGATGCGAACACGATGCCGTCATAGCCAAAGCGCACTTCCATGATCTCGGTCACGCCATTGGCTGCGCAGGTGTCGATGTCTTTTTGGCTGATGCGCGAGGACGAGTTTGCGATATCGATGGTGTTTTCGCCCACACCTTCACACATCTTTGCACGGCCAGCACCCGAACCGCCGCCTTCAACGACAGGGGTAGGGAAGTCAAAGTTTTCGCCAAATGCTTCAGCTACGATGGTGGCATAGGGCAGAACCGTCGACGAGCCAGCAACTTGAATATTGTCGCGTGCCATCGAAACAGTGGCCGACGCGGCCAAAATGGCCAAGGTCGAAACGGTGATTTTGGTCAGTTTCATGGATCTCTCCTGATTGCGGGTATGGGCCAATCGTTTGGCTCTCCGCGGGCTTAGGCCGTTTGAGTAACGCCTGTATTGCAGTTTTGTGACAGTTTTATGAAACTTGCTGGGGATAAAGGCCCAAGCCTTTCGATTGATCTTGTGCGGCCTTGGCACTAAAGCAGGGGCAAACAACGAAAGGATGCGGCGATGGGTTTCAAAATGGGTATCGTGGGCTTGCCCAATGTGGGCAAATCAACCCTGTTCAACGCGCTGACCCGCACGGCCGCAGCGCAAGCCGCAAATTTTCCCTTTTGCACGATTGAACCCAATGTGGGCGAAGTGGCCGTGCCCGATGCGCGGCTGGAAAGGCTGGCGGCGATTGCCAATTCCAAACAGATCATCCCCACCCGCATGACCTTTGTGGATATTGCAGGGCTGGTGCGCGGCGCATCCAAGGGCGAGGGCCTCGGCAACCAATTCTTGGCCAATATCCGCGAATGTGACGCGATTGCCCATGTGCTGCGCTGCTTTGAAGATGGGGATATCACCCATGTCGAAGGGCGCATCGACCCCGTGGCAGATGCCGAAACAATTGAAACCGAATTGATGCTGGCTGATATGGAATCGATCGAGCGGCGGCTGATCGCTTTGGGTAAAAAGCTGCGCGGCGGCGATCAGGACACGCTGGATCAAGACCGCCTGTTGCGCGCCGCACTTGCAGCACTGGAAAAGGGCCAGCCTGCCCGTTCGGTACAAGTGGCAGAGGATGACCGCCGCGCATGGCGGCTTTTGCAACTGCTCACCTCTAAGCCCGTTTTATACGTCTGCAACGTCGAGGAATCTTGCGCCGCAAAGGGCAACAGCCAATCCGCCCGCGTGGCCGAAATGGCCGCCAAACAAGGCGCAGCTTCGGTGGTGATTTCCGCCAAGATCGAAGAAGAAATCAGCCAGCTTGCCAATGACGAGGCTGAAATGTTCCTCTCTGAAATGGGGCTAGAAGAGGCGGGCCTAGATCGGCTGATCCGTGCAGGTTACAAACTGCTGGGCCTGCAAACCTATTTCACCATCGGCCCGAAAGAGGCCCGCGCATGGACAATCCCTGCCAAAACCTTGGCCCCGCAAGCCGCTGGCGTGATCCATGGCGATTTTGAGAAAGGCTTCATCCGCGCCGAAACGATTGGCTATGATGATTACATCGCAGGCAATGGCGAAGCGGGCGCGAAAGAGGCGGGCAAGTTTCGGGTTGAGGGAAAAACCTACGAGGTGAAAGACGGGGATGTGCTGCATTTCCTGTTTAATGCCTGAACCGATATGCCCGCGCATTCGCGCCTTGAGGCAGGGCCAAAAACAAATCTAAGATATGGCAACACCCTGTGGCTAGGCGGTTTCAACCGCATATGGCGCAGCCAAAGCGCAACTTCTGCGCAGTTTATCGCCTCAAACCCGTGCCAGCATCTTTGCTGCCTCGCTTTTCGCCCAGCCCCCAAATGACCACACCTGCAATTGGCAGGCTGCAAACCCAAAGCACAGCGATCTTCCCCAAAACTGCCACACCGCAGGCACATGGTTTGGCAATCTTATGCCCCCACAGCATACTTCCCCCGCGCGCAAGACAAGCTTTTCCCTCTTGCCCCCCTGCCCCTGCCCCGTTAAATGGAACAGAACGGAAGCGTGGCTGAGAGGCCGAAAGCACTCGGTTGCTAACTGAGCGTAGGGGGAACCCTACCGTGGGTTCGAATCCCACCGCTTCCGCCACTTACCCAGTAAATCGGCCTGCTATGAACCATAGATCGCAACGTCGCATTTGTAGTTAGGCATTTCAAAAAATCCACGCAGCGCGCCGATCGTCAACGACCACACATCATCTGCCGCGGCGACTGCGCTGCGGCAAACCCATCTCACCTGCAGCCCCCTGCGCTGCTGGCCGAACCCTTCGCATCCCAAATCATCCAAAAGCTTTACTCATCCGCAGCGCGCAAGCAAATTGTAGTGCCCGACTGGCGGGAAGCATTTGTCGGCATCTTGATGCTTGGGCGTTCCTTATCGCCCGCCGCGCGGCAAATACCTAGCCGCACTGATGGCGCAAGCGCCACAACATGGCGCCTGCACAGGTTCAGGGCATAGGCCTAGCGCCGCTACGCAATCCGCGCAGCGCCTACCAGACGATCATCTCAGCCACGACTTTCGCCTCATTAGCCTTCAATGTTCGTCTTGCGGCGGTACCGTAGCCTTGGAATTGGTTTTGTTCTAGGTCTGGGAACAGGGCTATGATTTCGTCGCGGGC
>JAIXXB010000008.1 GCA_027490955.1 Rhodobacter sp.
ATCATTTATGTAGCCCCATTTTCTGCCAAATTGAACGGGTGCAAGGCCGCCTGAAAATCGCTGGTTAAAGCCATCGCTGAACGGTACTTGCATTGCCCCGTTCTCATTAACGTATCCACTTTTCCGACCCATACTGACACTCGCGAGACCTTCGTAGAAGCTGTCTGCCCAATCGAACTGCGGCTCGATCACCCAGCAGTGGTCTTTGTTAACAAAGCCCCACATGCCATCGCTGCGTTTAAAGGGAAAGGTATCAAGCGCCAAGGCAGCTGTGCCTAGCGTGAAGGCCATCAGCAGTATGGAAGCAAAAACACGCATTGGACCTCCACAGGCGGCATGCCAGCGACAGTAACGCTTGGCCGTGCATGCCACAACGCTTGCCCAGCGCCCAAGACTGCATCAAAAGGATAGGAATTGCCCCATTCTGCCATCTTTGTTTCGGGGCTTGGGATACGGTGCTGGGAAAGGTCACTGGACGTCTCGAGGTCAGTGTGGCCCAATCCCCATTGAGATTGTCCAGTTCACGAGATCACTTAACAAATGGACTTGCAGCCACAGCCCCCACCAATCGACCCCACCTGTTCAAAACCGCCACACCAACAGCGTCTAAAGCAACGATTTTGGTATCGGGGGTAGGTTAGGGGGTAAATTTCCAAAATCTATAAATTAATCAATTATTTCAAGGATAAGTGGCGGAGGTGTTGACCGCCCAGCGTGCGCCCGTATCAGGCGGTTTTTCGGTGGGCACGCGCAGCTATGATACTTTGGTGGCGGATATGGTCTCGGGCATCGCGGCCACGCGCCTGACGGCGGAAAGCGAAACCAGTTTCGCTGCCGCCCGCTATGACCATTTGCGCACCATCGAATTGGCAGACGGCGTCGACACCGACCAAGAAATGCAAACCTTGCTGCTGATTGAACAGGCCTATGCCGCCAATGCCCGCGTGATCAAAGCCAGCTCTGAAATGATCCAAACCTTGT
The DNA here is from genome assembly GCA_027490955.1 of Rhodobacter sp. Lineage (GTDB taxonomy): Bacteria > Pseudomonadota > Alphaproteobacteria > Rhodobacterales > Rhodobacteraceae > Cypionkella. The sequence continues at coordinate 982 of JAIXXB010000008.1, forward strand.
TAGGATTCTGACCATGACATCCCTGTCCTACGGCGATCTTGCACATTCCTATCTGCTGCGGCGGCAGAATGTGACCACAAAGTTAGAAATGCAGCTTTTGCAAGATGAGGTGGTCACAGGCCAATCGCGCGACATCACTGCGCGCGTGCGCGGCGATGTTGTGCCCCTGACGGGATTGGATGCCAGCCTTGCGCGGCTAGAAGGGTACCAAACCCTTGCGCGCGAACAGCTTTTGGTGATGGGTGCGATGCAAACGGCGCTGAATACCGTGCATGATTTGTCCTCAAACTTGGCGGAATTCTTGGTGGGCGTCAGCGCGGGCGTCTCGGAAACGCGCATCTCGGCTGCGGCGAACACGGCGCGATCGAATTTGGATACGGTTGTCTCTGCGCTGAATACCCGTTTCGGCGACCGATCTGTTTTTGCAGGCACAGCCACGTCATCGCCTGCCATGGCCGATGCCAGCGCCCTTTTGGATGCGGCGGAAGTGGCCGTGGCAGGGCAGACATCTGGCGCAGACATAGAGGCGGCCCTGACCGCATGGTTTGACAGCCCAACAGGCTTTGCCGCCACGATCTACCAAGGCGGCGCAGCTTTGGCCCCTGTCACTGTGGCCGCGGGCGAGCAGGCCCATATGGATATCACCGCCCTTGATCCTGCGATCAAGGTAACGCTCAAAGGGATCACCTTGGCCGCGCTGCTGGATCGCGGCTTGATGGCGGGGCAGACCACTGTGCGCCAAGATATTGCCAACCGCGCGGGGCTGAGCCTGCTACAAACCAACACAGACCGCGCCTATCTAACAGGGCAACTCGGCGCCGTCGAAGCGCAGGTTGAAAGCGCGGCCGCCCGCAACAGCGCCGAGGCGACCGGCCTAAAGATTGTCCGCAACGAGATCACCACAGTCGATCCCTACGAGGCGGCATCCAAACTGCAAGACACCCAAGGCCAGCTTGAAAAAATCTACACCTTGACCGCGCGGATGACGCGCCTTTCGCTGATGGATTATCTGTAATGCGCACAATTCTATGGGCCGTTGTCCTTTGCCTTTTCACCGCACCCTATGCCAGTGCAGACCCAATACGGATCAAGGATTTGGTCGAATTTGACGGGGTGCGCGCCAATGATCTGGTGGGCTACGGCCTTGTGGTCGGGCTGAACGGCACGGGGGATGGGCTGCGCAATTCGCCCTTTACCGAAGAGATGATGGCCAATTTGCTGGAACGTTTGGGCGTGAATGTGACGGGCGAAGATTTCCGCCCCAAAAACGTGGCCGCCGTTTTTGTCACCGCCGCCTTGCCGCCCTTTGCCCGCGCTGGATCGCAAATTGACGTGACAGTATCGGCCATGGGCGATGCAAAAAGCCTGCTGGGCGGCACGCTGGTCATGACCCCTCTCAATGGCGCAGATGGCCAGATTTATGCCGTGGCGCAGGGCGCCATCATTGCAGGGGGCATTTCTGCCGAAGGCGATGCCGCGCGCGTTGTGCAAGGCGTGCCGACCTCTGGGGTTATTCCATCTGGCGCGCGGGTGGAACGCGAAGTCGAGTTTGATTTTGCAGGGCTGCGCAGTTTGCGCCTTGCGCTGCGCGAGCCAGATTTCACCACAGCCGCCCGCATTGAAGCGGCGATCAACGCCCAGTTTGGCCGTGGTTCGGCGCTGATGCAGGATGCGGGCACAGTCACCTTGGACATTGGGGCCACGCGCCTTGGCTCGCCCGCGCGGGCGCTATCGGTGGTCGAGAATATCTTGGTCGAACCGGAACGGCGCGCACGGGTTGTGGTTGACCAGCGCTCTGGCACGATTGTGATGGGCGAGGATGTGCGCATCAGCCGTGTGGCCGTGGCGCAAGGCAACTTGACGCTGCGCATTGAAGAAGCGCCCATTGTCGTGCAACCCAACCCCTTTACCGAAGGGGAAACCATCGTGGTGCCGCGCAGCAGCGTCGATCTGCAAACCGATCAGGGCAAGGGTCTGGCCGAAGTGTCGGGCGGCACATCCTTGTCCGAGGTGGTGGCAGGGCTAAACGCCTTGGGCGTGGCCCCCAATGATATGATCGATATCCTCAAAAGCATCAACGCAGCAGGTGCGCTGCATGCAGAATTTGTGGTGAACTAGGCGCGCCTGCGCGCCGTTTGCGCCTGCGCGCCGCTGCAAAATCCGCAACTGGCAGTTCTTAGGGGAGGGGCCTATAGTGTAAGGCCCCCACTGGGTGCAAGGCCCCCATTGGCGCGGCCGCGCCTTGCGCCTTCAGCAAAACAGCAAAACCGCCTGCAGCATGCTGCAGGCGGCGCTAAATTTGGCGCAGACCCAGCCCATGTATCGCAGCTGACCTGCGCGCCTAAACGCGGCTAAACATAGCTGCGCACCAAGGCCCCCGCGATCAGTGACCAGCCATCGGCCACAACGAAAAAGGCCAGTTTGAACGGCAAAGATACAACCGCTGGCGGCACCATCATCATCCCCATCGACATCAAAATCGCCGCCACAACCAGATCAATGATCAAGAACGGCATGAAAATTAAAAAGCCAATTTCGAAGGCGCGTTGAATTTCCGACAAGATAAAAGACGGGATCAGCAGCGACAATGGCGCATCTGGAATGGCCATGCCCAGCGTTTCGGGCCGCAAATCCGCCATGGCCGCAAAGGTATCAGGATCCAGCCGCGCCGCCATAAAGGCGCGAAACGGGCCCAGAACCAGCGGAATTGCCCCCTGCACATCAATCGTGCCCGCTTGCAAGGGTTGGATACCATCCGTCCATGCTTTGGTAAACACAGGATCCATCACAAACCACGTCAAAAACAGCGCAAGGCTGATGATCAGCATATTGGGCGGCGATTGTTGCAGACCAATGGCCTGCCGCAGGATTGACAGCACTGTCACGATAAACGGAAAGCAGGTGATCATCACCGCCAGCCCGGGCACGATCGACAAAACAGTGACCAGCAGCAAAAGCTGGATCGAGCGTGCCGCCAGCGAAGTGTCATCGCCAAAGTTAATGGCAATATCCTGCGCCATCAGCGGCCCTGCTGCCAGACAAGCCACCACAGCAATGGCGGCACCCGCCCAAAAGGCGCGTCGCCCCAGAACCAGATGCGCCATCTTACAATCCGCCGCGCAGATTGGTCACTTCGGTCAGCCGCACCGCCAATTGCCCAGACCCTTCGCCATCCAATTCCTGCAATTCACCGCGCGCAATCAGCCGATCACCCACGTATAGTTCGACCGGATCATCCACACGCCGATCCAGTGGCAAAACCGAATCGCGCGCAAGACGCAGCAGGTCTTTGACCAAGGGCCGCGCTTTGCCCACAGAAATGGTCACCTCAATCGGCACTTGGCCAAAGGGGCTGTTTTCGGGAGTTTCACTCATGATATTTCAGTCCTTTCTGGATGCTGAAAGAAATTGCCCAGCGCGGCGGAGATTTCGGCAATAGCGCTGTCCAAATCGATGCGCGTCTCGCTTTGGCCAAGCCGCAAGAACGCCTGACCTTCGCCCAGACTTGGCTCTTCGACGATCAGCGTCGGCGGAACGTTCGATTGCGCCAGAACGCTGTCCACAGCGATGCGCGCTGTCGGATGAATGACAATTTCCACAGGGCTGTCCGAGGCGCGCTCTGCCAAGGGCCGCAGCGCGTGCAAGATGGTGGGGGCCAAACTGGCGCGGGCGATGGCGGGCAACAGCCGCGCGACGATATCTTGCAACAGCGGTTCCATCGCGTCCAAAACATGTTGGCGCGCATCGGCAAAGGTAAAGCCAAGGCTTTTCAGATTCCGTGCCAGTTCTGCGCCAATCTGGGCCTGATCACTGCTTTGGGCGGCCACGGCATCATCCCAGCCCGCGCGATACCCGCTGTCATAGGCAGCCAGCTTGGCCTCTTCAAAGGCGATGCTTTCCAGCACGACAATGGGCGTTTGCCCCGCAGGCTCTGGCGTGTCAAAGACTTCGAGGTTGAGCGTTTTCATGCCTTTTCCTCCTCTTGCTCCATCCAGCCGCGCAGAATTTCAACCGATTCTGCCTGCCGCTCTTCGATCAGGCGGCGCAGGCGGGCGACAGGGTCGGCAGTGTCATTGCCGCCTGTGCCCATGTCAAAATTGTCCAAATTGACCATCGGCAAATCGCCAAAACTGTCGATCTCGCCCGTCAGAACAGGGCCATTGCCCTCTAGGCTGGGCAGGGCCAAAGGCCCGCCATCTGGCGCGGGTAGCATTTGGGTTTGCGCAGGGGCAAAGCGGCCCGCCAACATGGGGCGGATCACGAACAGGCCCAGCACCAGCGCGACCAAACCCAGCACCAAGGTTTGGATCAATGCCATCATATCAAAACCCGCCAGCAGCGAGGCTGATGCCACCGAACCTTGCTCTGGCAAGGGTTCAAAGGCCAAAGATTTCAGCGTCAGCACATCACCGCGCGCCTCGTCCAGCCCAACGGCCGAGGCGACAAGTTCGCGCAGCACGGCCAGTTCTTCGTCAGGGCGGGGGGCAAAGGAAACTGTGCCGTCCTCGGCCACTGTTTGCGTGCCATCCAGCAGCACGGCCACTGATATTTTCTTGATGGCACCGGGCGCTTTGACCACATCGCGCTTGGTTTCAGAGATTTCATAATTCACACGTTCTTGCTGCTGGGCAGATTCGGATTTGCCCGCATCACCCGCAGAATTCTGCCCCTCTGGCAGGTTAGAGGCGACTGTAACATCCGTGCCCGCCGCCGATTCGCTGCCCGTGCTCGAGGTGGTTTCAGTGGAAATTGCCACCCGCCCCTGCGGGTCAACCCTGCGCTCGCTGATCTGCTCGCTTTCGGTCACCACATCGACGCTGACCTCGACCACAGCCTTGCCCGCGCCCACCCGCGCCTCTAGCAAACGCTCGACATTGGCGCGCATTTCGGCAGCGCGGGTATCGCCCAATGCGCTGGGCGTAAGGCTGTCATCCTCGCTGGGCACCAGCCCAGAGACGGAATCAATCACCGCGACATCGCTGGGCAACATGCCAGGAACTGCGGCGGCTACCAAATGGCGCATGGCCTTGGCCTGTGCGGGCGCAATCGCCCCGCTGATCGAGGTGATGGTGACACTGGCCGAGGGGTTATCATTGCGTTGAAACGGCTGCGAAGGGGCCTGCGCAATATGCACCCGCGCCGATTTCACCTGCGGATTGGCCAAAAGCGTGCGCGCCAACTCGCCCTCTTTCGCGCGCCAATAGGCGGCATCAAACATCTGCGATGTTGTGCCAAAACCTGACAGCCCATCCAAAATCTCGTACCCAGCGCCGCCCGCAGCAGGCAGACCTTGGCTGGCCAGGGTCATGCGCATGCTATCGCGCGCAGCCTCATCGACGTAAATCGAATCGCCCCGCACTTCGTAAGCCGCACCGCTTTGATCCAGCGCGGCAATCACCTCGCCCGCCGAAGCGGGGCTAAGCCCTGCGTAAAGCAGCGTCATCCCAGGCGCGGCGGCCATGCGGGATAGCCCAATAATCGCAAGAAAAACCGCAATCGTGGCCCCTGCCACGATGATCCGACGCCGCGTGTCAAGCGATTGCCAGATTTGCATCAAATTCTGCACCATTTACTCCTTTGGACTTCTGCCCTGATATGCAGATTGACCGATTGGTCTTAACAATCGGTTAGTGACCTTTGGGTATTCTGCCTGCGTGATGAAAATCAGGAGGCAGCCGTGGCCGATGCCGAAGAGCCGCAGGAAGTGGCACCAAAAAAGTCGAAAAAACCTCTATTAATCGGGGTGATACTGGCGCTTGTCTTGGGCGGCGGGGGCTTTTACGCGACCTATTCTGGGCTGATTCTGGGCCAAGATCATGCAGCTCCCGCAGGGCAAGAGCAGGGGGCAAGCCCGCTGCCCGACATCGCCTTTGTGCCGATTGAACCTTTGGTGATTTCGCTGGGCACGGCGGATTCAGGGCGCAATTTGCGCTTTACCTCGCAAATCGAAACCTCCAGCGCCTATGCCGCCGATGTCACGCTGCTTTTGCCGCGGATTGTCGATGTGATGAACGGATATTTGCGGGCGATAGACCCTGCCGAACTGGATAAACCCGCCATGCTGCTGCGCATCCGCGCGCAGCTTTTGCGGCGCATCCAACTGGTCACGGGAGAGGGGCGCGTGCGGGATTTGCTCGTGACGGAATTTGTGCTGAATTAGGAAAACCAGATGCAATTGATCGCAGATATTCTGATGACGGCGGGGGCCTTTGGGGCCGCGATTTACTGCTATGTGCTGTCCAATCGGTTGAAAAAGTTCACGGCACTGGAATCGGGCATGGGCAGTGCCATCGCGGTTTTGTCGGTGCAGGTCGATGATATGACCCGCGCACTTGAGGCGGCGCGCGGCGCAGCCCATGCGCAGGCAGATGGGCTGCGCGCCCAAACTGCGCGCGCCGAAGCGGTCGCTGCCCAGCTAGAGCTGTTGATGGCCTCTTTGCACGATTTGCCCAAACCCAGCGCCGCCGACAGTGACGAGGAGCTGGGCCTTGAGGGCGAGCGCAGGCTGCGCTTTGTGCGCCGCCGCGCCGAGGGCCGCGATTTGGAGGCCGCAGAATGAGCCTGTCACGCAAGATTGCACCTGGGGCCTTGATTGTGCTGGCGCTGCTGTTTGCCTCTTCGGGTGCGCTGCGATTGGGGACGGATTTGGGCGCAGCTTTGGCGGCAATCTCTGATATGCCCACGGCAGATTTGCCCGCAGAACCCGCCACTTGCGAAGCGCTCCCCGCCGCCTTGGCCCAAGCGCTGAAGGCGCGCGGCGACGCGTTGACCGCGCGCGAGGCGATCATTGCCGACCGCATGGCGGCATTGGAATTGGCCGAAGCTGCGATTGAAAAGCGCATGGCCGAATTGGCTGCGGCAGAGGAAGAGTTAAAGAAAACCATCTCAATCGCCGATGGCGCGGCAGAACAAGATTTGGGCACGCTGACCTCGGTCTACGAGGCGATGAAACCTGCGGATGCTGCAAAACTGTTCGCCGCCATGGCCCCCGAATTTGCGGCAGGCTTCCTAAGCCGAATGCAGCCCGCTTCGGCTGCGGCGATTCTGGCAGGCATGACACCTGAACAGGCCTATTCCATTTCGGTGCTGATCGCAGGGCGCAATGCCTTGGCGCCAAAGGGCTGATTTGCGCTTTCTTAACGCGGTTATGTGAAACTGGGTCACCGCCGATCGGGGTGGTCTGCGAATAAAGGGTTCGGCATGTTTGGCGCTATTGGTATCGTCGTGATCTTGGTTATGGTGTTTGGGGGGTTCGTGCTGCATGGCGGGAACCTGACCCCAATTTTGCACGCCCTTCCCTTTGAAATGATTATGATCGGCGGTGCGGCAGTTGGGGCCTTTTTGGTTTCGAATGATTTGGCGGCGGTCAAGCACACTGTCAAAGATATCGGCAAAGTGTTCAAAGGGCCCAAGTGGAAACCAGATGATTACCGCGATCTTTTGTGCCTGCTGTTTGAATTGATCAGGCTGGCCCGCACCAACCCTGTGGGGCTGGAAGAGCATATCGAAAACCCCCATGATTCGGCGATATTCTCGCGCTATCCGCGCATTCAGCATGACCATGAAACTGTTGATCTGATTGCCGATACCCTGCGCGCCGCCTCGATGAATTATGACGATCCCCATCAGGTTGAAGAGGTTTTGGACAAGCGCGTCGAAGCGGCCCTCAGCCATGCGCTTCATTCCAGCCATGCCTTGCAATCCATTGCCGATGCCTTGCCCGCCTTGGGGATTGTGGCGGCGGTTTTGGGCGTGATCAAGACCATGGGATCGCTGGATCAACCGCCCGAAGTTTTGGGCCAAATGATTGGCTCGGCGCTGGTGGGAACATTTTTGGGTGTGTTCTTGGCCTATGGCCTGATGGGCCCATTTGCCGCGCGGGTCAAAACCATTGTCGAAGATGATGGCCATTTCTACCAATTGGTGCGCGAAGTTTTGGTGGCCAATCTGCACCGCCACGCGCCCAATATCTGTATCGAAGTGGGCCGCCAAAACACACCGCATCATGTGCGCCCCAGCTTTTCATCGGTCGAGGAATCGCTGCGCGCCCTAAAACAGGATGCAGCATGATCGCGCGCGCGCTTGCCCTGATCTTCAGTCTGGCCAGCCCCGCGCTGGCCCTTCCCGTCGAAGTGACCTCGGGCGAACATGACGGGTTCACCCGCGTGGTTTTGAACTTTGGCAGGCAAATTGATTGGGCATTTGGCCGTACGGTTGATGGCTATCGCTTTCGCCCAGTTGGGACGACAGGCGAATATGATCTGCGCCCTGTTTTTGATAAAATTGGCAAAACGCGGCTGGCCGCAGTTTCGGCCAATGCAGAAACCTCGGAACTTGATATCGATTTCGCCTGCGCCTGCCACGCCATTCCCTTTGAATTTCGCCCAGGTATCATTGTGATCGACCTGCGCGATGGGCCGCCGCCGAAAGGCTCTTCCTTTGAAGAGCCTTTGCCAGAATTGGGCGCACCTGCCTCCTCTGAACTGGCGAATCTTGGCGCAGGGCAAAAGCCTGCACCAACAAGCGCGGTGCAAAACAGCCCAGTGGCCAGCTACAATTGGCTGGATCGATTCGCCAAAGCAGATCAGCGGGCATCTGCGCCTTTTGTGCAGGGCCTTGCACCCATGCCCAGCACCACGCCCGATTTGCAGCCCCTGCGCGAGCAGCTTTTGCGTCAGCTAAGCCGCGGCGCCAGCGAAGGGGTGATTGATCTGGCCCTTCCAGATTCGGGCATTCCCCGCCCCCCCAAAGCCGAGGTAGAGGCCGCGCGCGTGGCCTTGGGCGAACTTGGGGGCGTGGCCACAAAAACCGCGCGTATGCCCGATGCAGCCAAAGGCGCGCAAGGCGCGCTGTGCATTCCCAGTGAGGATTTGAACATCGCCACTTGGGGCAATTCAGACCCGATAGCGCTGCAACTTGCCGCCAATATGACCCAGCTGAGTGGCGAGTTTGACCAAGCCAACCCCGATGCTGTGACCCGTGCCGCCCAAACACGGCTGTTTTTGGGCTTTGGCCTTGAGGCGCGGCAAATTCTGCAAGCCTTTCCCGCGCTGGCCGCGAACGAGCCTATCTTGCAAAGCCTCAGCTATCTGGTCGATGGCGAGGCTGACCCCCTGACCACCTTTGCGGGCCAAGGGGCTTGCGCCACATCGGCAGCCCTTTGGGCCAGCCTGTCTGACCCAGCGATCACGCAAGCCTCGCAAATTGACACCAAGACAGTGATCTTGGCCTTTTCCGCCCTGCCCAATCATCTGCGCGATTTCATCGGCCCAATTTTGGTTGACCGATTCCTCACGCTGGGTGACGATGACACCGCATCGACCCTGCGCAATATTGTGCTGCGCGCCAATACAGAGGTGTCGGATGAATTGGCCGTCATGCAGGCAAAGGTAGATTTGGCCAAGGGCGACGCTGTCACAGCCGAAAAACATTTGGATAGCGCCCAAGATGGCGTGTCATTCACCGCTGCCAAAGCCTTGATCGCGCGGGTCAAGGCGCGCACAGACCAAGGCCTGCCCATCGAAAAAGAAACGGTCAGCGCCCTAGAGGCGATGCAAAGCGAAATGGCCGATGCTGATATTGGGCCCGATATCGCCATCGCGCTGATTCAGGCTAAGGCTGCATCGGGTGATTTCGCGGCAGCTTTTGCCGCGCTGGCAGATCATCCTGAACAGGCCGCAAAGGTTTGGCAAATGCTGGCCAAACTGGGCGATGATTCCACCTTTTTGACCTATGCCATCACCCCGCCCAACCCGCCTGCAACGGGTCTTGGCACGGGGGTGGTTTTGGACATTGCCCAGCGCCTGTTGGATTTGGGCATGGCGGAAAATGCCCTATCTTGGATGGAGCAGGGCGCTGTGAGCCAAGGTATCTTGCTGGCCCAAATTCACCTTGCCCGCAGCGATGGGGCTGCCGCCCTTGCCGCCCTTGCCACCGAAGATGCATCTGAAACGGCCCAATTGCGCGCCTTGGCGCAATCTTTGCTGGGCGATCATGCCGCAGCGGCAAGAACACTGGCGCCGGTTTCCGAAACTTCGGCGGCAAGGGCCTTTGCCTTGGCGCAAGATTGGGCATCGCTGGCGGCCAGCGCCCCATCGCAGTGGTCGGCACTTGCGCAAAACCTGACTGCGCCGCCCAGCCCCAAAGCAACGGGCGTGGATACATTCGGCCCCCTTGCCCGCGGCCTGTCGCTGGCCGATCAAAGCGCCGCCACCCGCGCCGAAATTGAAAAGCTGCTGGGCAGCCTTCCTGCGCCCGCAGCAGGCAATCCTTAGGCGTTCACCCAAAGAAAACAAATTGCTGCAGGTTTTCTGGCGGCTTGGTTACCACTTCGTAACCTCTGCGCCCTAAACTGGGTGAAATCCAATGCAGAAGCGTTGAAGAGGGTTTCCTATGCGGCACGTGTCGTCTTTGTTTTTGGGGTTTTTGGTTTGGTTTGCCCATGTGCCCCCCATTCTTGCCGCAACAGATCAGGCCCACACCATTTGCGACCGCGCAGCGCAGCAGGCGGCGCAAAACAGCGGCGTTCCGCTTTCCGTGCTGATGTCGATTGCGCGGGTCGAGACGGGCACGCCGATTGCTGGCGCGCTAACACCTTGGCCATGGGCCGCAAATGTCGCTGGCAAAGGGTATTTTTTCCCCAACAAGGACGAGGCGGTTGCCTTTTCCGCCCAACTGATCGATGCGGGCAATATCAACTTTGATGTGGGCTGCTTTCAAATAAACCTGCGCTGGCATTCCAAAGGGTTCACCTCGCTGGAAAACGCCTTTGACCCTGCGGCAAATGCCAATTATGCGGCAGGTTTTCTGGCCAGACTTTACCAAGATACTGGCAATTGGTCCGATGCTGTCGCCGCCTATCATTCGCGCACAGAGGAACATGCAAAACCCTATTTGGAAAAGGTAAAATCGGTCTGGCATGATTTGCAATCGGGGGGCGCGCCGCCTGCCCTTGCGGTGGAACCACCAAAGCCGCGCATCAATACCTTTCCACTGCTTCAGCACGGCACCGTCACGGGCGGCTCGCTGGTGCCGCAAAACACGGCAACTGGTGCACGCTTCGCCCTGAGGTAACGCCATGCCCATTTCCCTGCACAAACTGTTCCAACCCACCATTTTGCTGGCCATGGCGCTGATGGCGGTCATCATCATGATGATCTTGCCCATACCCGCTTGGGCGCTTGATGTGGGTCTTGCCATATCGTTCTCTTTGGCCATTCTGATGCTGACAGTGGCGCTGTTTATCGAACGGCCGCTGGATTTTTCGGCCTTCCCCACCATCCTTTTGGCCTCACTTTTGCTGCGCCTTTCGCTGAACGTTTCCTCTACAAAACTGATCATCGGGCAGGGGCATACGGGCACGGATGCCGCAGGCCATGTCATCGAAGGTTTTGCCGAATTCATCATGGGCGGCAATCTTTTGCTGGGGCTGGTGATTTTTCTTGTTCTGTTGATTGTCAATTTTGTCGTCATCACAAAAGGCGCGGGCCGAATGGCCGAGGTGGGCGCGCGCTTTGCCCTAGATGGGATGCCGGGCCGCCAATTGGCCATTGATGCCGATATGGCCGCAGGGGCCATTGACCATGCCGAAGCAAAGCGCCGCCGTGAATTGGAACTGGCCGAGACGAATTTTTTCGGCTCGCTTGATGGTGTTTCGAAATTTGTCAAAGGCGATGCGATTGCTGGCCTGATGATCACAGGGCTGAATCTGGTGATGGGCCTGATTATGGGCGTGGCCTTTCATGATATGCCCTTTGGCGAAGCCTTTGAAACCTATTCGATTTTGACTGTGGGTGATGGTCTTGTCTCACAGATTCCTGCTGTGATCATTTCCATTGCTGCGGCGCTGCTGCTGTCGCGGGGCGGCTCGAAAGGGGCGGCGGATGTGTCGTTTTTTGCCCAGCTTAGCAGATATCCGGGCGCGCTTGGCACAGTGGGCGTTTTGATGGCGCTGCTGGCCATCGTGCCAGGTATGCCATTCGTGCCCTTTATCCTGTCGGGTGCAGTCATGGGCTATTTGGCATGGCGCACCGCAAAAATAGATCAAAAGGCGCAAATCGCCGAGGTTGAGACAACCGCCCCGCCGCCCCCAAAAAACATCGGCGATCTGCTGGATTTTGACGAAATCCATGTCGAATTCTCTCCCGATTTGGTCAGCATGGTGCTTGATCCCGTCACAGGTTTGGAAACGCGCATTGCCAATATGCGCAATTACGTGGCCACCAGTTTTGGCCTGATTTTGCCCGAAATGCGCTTAACCGACGATGCAACATTGCCGCCCAGCAGCTATCGCATCCGCCTGCAGGGGGTTGAAACCGCCCGCGATCGCCTGATGGCAGACCGTGTTTTGGTGCTGCTGGCCGATGGGATCATCGCCCCCGAAGGACTGGATGCGCGCGAGCCTGTTTATGGCGCACCTGCCCGCTGGATCAGGCCCGATGTGCAAGAAGATGCGGCCTTGGCGGGGCTGACAGTTGTCTACCCCGCCGAGGTTTTGGCCACACATCTTTTGGAAATCATCAAGGGCAACCTTGCGCGCCTGCTGTCTGTGCGCGGGCTTCGCCGCCTTTTGGACGAATTTGCAACCCTGTCAGACCCCGCGCGCGCCGCCTCGAACCGCCGCCTGTTGGATGAGATGATCCCCGAAAAAGTGCCCGTTGATCTGCTGCTTGCGGTGCTAAAATTGCTGCTGGAAGAGCGTGTCTCTATCCGCAACCTGCCGCTGATTTTGGAATCCATCGCCGAGGCGCGCGGCTTGGGCCTGCCCGAAGCCATTTGCGAACATGTTCGCCAAAAACTGGGTTTCCAATTGGTGGCTGAATTGAAACGCGCAGATGGGTCGATCCCGCTGATCCAACTGGCCGCAGAATGGGAAAAGCTGTTTTTAGATTATCAAATTGATGGCGACCGCGGCCAACGCGATGTGGCCTTGCCGCCCGAACAGTTCAACAAACTTGCGGCTGGCATTGCAGATCGGTTGAACCGCGCAGGCGAAAGCGGCAATTTTCCCGCCCTCGTCACATCCACTTTGCGCCGCAGATTCTTGCGCACTGTGATGGCCGCCAAGGGCATATCCGCGCCTGTGCTGTCTTATGAAGAAATCGGAATGTCGGCACGCCCCGCCATGCTGGGTGTCGTCGCGCCATGACGCAGATTTTCGATTTTGTCACGCAATTTCAGGATCTTGGCGCAGAACTTGCGTGGCGTTTCTGGTTGGTTTTTCTGCGCTGCGGTGCAGCGATGGCCCTGCTGCCCGCCTTTGGCGAGCAAGCGATCCCCCAAAGGATCAAACTGGTGATTGCCATAGCCTTCACCCTGATTGTCGCCCCCGCCGCAGGGCCGATGCCAAACCCATCGTTATCCCCCTTGGCCGATATGGGGGCCGAGGTGGTGATTGGCCTTGCCTTGGGGCTGGCGCTGCGGATCATGGTGCTGGCATTGCAAATTGCAGGTTCGATCGCGGCCAATGCGACCTCGCTTTCACAGCTTTTTGGCGGCGCGGGGCCGGAACCTCAGCCCGCAATTTCCAACCTTTTGCTCATGGCGGGCCTAGCCTTGGCCTTGGCTGCTGGATTGCACATTCACTTGTCGCAGGCGCTGATCCAATCTTATGCGGGTTTTCCTGCAGGCACTCTGCCGCGCGCAACTGATATGGCGGGTTGGGGCGTGCAGCATATTGCTGCGGCCTTTTCTTTGGCCTTTGTTCTGGCCGCGCCTTTCACCATCGCTGCCTTTTTGTACAATGTGGCTTTGGGCGTGATCAACCGATCCTTGCCCGCCTTGATGGTATCTTTCATCGGCGCGCCTGCTTTGGCGGGCGGCGGTCTTGTTCTCATTGCAGTGGTCGCCCCCGTAATGCTGGCGATTTGGGTTGCAAAATTTCAATCCGTCCTTGCCGCCCCCTTTGCCGTGGCACCATAGGGCGCGCGCGGCATGGCTGAACAGGACACCGACGATAAGGAATTTGACGCCTCGCAAAAGCGGCTTGAAGAGGCCCGCGCGCGCGGCGAAATTCCCAAATCTCAAGATTTGGCGGCGGCGGCCTCTTATGCGGGCTTTGCCTTGGCCTGTTTGCTGGCGGGGGCCGCAGGCATTGTGGCCTTTGGCAATGCGTTTTCAACAGTGCTGGGCCAAGCCGAGCGTTTGGCCCCCATGGTTTTGCGCGCCACACCTGCCCCGACCGCGGCCATAGGCTGGGCATTTGGACTGCCAACCTTGCCGCTTTTTGCCGCGCCTGCGGTGGCGGTGCTGCTGGTGCTGTTCGCGCAAGGCGCCGTGCATTTCGCGCCAGAAAAAATCCAATTCCAATTGTCACGCATCTCGCCCATAGCGACGGCGGCGCAGAAATTTGGCATTGCTGGCCTTGTCGATTTTGCCAAAAACACATTGAAAATGTTGGTGATTTCCGTCTTGCTGGGCGTTTTTCTGGCGCTGCGCTCAACCGATATCTTGGGCAGCCTTTATCTGGATACGGCCACATCTATGGCCCTGCTGCTCCGGCTGTTTCTTGAGTTTTTGTTTTTGGTGCTGCTGATTTCAACCAGCTTTGGGGCGCTGGATTACCTGTGGCAACGCGCGCAACATGCGCAGAAAAACCGCATGTCGCGCAAAGAGATGATGGACGAAATGAAAGAGTCCGAAGGCGATCCCCATGTCAAACAAGACCGCCGCCAGCGTGGGCGCGAGATTGCCACAAATCGGATGCTGGCCGATGTGCCCACGGCCGATGTGGTGATCGTGAATCCAACCCATTATGCGGTGGCACTGAAATGGTCGCGCAACAAAGGGGCCGCACCGATTTGTGTGGCCAAAGGCGTTGATGATGTCGCCGCGCGCATCCGCGCCGCCGCACAAGAGGCGCAGGTTCCAATTCACAGCGATCCACCCACAGCGCGCGCCTTGTTTGCCACCGTGGATTTGGGGGCGGAAATCCTGCCCGAACATTACCGCGCCGTAGCGACCGCAATCAGGTTCGCCGAAAAAATGCGCAAACTGGCCAAATGGCGTAGGGGCGCGAAAAACACCGAGGTGTCCCCATGAACAAGACCCAGAAAATGGCGCGCTTGCGCGCCTTGACGCAGATGGTTTTGGACAGCCACCTTGGCGATTTGCGCGCCAAAGCATCCCAGCGGCAGGCAACCATAGAAAAGCTAGAGGGGTTGCGCGCGCCCAGCCCTACGCTGGGCGAGGGTGCGGGCATATCCGATGCTTTGGCCGCCCTAAACTTTCAAATCTGGGCCGAGGCGCGGCGCGCCGAGTTGTCGCAGATCTTGGCGCGGCAAACTGCAGTCTGGCTCGATAGCCGCGATCATGCGCGGCAGGCCTTTGGCAAGGCGCGCGGGTTTGACGCTGTGATCGAGAAAACCCGCCCCGATCCGCGCGAAAAACCCTGAAATCCGCAGCCCGCAACCCGCAGTGTCAAGGCGGGCGCGCCAGCTTAATGGCTGTCTTGGCGCGCAATATCGTTGATCAGCACATCGGTGACTTTCTCACCAAAGACCTTTTGCGCCGATTCCAAAAAGGATTTGCGCAGCAACACCAGATTATCGCCATCGGTGAAAGATCCGTCAAACCCGCCTGCATTGGCGTGTTCAAAAAGAATCTGCAAAAACTCATCGCGCAGTTTCGGCTCGCGCGCATAGATTTCTTGGGTGGTGCCCGCTTTTGTCTCAAGGCTCAGGGCCAAGATCACCATGGCTGCAACCTTACCCTCTTTGACCACGGGCACGACGAATTGATTGTTCATTTTGACATATTCGGGCATGTCTTCGGGTGCAATATCCTCCTCGGCGGCTTTGGCGGCGGCCTCTGCCTCTTCGGCAGTGGGCGGCTCTGGTGCTGGGCGCAGCACAATGCCCGCACCAACACCTGCGCCCGCGCCGATCAGCGCAATCAAAATGGGGAGGAGTTTTTTAATCATGATCCCTCAGAACGGCAAAAGAACGTCGGAAATCTGCTGCCCATAGCGCGGCTGCTGGGCATTGCTGATCAGGCCGCGGCCGCCATAGGAAATGCGCGCACCTGCAATTTTATCATAGGTGATTTCGTTCTGCCGCGAGATATCGACAGGGCGGACATAGCCCGTCACGATCAACTCGCGCAGTTCAAAGTTCACCCGCACCTCTTGCTGGCCTTCAATGCGCAAAACGCCGTTTGGCAATTGTTCAACAACAGTTGCGGCCACCCGCAGGGTCAGTTTTTCGTTCCGCGATACCGTCCCGCTGCCCGAAAAAGTCGAGGCAGAACTGGTATCAACCGCCTGCGCAGTGCTGGCACCTTCGGGCAGGTTGGTGTCCAGCCGCTGCGGAATACCAAAAAGCGAACCGACGCCCATTTGCTCTTGCCCCGAACGGTCGCGGCCTGTCGAGTTTTTCATCTCGGCGCTGTCATCAATTTCGATGACGACTGTCAGAATATCGCCCCGCCGCGATGCCCGACGATCGCCAAACAGCGAATCGCTGCCCGCCGCCCAAAGTGAGGAATCGTCACTGGCCCCGCGCGGCACCACGTCATCGGGCATGGGCGTGGCATACATCGCGCTGTGCTGAAAGGACTGATCCAGCGAAGAAAATTGTGGCGCGCGGCCAACTTGATCCAGCGCGGTGCACCCCAGCAAGGCAAAGGGCAAAACAAAAACAAAACGCATAGGGTTACTCCGCTGGTTGTCCTGCAGTGATCAGCACCGAGCCATCGCTATTGATGCGGCCGCTGATTCGCGTGCGAGAGGAAAGGTTCATAATATCAATGACATCGCCAACCCCACCTTCGGTCAGCGCGCGGCCTTCGGTTTGAATCTCCAGCCCGCCCGAACGCAAGGTCAGCGCCACGATCGCGTTGCGCTGAATACGCAGTTGCGGCGCGATTTGGTCGGCGCGCACCACGTGGCCCGCAGTCAGGCCGCTGTGGGCAATTTGGCCAACCACCTCTTTCAGCGTGGTCAGCGCATTGGGAATTTCCATGGCGACAAGGGTCACATCCTCGGCGCTGACAATGCCGCCCGGCGGGATATTGCGCGTGGCCACAACCGAATCGGCCCAAGCGGGCGCTGCGCACAGCAGAAACAAAAGCCGCCACATCAGCGCACCTGCGTGGTGGTGGACAGCATTTGATCGGCGGCGGTGATGACTTTGGCGTTCAATTCATACCCGCGTTGGGCCTTGATCAGTTCAGACACTTCGCGCACGGCATCGACCGAGCTGTCTTCCAGATAGCCTTGGCGCAAAGTGCCAAGCCCATCGATGCCAGGTGTGCCAACCAAGGGCGGCCCTGATGCGGGGCTTTCCAAAAACAGGTTCGAGCCTGTCGCCTCTAGCCCCTTTTCATTGGTAAAGCCCACCATATTGAATTGGCCCAAAAGCTGAGGCTGAACTTGGTTGACGAAATTTGCATAGACCTCGCCATCGGCGTTTATGGTGATGGATGCGGCATCATTGGGAATGGTGATGCCGGGGGCTACGGGATAGCCTTCTGATGTGACAATCAGCCCATCTGCGCTGCGCTGCAGGCTGCCATCGCGCGTGTAGGCCGATGCGCCCGAGGGCAGGGTGATTTCCAGATATCCGCCCCCTTCAATGGCGATATCCAAATCGCCATTGGTTTGCGACAGCGACCCTTGCTGCAAAACCACCGAGACAGCCGCAGGGCGCACGCCAAGGCCCAGTTGAATACCCGTAGGCAGCATCGAGCCGTCTTCGGCCGTGATCGAACCCGGGCGCGCGATTTGCTGGTAATGCAAATCGGCAAAATCTGCGCGGCGGGCATTGTAGCCCGTGGTGGACATATTGGCCAAGTTATTGGCCACCACATCCACCTTCATTTGCTGCGCGCTCATTCCAGATGCGGCGATTTGCAGGGCTTTCATCGCACTCTCCTATCGGCCCAAACTGTCGATCACACCGCGCATGCGGCGATCTTCTTGGTCCATAAAGCTTTGGCCCATTTCATAGGCGCGCTGCACTTCGATCATGCGCGCAATTTCGGACACGGGGTTGACGTTGCTATCTTCTAAGAACCCTTGCAGCATGGTGCCGCCTTCGACAGGTTCCAGCGCATCGGCGGAAAACAGCACCCCCGCCTCATGCCGCATGGTCAAAGGATCGGCGGCTTGCCACAGGCCAATGCGCCCAATATCCGCGCCATCGGCAGAAATTGTGCCGTCTTGCGCAATGGCGACAACGCGCGCACCCTGCGGCACCGCAATGGGCGCGCCGCCTTGGTCGGCCAAGATATGGCCATCAAAATTCACCAAATTCCCCTCTGCCGAAGGCGAAAAGGCACCCGCCCGACTAAGCCTTGGGCCATTGGGCGTGATCAGTTGAAAAAACCCATCCCCCTGAATGGCCACATCAAAGGTTCCGCCCGTTTGGGTTATGCCTGCTTGGCTAAGATCGACCACGCGCGTATTGGCATGGGCCATCGACAAAGACGGGCCATCGCCCAGTTTGGCGATATATTCAGAAAACATCACCCCTTCGCGGCGAAACCCGCTGGTCGAGATATTGGCGATGTTATTGGCCACCACCTGCATTTCGCGCATCAAACCCGATTGGCGCGTCAGCGTGGCATAAAGGGCTGCGTCCATGGCTAACCTCCTGCAATCATCGGGATAAGCTGGTCTTGGAAATAGGCCACAAGGGTGGCGGTCATAAAGCTCATCGAAACCCAGAAGACCAGCAGCATCGCCCCGACTTTGGGCACGAAGGTCAGCGTCATCTCTTGGATCGAGGTAAGCGCCTGAAACAGGCCCACCAGCACGCCCATGATCAGGGCTACGGCCAACAGAGGGGTTGAAATCATCACCGAAACCCAAAGGCCTTGGCGCAGCACGTCAAAAATGGCAGCTTCGGTCATGTCGCGCCCCTTACACTGGCATCCGCAGAATTTCTTGGTATGCCTCAACCACGCGGTCACGCACTGTGGCCACAGTGTCGATGGCGGTCTGCGAAGAGGCGAGGGCGGCCACCAGCGAATGCGGATCAGCCCCCCCCGTCATGGCTGCGCGCGCGGTCTGTTCGCCCTGCACCAAAGTATTGGCAAAATTTCCTGCCATTTGCGCAAATGCGCCTTCTACCCCGCCTTGCTTTGCAGCGGGGGCCACGGCCATTTTGGCTGTGGCATAGCTTTGGCTGGCTAACGCGTTTTTGATATCCATTCTGGATCCCCTTACCTGCGCAACAATTCGAACAGGCTTTGCGTCATCTGCCGCGCCTGATCGAAGATTTTAAGATTGGCCTCATAGCTGCGCTGCGCTTCGCGCGCGTCAGCAATTTCGATCACCAGATCGACATTCGATCCATCATAGTGACCCGTTTCATCGGCCAAAGGATTGCCCGGATCATAGACCCGCGCCAGCGGGCTTTGATCCAAGCGTACGCGGGTGGTTTCCACCTGCCCGCTGTCCATCGCCTCGCGAAAGCCGATGGTTTTTCGGTGATAGCCCGCCGTGTCAGCATTGGCGATGTTTTCGGACACATGCCGCAGACGGCGCGCCTGCGCCTCCATTCCAGAGGCGGCAAGAGAAAGGGTGTTGAACAAATCAGCCATATCTCACCTATCCCTGACGGCCCAGCGAGGCGCGGATGATGGCAGAGGTGTTGCGGTAAATGGCCAGCGCCATTTCGTGATCTTGCCGCGCGCTGGCTGCCTTGACCATTTCTTGTTCCAAGGACACCGAATTGCCATTGGGCGCGCCTGCCAGTGATTTGCGCCGCACCTCAAGGGGGGGCATATCGCCAGAGCCCGCATCGCCCGTAAGATGGCCCGCACGCGTTGCGCGCATTTCCATATGGTGCGCGTTTTGCGCATAGCTTTCGGCAAAGCTGGCAACATCGCCCGCGCGATAGCCGGGCGTGTCGGCATGGGCCACGTTTTGCGCAACAACAGACAGCCGCGCGCCTGCATGGGTGGCCATCGCCTGTGCCATTCTGGTCAGTTCCAATTTCTCAAACATCGGGGCTTCTCCCTCGATCACCTTCACTAAGCTTTAAGGGTGATTCCTTTAGAAAGAGTAAGCGAGTTCAGAAGGAGCAAAAAAATGCGCGGAATTTTCGACGGATTGTTGGCACAGCTAGAAGAGGTGCGGGTCAGCGCGCCTTTGGGGCGGGTGGCGGCGGTCACGGGATCAAGCCTGCGCGTTGTGGGGCTAGAAGAGGCCGCGCGCCAAGGCGACCGCGTGATGATTGCGGGCAGGTTGGCGGGCGAGGTGATTGCGATGGATGGTGCGGGGCTATTGGTGATGGCCGATGGCGTGGCCGATGGAATCGCGCTGGGGGCGGAAGTGCGCTATTTGGGTGCCGCAGAAATTGCGCCTGATGATGCATGGATTGGCCGCATCATCGACCCTTATGGCCAACCCCTTGATGGGCGGCCCTTATTCCGTGGGCCGCGCGCGCGGTCTTTGCGCGCAGATGCCCCGCCCGCGGCGCAGCGCCGCCGCATGGGTGCGCGCCTGTCCACAGGGGTGGCGGTGTTTGACACCATGCTGCCCCTTGCGCGCGGCCAGCGCATTGGCCTGTTTGCAGGCTCGGGCGTGGGCAAATCCTCGCTGCTGGCCAAATTTGCCCGCGGGGTCGAGGCGGATGTTGTGGTCATCGCCTTGGTGGGCGAGCGCGGGCGCGAGTTGCGCGAATTTGTCGAGCGGGTTTTGGGCCCCGAAGGCATGGCGCGGGCGGTTGTGGTGACGGCCACATCGGATCAATCGGCGCTGGTGCGCAGGCGCTGTGCGGCGGCGGCCATGGCCGTGGCCGAACATTTTCGCGATCAGGGGCGCCATGTGCTGCTGTTGGCCGATTCGATCACCCGTTTTGCCGAGGCGCACCGCGAAGTGGCGCTTGCGGCGGGAGAGGCTGCATCGATGCGCGGATTTCCCCCGTCGGTCGCCCATGCGATTATGTCTTTGGCCGAACGTGCAGGCCCCGGGCCAGAGAGTTCTGGCGGGGATATCACGGCTGTGTTTACCGTGCTGGTGGCAGGATCCGATATGGAAGAGCCGATTGCCGATATTCTGCGCGGGGTGCTGGATGGCCATGTGGTGATGGATCGCACCATTGCCGAACGCGGGCGCTATCCTGCTGTTGATCTTTTGCGCTCGATCTCGCGCTGCCTGCCCCAAGCGGCGAGCGCAGAGGAAAACCAATTGATCGGCATGGCGCGCCAGCTTTTGGGGGCATGGGATCGCAGCGAAATGATGGTTCAAGCGGGGCTTTATGCCAGAGGTTCTGACCCATTGGTGGATGCGGCCATTGCCATTTGGCCAAGTTTGGATGCGTTTTTGGCCGAAGATGCCCCGCCAGAGGGGGTGGTAGGCAGCTTTGCCTTGCTGGCCAAAGTGCTGGGCCAGCCCGCGCCCAATACTGCACCAGCCGCGCAAAGCGCAGCCTTTGCCGAAGGGTAATGGCGTGATCCTTGCGCGCGGAGTGCACCTGCGCAAAGGCGCTGCGTGATTTGGCATCGCATATGGCCCGCCCAAAGGCTGGGCGATTAAACCTGCCTTTCCTGTTCGGCAGGTGGCCTTTCTTTGGGTGCGGCCCAATGCTGCGGGCTAAATGCGCCGATTGCGAGAGGCAGATATGGTTTGCTGCATCATATTTACGGCGCTATTGCCCGCGCCAGAGGCGCTGAACGCATCCATTTCGCTGCGCAGCAAAAAGCGTTTGACCAGTTTGTCCAATGTGGCGGGATCAGCAAATTGCGAGACGGTATCATTGCCAAATTGCGCCTTGGCGCGGGATTTGAAAACATTCAGTTGCAGGTCCAAATCCAACGTGGCCGTGCTGCTGGGCAGGCCCAGCGCCGTTTGAAACGCCGTGCGCAGGGGTTTGTTGCCCATGATGGTGAACCATTTGGCGTTTTCCGAACTGTTGGCTTTTGCCGCCAATTCGGGCAATTCGCGCTGCAGGTTCAGCGCGATGCGAAAGTCGCTGTTTTGCGAACCCACGGCCAGTTCAAACTGGCGGGTGCGATACTGGGCGATGATTTTATCGGCAAAGTCAGAAATTTTGCTGCGCGGCACCGAGAAATCGCCAAACCCAAAGGCAGATGACAGTTTCTGATACTGTTTGTCAGCCAATCGATTGGACAGGGCATCGGTTTTTAGCGTGCCGTCTGACAGAACTTTTTGAATGAAAAACTTGTTATTAATATCATTGTCCAGCCCAAAGGCCCCCAGTGCAACGCGCAGCAATCGGCGGTCATTGACCAGTTGTTCGGCCGTATCGATTTTGCCAATATTGGCGCGAAAATAGTCTTCGTCACGCTTGTTTTGCGATACCGCATTCATGCTGGCCGTTTGGCTGGCCATGGTGCGGTTTAGAAACGTCCAGCCAGCATAGCCTGTAAAAGGGATGGCTGGAACGTAGCTCATGCGTGGGGCACTGCTGCAAACAGACGCTCTTCGCGCGGCAGCAGGCTGCGCAGCGCCTTAAGCACTTGGTAATGCTGGTCTTCCAACACAAAGGCCGTTGCCTGTGACAGCAAGGTGCGGCTGTCATAGTCGGTCAGCACTTGGCTAAGTTGTTCAATGCCGCGCAGCAATTGGATGCGCGCCTCTTTTGGGTCTGCATCGCCCGATAGCACCAGTTGCGCAATATAGCAGACACGGCGGACGGGGGTGTTCACCTCGTCAGGTCGGATCGCATCGCGCAGGCGCAGAATATGCGCATTTGGGGTCATGATCGCAAGGCGCGAGCGTTTGTCACCGTTTTCGATCACCGCGCCATTGATCAAAACCCGCTCATGCGGGCCGAGTTTTAAGACTAATCCTGTCATGGGGTTCCTCGATCGCCGCGAAGCCCGCGCATCACGGCTGTGTTGATGTCGATCAGCACTTCGACCGAAGCCGTATCGTCGCGTACCGCGCGGCTGTGCTGCACCGAGAATTCATAAAGATAGAAAAGTTGCGCCCGCAGCGGGGCGGGCAGGCCATTGGTGGGTTCGGCCACATCGGCGGCCAAAGTGGCCCATAGGCGCAGATTGTCATCAAGCGCGGTCATCAGACCGCTGTAGTTTTGTTTGCGCGCAGCCCATGCCACTGTCAGGGCTTGGGTCACGCGGGCGAGCAGTTCGTATTCCAGCGCGCGTGGCGTTTTCTGCGGGGCTTCGGGGCGCGCATAGATGGCACCTGCTTGGGTCGATTGGGCAAACACAGCATATCCTTCCTGGATTGCGGAGAATTAAAAAGAAGGTTCGTTTTGAACCGTGAAAGACGGCCGAAGGGGATTGTCCCCTTCGGCCAAATCTTTTAGCCGCGGAACAGCGACAGGATGTTTTGTGGCTGTTGGTTGGCCATCGACAGCGACTGCGTTGCCAGCTGCTGCTGCACTTGCAAAGCCTGCAGACGTGCCGAGGTTTCTTCCATATTGGCATCCACCATCGTGCCGATACCCGATTTCAGTGCATCCGAAAGTTTGCCCACAAATTCCGACTGGATGTCGATTTGCTTTTGGGTCGAACCAAAGGCCGATGCCGCATCGATCGAGGTTTGCAGCAGGCTTTCGATAGACCCCAGTGCAAGCTCTGCGCCATTGGCGGTGGAGACATCAATACCATCCAGCGCGCCCAAACCGCCCGAACCTGCGTTCTTGAACTGGCCGCTGACAGCAAGGTCTTTCGTGCCGTCATTGGTAAAGGTCAGAACGCCTGGCGAGGCGCTGTCATAGTCGACAACCAAATCGGTGATGCCCAAGGCATCAATCGAATTCTTCAGACCCACGGCGACCAAATCAGCCACCGAGTTGTTGCCCGAATCAATATCGGCTGCAGTGATGGTGTAAGAGGCCGTCTTGTCACCAAAACGCATGCTGACCTTATCGCCAGCGGCCCAAGCGGTTGCGCCATCTTGCAGCGTGATTTCATCCGAACCGCCGCCCTGATCCAGCGCCAAAACAAAGGTATCTGCATCGGTCGACACCAAAGCGTTGCCACCGCCTGCGGCGAAAATATCATTGGCGGCATAGGCGCCCGTCGACAAATCTTGCGCATTGACAGTGATCGAAGATGCCGAAACGCCCGTGGCCGACCGATCCAGCGAGGACAGAATCTCGACAGTGCCCGAACCCGTCCCATTGACCAAATTCAGGCCGTTGAACTGTGCGGCGCTCACCACCGATTCGATTTGCTCTTTCAGCTTGGTCACATCGGTTTGAATCTTTGCGCGGTCAACGTTGCCCTCTTGCGCGGCCACGATCTTGCCCTTCATTTCGGTCAACAGTTCCGTCACGGTTTCCGAGGCTTCGCGCGCCACAGCGATCGTGGACGAGCCCAGATTGAGGCTGTCTGAAATGCCCTTAAAGCCCTTTACATCCGATTCCATCACTTTGGAAATCGCCCAAACGGCTGCATTGTCTTTGGCATTGGACACCGATTTACCCGTAGAAATTTCCGACTGAGTGGCCGCCATATTGGAGTTGATTTTCTTCATGGTTTGTAGCGCAACCATCGCGCTGTTATTCGTAAGAATCGAAGACATACCCTAGTTCCTTCACAATCTGCCTACGCTTTGCGCGGCTTGGTTGACACGGTGCGAATGCGCCGTGTGGATGACCGTTCTGCACGCTGCGCCCGTTTGATTTGCGTAATCTGCGGCCGCGCCACCCCATCATGGGATGCATCTGCCATTAGTGGCCCAAGGCCCTAAAACTTTGCTAACGCCTGCCAGCCTCATCCATAGAATTTGAGGCAACTTTTGCGTGCGCGCCCGCGCGGGCAGCCTGCTGTGCGCCCATTTGGGGCTAAAACCGCCGTGCGAAACTGCTGTGCTGGCCATGTTGCGCCCGCTGGCCGCGCCCGTCATAGGTTGAAAACCCCTGCGCTGCATCGCGGATTTCGGCAATGCGGCGCTGGGCTGCGCGCACACCGCGCCCTGCGGCCATCAGGCAGGCGGCATTGCGTTCGGCCTTGGCCCTTATCTGCGCCAAAAGCGCCGCATCGCGCAGGGTTTGCGCGCCAGCCATACTGGTTTCCAGCGCGGGGGTCAGCTGTTCTAGCTGCGCAAAATCGGCAATCAGAATTGCGCTGTGAATACGGTCCAAAAGCTCTAGCGTGGTGGCATTACCCTGCATGTGCCGCCCTTTCTTTCAGCGAGTTAAAGATCTGCTCGGCAAGGCCAATGCCGCCCTTTTCGACCATGGCCTTGGCCTGCTCTGCCCGCAGAAAGGATGAAAACTGTTCTTCCCCAATCCCACCGCCAAACCCTTCGGGTGCAGCGCCAAGCCCTGCATGACCCAGCATTTCGGCCAGAAAACTGGCTTCTAGCGCCTTGGCCTTTTCCATCAGCGCGCGGTCTTGGGGGGCAAGGGTCGCAGCGGCTGCGGGCCGCACCTGCTGGGGCGAAAGGGGGGGTATTGGGCTGTCCATAGGGCGCTCCTGATAGATCGGATTTTTTGCAATATGCGCGCTTTGGGTAAACAGATGGTAACCAATCGCGGGCAAAGTCGCCTCATCCGCCAGAAGGCGCGGCAGAAGTCGAGGGATGATGATTGCGGCAGTGATGCAACAGCTGTTTGGGCCTGTTTTGCAGGGGCAAAATGGCGAGACTGGTGAAACAACGGGCGGAGATCAGGGCGATGAATTCGCGGGCCTGATGGCCGAAGGGGATGATTCGCCCATCACGGCAGAGGGGGCGGTCAAGGCTGCGGCAGAGGGCGCTGTACCGCCCACGGCCCTGCCTGATCTGATCGCGCAGGCCCCTGCCGTGATTGCAGTGCAGTTTACCATGCCCAGTGCGGAAGATATGCCGATGGCGGCCCAAAGCCTGCCCATGCAAAGTGGTATGGCTGCGCAAGATCGGCTTTCGCAAAGCGCGCTCGCAGCCGATCCTGTGGCGGCATTCATCCTGCCCGCTGCCGCAGCCACCCATAGCGCAGATAATCTGCCTGATATGCAGGCAACTGCCGCCGCGCCAAAGGGGGATTTGGGCGATGCCCGCCCCGTTTTGCCCCATGGCACTGTGGTGATTGATCCCATCCTAACCGCCCCCAATTCTTTGGGCGCGGAAGTGGCGGATGTGGCAGAAATGGCGCGCAAAGCGCCGCCATTCGCAGCCCCCAGTCAGATGCAACCCATGGATGCTGCTCTTGAAGCCGCAAAAATGCCGCGCGGCGATGCGGAAAAATCTGCGCCCCAGATTGTGACCCCACCCGCCCTTGCCACCCATTTTGAAACTGGGCAGGCTGGCCGCATCGCCTTGCCAAATACGGCGCTTGCGGGTCATGTGGCGGCTGGTATTGCGCCGCAAATCCCTGATCCTGTGGCGGCGCAACCCACCGCCTTGGGGCAGGCAGAGCAAGCTCTGCCTTTGGCACAGCAGGCGGGCGGCGCTGCGGGCGATGGCCCTGCGCCACGGGTGCAGCGGCAACCCATTCCCGCTGTGGCGAATCTGGCCGTGGCGGCGCTGCAGGGCATTTTTCACAACGCAGATGCCCAAGTGCAGGTCGCAGCCGCGCCATCCGCACAGATTGGGCGCGGCGGCGATGGGGGGGTCTTGCAGGCCCCTATTGTGCAGACAATGGCTGCGGCGCTGGGGCAGGGGGCCGCGCAGACGGCCCCCGCGCAGATGGTGCCCGCGCCATTTGCCGCCGTGCAGGGTGAGGCTGCGGATGTTTTGGGCATGGCCGCCGATGGTGATGCACCCCTATCTTTAGTGGGAATTGACGCGCGCCATGGCTTTGCGCCACCTCTTGGCGCGGGCGGAGCAGGGGCGGCCAGCCCTGTATTCGCGGGCACCATGCCCACGCCTGCACAGCTGAGCGCGCAGCTTTTGCCCTTGGCCCAGTCGGCCCAATCTGGGCCTGTCGAGCTGGTGCTCAGCCCTGCGGAACTTGGCCATCTGCGCTTTGAAATCCACCATCGCGGTGATCAGGTGCAAATTCTTTTGTCGGCCGAGCGGCCCGAAACCCTAGACCTTTTGCGCCGCAACAGCGAGCAGTTGCTGTCGGATTTTCGCAATGCAGGTTTTGCGGGGGCATCTTTGGCCTTTGGCGGTTGGGGTGCGGGGCAAAATACGGGGGCAAGCCCGCAGGATCTTGACCGCGATGGCCAAGCCGAGGGCACAGGCCTTGCAGGGCAGATGCCCTCTGGCCAGCCCAACCAAAACCCCGCCTTCGCGCGCGCGCCGACCTATCTTGACCCGTCGCGCAGCCTGAATCTTCGCCTATGAATTGTAACGGAGCTTGATATGCAAACCACGCCTTTCAATGCGGGCGCGCCCAATAAAGCGCCCAATGCCGCACCCAATGCCGCAGCACCCAAGAAATCGATGATCAATTCCGATTTCAACACTTTCCTGACCATGCTGACGACGCAGATCAAAAACCAAGACCCGACCAACCCGATGGAATCGGCAGATTTCGCCGTGCAGCTTGCCACGTTTTCGGGGGTAGAACAGCAGGTGAAAACCAATGATCTGCTGAACGCGCTGTCGGGCCAGTTTGGGGTGATGGGCATGTCACAGCTTGCCGCATGGGTCGGGCAAGAGGCCCGCGCGCCAAGCCCTGTGTATTTGGGCAATAAAGATGTCACGATCACCTATGCCTCGGCCACGGGCGCAGATCGCGCGGTGCTGTCGGTGCGCGATGCCAATGGAAATGTTGTTGGGCGCGAAGATGTGCCTTTGGGCAACGGCCCCTATCAATGGTCGGGCCTTGATCTAAAGGGCCAGCCCCTGCCCAATGGCACATATAAGCTGACGCTTGAAAGCTATAAGGGCGATCGGAAGCTGGGCGATGGCACCCCTGTTGAGGCCTATTCGCGCATTCAAGAGGCACGTTCTGGCCCCAACGGCACTGTTTTGGTGCTGGAAGGCGGGATCGAAGTGCCAGCCACCTCGGTCACGGCATTGCGGGTGGCGGCGCAGGCGGGCGCACCTTCCAATGGGACAAACACTGGCACGAATACTGGCACGAATTCTGGCACAAACTCTGGCACACCCGCGCCGCCGCAAGCCTTTGGCAAGGATGCGGCGCACTGGGGGCGGGATGGGTATTTCAGCAGCGCTGAGGCAAGCGATGGCTATGATATTCCCAGCGAAAACCCGCCCAGAACATTAGATGAATATGGCCAGCCCATACCCGAAACATATACCCCCAGCTAAGGCGACACCCGCCCAAATATAGCCTCGGCTGCGGCGCGGCGGGGGTGCTTTGGAGGTATCGCCCGCTGCGATCAGCGCGTCTTCGATCAATCGTGGCAGGCGGGGGCCAAAGCGCGCCACCACCTGCGCCGCTTGGGCGATATCGCGCAAGAGCGCGGCAGGCCCCACATTCTTGCGCACATAATCCTCGACCACGGGGCGGGCCACGTGCCAAATATTGATGGCAGGATCAAGGCTGCGCGCCACGCCTTCGACAACGACCATCGTGCGTTGCAGCAAAATCAATTCGGTGCGCGTTTCCATGCCAAAGCGTTCGGTCACTTCGAACAAATG
This sequence comes from Rhodobacter sp., assembly GCA_027490955.1. Lineage (GTDB taxonomy): Bacteria > Pseudomonadota > Alphaproteobacteria > Rhodobacterales > Rhodobacteraceae > Cypionkella. The sequence goes on from JAIXXB010000008.1 coordinate 29,399, forward strand.
GCCCAAAAGGCGCGACATCGACAGGCGCGTGGCATCCATGCCGAAAATCGGCTCTCCCACGGCGCGCAGCGCCAGCGCGAATTCGTCGATATCGCGGTCTGCGGGCACATAGCCCGCCTCGAAATGCACCTCGGCCACGCGGCGATAATTGCGCTGCATAAAGCCCATCAGAATTTCGGCATAGACGCGGCGGGTATAGGCATCGATCCGCCCCATGATCCCGAAATCCAGCGCGATGATGTCGCCATTGGCGGCCAGTTTCAGATTGCCTTGGTGCATATCGCCATGAAACAAGCCGTCACGCAGCGCATGGGACAAGAACAGTTGCAACACCCGCGCGCCCAATTCGCTGCGGTCAACAACCCGCGCGTCAATCAATGCCTCTATCGCGCCGCTGTCAGACATCGACGGGCTATCGACCCATGCCAGTGTCATCACCCGCCGCCCCGAATAATCCCACACGGGCAGGGGCACGGAAAACCCCGTGTCTTTCTTGGTGTTTTCGGCAAATTCGCTGGCCGCCGCCGCCTCTAGGCGCAGGTCAAGTTCGGCCATCACCACGCTTTCAAAATGCGCAATCACATCAGTTGGACGCAGGCGGCGGGCAAAGGGGGCCAAAACCTCGATCGCGCGGGCGGCAAAATAAAACGCATCCAGATCGCGGCGAAAGGCGCGTTCAATGCCGGGGCGCAGCACCTTGACCGCAACATCTGCCCCCGTGGCGCGCAGGCGGGCGCGATGCACTTGGGCAATCGAGGCCGCAGCAACGGGCTGCGAGAATTCGTCAAACATATCCGCCAAAGGACGGCCCAAATCCGCCTCTATCGCCGCGCGCGCTTCGGCCATGCCAAAGGGGGGCAGTTTATCTTGCAGATATTTCAATTGCCCTGCCAATTCTTCGCCTACAATATCGGGGCGGGTGGCGAGGGTTTGGCCAAATTTTATATAGGCTGGCCCCAGCGCCGACAGCGCGCGGGTCACAGGCGGCAAGGCGGGATCACCGCGCAGGCCCAGCCATTTAAACGGCCAGCCCAGCAGTTTGGCAGCCAGCCGCAGTTGCGGCGGCGCGTCAAGGGCCAGCAAAACGGCCTTCATCGCGCCCGACCTTTCAAAGGTAGCGCCCGTGCGGATCAATCGCCAAATGTTATGCGGCCCGCGCACCTAAATCTTCCATCCCGAATGCAGCGCGGCGATGCCCATAGACAGGTTGCGATAGGATACCAGACCAAAGCCCGCCGCGCGGATCATATCTGCAAAACTGTCTTGGTTCGGAAATTTACGAATAGATTCGACCAGATACTGATAGCTGTCGCGATCATTCGCCACAATCTGGCCCATCACGGGAATCACGTTAAAGCTGTATTTGTCATAGACCCATTGCGCCAAATCATTGGGAATCTGGCTGAATTCCAGCACCATCAACCGCCCACCTGGGCGCAGCACGCGGTGTGCCTCGCGCAAAGCATCGCCAATGCGGGTGACATTTCGAATACCAAAGGAAATTGTATAAACATCAAAAGATTTATCGGCAAAGGGCAGGGCCATGGCATCGCCCACAACCCAATCAAGGCGCGCGGCTAGCGCCTCGGCATCGGCGCGCTGTCGCCCTGCCATCAGCATGGATTCTGTCATGTCAAGCACAGTGGCGGTCGATCCTGCTGCGCGCCCCAAAAAGCGAAAGGCCACATCCCCCGTGCCGCCCGCCACATCCAGCAGCTTTTGCCCAGCCCGCGGGGCCAGCCAATCCATCATCGCGTCTTTCCAAAGCCTGTGCATCCCTGCCGACATCAGATCATTCATAATGTCATATTTACTGGCCACGCGGGTGAACACGCCATGTACCATCCCTGCCTTTTCGCCCTCGGGCACGGTTTGAAATCCGAAATGGGTGGTGCCGTGATTGGGGGATGAGGTGTTCATTTGCTCTTGCCGATTGCTGCGCCTTTGCCACTTATAGGGGTTAAGTTGCTGCGCCTCAATGCGCCCTAATGTCCAAAGGCCAAAATGCCCGAATTGCCCGAAGTGGAAACCGTGCGCGCGGGGCTTTTGCCCGCGATGGAAGGGCATGTGATTGTGCAGGCAGAGGTGAACCGCGCCGATTTGCGCTGGCCCTTTCCGCCCAATATGGCGCAGCGGTTGCGCGGCGCGCGGGTTTTGGCATTGCGGCGGCGATCCAAATATATTCTTGCCGATCTGGACAGGGGCGAGACGCTGCTGATCCATCTGGGCATGTCGGGGCGGATGCTGGTGTCGGGTAAGATACTGGGCAGTTATGTGCATGACCATCCTGCGCCGCAAAAGCATGACCATGTCGTGCTGCATATGGACAGCGGCGCGCGGGTGACGTTCAACGATGCGCGCCGCTTTGGTGCTATGGATTTGCTGGCAACCCACGCGGCCGAGGCGCATCCCTTGCTGGCAGGGCTTGGGCCAGAACCTTTGGGCAATCGGTTCGATGGCCCCTATTTGGCGGCCAAATTGGCGGGGCGCAAAACCCCGATCAAATCGGCGCTCTTGGATCAGCGGATCGTCGCAGGTCTGGGCAATATCTATGTTTGCGAGGTGCTGCACCGCGCCCGCATTGCGCCAGATCGCATGGCTGGCGATGTGCCAGATGCGCCATCCCTAGTCCCGATCATCCGCGATGTGCTGAGCGAGGCGATTGCCGCAGGCGGGTCATCTTTGCGCGATTATCGGCAGGCCGATGGCGAGCTTGGATATTTTCAACATGCCTTTGCAGTCTATGGCCGCGAGGGAGAGCCTTGCCTCACCCCGCATTGCGGCGCACAGATTATGCGGATTGTGCAATCGGGCAGGTCAAGCTTTTACTGCCCGCGCTGCCAAAGCTAACGGCCCGAAAAAAGGAAACCCCATGGCCTATGACACGCTGATTGTGGACACCAAGGGCAAGATCGCCCTGATCACCCTGAACCGCCCCGAGGCGATGAACGCCCTAAACAGCAAAATGATGCAAGAATTGGCGCAGGCGCTGGGCGCGGCAGACAAAGACCGCAACCTCAGCTGCATTGTGATCACAGGGTCAGATCGCGCCTTTGCGGCGGGCGCAGATGTGCGCGAAATGGCCGATCAGGGCTTTGCCGAGGTTTTCTTTGATGATTTATTCGGCCCGCAGGCCGAGGCCATTGCCCGTATCCGCAAGCCGATCATCGCCGCCGTGGCGGGCTATTGTCTGGGCGGGGGCTGCGAATTGGCCATGATGTGCGATTTCATCATCGCCGCCGACAATGCCAAATTTGGCCAACCCGAAATCAACCTTGGCATCGTGGCGGGCATGGGCGGCACGCAGCGCCTGACACGCGCTGTGGGCAAGGCCAAGTCGATGGATATGCATCTGACAGGCAGGTTCATGGATGCCGAAGAGGCCGAACGCGCAGGGCTTGTGGCGCGTGTGGTTGCGCCCGATGCTTTGCTGCCCGAGGCGCTGGCCGCTGCAGGCCGAATTGCCGAGAAATCGCAACTGGCCACTCTGGCCGTGAAAGAAGCGGTCAACCGCGCCCAAGAAACCAGCCTGCGCGAAGGGCTTTTGTTCGAACGGCGGTTGTTTCATGCCCTGTTCTCGACCCAAGACCAAAAGGAAGGCATGGCAGCCTTTTTGCAAAAGCGCCCTGCGCAGTTTCAGGATCGCTGAAAGGCGCGCGGCTGCATCGATTTTCAGGGATTTCGCGGTTGACAGCGTGCAGCCAGCCGTCTATTTGGCGGGCTTCAAGTGGAACTACAGATCCGGAATTTTTCGCATGGCAAACACCGCCCAGTCCAAAAAACGCGCCCGTCAAGCCGAAGCGCGTCAAGACATCAACAAGGCGCGCCGTTCGCGTATCCGCACCTTCCTGCGCAAAGTGGAAGAGGCGCTGGCATCGGGTCAGCAAAGCGCAGCAGCAGAAGCTTTGAAAAACGCCCAGCCAGAATTGGCGCGCGGTGTGACAAAAGGTGTGATGCACAAAAACACTGTGGCGCGCAAAATGTCCCGCCTTGCTTCGCGTGTCAAAGCATTGGGCGCAGCCGCTTCGGCCTAATTGGTTGAATAATAATACGAAAGGCGTGGCTGGAAACAGCCGCGCCTTTTTGCATTTTTGCTGCACAATTTCGGCGGTTTTTCGCCTACGTGGCCTATTTGCACAGGTTGAAAAACCTTTGACGATTCGGCCCAGCCAAAGCCCTGTCAAGTTCGAAGTTCGGTTGCGCTTTGCTTTGCGGTCTTGTTAATCTGCCATCAGCGAGTCGCATCGCGGTAGGGGACGTGCCGAAATTAAAGGTAAGGTTGCATCAAGGGTCGCTGCCAGAATAACAGACCCAAGGCGTAAAAACCTTTCTTTATCATAGGCTTGTATCACAGTTGGGCATGTTGCCCGTGTTTGTTTTTCGGCTTTTGCCCGTGTTTGGGCTAAGGGCGGGGATGCTGTGTGCAAAATGGATTTTCGGGGTGGCCATCGGTCATACCGATCCGCGGACCTAAGATGCGAATGCGCATAGGTTGTGTATAAAGTGAAGAAAGACGCAATCAGTTGCGTCTGAAATGGGGACGGGACAAAGAATGCCTTCTGCGGTTTGGCTACGCTCGCGTGAAGCTTTGATCAAGCGAATCGGTAAGAACAATTATGCCAGCTGGATCGAGCCTTTGGTTATGCGGGGGCTTTTGGATGGCGTGGCGACCTTTGTCGTGCCGACCAGCTTTTTTGGCGATTGGGTCAAACGTAATTTTGGCGATCAGATTCTGGCACTTTTGCAGGCCGAAGGTCTGTCGGTGGCGCGGCTGGACTTTGTTTTGGGGCAGGATGCCTCGGCAGATGTGGCTGCACCTGCCCGTGCGCCGCGCGTGGCGGCCAAGCGCGACCTGCGCGCCGAATCACCGCTGCCTGGTGCCACGCTGGACGCTCGCTTTACCTTTGACAGTTTTGTGGTGGGCAAACCGAACGAATTGGCCCATGCCGCCGCGCGCCGTGTGGCCGAAGGCGGGCCTGTCAGCTTTAACCCGCTGTTTTTATATGGCGGTGTGGGTTTGGGCAAAACCCATCTGATGCACGCGATTGCCCATGAATTGCAGGCGCGCCAACCCGAGTTGCGGGTTTTGTATTTGTCGGCAGAACAGTTCATGTATCGCTTCGTCCAAGCGCTGCGCGAAAAGCAGATTATGGATTTCAAATCCATTTTCCGCAGCGTCGATGTGCTGATGGTCGATGATGTGCAATTCATCGCGGGCAAGGATTCGACCCAAGAAGAATTCTTTCACACCTTCAATGCCTTGGTCGATCAAAACAAGCAAATCATCATCTCGGCTGACCGCGCACCGGGCGAGATCAAAGATTTGGAAGACCGCATCAAAAGCCGCATGCAATGCGGCTTGGTGGTGGATCTGCATCCGACGGATTACGAATTGCGTTTGGGCATTTTGCAAACCAAGGCCGATTACTATGCCGCGCAGTATAAGGGCTTGGTGATCAATCCCGGGGTTTTGGAATTTTTGGCCCATCGCATCACATCGAATGTGCGCGTGCTGGAAGGGGCGCTGACGCGTCTGTTCGCCTTTGCCTCGCTGGTTGGGCGCGAGATCAATTTGGAATTGGTGCAGGACTGTCTGTCGGACATTCTGCGCGCCTCTGATCGTAAGCTGACGATCGAAGAAATTCAGCGCAAAGTCGCCGAACATTACAACATCCGCCTGTCCGATATGATCGGGCCAAAGCGCTTGCGCGCGATTGCGCGGCCACGCCAAGTGGCGATGTATTTGGCAAAGCAATTGACCCCGCGCTCTTTGCCCGAAATTGGGCGGCGCTTTGGCGGGCGCGACCATACCACCATCATGCACGGCGTGCGCAAAATCGAAGATTTGATGTCAACCGACAGCCAATTGTCGGATGATTTGTTGCGTTTGCGCCGCGCACTACAGGGCTAGCGTTTTGCCTTGCGATACGGCAGAAATCGGCTAGTTTAGCGCTCCCAAGCGGCTGATGTGCCTTTGGGATTGTGCAGAGGATGGATTGATGAAGCTAAGCATTGAACGCGCTGTTTTGCTGAAAGCCTTGGCGCAGGCGCAATCAGTTGTGGAACGGCGCAACACCATCCCGATTCTGGCCAATGTGCTGATCGAGGCGGAGGGCAGTTCTGTGACCTTTCGCGCGACAGATTTGGATATTGAAGTGCAAGATCGCGCGGGCGCGATGGTGGAACGTGCGGGGGCGACCACTGTTTCTGCCGTGATGCTGCACGAGATTGTGCGCAAACTGCCCGATGGGGCGCTGGTGGCCTTGGCCGATGATGCTGCATCGGGGCGTTTGACCATTGCCGCAGGGCGCAGCACCTTTAGCCTTGCCACTTTGCCGCGCGAAGATTTCCCCGTGATGGCGTCCAGCGAATATACCACCAATTTCTCGGCCCCAGCCCCCGTGCTGCGTCGCCTCTTCGATAAGGCAAAGTTTGCGATTTCCACTGAAGAGACGCGCTATTACCTCAATGGGGTTTATATGCATGTTGCAACGGGCGAGGGCGGGCAAAAGCTGCGCTGCGTGGCGACCGACGGCCACCGCCTAGCGCGCATTGACGCCGATTTGCCAAGTGGCGCGGCAGGGATGCCCGGTGTGATCGTGCCGCGAAAAACGGTGAATGAGTTGAAAAAGCTGTTGGAAAATGACGATGCGATCATTGCCGTTTCAGTATCGGAAACCAAAGTGCGCTTTGCCACGCCTGAAATTACCCTGACATCCAAGGTGATTGATGGCACTTTCCCTGATTACACGCGCGTTATTCCCACAGGCAATACCAAGCGGCTCGAAGTGGACGCCGCCGAATTTGCCCGCGCCGTTGACCGCGTGGCCACAGTGTCATCCGAACGCTCGCGCGCGGTGAAATTGTCGCTGGACGAAGACCGCCTTGTGCTGTCGGTCAATGCCCCCGATTCGGGCGCGGCAGAGGAAGAATTGGCTGTGGCTTACGGCGATGAGCATTTGGAAATTGGCTTTAACGCCAAATATTTGCTGGAAATCGCCAGCCAAGTAGACCGCGAAAACGCGGTGTTTATGTTCAATTCGTCAGGCGATCCAACCTTGATGCGCGAGGGGAACGACACCTCGGCGGTTTATGTTGTCATGCCCATGCGCGTTTAGGCGCAGGGATGCTGTTAGGGCAGAGGCGGGGGTTTCACACCCCCTAGCCTGCGCGTAAACTCGCAGGCCTACCCCCGTGGGATATTTTTGCCAAAGTGAAAGGAGACAGCGTGAGCGGGCTTGCCATTAAGGCCTTGCAGCTGACGCAGTTTCGCAGCCATGCGCGGGCGGCGCTGGTGTTTGATGGGCGGCCTGTGGCGATTTCAGGGCCAAATGGCGCGGGCAAAACCAATATCTTAGAGGCTGTGTCGCTGTTGTCGCCGGGGCGTGGGTTGCGGCGGGCAGGGGCCGAGGATTTGGCGCGCCAGCAGGCGGCAGTCGGCTGGAAAGTGGCGGCGGATGTGGCGGGGCTGGGTGCGGATCATCGTATAGAAACTTGGGCCGAGGCGGGCGAGGCGCGGGCGGTGCGCATAGATGGCAAGGCTGCACCGCAAACCGCGCTGGGGCGGATTTTGCGCGTGCTGTGGCTGGTGCCTGCGATGGACAGGCTGTGGCTGGATGCCGCCGAGGCGCGGCGGCGGTTTTTGGACCGAATGGCGCTGTCCTTTATGCCTGACCATGCCGAGGCGGTGCTGGACTATGACAAGGCGATGCGCGAACGCAATCGATTGTTGAAAGATCAGGTGCAAGATCCCCATTGGTATGGCGCGCTAGAGGCGCAGATGGCCGCAGCGGGGGCGCAGATCAGCGCCAATCGCGCGCAGGCCTTGGCGCGCATTGCGCAGGCGCAGGCCGCAGGCGGGGCCTTTCCCGTGGCGGATTTGGCCATTGTGGGCGAGGTGGGCGAGGATGCATCTGATTTGGCGCAGGCCTTGGCCGCTGGGCGCGGGCGCGATATGGCCGCAGGGCGCAGCCTGATTGGCCCGCACCGCGCGGATTTGCAGGCGGTCTATGCGGCCAAAGGCACGCGGGCGGATCAATGCTCGACAGGAGAGCAGAAAGCGCTGCTGATCAGTTTGATTTTGGCCAATGCCCGCGCCTTGGCACAGGATTTGGGGGCTGCGCCTATTTTGCTGCTGGATGAGGTTGCGGCCCATCTCGACCCAGCGCGCCGCGCGGCGCTGTATGATGAAATCTGTGCGCTGGGCGCGCAGGCGCTGATGACGGGCACCGAGGCGGGGTTGTTTGACAGCCTTGGCGCGCGCGGGCAAAGCTTTGTCTTGGAAGATGGGCAGGTGGGTGCGGCATGAGCGAGGTGATCGCGGATTGGGATTTGGGTGCGGCGGATGAGGCGCAGATCCAGCGCCTGCTGGCCCTGTGTTTTTCCACTGATTTCGGCGGGCGCAGCTATTTTCAACAGCGGCCGCATTTTCGGCTGGTCTGGCGCGAGGGGGGGCAGATCATCGGCCATATGGCGGTGATGATGCGCGCCATACGCTTGGGCGGGGACTTAGTGGATGTGGCGGGTTTGGCAGATGTGGCAACGCATCCCGATCACCGCGGCAAAGGTATTGCTGCCGCATTGCTGCAGGCGGCCATTGGGCAGCTGCGCGCCACGCAAGCGCAGTATTTTCTGTTGTTCGGCACTGCGGGCCTTTATGGCGCGCATGGCTTTGCGCCCGCGTCAAATGAGCTGACCTATATCGATATGCGCGGGGCGGTGACGGGCGCGGTGCATCGGCAGAGATCGCAAGAGCTGCGTGTTTTGCCCCTGCGCGGTCAGGCTTGGCCTGTGGATGCCCCCGTAGACTTGCTGGGCCATTTGTTTTAGGGCTTTGGCCAAAGGAAATCACATGCATACAACACTTTATGAACTGGGCCTTTACGCGCTGGGGATGCTGGGGCTTTGGGCTGTGCCTGGCCCTGTTTGGGTGGCGCTGACAGCGCGGGCGCTGTCGGGCGGGTTTCGCGCCGCTTGGCCGCTGGCGGTGGGCGTGGCGCTGGGCGATTTGCTGTGGCCGCTGGCGGCGATTTTGGGCCTGTCTTGGATTCACACTGTTTATGGCGATATCCTGAGCCTGCTGCGTTGGGTGGCGGCGGGGGTGTTTATTGCCATGGGTGTCATGCTGGTGCGCGCACCTGCGGGCAGCCTGACGGGGGACAATCGCATGACCAAACCCGGCCTTTGGGCGGGGTTTTCGGTGGGGGTCGCCGCCGTGGTCGGCAACCCAAAGGCGATTTTGTTTTATATGGGCGCATTGCCCGGATTTTTCGATTTGGCGGTGCTGACGAAATTGGACATCATCGCCATCATTGGCATTTCAGCAGGGGTGACATTGGGCGGCAATTTGCTGCTGGCGCTGTTTTTAGACCGCGCCCGCGCGCTGCTTTCCAGCCCCACCGCGCTGCGGCGCATGAACATAGGCTCGGGCGTTTTGCTGGTGCTGGTGGGGGTGATCATTCCCTTCCTTTAAACGCTAAATCTTGTGGGATAGGCGTGACAACCCCCCGCAGAAACGCTATAAATTGCGGGTGTTTAAGGGGAATATCTGCAATGTCCGACCAGCCGCAACAAACCGAAGCTTATGGCGCTGATTCTATCAAAGTTCTCAAGGGCTTAGAGGCAGTTCGTAAGCGTCCAGGCATGTATATCGGTGATACCGACGATGGGTCGGGTCTGCACCATATGGTCTACGAAGTTGTCGACAATGGCATTGATGAGGCGCTGGCAGGACACGCCACCGCGGTGACTGTGATTATCCATGCCGATAGCAGCGTTTCGGTGCGCGATAATGGGCGGGGCATCCCTGTAGATATTCACCAAGAAGAGGGGGTTTCGGCCGCCGAAGTGATTATGACCCAGCTTCATGCGGGCGGCAAATTCAACAACACCGATGATTCTGGCAATGCCTATAAAGTGTCGGGCGGGTTGCATGGCGTGGGCGTGTCGGTGGTAAATGCGCTGTCGGAATGGCTGGAATTGACTGTTTGGCGCAATGACAAAGAATACCGCGCGCGGTTTGAACATGGCGATTGCACCGTGCATGTCCACGAAGTTGGGCCAGCGCCGGGGCAAAAAGGCACGCAGGTGCGCTTTTTGGCCAGTGCAAAAACCAACCATCCCGAAGGCACGTTTTCCAACCTAGATTACAGTTTCAAAACGCTTGAAAATCGTTTGCGCGAATTGGCGTTCCTGAACTCTGGCGTGCGGATTATTGTGCGCGATGAGAGGCCCGCCGAACCTGTGCAGACCGAATTGTTCTATGAGGGCGGGGTGCGGGAATATGTGAAATATCTTGACCGCTCTAAAACCTCGATCATGCCCGACCCGATCTATATGATTGGCGAGCGTGGGGGCATCACCGTTGAAGTCGCCATGTGGTGGAACGACAGCTACAACGAAATGGTGCTGCCCTTTACCAACAACATCCCTCAGCGCGATGGCGGCACCCATCTGGCGGGCTTTCGTGGTGCGCTGACGCGTTGTGTGGGGGCCTATGCCCAAAGCTCTGGCATTGCCAAACGTGAAAAGGTGGATTTCACAGGCGATGATGCGCGCGAAGGGTTGACCTGCGTGTTGTCGGTGAAAGTGCCCGATCCAAAGTTTTCCAGCCAAACCAAGGATAAGCTGGTCAGTTCAGAAGTGCGCCCTGCCGTCGAGAATCTGGTGAACGAAAAGCTGGCCGAATGGTTTGAAGAAAACCCTGCCAATGCGAAAATCATTGTCGGCAAAATCATCGAGGCCGCGCTGGCCCGCGAGGCTGCCCGCAAAGCGCGCGAATTGACGCGCCGCAAGACAGCGCTGGATGTCGCCAGCCTGCCCGGCAAATTGGCCGATTGTCAGGAACGCGATCCGTCCAAGTCAGAACTGTTTCTGGTCGAGGGGGATTCGGCGGGTGGCAGTGCCAAGCAGGGTCGCTCGCGCGCCAACCAAGCGGTTTTGCCGCTGAAGGGTAAAATCCTAAACGTAGAACGCGCCAGATTCGATCGGATGTTGGCCAGCCAAGAGATTGGCACCCTGATCACGGCGCTGGGTACGGGCATTGGGCGCGATGAGTTTAACATCGGCAAGTTGCGCTATCATAAAGTTGTCATCATGACCGACGCTGATGTGGATGGCGCGCATATTCGCACGCTGCTGCTGACGTTCTTTTTCCGCCAAATGCCGCAGCTTATCGAAGGCGGTTATTTGTATATCGCCCAGCCGCCGCTGTACAAAGTGGCGCGTGGCAAGTCCGAGGTTTACCTGAAAGATCAATCAGCGCTGGAAGATTACCTGATTGAAATGGGGATCGAAGGCGCGGTGCTGCGCTTGAAATCGGGCGAGGAAATTGCAGGCGCAGACCTTGCCCGCGTGATCGAGGCGGCGCGCGCTTTCCGCCGCATTTTGGATGCTTTCCCCACCCATTATCCGCGCGCCATATTGGAACAGGCCGCGCTGGCAGGGGCGTTCGATGCAGGGCGCGCCGACGGCGATTTGCAAGGTCTGGCCGATAGCGTGGCCGCGCGCCTGAACCTTGTTGCCGCCGAATATGAAAAGGGCTGGACGGGCCGCATCACCCAAGACAATGGCATCCGCCTGTCGCGCATTTTGCGCGGGGTGGAAGAGTTGCGCACGCTGGACGGGGCGGTGCTGCGCTCGGGCGAGGGGCGGCGGCTGGCGGCCACATCCAAGGACAGCCGCGATGTTTACCGCGATGTGGCGCGTCTGGTGCGCAAAGACCGCGAACAGATGGTGTTTGGCCCAATCGACCTGTTGAAAACCATTCTGGCCGAGGGCGAAAAGGGCCTGACCCTGCAACGCTATAAAGGTCTGGGCGAGATGAACCCAGAACAATTGTGGGAAACCACCCTAGACCCCGAGGCGCGCACCCTGCTGCAGGTTAAGGTCGATGATCTGGCTGAAGCTGACGATATCTTTACCAAGCTGATGGGAGATGTCGTTGAACCGCGCCGCGATTTCATCCAAGCGAATGCTTTGAATGTCGAACATCTCGACGCATAAAAAGGCCCCCATTTGGGGGCCTTTTCATTTAGGCGATTTTTTCGTTCCGCGTTTTCCACAAGGAATAGAAAATCCCCGCTGCCAAAATACCCAAGGTCAGCGTCAGCGAAATGGCTGTGGGCACTTTGATTCCCATCGGCACCAAGAAAATCTTGATCCCCACCAGAACCAGAATGATGGCCAGCGAGTATTTCAAATAGGCAAAACGGTGCATAGCGGCGGCCAGCGCAAAAAACAGGCTGCGCAGGCCAAGGATTGCAAAGATATTCGACGTGTAGACGATGAATGTGTCTTGTGTTACGGCAAAAATTGCAGGCACAGAATCTACCGCAAAAATCAGATCCACAAATTCAACCAAAATCAGTGCCACGGCCAAGGGGGTTAGCCAAGTGACAATTTTGCCTGTCGCAGGGTCAGGCTGTTTGATGGTGAAGTCATGACTTTTGATTTCGCTGGTCACGCGGAAATGCTTTTTGACAAATTTCAAAACAGCATTGTTTTCCAGATCATTATCTTCGTCATTGGCCGAAAACATCTTGACGCCTGAAAAAATCAGAAACGCACCAAAGCCGTAAAGAATCCACTGATATTGGCTAACCAATGCCGCGCCCAGACCAATCATAATCGCGCGCATCAGAATCGCGCCAATGATGCCCCAAAACAAAACGCGATGCTGATATTTGCGCGGCACTGCGAAATAGGTAAAGATCGTGGCGATGACAAAAATATTGTCCATCGCAAGGGATTGTTCAATGACATAGCCCGTAAAAAATTCTAGCCCCGATTGTGCACCGCGCGTATACCAAACCCAAAGACCAAACAAAAACGCAATAAACACATAACCGCCATACATGATAAAGCTTTCCTTGGCGGAAATCTCTTTATCCTCTTTGTGCAAAATCCCAAGGTCAAAGACCAACAGCGCAATCACAAGGCCAATAAAAATCAGCCAGAAATAGGTCGGTGTCCCCAGAAAGGGTGACAGCAGAAACGGCATCAGAAAGTCCATTCAATCCCTCGTCATTTTTTGGTTTATTGCGCCCACAGGCAAGCAGCCCGATCTTTGCAGGCAAAGCGGTGCGGCTTAGGTAAGAACAAAGCCGCACCGTTCAACCCCAAGGCTGTGAAAAATCTATAATTTTCCTATGGTGACCCCGGATGGATTCGAACCATCGACCTGCCGCTTAGGAGGCGGCCGCTCTATCCCCTGAGCTACGGGGCCATAGCTGCCTTATTGCGCGAAAGGCGCAGGGCGTGCAACTGCTTATCAGAAAAAGGTAAGGGGGAGTGAATTTGGCCCACCACTCCCCCTTGGTGTCCGTTGCGTCTGGGTTGAGAGCTTGCAGGACGCGCAGGATATTGGTCAGTCTGCGACTGTTACCGCTAACATATGGCATATTCAGCGCTTGGACAAGGGGGCAAATGGCGCTAGACATGGGTAATTGCACCAGCATGCGGTGATCACGTGACGAAGTCTGATATCCAACGCACCCTGACGCTGCGCGATGTTTCCGAAGCATCTGGCGTCAGTGAGATGACAGTCAGCCGCGTTTTGCGCAATCGCGGCGATGTGTCGGGTGCAACGCGCGAACGGGTACTAGAAGCTGCGCGCCGCCTTGGTTATGTGCCCAACAAAATTGCAGGGGCGCTGGCCAGTCAAAGGGTTAATCTGGTGGGCGTGATCATTCCATCCCTGTCAAATATGGTATTTCCCGAGGTATTGGGCGGCGTATCTGAAACGCTGGACAATACGGGGCTGCAACCTGTGGTGGGCGTAACCAATTACTCGCCCGAACGCGAAGAGGCCGTCTTGTATGAAATGCTGTCGTGGCGTCCTTCGGGGGTTATTCTGGCAGGGTTAGAACATACAGATGCCGCGCAGGCGATGCTGGCGCGTGCGGGTATCCCCGTGGTCGAGATTATGGACATTGATGGGCCCGCCATTGACAGCGCTGTGGGCATTTCCCACCGCCGCGCAGGCCGCCAAATGGCCGAGGCGATTTTGGCCGCAGGATACCGCAACATCGCCTTTCTGGGCACGATGATGCCCTATGACCACCGCGCCCGCAAAAGACTGGAAGGTTTTGAAGAGGCGCTGGCCAAGGCGGGTGTGCCGCTGGTTGACCGCGAGTTTTATTCTGGCGGATCGGCCCTGCTTAAAGGGCGCGAGATGACCGAGGCCGTTCTGCGCCGCAGCCCTCATGTAGATTTCCTGTATTATTCCAACGATATGATCGGCGCGGGCGGCCTTTTGTATTGTCTGGAGGCTGGCCTTGATGTGCCAAATCGCGTGGGGCTTGCAGGCTTTAATGGTGTGGAATTGCTCGATGGCTTGCCGCGCAAATTGGCCACGATGGATGCCTGCCGGCGCGAAATTGGCCGCAAAGCCGCAGAAATCGTCGCGCGCAACCGCGATACCAAAAGCGAAGATTCATTGGGCGGCGAGGTCATCGAACTTTTCCCCGTTCTGCAAATGGGTGACACGATTCGCAGATAGGGGGCGCTCGCGCCCCCTCGCTTCGCTCACCCCCTGAGGATATTTGCAAAAAAGAAGAAGCGCATGTCTTTGGCACACCACAAAAAGACGCCCGCCGCCCTTCTTCTTTTCCGAAATATCCTCGGGGGTGAGCGCGCAGCGCGAGGGGGCGCGAGCGCCCCCTGTGCCGTCAGTTCATCCACTCGGGTCTTGGAAGGCCAAGACTGGTAGGGTCGTTCAAGTAAACTGCGCCCAAGGCCAAAATGGCCACAGCCAGCACGGCAAAGGCAATTTTCCATGCGGAATAGGGCCGTTCGCCCTGCACTTCGCCCGTTTGCCCGTTCACCAAAAACCGATAGCTTTTGCCGCGGTATTTATAGGCCGCCGTCCAAACAGGCAGCAAAACATGTTTAAAGGTTTCATCGGCATAGCGGGTGTCGACACTGTCAATGCGCTGCACATCGCCGCCGATGTCGCGGCGAATGTCCATTTCAATCACCCCTGCCATGATGTTTTGCGCGTCAGTCCAACCATCGGCAAGGCTGATCGTATAGCCTTCGGCCTGAAAGCCTGCCAGATAATCGGGGTTATAGGGCTTGGCCGCCGCTAAATCCCACGGGGTTAATTCATTGCCCAAACGTTTTGGCAAACTGTTTGAGGCAAGGGTGATCACATCGTCAAAATCGCGCGACACTGTGCCAGAGGCGGGATACCAGCGCGTGCGCTGAACTTGCTCGGTGCGGCGCTGGGATTTGCCGTTCACATTCACTGTGACAGTGCGCGTTTCATAGTAATGCTCGCCGCGCGCGCCCGTGTAGCGGCTGGTCGTCGCAGCATCAAATGTCCAAAACGGCGCATAGATTCCTGCCATGGCGCGGCCCTTGCGGGTGTATTCCAACAGGCCGTTGGGCGCGAACCACAGGCTGCCCAGCCATTTGGACAGCGCATCGCGCGCCTGAGCTTCCGTCAGGGCAAAGGGCAGCAGCGACTGCGGTTTGATCGCCCTGCGCGCGCCCGTATCCACCACCACAGGGGTGGCACAATAGGGGCAATTGGCGGCGTGGCTTGCCCCCGAAAACTCGACCACAGCGCCGCAACTGGGGCAACTTGTGGCGCGCACCTCTGCGCTGGCCCCATCTGGCAGATCGTTTGCCAGCCCCTGCTTTAGGCTAAGCTCTTGGAACGCCTTTCCTTCGGCGCGCGCATCTGCTTTGGACAGGTCTTGCAGATGGCCGCAATGGGCGCATTCAAGGCGGCCTTTATCGGGGGCAAAGCGCAAATCAGACCCGCATGTCGCGCAAGGCCAGCGGTGGGCCTCGATCACATCACCTTGCATATCAGGCCTTTGGCAATGGTGGTGGGGCGGATTTCAGCAATTTTGCAAGTGCGGTATCTGCGGCGGCTTTCCAGCCGTCTTGGCCTTCGCGCCATACCAGCGTGGTTGGCGTCAGCGTGCCTGCGGCAACCATCGCGGCCAAATCAGATTCGGCATAGGGGCCTTTGGTTTGCCCATCTAGACCCAGATGCCATGATGCCGCACCCGCCTGCGGCAAAGGCGGCGGTGCGCTGGCTGCGGGGGCCGCTGCAGGTGCAGCGCCCCATGGCCCTGATTGCCCTGCGCCCATGGCCGCCCCCATGCCTGCGCCCATCGCCGCCCCCATAGTTGCCCCCATGGCCGAGTTTGGCTGCGCCAGCCCCTCGGCGGCATTAAACTGCATATATTTGTTCAAATCACCCACCACGCCCATCGAAGTGCGCTTATCCAGCGCCTTTTCCACTTCGGGCGGCAAGCTGATGTTTTCGATGTAGAATTCGGGAATGCTCAGGCCATATTCAGCAACTTTCGGGCCAATGGCTTTGGTCACAAGCCCGCCCAAATCGGCGGTATTTGCAGCCATGTCCAGTACGGGAATGCCTGATTTGGCCAGAATCTGCGAGATTTCTTGCACGATGATGTTGCGGATCTGTTCGCTGATTTCATCGGAGGTGAATTCGCCATCCGTGCCAACGATTTCGGTCAAGAACTTGGACGGATCGGCCACGCGCATCGAATAGGATCCAAAGGCGCGCAGGCGCACGGGGCCAAATTCGGGATCGCGCGCGATGATCGGGTTCTTTGTGCCCCATTTCTGGTCGTTAAACCGCGTGGTGTTGATGAAATAGATTTCCGATTTGAACGGGCTGTCAAAGCCGTGATCCCAATGTTGCAGCGTGGTCATGATGGGCATGTTGTTGGTTTCCAGCACATACATGCCCGGAGTGAACACATCGGCCAATTGACCCTCGTGAACAAAAACGGCAGCTTGACCTTCGCGCACTGTCAGTTTTGCGCCGTATTTGATGGCATTGCCGTGACGTTCAAACCGCCAGACCATCGTGTCGCGCGTCTCGTCCAGCCAAGTGATAACATCGACAAATTCGCCGCCCAAAAATCCAAAAACCATGCGATCCTCCTTGCCCAATGGGCCGTTAACTATTGCCGCCCAAAAGGGCGCGCGCCAAACCTTCGATAATGGGGCGCGCCTCGGCCTCGGTCATGCCGTTGCGCAGGGCGGGATTGTAAAGCATTTGCAGCATCAGTTCATCTTGACGCGTCAGCAGTGCAAATTCTTCATCATCGTTGAAAATCGATGGCCGTGCCAAGCCAGAATCATTGGGCAGGCCCAGCGCTTGGGCGATTTCTTCGTGCATACAGGCCAGCCGCATCAAATCGGGGTGCTCGGCGGGAATAAAGACAAAGGCCCGTTCATATTTGCTAGAGGTGGCATTGCTTTGTGTCCAGACAAGGCAATAGGTGCTGCGATCCATGGCGGTGACACCTGCCACTTGGGCCGCATTGATCTGCGGCAATGCAGCGGTGATCATCGGGCCTAGGGCGCGTCTTTCGTCGATCGAGGTGATGGCGATCGTCAAATTGGCGTTTTGGGACACCAGCCCAATGGAAAGCCCCGTCAGACGCGACAGGCGCGCCAGATAAGAGGCGATGCGCGCGCGGTCTGTGGCCTGCAAGGCGGCAGGAACCGAAGGGCCAAAGTTTAAGGCCACCCGCACTGGCCCTGCCCAGCGCGTCAGGCGCAGCGGTGTATTGCCCCGTGCAAACCTGCCGTGTTCTTCATACATCGCAATGCGCAGAAAGTTATTGGCCAGCATGGTGGCCGTCAGCGGCGTATCCGCCCCGCCGCCATCGGTGCGCAGCAGCCCCTGTGCCAGCAGCGATTGCTGCACGCCTGCGTAATAGGCGGCCAGCGCGATGCTTTCGCTGCTGGGGGCGCTGGATGGGGCTGTAAGCTGGGGCTTGGGCATCGGCGCGCAAGCGGCAAGGCCAAGGCAAAACGCAAGGGCGGCCATGGCTGCCCGCCCCATAGCCTGCATCTGCGCGCCCAATCCCATTGTTAGACAGCCTCTCCAATATTGGCGCCTGTCGCGGTGCCGCGCGATTTTGCGGCAATCAAGGCATCGCGCAGATTGGCCTCCATCTTGACCAATTCTTCCTCGGCGCTGGCGCGTTTGGCCTTGCCCTCGTCGGCGATCTTGAGGCTTTCTTCGATTGTGGCCACCAGCGTGGCATTCGCGCGGCGCACGGCCTCGATGTCAAAGACCCCGCGCTCCATTTCCGTGCGCACGATGCGGTTGGCCTCTTTCAAATTATCGGCATTCGCGGTCAGCAATTCATTGGTCAGATCATTGGCCGCGCGCACCGCCTCTGCCGCCTCGCGCGAGCGTTGGATTGTCACGGCCTGCGCCAATTGGGTTTCCCACAATGGCACTGTGTTGACCAAGGTTGAATTGATTTTGGTGACCAAGGATTTGTCGTTTTCCTGCACCAAACGGATCGAAGGCAAGGATTGCATCGTCACTTGCCGCGTCAGTTTCAAATCATGCACGCGCCGTTCCAGATCATCGCGCGCTGCGCGCAAATCGCGCAATTCCTGCGCCTTGATGACTTGGTCAGCCTCGGGCGCTTTGGCCACTTCGGCCTCGGCTGCGGGAATGGTGACCTTGTCTAAATCGGCCAGCTTCGCCTCGCCCGCGGCGATATACAGCGCCAGTTCATGGTAGAAATCCAGCGTTTTTTCATATAGCATGTCCAAGGATTTGATATCTTTCAGCAGCGCATGTTCATGGCGCAAAAGATCATTCGTGACCATGTCGATCTGGCCCTGAACCTTTTCAAATTTGGCAACAAAATTGGCAAAGGGCGCAGCGCGGCCCAGCAGTTTTTCCCACCAAACCCTCTCGCGGCGCACATCCAATTCCGAAACTGTAAAGCCGCGCAATGTGGTCACCATACTGCGCAGACTGTCACCCGCAGGGCCGACGTCTTTGTTCTTGACCCCTGCCAGCATTTCTTGGCTGATGGCCTGCAACTCTGCCTGTGCGCGCGATCCGAAGGATATGATCGATTGCGTGTTGCGCATGTCAATTTCGCCCATGCGCTTGCGAATTTCGCCTGCCTCTTTGGCTGGGGCGGCATCCAGCGTGATCAGCGCGGTGCTGGGTTCGGGCAGGATTTTTGCAGTGATTTTTTCTGCTTCGGCAAGGGCGGTGGCGGCGGCAGTGCGTGTGTCGTTGCTCATCATGGCGTCCTATGTCAAATGCGCCGTGGCGCGGTTTTTTGGTTGCGCCTTTGGCGCGGGATTAGTTTTCCAGTTTCAGCCGATCACGCAGCACGGATATTTCCACATCCAGCCCTGCGCGGCCTTG
Source organism: Rhodobacter sp. (assembly GCA_027490955.1). Lineage (GTDB taxonomy): Bacteria > Pseudomonadota > Alphaproteobacteria > Rhodobacterales > Rhodobacteraceae > Cypionkella. Next base: position 48,582 of record JAIXXB010000008.1, read on the forward strand.
GCCAATCAGCGCTTTGCTGCGGCTGGCAAAAGTTGTCTCTAAATCGCGCAGCAGCACTTCGTATTCGTGGCGGGCGGCGGCATCGCGGGTTTTGGCGTAATGGTCGGCAAACTTGGCGGTCGCATCGCGCGCGCCCATCAAATAGACCGTTAGATATTTGCGCGCAGCGGTCAAATCGCCCGGATCATCTTCGATGTTGCGAAACAGGCCGCGCGCGGTATGGGCAAAGGTTTCCACCCGCACTGCCAAGGCGCGGTCTTTGGTGCGGGCAATCGCCTCGGCCATAGCGGTTAGCATCGCCTCGCCCTCTTCAACGGCGCGGGCCACGCGGTCATTTTGAAAATCATTGGCCCCGTCTAGACCCTTGGCGCGCAGCGGGTCTGCACCAAAGGCAAGCCCATGCAGCACAACGCCCGTGGCGGCGAAAAGCGCGACATATAAGATTGGCTGCCCTGCAAGCACAGCGCCCAGACCAAGCCCTGCCGCCATCAGAATATTGCCCAGCAATTTGCGCGGCAATTTGGGCGGGCGGGCAATGCTGCGGGCGTTAAACTCGGCTTCGGCGCGCAGCCCTTCGCGGGTCATCCATGCCGAGGCTGTCAGCACAGCAAAGGTAGCCAGCCCCAAAAACAATTGGTTCGGCCCATCGCCGAAAAAGGCACTGGCCAAAAACAAATAGGGCAAAAGAAACATCAGCCGCAGGCGCTGGATGGGGGCCGCGTCCATGGGGGCCGCAGTTTGCGCGCCAGCTTTTGCACCCGTCTGCGCAGCAGGGTTTGGGCTGTATTTCCCGCCATATCGTTGCGCCATAATGTCAGCCCCCCAAGACCGAGACATAAATGATCAGACCCATCAACAGGTAATAAGACAGGCTTTGAAGACGCTTTGGTGTCATTCTGGCAAGCCGCCTCCAGCGGCCAATTGCGCGGAGTCTCTGTCCGCCTGTCTAACTATAGGCATTCTGCCCCCCTGCGACTAGGGGGCAAGGGGGGAAAAGCGGGTGATTTGCGGCACATAGGCCACTGCTAGCTGCGTTTTGGCCCAGACTTTGGCGCGTTGGGGCGGGGTTTTGCGGCCCCCGCGACTGGGCGAGTAGCGGGGCGAGTAGCGGGGCGGGTGGCGGCGCTGGGGCTTGGTTTGCGGGTGAATTCACGCGCGCTGGCCCCTGCCTGTAGTGCGGCGCTGCGCTCGGCTGCCATTTTGGCATCGCGCTGCAACGATCTTGTGGGCCGCGCGCGGGCAGGGGCATCGCCCGCATCTTTGCCGCCGCCTTCGCCCAGTTGTTCGCGCAGCACGCGGGGTTTAACCTCTTCCACCATGCCAGGTGTTAAGTCACCCAATCGAAATGGGCCGTAAGAGATGCGGATCAGTCGGTTCACTGTCAGGTTTATGGCCGCCATGGCGCGGCGAATCTCGCGGTTTTTGCCCTCGCGCAGGCCAACTGTCAGCCACGCATTCGCGCCTTGGATTCGGTCGATGACCACTTGCATGGGCTGGAACCTCTCGCCCTCTACCTCGATTCCTTTGCGCAGGGGTTCCAAATCGGGATCCATCGGGTTGCCATTGACCCGCACGCGGTATTTGCGCAGCCACCCTGTGGACGGCAGTTCAAGGCGGCGCTTCAGCCCGCCATCATTGGTCAGCAGCAGCAGACCTTCGGAATTCAAATCCAACCGACCAATCGACATCACGCGCGGCAATTCTGGGGGCAGATTGTCAAACACCGTCTCGCGGCCCTTTTCATCGGACGCCGATGTGACCAGCCCTTCGGGTTTGTAATACAGCCACAGCCGCGCGGGTTCGGGTTCGGCGATGGCCTTACCGCGCACTAAAATTTTATCGGCGGGCGTGACATTCAGCGCAGGCGAGGTGATGACCGCGCCATTGACCGAAACCTCGCCCAGTTCGATCATCCGCTCGGCCTCGCGCCGCGAAGCAATGCCTGCGCGCGACAGAACCTTGGCGATCCTTTCGCCCGCTGGGGGGGCAGGTGGTTTTGAAGGGGTAGATTTGGGGGGGCTTGTCTTTTCGGCCATAGCAGGCATCCTTGGGCTTGGCGCATCCCTGCGCGAGAATGCGGGGGCTAGCCCCCGCGCCCCCAAGGATATTTGAACCAAAGTGAAAGAGCAACGCGCCTTTACCTCGTTTATGGATGCGGCTTTGGACGAAGCGCGGGCGGCGGGCGCGCGGGGCGAGGTGCCTGTGGGTGCAGTTTTGGTGATGGGCGGCGCAATTTTGGCGCGGGCAGGTAATCGCACGCGCGAATTGTGCGACCCTACGGCCCATGCCGAAGTGCTGGTGATCCGCGAAGCCTGTGCCAAACTGGGGGGCGAGCGGCTGGCGGGCGCGGATTTATACGTCACGCTAGAGCCATGTGCGATGTGCGCTGCGGCGATTTCGGCGGCGCGGGTGGGGCGGCTGTATTTTGGCGCGAGCGATCCCAAATCGGGCGGGGTGATGGTGGGGGCAAAGGTGTTTTCGCACCCGCAATGCCATCATGCGCCGCAGGTTTACGATGGCATTGGCGTGGCCGAAGCCGAGGCGCTGCTGAAGGCGTTTTTCGCTGCGAAACGCTGATGGGCGTGGCGCATTGGCCACAATGCATGCGCAACTGAAAGGGCGCTCGCAAAAGAATTGGACAGATTGTCGCAGCCATGCGAACAGAGCCTACCAATCACTTTGCCGAAGGAGGGCATCATGATGACAGTATGCACCTTTGGGCGATTTCAGAGCGTTTATCGCGACTGAGTGATTGATCCGCTGCGCCCATCGCGCGGCCAAACCCACCCCTAACGCAATGGCCACCGCTGGGCATTTTGCCTGCGCATTGGCACAATTCCATTCCAAAAAGGCGCCCTCTTGGGTGATGTGACGCTATGATAAAGGCGAACCCTATGGCCAGCGCAGGGCCTGTTCTGCGTGATTTGATCGACCAGTTTGGTGCGCGGGCTGTTCTGGCCAGCTATCTGCGCGCGGTGATGGTGCGGCGCAGAACGCCGGATGTCAGCGCGCTGCCTGACCATCTGCGCGCCGATATCGGCCTGCCGCCTCGTCCGCCCGACCGCCCCTTGTGGCAGATGTATCGGTAATTGACCCCGCCCGCCAATGCCGCGCAGGGGCTGTAGAGCCTTGCAGGGGCTGGGGCGGGCGGGTAAACGGGGGGCAATTGAAACGGAGCATCCCATGTCTATCGACATCGTTACCGCACGCAAAGTGGCCAAGCTGGCCCGCATTCGGGTGGAAGAGGCTGATTTGCCCCCCTTGGCCGAAAAACTCTCGGGCATTTTGGGCCTGATGGAGCAGTTGAACGAGGTGGATGTGACGGGCATTGAACCGATGACATCTGTCACCCCGCAGCGGCTGAAACGGCGTGCGGATGTGGTCAATGATGGCGACAGGCAAGCCGCCGTTTTGGCCAATGCGCCCGATGCGCGCGAGGGATTTTTTGCAGTGCCGAAGGTGGTCGAATGAGCGCGACTTGGACAATTTCCGCCGCGCGTGATGCGCTGCGCAAGGGCGAGATTTCGGCAACCGATTTGACCATGTCTTGCCTGACAGCGATTGACGCAGGCGATGCGCTGAACGCATTCGTGCATAAAACCCCTGAACTTGCCTTGGCGCAGGCACGCGCGGCCGATGCGCGCCTAAAGGGAGGGGATGCGCCCAGCCTTTGCGGTATTCCTTTGGGAATAAAGGATTTGTTTTGTATCAAGGATGTGCCGACGCAGGCCGCGTCAAATATTCTGCGCGGGTTTAGGCCGCAATATGACAGCACTGTCACCAGCAAGCTGTTTGATGCAGGTGCAGTATGCCTTGGCAAGTTGAATATGGACGAATTCGCGATGGGGTCGTCGAACGAATCCTCTTGCTATGGCCCTGCGGTAAACCCGTGGAAGGTGGATGCGCGCCGCTTGACACCGGGCGGGTCTTCGGGCGGATCGGCGGCGGCGGTTGCGGCGGATCTGTGCCTTGGCGCAACTGGCACGGATACGGGCGGATCTATCCGCCAGCCTGCCGCGTATTGCGGGATCACAGGGATCAAGCCCACCTATGGCCGCGTCTCGCGCTATGGGATCATCGCCTATGCCTCTAGCCTTGACCAAGCAGGCCCAATGACCAAATCGGTGCGCGATGCGGCGATTATGCTGGGGGCGATGGCAGGGCATGATCCCAAAGATTCGACATCCGCCGATATCCCCGTTCCAGATTTTGAAGCGGCGCTGACGGGCGATATTCGGGGCAAGAAAATTGGTATTCCGCGCGAATATCGCATGGATGGGCTGTCAGGCGACATCGCGGCGCTGTGGGACAAGGGCGCAGATATGCTGCGCGCGGCTGGGGCAGAGGTGGTGGATATTTCATTGCCTCATACAAAATACGCCCTGCCCACCTATTACATCATCGCGCCTGCCGAAGCCTCTAGCAATCTGGCCCGCTATGATGGGGTGCGCTATGGCCACCGCGCTGCGCTGTCTGCAGGCGATGGCATTACGGAAATGTATGAAAAGACGCGGGCCGAAGGCTTTGGCCCTGAAACCCAGCGCCGCATCATGGTGGGCACCTATGTGCTCTCGGCAGGGTTTTATGATGCCTATTACAACCGCGCACGCCGCGTGCGCGCGCTGATCAAGCGCGATTTCGAGGCGGCCTTTGCCGCAGGCGTGGATTGTATCTTGGCCCCCGCCACGCCCACAGCGGCCTTTGGTTTGGGCGAGCAAGGCACGGCTGATCCTGTGGAAATGTATCTGAACGATGTCTTCACCATCACGCTGAACCTTGCAGGATTGCCCGGCGTTTGCGTGCCAATGGGCCTTGATTCCAAGGGCTTGCCGCTGGGCTTGCAACTGATTGGCCGCGCGTGGGGTGAGGCAGATTTGCTCAATCACGCCTATGTTTTAGAGAAATCAGCAGGATTTGTGGCCAAGGCCGAAAAATGGTGGTAAAAGGTCGTCAAAACAATAAACGACCGAGGCAAAAATGCGTGCATCTTATCTGGCTTTCGCCGCCCTAGGGCTGGCGGCCTGTTCGCCTGCTGTTCCAGATTCGGGTCTGGGCGTGGGATTTCAAGATTATGATACCTATATTGCCAATCGCCAAGCGGCTTTGGCGCAGCCCATGTCGGCGGGAACGGGTATTCTGCCGCAGGCGGGGGCAGGATTTTCGACCGCTGGCGCGGCGGCGGCCATTGCAAATGCACAAGGCACGGCACCCCTTGCTGCGGCCAGCGCCAATCCTTTGGCCCCCCGATCCTTGCAAGAGCAAGCCGCGCTTTTGGGCGGCGCGCAGCCTGCGCCAGTATCCAACCTTGCCGCCCCCTTGGCCCCTGCGCCGGCAGACCCGAACGCAGGCCGCGTGATTGGGGCCGCGGCGCCCCTTGCACCCGCGGCCACTGGCGGTCTGGCTGCCGTGCGCCCGCGCGGCAATGCGCCTGCAGGCATCACCGAAACAGTGTCTGAAATGGCCGCTGTCGGCGGCGTGTCTGACGAGCAAGATTTCGAGGCCGTCGCTGCCCGCGAAACCATCGAAAGCGATAAGGCCCGTATCGAGCGCAACCGCGCCCAATACCAAATCGACCAACCCGGCGCTTTGCCGCAACGCACGGGGAAAGTTGGCCCCAGCATCGTGGAATTTGCCTTGGCCACGCAGCACCCTGTTGGGGTGAAATTGTTCCGCCGCTCGCCCTTTAAATTCAAACGAGTCGAGGTGGCCTGCGCGCCCTATGCCAATGATGATCTGGCGCAAGAGGCCTTCTTGGCCGCAGGTGGGCCAGATCGTGACCGCTTGGGCGTTGATCCCGATGGCGATGGCTATGCCTGCAACTGGGATCCATCGCCTTACCGCGCGGTTGTGCCATAAGCGGGGGCTTTGCCTCGCCCAATTTTGGCCCGCGCCGAAACGGCGCGCGCCCCAGTTTGATTGTGCTGCATTATACCGCCATGCCCAGCGCTGCCGAGGCGCGGGCGCGGCTGTGTGACCCTGCCTATGAAGTATCGGCCCATTGGCTGATTGATGAGGCTGGCCATGCCGAGGCTTTGGTGGACGAGTGCCAGCGCGCGTGGCATGCGGGGGCAGGGGAATGGGCGGGGCTAAGCGACATCAATAGCCACTCAATTGGGATCGAGATTGCCAATAAGGGCGATCATCCCTTTGCGGCGCGGCAGATGGATGGGCTGGAATCCTTGCTTAAGGGCGTGATGGCGCGCTGGAACATCGCCCCCGCCCAAGTGATTGCCCATTCCGATATGGCCCCGACCCGCAAAATTGATCCAGGCGCGCGGTTTGATTGGCAGCGTCTGGCGCGCGTGGGCCTGTCGGTTTGGCCAATCGCCGATGCACCCGCAGCCCCTGCCGAATTCATACCTGCGGCGCGTGCCTTTGGCTATCCAGATGCGCCCGCACCCGCGCTGCTTGCCGCGTTTCGCTTGCGCTTTCGCCCATGGGCGCGCGGCGCGCAGGATGGGTGGGACGCGGCGCTTGCCTGCGATTTGGCCCGCCGCTTTGGCCCAAATTCTTAGCCGTTGACCCAAGGCGCGCCTTGGCCTAAAGCGCCCCTTGCGCGGATGGCTGGATGATCGCGGGGCTTGCCTCGAGGAAAGTCCGGACTCCATGAAGAAAGGGTGCTGGGTAACGCCCAGCGAGGGCAACCTCAGGGAAAGCGCCACAGAGAAAAGTCTGCCGTTGTGCTGGGCCTTGCCCAGCAGATCAGCGGTGATGGTGAAAAGGTGGGGTAAGAGCCCACCGCAGGCTTGGCAACAAGACTGGCATGGCAAGCCCCACCCGGAGCAATGCCGAATAGGGGCCTTGCGTGGAAAGGTCTGCCCATATGCCCGCGGGTCTTTCTCGTGGGCGGGCAGAGACCTCCACAGGGAACTTCAGCCCAAAGGCCCGGGTTGGCAGCTTGACCGCCGTGGCAACACGGTTGGCAGAGGAATGATCATCCAAAGGGGCAACCCTTGGACAGAATCCGGCTTATAGGCCATCCGCGCAAAACTCACCTTGGCCAGAGCGCAGCGCACGGGCGCGTTGCGCAGCATATTGGTCAATATGAAAGTCACCGCTTTCACTTTGGCACAAATATCCGCGCCGCAGCTGACCTGCCACGGGATTTTTCTTCCATACTCGACTAGAGTCCGGCCGATAGAGAGGACGGACGATGAAGAAAGCAAATCGGACAGAAGAGCAGATCATTGGGATCTTGCAGGAGCACG
>JAIXXB010000013.1 GCA_027490955.1 Rhodobacter sp.
GGCGCATCAAGGATTGGCGTAGGGTCGCCATGCGGTTCGACCGACGCCCAGAAATCTTCCTGTCCGCCTGCGCACTTGCCGCAATCGTATTGTTCTGGCTATGAGTCCTGAGCCTAGATACAGAAATCGATAAGAAACGCCTGAAGGGCTATCCCCAAGACAACATCATTTACGAGAACACCGAAACGGCGGTGCTGTGGCAGAACAAGGAAGAAGTCCTGCGCTGCAAGATGACCGATGTCGATGCGCTGGAAAAACTGCTGAACCTGTTCTTTGGTTATCAACGTCCCGAAATCGCGCAGTTTCGCGGCGCGGTGGCGCAGTTCAAAACCGACCTGCCCGCCGTTCTAGAGGCCCTGCGCGAAAAGATCGATGATGCCTATAAATACAACCCCGCCTTTCAGGATGTGGCGGCCAAGTTTCTGGATCACGCCCAGAAAACCATCAACCCCAGCCTGACCCCCGCCGACATACGCGAGATGCTGATCCAGCATATCCTGACCGAAGAAATCTTTTCCCGCGTGTTCAACGAGGCAGATTTTCACCGCGACAACAATATCGCCAAACTGCTGTATGCGCTGGAAAAGGCGTTCTTTACGGGCGAGGTCAAGAAATCCACCCTTCACGCCCTAACGCCATACTACGCCGCCATCAACGCCAATGCCGCGCAGATCAGCAGCCATGCCGAAAAGCAAACCTTCCTTAAGGTGATCTACGAAAATTTCTACAAGGTCTATAACCCCGCCGCTGCCGATAGGCTGGGCGTGGTCTATACCCCAAACGAGATTGTGAGATTCATGATCGAGGGCACAGATTGGCTGTGCGACAAGCATTTCGGCAAACGGCTGATCGACCCAGGGGTGGAGATTCTAGACCCCGCCACAGGCACGGGCACCTATATTTGCGAAATGATCGAATATTTTCGCGGCCAACCTGCCAAGTTGCAGCACAAATACAAATCTGAACTGCACGCCAACGAAGTGGCGATTTTGCCCTATTATGTGGCCAATTTAAACATCGAGGCCACCTATCAATCGGTCGCAGGGCAGTATGCCGAATTTCCCAACCTGTGCTTTGTCGATACGCTGGACAATATCGCGGGGCTGGGCATTAAATCGGGGCATCAGGGCAATTTGTTTGCCGCGCTGTCGGATGAAAACGTCGAACGGGTGCAGCGGCAGAACAAGCGTAAGATATCGGTTGTTATCGGCAACCCGCCCTATAACGCGCAGCAGCAGAACGAGAATGACAACAACAAAAACCGCGCCTATCCGCATATTGATGATCTGATCAAGCGCAGCTTTGTCAAACTGTCCACCGCGCAGAAAACCACAGTTTATGATATGTATGCGCGGTTTTTTCGCTGGGCATCCGACCGTTTGCACGATGATGGCATCATCGCCTTTGTCACCAACCGCAGCTTTATCGACAGCCGCACCTTTGACGGGTTTCGGCGCTATGTGAGCGAGGAGTTTGACGAGGTTTACATCGTTGATCTGGGCGGGGATGTGCGCGCCAACCCCAAGCTTTCGGGCACCAAGAACAATGTTTTTGGCATTCAAACGGGCGTTGCCATTTCATTCATGGTGCGGCGCAAGCGGGATGCAGTGAAACCCAAACCCCCCGCCAAGATATTCTATGTGCGCAGGCCAGAAATGGATACTGCGGAAGAAAAGCTGGCATGGCTGTCGCATGTCAAGGCAAGCAATGCCGCGTTTGTCTCAATCACGCCCGACAAGAATAACAACTGGATCAATCTGACCGAAAACGATTGGGACAGTATGATTGCGGTGGCCGATAAGGCGACGAAAGCGGCCAAGACGAAGGGGCAGGAACGAACTATTTTCAAATCGTTCTCAACGGGAATCATGACTGGTCGGGACGAATGGGTATACTGCTTTGACGATAAAAACTTAGTGAAAAAAGCCGCCTTCTTTGCTACGAATTTTGACACCGCGTTACAGACGCCTGAGAGCGACAAGCCGATACTGAAGCTGTCTAGAAATATAAAGCGAAAGGCAAAAGTCGCCGACTTTTCTCGCCTAAAAACATTTGATTTGGCCCTCTTTCGTCCTTTCACTAAACAGTCAGTGTTTCTTTCAAGAACACTTGTCGATGAGTTAGGCGCTTTCCCGCGAAACTTTGTTTCGTCAAACCAAGTCATTGGCTTTCTATCAGTCCATTCAGCCAACCCATTATGCGCCTTAGCAAGTGACTTACCCTTTGATTACGGCCTCTTAAAGAATGGTAACGGTGGAACCCAGTGCCTATATCGCCACCGCTACGCCTCCACGGGCGAGCAGCTTGACAATATCACCGATTGGGCGCTTTCCCAATTCACCGCCCATTACGGGGCTGGCATCACCAAAGACGCGATCTTTGCCTATGTCTATGCCGTGCTGCACGACCCGATCTATCGCGAAACCTATGCGCTGAACCTGAAACGCGAATTTCCGCGCATTCCCTTTTACCCCAATTTCGCCCAGTGGCAGGCATGGGGCCAAACCCTGTTGGATTTGCATATCGGATACGAAACCGTCACCCCATGGCCCCTGCACCGCCATGATGTGCCCGACACCCGCGCAGCCTCCGCTGGCCTGCCCCCCAAACCCGCACTCAAGGCGGATAAGGCAGCAGGCACGATTACGCTGGACAGCGAAACCACCCTATCGGGCATCCCCCCCGAATGTTGGGACTATAAGCTGGGCAATCGGTCGGGCCTTGAATGGGTGCTGGATCAGTAAAAGGAAAAGACCCCCAAAGACCCGACCATTCGCGAGAAATTCAACACCTACCGCTTTGCCGATTACAAAGAACATGTGGCGGCGCTGCTGGCCCGCGTGACCCGCGTTTCGGTGGAAACCATGGCGATCACCAATGCCATGCGGAATGTGCCGCGAGATGGGGCCAGTTGACCCAGCCCCCCCGCCCCGCTAGGACATACCCAAACCTATGCAGGACATCCCATGGCCATCTATCTGTATCAAAACGACTTGCCCGATGGGCTGAACCTTGGGCCAGTGGTGGCGATTGATACGGAAACGATGGGGCTGAACCCTGCGCGCGACAGGCTTTGCCTTGTGCAATTGTCCAGTGGGGATGGCCATGCGCATTTGGTGCAAATAGCAAAGGGGCAGACCTTGGCCCCGAATTTGGTGCGGATGCTGACCGACCCAAAGGTGCTGAAGCTGTTTCACTTTGGGCGGTTTGATATTGCCGCGCTTCAGGCGGCGTTTGGTGTGCAAACGGCCCCCGTCTGGTGCACGAAAATCGCCAGCAAGCTGATCCGAACATATACCGACCGCCACGGGCTGAAATATCTGGTGGCAGAGTATTGCGGCGTCGATGTGTCCAAGGCGCAGCAGACATCCGATTGGGGCAGCGCCGTGCTGACGGACGCGCAGCGCGATTATGCCGCCAGTGATGTGCTTTACTTACACAAGTTGAAGGAGGCGCTGGAGGCGATTTTGATCCGCGAAGATCGCCTTGCCTTGGCGCAGGCCTGCTTTGATTTTCTGCCCACGCGGGCAAAGCTGGATTTGCTGGGCTGGGACGAACCCAATGACATCTTCCACCACTGACCCAATCGCCACGGGCCGCCGCGTGATTGCTGCCGAGGCCGCCGCGCTGACAGCCCTTGCCGACAGTATTGGCCCCGAGTTTGGGGCGGCCTGCGCGCGCATACTGGCCTGCGCGGGGCGGGTGATTGTGTCGGGCATCGGCAAATCGGGGCATATTGCGCGCAAAATTGCCGCGACGCTGGCCAGCACGGGCACGCCTGCCCATTTTGTCCACCCTGCCGAGGCCAGCCATGGCGATTTGGGCATGCTGACGGCAGGGGATATTGCGCTGCTGATCTCGAATTCAGGCGAGACGGCGGAACTGGCCGATATCATCGCGCATTGTCAGCGTTTTGGCATTCCGATGCTGGGGATTTCATCGGGCAAAGCCAGCACCATGGCGCGCGCCTGCGAGATTGCGCTGATTTTGCCCCCTGTACCAGAGGCAGGGGCCGAGGCGATTGTGCCCACCTCGTCCACCACGATGACGCTGGCACTGGGCGATGCGCTGGCGCTGGCGCTGATGCAGCACCGCGCCTTTACCGCCGATCATTTCCGCCAATTCCATCCAGGTGGCCCCTTGGGCGCAAAACTGCTGCGCGTGGCCGATGTGATGCATAAAGGCATGCCGCTGATTGCCGACAGCGCCCCGATGAGCGAGGCAATCTTGACCATCAGCCAAAAGGGGTTTGGCGTGGTGGGCGTTCAGGATGGGCAGGGCGATTTGGTGGGCATCATCACCGATGGCGATTTGCGCCGCCATATGGATGGGCTGATGGGCAAAACCGCAGGGGATGTGATGACGCGCGGCCCGCGCAGCCTTGCCCCTGATGCGCTGGCGGGAACGGCGCTGGCGCTGATGACACAGGCGCAGATCACCTGCCTGTTCGTGATTGACCCCGCCACGCCCAAACGGGCGCGCGGCATCGTGCATATCCACGACTTTTTGCGCGCGGGGGTGATATGAGCGATCCCTCTGGCAGCATGCCAAAGCGCAGCTATGCCTTTGCCCGCCATTCGCGGCGCATCCGCTTTTTGAAACTGATCCTGCCCACCGTGGCACTGGCCATCTTGTCCAGCCTGTTCCTGTTTTCGCGCAGCATCACGATGGACGGCGCCTTGCCCTTTGGCGAGGTGGATATCAAAGATCGCCTGCGCGAGCCGAAAATGACCAATGTGCGCATTGCCACCACCGCCAGCAATGGCGCGGCGATTGATATGACCGCCACAACTGTCATCCCCAAAGGGGCAAGCCGCACGATTGCCGAAATCGCCACGGGCCAGATTACATCCTTGTCGGGCGATGTGACCACGGTCACCGCCACAAAGCTGAACTATAACGATGGCGCGGAAAAAGCCTCGCTGCTGGGCGGGGTTCAAATTGCATCGGGCGGCTATAAGATGACCACACAGGCGCTGGATGTAGATATTGCCAGCGCCACCGCCACCAGCCAATCCGAAGTACAGGCCAAAGGGCCGCTGGGCGAGTTGACTGCGGGCCGCATGAGCGTGCAGCAGATCGAGGGGAAATTTCTTATTGTTTTCAATTCAGGGGTGCGCCTGTTATACAGGCCCTAGCGCTTGGGCCAGATGGTTTGGGCAGTGGGATGAGGTTGGGGTTTTTGGGGCAAAAGATGCGGCGTTATATTTTGGCACTGGCCGTGGTGGTTCTGCCTTTTGGGCAGCCCTTTTTGCCGCCTGCCTTTGCACAGCAGGCCGATACGGCAGACATCGCCTTTGGCGGGCTAAAGGGCGATCCCAAAGCGCCTGTTACAGTCACATCCGAAAGCCTGACAGTGGATGAAAAGGCGCGCACCGCAGTGTTCACGGGCAATGTGCTGGTCGTGCAAGGGCAGATGCGACTCTCGGCCGCCGAAGTGCGGGTGGAATATGAGGCAGAGCAAAACCGCATCGCGCGGCTTTGGGCCACGGGTGGGGTGATTTTGGTCAATGCCGAAGATGCCGCCCAATCGCAAAAGGCCGATTATGTGATTGATACGGGTGTTGTCACAATGACAGGCGATGTTGTGCTGACCCAAGGGCCTGCCACCTTTACCGCCCAGACATTTGTGGCCAACATGACAACGGGCCTTGGCCAGTTGCAAGGCGCGGTGCGCAGCACCTTTACGCCCAGCGCCGCCGCCGAGGGCGCGGGCGAGGGCGCGCAAGGCGACACACAGAAAGCAGACCCATGACAGCCACGATTGCGCAAAGCGCCGCGACCACGGGCCTGACTGTGCAAAACCTGCGCAAAAGCTACAAAAAACGCGTGGTGATCCGCGATGTGTCCTTGCGGTTGGAACGGGGCGAAGTGGTGGCCTTGCTGGGGCCAAATGGCTGCGGCAAAACCACCTGCTTTTATTCGATTGCGGGGCTGGTTACCCCCGATGCGGGCCATGTGATGATTGATGGGCAAGATGCCACAGCGCTGCCCATGTATCGGCGCGCGCAAATGGGCATTGGCTATTTGCCGCAAGAAATGTCAATTTTTCGCGGGCTGAATGTGCAAGAGAATATTCTGGCCGTGCTGGAAATCGCCGAAAAAGACCACCGCCGCCGCCGCGAACGGCTGGAACAGCTTTTGTCGGAATTTTCGATCAGCCATCTGCGCGAAGCCCCCGCCATGGCCCTGTCAGGCGGCGAGAGGCGGCGTGCGGAAATTGCGCGCTGCCTTGCGGCCAACCCGCAATATCTGCTGCTGGACGAACCTTTTGCCGGCGTGGATCCCATTGCCGTGGGCGATATTCGCCATTTGGTGCATGATCTGAAATCGCGCGGCATTGGGGTTTTGATCACCGACCATAACGTGGCCGAAACCCTATCCATCGTTGACCGCGCCTATATCTTGCACGATGGCGTGGTGCTGAAAACAGGCACCACCGCCGAGATTGTCGAAGACGAGGTGGTGCGCCGCGTCTATCTGGGAGAGAACTTTCGCCTATCGTGACAGTTTTATGAAAACGCTTCTGCTAATTTGTTGACAAGTGCCCATCGGCATCCCCAAATGAAAGGGATGCAAGCCGAACTTTCCCAGTCTGGTTTTCGCTTTGCGGCCATCACCTTGGCCCCGCGCAAAGCTGGGCTGGACAAAAGCAAAGCTGCGTCATCACCCACAATCGGATGGCCCTATGCGCCCCTGCCTTTGCGCGGGCGGCACGGCAGGCCATGAATAAAGGAGGCACTATGCGGTATCAGATCAGCGGCAAACAAATTGACATCGGCGAGGCGTTGCAAACCCACGTCAAGGCCGAGCTTGGCGAAGTGGTGGAAAAATACGCCCAGCGCCCGACCGAGGCCGTGGTCGTGTTTTCGCGCGTGGCGCATGAATTTGTCTGCGAAGCCGTCATTCACTTGTCAACGGGGCTGACGGCGCAGGCCAAGGGCCATGCCTCTGAAATCTATGCCGCTTTTGAATCTGCGCGCGAAAAAATGGACAAGCAATTGCGCCGCTACAAGCGCCGCATCCGCAATCATCACCAAACCCGCCCCCAGCCTGTTGAATTTGGCGGTGCTTCTTCGTATATCCTTGCCGCAATCGAAGAACCCGAGGATGACGACAGCGCCGAGTTGACCCCAATCATCATTGCCGAGATGGAGACGAAGATCCCCTCTATCACGGTGGGTGAGGCGGTGATGCAGTTAGAGCTTTCGAACAATCGTTTTTTGGTGTTTCGAAACGAAAGCCATGCGGGCGTCAATGTGGTCTATCGCCGAGATGACGGCAATATCGGCTGGATCGATCCGCGCAATATCAGTTAAACGCAGCGCCATGGGCCTGCGACATAAGGAAGTCAGTAATGGACTTGTCCAAAATTCTTGCGCCAAATTCTGTCAAGGTCATCGCCCATCAACCCAGCAAAAAGCGACTATTTCAAGAGTTGGGGGAATTGGCGGCGCAGGCCCATGGCTTGATGGCGGCAGCAGCCATTGATGGGCTGCAAGAGCGCGAGACTTTGGGGCCAACGGGCGTGGGCAATGGCATTGCCCTGCCCCATGCCCGCCTGCATGGGCTGGACAGAATTGTTGGGGTGTTCATGCGGCTGGAAAAACCGCTTGATTATGAAAGCGTCGATCGCCAGCCCGTTGATTTGGTGTTTGCCCTTTTCGCGCCCTCGGATTCGGGCGTAGATCATTTAAAGGCCTTGGCGCTGGTCTCGCGCACTATGCGCGATACGGGCATCTGTTCCAAACTGCGGGCCAATAGTGACCCCGCAACGATTTTCGCCATTTTGACCGAAAACCGCGCGCCGCAAGCGGCCTGATGGCGCGCCATACATGCCCGCCGCGCCTGCGCCGCCCTTTACTACTGCCACGGGCCAAAGCCAAAGCCTGTGTAATCTTTGTCATAGGCGGCGCGGGCGGCGGCATCTAAATCGGGGCCATAAATGCGCATGAGGCTGGGGTAGACAGGGTCTGGCGCATCAGGTGCGATCTGCGGCGCGGGCAGGCCCAAATCTGCGGCAATGCGCCCCAAATCACGGGGCAAATCCGCCTCGCGGATGATGGAATCGGGCAGGCCAATGGCGGCAAAGCCCTGCAGAATGGCCGTTTGGCTGGCAAATTGCGTCAGCACCTTTAGCCCCGTCTGCCCTGCCAAATTGCGTTTGAGAAAATTCAAAAAGGTCAGAAAGGCGCTGCGAAACGCATCGTCAGAGGCAAAGGACTCGCCCTGCGGGGGCAGGGGCAGATAGTGAAACTTGGCCAGATAGGGGCGCAATTCGGGCTGCAGCGGGCTAGAGAGGAACAGGCAAAACATCGCATGGGCGCGCGCCAGCGGATGGCGCAGCACCGTAAAACTGCGAAAGCCTGGTCGCGCCTCTTTCCATTTGCGCAGCGCTTTGCGATCAAAATCGCGGCTGACCGCGCCCGCAGATTTCAGCCACGCCGCCACCGAGCCCCAAGGCGCACCCGCCACAGGCATAAACAGCAAGGCGGGCGAATCCAGCCCCACATACTGCAGCACGCCTGCATTGCGGCGCGGCTCGAAATTGGGGGTGCGGGTTAGGTTGAACCGATCCAGCCGCGCAAGGGCTGCGGCCATCTCCTGAGGGTTGGTGACCTTGTCTTCCAATGCCTCGGGGTTTTGCTTTTTCAGCGTGGTGTCAATGTTGCGCAGCCGATCCTTCAGCCCCAAGAATGCCGCCACGCCATTGAGAACATCGACATTCAAGATGTCTTCATAATCCAGATAAAAGGCCGTCTGCCCCGATATTTGCAAACGATTAAGCAAGAGCAACTGAAAATCTTGGATGTTTTCCAAGTGCCGTTCAAATTGCGCAATGTCAAAGCTGGGCTGCATCGTGGTGTGGCGGCGGGTGTTCATCAGCCGCCACTGATCGGTTTCGCGCGCAATTTTCCAACTGATGAAACTTTCCACGGGGTTGCGCGTCAGAATGATCTTGGCGCAGGTCGGATCATCCAGCACCGCATCCAAAATGCGCGGGTCATGGTCGTGAAAATAGCGAAAGCCAGACAAGCCTTCGGTTTGCGCGCGCATCGCCGCAAGCAGGCCCAAAGGGTTTTCATCGCGCTGCGCGGCGGTAAATCCGCACAGCGTGTCATTGGTATGATTGCCCAAAAGATAGGGGTTAAACGCCTCGCCATAGCAGTGAAAGCCTGCCAGCCGATTGAGGTTCATTTCCAGAAAATTCGACCCCGTGCGCATTTCGCCAAAGATCACAAAACTGGTAAAGCGCGACATGGGTCACTGCACCAAATAGGGGCGCACAGGGGGTTTTGCGCCTTTGTGGCCCTGCTCGGTCAGGGGGAAATCCCCCACCAAAGTGGGCTGCATGCCCTGATTGCGCAGCGCCTGCAAAAACTGGCCAAACCCTGTCAGATCGGTCAAAATCGGGGCCTCGGTCAGCCGGCGCATCGCGCGGGGGCTGATTTCATCGACAATGGCTTGCAGCGGCTCGATCGGGTTTTCGACAAATTCCGCCAGATTCCACACCCGCACCCGCGCCTTAACCCATGGCAGGCGCAGCAGATTGGCAAAATCGGTTTCAATTTTCTGCAATCGCGCCGCCTCGCGGCGGATATCGGCAAAATCACGGTTGGATTTGAACAGGGCCAGCGCCCACCCCCCCGTGATCATAGAAATCTGCGCATTTGGATCGCGGGCCAAGAAATGCGTGATGGCTTGGTTATCGGCAGGGCCGAATTGAAAGCATTGCCTCTCGCCCCGCGTGTTCCACAAAAGATTGGTCAAAAAGTCCAGCGGGCGATAATCGCGCGATGCCGCAGAATCGGGCAGCCCGCCCATAAATGTGGTCTCGCCTTGGGCGAAATGCACGCGGTCTGGGGCGTAAAGATGGCCATGCACGCGCGCGCCTGTCGATTTGACCAGCCATTTTTCCCAGTTTTCAAACACTTCGGAAAACCCTGCAAATACCGAATAGGGCGCGGCGGTGACGCCATTTTCCCAATCGTGGTTGGGATGGCGGCTTTGCATATACAGGCCAGAGCGCCCCTTGGTGCGCCGCTCGACCGCCTTGGCAAACAGGCGGTCTATTTTGGCGGCATTCGGCTCTCCTCCCAAATCGGGGGCAGGTTGACCCGACAGGAAAGTGTCATACAGCTTATCGGCCTGCGACCAGATTTTGCGCGCCACAAAGCAATCGGATTTGCGCAACAGGGCAAGGTGATCGTCATAAAACACATGCGGCTTGCCCTGAAAATCAAACTTGGCCAGCGTCAGCGAACGGCTTTCGACATTGCCAGAGACCTGCCGCACCATGGTTTGAAAATAGCTTTCATCGGGAATCCAGACGCGGCGGAAATAGGCGTCAATGGCGGGGCGGTCGGGGTTTTGCAAAATCGCTGTTAGGGTTTGGCGTGTCAGGCACCACCATTGGCTGCCCAAATGCGGCACAATCCCCGCAGGAATGCGGCGGCGAAACCCGATACTGCGCTGCAATTTGACATAAAAATCAAAGGCCAAGCGCTGTTTGCGCCACGAGAAGGGAAAGCGCAGGGTAAAGCGTTCAATATCCAGCCCGCCCACTGTCCAACCCACATCGGCGGTGGTCACGCTTTCGATGAAATTGGTTTGCGGGCGCGCATCCAGATAGGCGCGCAAATCCTCGACAGGGCGCAGCGGGATGCAAGAGCCTGATGCCAAAAACACATGGCGCACCTGCGCAAAATCGCGCAGCATGATGGTGGCGGCATCTTGGGTGGCGGCAACCAGCCCCCATGTGCCCCATTCGCAGGCAAAGCGCCGCGCAAAGCGAATATTGGGCAGGCCCGACAGCGCGCGCACCATCTCGTCGTAATTTCTGCGCTTGGTGCGCCGATCAACATGGATGACCACGGGGCAATCATGCTGGGCCCAATGGCGCGCCACCTGCACGGCGCGCGTCAGGTCATTGTGGCACAGCATGATAAAGCCCACGCTCATGCCCAATTTCCTTTTGACATCAGCCCCAGAATTTCCAGTTGCCGCCAGTTGATATAACGCTCGCTCCACTTGGTCCAAAGGTCGGGCTGGCTGGCGATGCCCGCGCGATAGGCGCGGTATTCGTGCGAATTGGCGTAATGCTGGCGGCGATCCATTTCTTCTTCGGCCTTATCGACCAGCGTGTGAATGAACTTGGCATGCAGCAAGCATCCCGATGCCTTTTCCCCGCCCCATTCATCATAGACAAGGTTCAGCCCGCGCGGCAGCAGCATATGGGTGGATGAAACATAGGCATAGGGCCGTTGCCATTTGACCAGTGGAATCTTGTTCAGCGCGGGGGCGCGTTCGGGCAAATCGGCAAAGAACATGCGCGCACGCGGGCCACCTTGGATCCACAGGTTGCCAAAGCGGCGGTTGCGTTCAATCACGTAATTGCCGCTGTCAAAATAGGGCGCATGGGCGATAGGGTCTTGCCCCTCGCGGTAGGGGATCAGATCAAAGGGGCCTTTGGGATACATATCCAGCAGCATGGCCGAGAAAGATTTGATCGAAGAGGCATCCAGCCAATCTGTCAGCGCGCGCAACGGGCGCGTGTCACAAAACGGATAGACGAAGAATTCGTCAGGATCGACTGTCAGGCACCAATGGTTATGGCCATAGCGCAAGAGCAGCCAATTGATCCAATCCATGCCAAAGCGGGCGCGCTTATAGCTGGCGGTGCTGTGCCAGAGCGAGACATCGGGCTGGGCGGCCAGATATTCGCGCGTGCCATCGCTGCTGTCATTATCGACAATCAGAAAATGGTTCACACCCAAATCGCGGTAGTATTTCAGAAAATAGGGCAGGCGGATGCGTTCGTTGCGCATGGTGGAAAACAGCAAAATAGCGCTGCGGCCAATCTGGGCGGTTTGGTCGGCAATAGGGCGCAGTTCACGCCGCTTGCGAAAGGCGCGCACCAGCCAGCGCCTGCGCGCAAGGCGTAACATATACCGCGTTGCCAATCTCACCTAAATGCCTAGCCTGTTGCCGTTACCCATTTCATGCCCACGCAAATTACCCGATCTGCGTCAACACCACCTTAAAGTGATCTGCCCAAAGTGGTAGATTTTGTTTTTTGCGACCGCTTTGCTGATCTGCGGCCAAGATTTTGATTGTTTCCAACCAAGAATAACTGTCCCTTGGGTCAAGGTAAACTGGGAAGTCACCACAAACTTCGCGTAAAACGGGTAAATCTGAGGCGATGACTGCAGTGCCAAGGCCCGCCGCCTCTAGCGGGGGCAGGCCAAAGCCTTCGGCAAGGCTGGGAAACAGCAGCGCGCGCGCGCCTTGCAACAGGCTGGCCACTGCGCCATCGGACAGATTTTCGCCGTGCAGCACCGCGCCTTGCGCCTGCAACTGGGCCATTTGCGCAAACAGCGCCGCATCCGCCCAGCCTGCCGCGCCAATCACCACCAATTGCGGGGCGGGTGCGGGCAGGTTTGGCCAGATGTCAAACAGCAGCTTCAGGTTTTTGCGCGGCTCGATCGTGCCAAGGGCCACGAAGTAGGGGCGGGTCGGGGTGATGGGGCTGGGCGCGGGGGCGGCCAGCGTCACCCCCAGCGGGGCCAGAATGGCGGGCGGAATGCGGCCTGCGGCAGCAAAATGCGCCTCGGTTTTGGCGCGGGCATCGGCGCTGATATGAATGACGCGGGCCGCAAACCGCGCCGTGGCGGCGATTTTTGCGGCAAAGGGCACATGCGTGCCCGCGCGGGCAAATTCGGGGTGATCCAGCGGGATGGTATCATGGATCAACACCACAGATGTCACCCCATAGCGCTGCATGGCGGCCAGCGTCGAGGCGCGCAGATTGCTGTGACCCACATTCAGATAGGCCGTGCCATGGGGCAGGCGGCGCAGTAGATGGCCCAGCATGAAATGGGGCCTACGCGCGATGGCATAAGGGCGGATGACAGCCAACAGATCTTTGGGAAAGATGGGCCTGCCAAGGCTGGCCTGCAATTGCGCGCATCCCTGCCGCCCCAGCAGAACAAGGCCCAAAGCTGTGCGGATCAGCCCAAAGATCGGGCTATCTTGCGCCAAAAGATGCGCAAGATAGGCCGCTTCTACCCGATCAATCCCCGTCATCTGGCCGCGCCCACTGCGCGAGACCAGCCGCGTCAGATCCAGCAGAAAGCCCCCCGCCACCAGCCTAGGGGCCTATTGCGCGGCTTTTTGCAGGGCCATCATATCGTGCAAATAGGCCCCAAATTCTTCGCACAGATCAGGCCGCGACAGGCCAAAGGCCACAGTCGCCTGCAAAAACCCCGCCTTAGAACCGCAATCATAGCGCTGACCGCGAAAGCGATAGCCAAAGACTTTGCCCGAGGCAGCCTCTTCGGCGATGGCATCGGTCAGTTGAATTTCACCGCCCGCGCCCTGCTTCATCTTATTGAGATTGGTCATGATTTTTGGCGACAGAATATAGCGCCCGATCACCGCCAGATTCGATGGCGCTTCTTGGGGTTTTGGTTTTTCCACCATGCCCTTGGCGCGCACGATCATGCCGTTGTCTTGGTCAATATCCAAAACGCCATAGGAGGACGTCCGATGCGGCGCAACTTCCATGGCCGCTACCATATTGCCGCCTGTTTCGGCATAGGCCTCGACCATCTGCTGCAAGCAGGGCTTTTCGGCGGCAATCACATCATCGGGCAAAAGCACGGCAAAGGGTTCATCCCCGACCAATTTGCGCGCGCACCACACCGCATGGCCCAAGCCCATAGCACGGTTTTGCCGCACATAGGCAATCGCGCCAGAATCCATATTGGTGGATTTCAATATCTCTAACAGATCCGTCTTGCCCGCCCGTTTCAGCGCGGTTTCCAGTTCGGGCGAATGATCGAAATAATCCTCTAGCGCGGATTTGCCGCGCGAGGTGACAAAAATGAAATCTTTGATGCCAGCGGCCCGCGCCTCGTCGATGGCGTATTGGATCAAGGGGCGGTCAACCAAAGTCATAATCTCTTTGGGGATGGATTTGGTCGCAGGCAAAAACCGCGTTCCCATCCCAGCAACAGGAAACACTGCTTTGGTAACTTTTTTGATCTTCATCTGCTCGAACCTTTGGATGTGCTGCGGCTGCAGGACAGCTCTTGTTTCAATTTATGGCATGGCTCTGGCCTATTGCATAGGTTTTTCAATCAAAAGATTAAAAATCGTCCAAGTTTGTCGCGCATGACGACCATATCAACCGGTCAAGCCGCGATAGGGCGCGATGCGGGCGGTCTCTTTGGCTGCGCGGGCGGCAAAGCCGCGCCAGAACAGGGCGGATATATCGCGGTCACTGCGGCCCCAAATGCCGCCCTCTTGCCACCAATAGCCTTGGGGCAAAAACTGCATCTTATGCCGCCGCAGGCTGGGGGCAAGGCAGATCACAGTGACGATCTGGCCCTGCGCAAGGGCGGTGGCTGCGCGCCTGTGCAGCGCCTTTTGCGCCCAAACCCAGCCAAAGATCACCACAGATTGGCGCGGGCCTGCGCCGAGAAGGGGCAAAAATGGCGCGGCTGCACCAAATGTTTGCGCCGCGCCACAGGGGCGCGCCATGCCAGCCTGCCAGCCTGCATCAAGGCTTTCGCGCAGCGCCTGCGCCTGCACTGCGGTGACTTTGCCCGATGCGCGCAGGGATGCGATCCGCGCGGTCTGCGCCGCAAACATCCCCTCGCGCCCGAGTTCGGCATCAGGCCCTGCATGTTTGCGCAAAAACACCGCCGTGCTGGCCGCAATATCAAACAAGGTCACAGGAACGCGGTTGGCCTGCCTGCGCGCGCTGGCCAAAAACCCGTGATGCACCTGCGCATCTGGCACGATCATGGTGCGGCCCAAAGGGGCGATGCGCAGGTTTACATCTGCCTCATCCAGATAAAAGGCAAAGGCAGGGTCAAAGCCACCGATGGCGCGCAGGGCAGACAGGCGAAAGGCGCAATTTGTGCCTTGGGTTTTGACCGTTCGGGCGCGCGTGCCCTGATGCAGGCTGGGGGTTTGGGGCACATCTAGCGGGTGATCTTGGCCCAAATGATCCACGGCGCAGGCCTGCCATTGGTAAGAAATGCCACTCCTCCCGCGCACAAAGCCCGTTGCCGCCACCACATCCGCGCTGTCAAAGGCCGCAATCAGCCGCGCGGCCCATGTCGGTTCGGGCACGGCATCATCATCGATAAACAGCGCCAGATCACCCGCCGCATGGGCAATGCCCAAATTGCGCGCCGCACTGATATTGGGCTGATCAAAGGGGATAATCTTCACATCCCCCTGCCCTGCCAGCCCCGCGCAGGCGGCAGGATCGGCGACCACGATCAGTTCGATGTCAGGCGCGCTTTGCTGGCGCAGGGCGCAGACAGCGCGCGCAAGGGCCGCGGCGCGGTGGCGCGATACAATGATGACCGAGGCGCGCAGCCCTTTGCTCACGGCCGCCCCATCAGGCCAGCCCCGCATTATGGGCGATCATCGCTTCGACAATGGGGATGTCTTCGGGGTTATTCACCTCCCAAAACTGATGCGCGCGGGCTTGGACCTGCACACAATGCACCCGCCGCCCCTGTTCCAAAAAGCGCAGTTGTTCCAAGCCTTCGCGCGCCTCTAGCGGGCCTATGGGCCAGCGCGGGTAATCGCGCAGCGCCCCCGCGCGATAGGCGTAAAGGCCCACGTGATGAAACACAGGGGTCGGGTCGGCAGGCGCGAAGTTTTGCGCACAAAAGGGGATCACCTCTTTGGAAAAATACAGCGCCGCGCCATCTGCGGCAAAAACAGCCGTTGTGCCGCCCACACGCCCTGCTGCGCGGTCGGCGATTAGGGCGGCGCGCATCGCGCCATCGCAGCACAGCACGGGGGTGGCAACATCGCAGCCGCCCTGCGCCATGGCCGCAACCAAATCAAGGGTAAACCATGGCGGGGTCAGCGGCGCATCGCCCTGCAAATTGACGATCACATCAAAATCGCCCATCGCCGCCGCCACTTCGGCGCAGCGTTCGGTGCCGTTTTGCGCCTGCGCGCTGGTCATCACCACCGCGCCGCCAAAGCCCTGCACATGGGCGGCAATGCGCGCATCATCCGTGGCCACGACCACCTGCGCGCCAATCATCTGCCCTGCGGCCATTCCCGCCGCCCATGCGCGCTGCACAAGGGTCTTGGCCCCATCTGGCCCTGTAATCTGCGCCAGAGGTTTGGCGGGAAAGCGCGATGAAGCATAGCGCGCGGGAATGACAATAAGGGTTTTCATGTGTTAGCGTTTCAACTCCACACCCGGGGCATAGGCAATGAAGAAAGGGTTGTCCCATCCTGCCTTGCCATAGATCAGCGGATCATGGCTGTGAAAATCCACCATCACCCCCCCTGCCCCGCGCAGCACCGCATCGCCCGCCGCCGTATCCCATTCCATCGTGCGCCCAAGGCGGGGATACAGATCAGCCTCGCCCGTGGCGATCAGGCACAGTTTCAGCGAACTGCCAGCCGAGGTCATATCGCGCACAGCATATTTGGCGATATAGTCATCGGTCGCAGCGTCGCGGTGCGATTTAGAGGCCACGACCATCAGGGCAGAATTGTCGGGCGCAGGGTTTACCGCAATGGGCTGCATTGGCCCCACGTGATCCAGATCATGCGCGCCCATCTCTTCAACCGAAGCCCCCTGCGCCGTGGTGTAAAACAGCCGCCCCTTGGCAGGGGCATAGACCACGCCGCGCACAGGCACGCCGTTTTCGACATAGGCGATATTCACAGTAAAATCGCCGCGCCGTTGGATAAACTCTTTGGTGCCATCCAAAGGATCGACAATCAAAAACGTGGCCGCGCGCTGGGCATGGCTTTCGGCATCTTCCTCGGTGATCAGGGGCACGGCGGGAAAGGCTGCGCGCAGACCTGCGGCAATAATCGCATTCGCGGCCTCGTCTGCCTCGGTCACAGGGCTGGCATCGGATTTGATTTTCACATCAAAATCGGGGCCGTCATAGACCTGCATGATCTTTGCCCCCGCCAGCAGCGCCAGCCTGCGCATCACCGCCTGCAACTGCCCATAGTCCATTTTCGCCCCCAAACTGGCCGCGCTGCCACACAAACGCCGCCTTGTTGATTAATACCTTATTTGCCCTTATCATGGCACGAAAGGGAAACAGCAAGATTTCCCGTCAGATTTCGCAAGGCTGACATCACAAGAGGCAAGGCAAACCCATGTTTCGCGTCCACACAAGCACTTCAGGATGGGCTATCACTTGGCGGCTGCTGGAACTGATCTTCCACGCCTCGGTGCGCCATATCCGCAAAAGCCACGGCAACGCGCTGGTTGGCCTTTTGATGGCGATTTTGCAATCGGTCATCATGGTGGCCGTCATGGTCTTTATGATGGATTTGCTGGGCATGCGCCGCATGGCCGTGCGCGGCGATTTTGTGCTGTATATGATGACGGGCGTGTTCAACTTTGCCACCTATACCCAAACCTTGGGCGCCGTGGCAAAATCTGATGGCCCCACATCAGCGATGATGAAACATTCGCCCATGAACCCCATTGTCGCCATTGGGGCAGCGGCGCTGGGCACACTGTATTTGCAAGTGCTGTCTGCCGCCACAATCTTGTTCTTTTACCACACGCTGTGGACACCCATCACAATCCACGAGCCGCAATATGTTTTTGGGGCCTTCATGCTGTCATGGTTTTCGGGCATCGCCACGGGCATGATCTTTAAGGCCGCAACCCCGTGGCAGCCCGAATTGGTGGGCACGCTGACCTCGATCTATTCGCGCATGAATATGATCTTTTCGGGCAAGATGATGCTGGCCAATTCCACACCGGGCTACATTCTGGCGATGTATTCGTGGAACCCCTTGTTCCACACCATCGATCAGACCCGCGGCTATATGTTTGAAAACTATCACCCGCATTATTCGTCCATCACCTATCCGATCTATGTCTCGCTGGCGCTGATGATGATCGGCCTGATGGGCGAGCATTATTCAAACCGCTACATCTCGCTGAGCTGGAGCGCGAAGCGATAGCCCAGACCCGCAGGGCGCGACCAAGGCGCGACCAAGGCGCGACATGGCCTGCGCCCGTTTGGCGCAGGGTTTACACAAGTTTAAGCATTATTTTGCTATCGCCTTGCGCAAATCTTAGGCAGCCCCCGCTTGCAGCCACTGGGCACCCTGCCTATATACGCCTCAGCTGGCGAGAAACGCCAACGCCTCTTTGGAACGGGCCCGAATGCCTTCGGGGTTTTGGCCCCCAACATCGCCTAACGAAAGGGATCATCATGGCCAAAGTAATTGGAATTGACCTTGGGACGACCAACTCTTGCGTCGCCATCATGGACGGCTCGCAGCCGCGTATCATTGAAAACTCGGAAGGTGCGCGCACCACGCCGTCGATTGTCGCCTATACCGACAACGAACGCCTTGTTGGCCAAGCGGCCAAGCGTCAGGCCGTGACCAATGCAAGCAACACGATTTTCGCCGTCAAGCGCCTGATTGGCCGCCGCCACGACGATCCGGTCATCGTCAAAGACCAAAAGAATATGCCGTATAAAATTGTCAACGGCGGCAATGGCGATGCTTGGGTTGAAGCACGCGGCGAAAAATTCTCGCCCGCCCAAGTCTCGGCTGTGATTCTGCAGAAAATGAAAGAAACCGCCGAAGCCTATCTGGGCGAGACGGTGACGCAGGCCGTGATCACGGTGCCTGCCTATTTCAACGATGCCCAGCGCCAAGCCACCAAAGATGCAGGCAAAATCGCGGGTCTTGAAGTGCTGCGCATCATCAACGAACCCACGGCGGCTGCGCTGGCTTACGGCCTTGACCGCAAAGAATCCAAAACCATCGCCGTCTATGACCTTGGCGGCGGCACATTCGATATCACCATTTTGGAAATTGACGACGGCCTGTTCGAAGTGAAATCGACCAATGGCGACACTTTCCTTGGCGGTGAAGATTTCGACATGCGCATCGTCAACCATCTGGTGGACGAATTCAAAAAGGAAAACGGTGTTGATCTTTCCTTGGACAAGATGGCCCTTCAGCGCCTGAAAGAAGCCGCTGAAAAAGCCAAGATCGAGCTGTCCTCGGCCAACCAAACCGAAATCAACCAGCCGTTCATTTCGATGGACAAGAACACAGGCCAGCCTTTGCACTTGGTTGTGAAACTGACCCGCGCCAAGCTGGAATCTTTGGTGGATGATCTGATCAAAAAGTCGATGAAACCCTGCAAAGACGCGCTGAAAGATGCGGGCCTGTCGATGTCGGACATTGACGAGGTGGTTTTGGTGGGCGGTATGACCCGTATGCCGCGCGTCATCGAAGAAGTGACCAAGTTCTTTGGCAAAGAACCCCACAAGGGCGTGAACCCTGACGAGGTTGTCGCCGCAGGCGCTGCCATTCAGGCGGGCGTCTTGCAGGGCGATGTCAAAGACGTGGTGCTGCTGGACGTGACCCCGCTGTCGCTGGGTATTGAAACCTTGGGCGGGGTCTTCACCCGCCTGATCGACCGCAACACGACCATCCCGACCAAAAAGTCGCAGGTCTTTTCGACCGCCGAAGACAACCAAAACGCCGTGACCATCCGCGTCTTCCAAGGCGAGCGGGAAATGGCTGCCGACAACAAAATGCTGGGCCAATTCAATCTGGAAAACATCCCGCCCGCCCCGCGCGGTATGCCCCAGATCGAAGTGACCTTTGACATTGACGCGAACGGCATCGTTTCGGTCAAAGCCAAGGATAAGGGCACGAATAAGGAACAGGCGATCACCATCCAAGCATCGGGTGGCCTTTCGGACGAAGACATCGAAAAGATGGTCAAAGACGCCGAGGCGAACGCCGAAGCCGATCGCGAGCGCCGCGAGTTGGTCGAGGCCAAGAATCAGGGCGAAAGCCTGCTGCATTCGACCAAAAAGTCGCTGGCCGAACATTCCGATAAGATCGACCCGTCTACTGTGGAAGTGATCGAATTGGCTATGTCGGCGCTGGAAGATGTTCTGAAAACCGACGAGGTTGGCAAGATCAAGGGCGGCATCCAGAATCTGACCGAGGCTGCGATGAAACTGGGCGAGGCCATTTACAAGGCCAGCGCCGACCAAGACGATGGCGAAGGTGAGGACCGCGCGCGCGACGTGGACGAAGACATCATCGACGCCGATTTTGAAGACTTGGGGAACAACAAGCGGAAGTAATCCGCGCCGAACGGCACAGGGGCGGCCCTAAATCGGGGCCGCCCAATCCCGTTCGCAACTAGGGGGTTTCCCATGGCAAAGCGCGATTTTTATGATGTGTTGGGCGTGTCCAAAGGGGCATCGGCGGAAGATTTGAAAAAGGCCTATCGGGCCAAGGCCAAAGAATTCCACCCTGACCGCAACTCTGACAACCCCAATGCCGAGGCCCAGTTCAAAGAGGTGAACGAAGCCTATGATGTTCTGAAAGACGAAAACAAAAAGGCCGCCTATGACCGCTATGGCCATGCCGCCTTCGAAGGCGGTATGGGCGGTGGTGGGCCGCGCGGCGGCGGGGCGGGCAATGCCGATTTTGCTTCGGCCTTTTCGGATGTATTCGAAGACCTGTTTGGCGATTTCATGGGCGGCGGGCGCGGCGGCGCGGGTGGCGGGGCGCGCGCACGCGCGCAGCGCGGGTCTGATCTGCGCTATAACCTGCGCGTCAGTTTGGAAGAGGCCTATTCGGGCCTGCACAAAACCATTTCCGTGCCCACCGCTGTTGCCTGCGATACCTGCCGCGGCACGGGGGCAGAAGGCGGCTCGGAACCTGTGGGCTGCCCCACCTGCGGCGGTGTGGGCAAAGTGCGCGCGCAGCAGGGCTTTTTCACAGTGGAACGCACCTGCCCCACCTGCGCAGGCGCGGGGCAAATCGTCAAAAACCCCTGCCGTTCCTGCGCAGGCCAAGGGCGCGTGCAAAAGGAACGCTCGCTGGCCGTCAACATCCCAGCGGGGGTGGAAACGGGCACGCGCATCCGCCTTGCAGGCGAGGGCGAGGCAGGCATGCGCGGCGGGCCTGCAGGGGATTTGTATATTTTCATCGAGGTGAAGGAACACGCGATTTTCCAGCGCGATTCGGTGCATTTGTTCTGCCGCGTGCCGATATCCATTGCCACAGCAGCCTTGGGCGGCGAGGTAGAGGTGCCCACCATCGACGGCGGCAAATCGCGCGTTAAGGTCACGGCAGGCAGCCAAACGGGCCGCCAGTTGCGCCTACGCGGCAAGGGCATGCCAGCCCTGCGCGGCGGCGGATCGGGCGATATGGTGATCGAACTGGCGGTGGAAACCCCCGTCAACCTTACCGCGCGCCAGCGCGAGATTTTGCAAGAATTTGACACGCTTGCCGCCGATAATAACCCCGAAGGCAGCAGCTTTTTTGCCAAGGTCAAAGGGTTTTGGGACGGGATGAAATCCTAAAACCACCGCGCACGTTAACGCGCCCTTAACCAATATCAGGCCAAGCTGCGTGTATGACACAGCTTGGCTTTCATGATTCATCCCCTGGCCTCTTCGCCCCCGATCAGGACGAGGCAGAGGGCGCGCTTTTGGCCGCAGGGGCGCGCCTGCCCTCTTATATCGGTGATCATCGCAAGCGGCTGCGCACGCGCTTTATGGCGGGCGGCGCGCAGGCCCTGCCCGATTATGAAATGCTGGAATTGGTGCTGTTTCGCGCCATCCCGCGCCAAGATGTCAAACCCCTTGCCCATCTTTTGCTGCAAACCTTTGGCGATTTTGGCCGCGTCATTTCGGCCAGCCCTGCACGGCTGATGCTGATCAAGGGCGTGGGCGAAGCGGTGGTGCAGGAACTCAAAATCGTCGAGGCAGCCGCACAGCGATTGATGCGCGCGCGCGTGATGCACCGCCCCGTCCTTTCATCATGGGCGGCGCTGCTGGATTACTGCCACACGGCACTGGCGCACCGCGAAACCGAATGTTTTCGCGTGCTGTATCTGGACCGCAAGAATGTGCTGATTGCCGATGAGGAACAGGCCAAAGGCACAGTCGATCATGTGCCTGTTTACCCGCGCGAAGTGGTCAAACGCGCGCTGGAACTGAACGCCTCGGCGCTGATTTTGGTGCATAACCACCCCTCAGGCGATCCCACCCCATCAGAGGCGGATATTTCCATGACCCACCAAATCCAAGATGCGGCGCAGGTCTTGGGGCTGACGCTGCATGACCATCTGATCATCGGCAAATCCAAAGAGCTGAGTTTTCGCGCCGAAGCCCTGCTTTAACCGCCAGCTTTGGCCTGCGCGCGCGCCGCCCGCCGTGCACGGCGCTTGGCGCGGTCTTCCGCCTCGCGGGCAAGGCGGGCAGCCGCGCCAATGGCGACCAATTCAGGATCGGGGCGCAAAGGCTGGGCAGGGGCGCGACTGGGCTTTTCAAAAAACCATGACGGAAAGCGGTTATAGGTTTCATCCAAAACCTGATCGGTGATGGTCAGCGGCACATCCAATTGCGCGACAAAATGATTAACCCCCCAGACCACCAGTGGCCATTTCTTGGGGCTATAGTCATCGCCCGCCATAATGCCGCCCACCTTCAGCTTGGCATACCAATCAATCATGGTGCGCCCGCCCTCCTCGCCCGTATGGGCATAGCCATCGACATAGATAAAATCGAAAAAATTGTCGGGAAACAGATCAAGCGCCTCGGCAAAGGTCATGCGCAGCAGGGTATAGGGCGCCTCTAACCCTACATGGCGCAGGGCCTCTTTATACTGGGCGGTGTTATGGGTGTCGCTATAGCTGTCCACCCCCCAAAACCGCGCAAATCGGCCAGACTCCAGCATGCGCCGCGAAAATGACCCCGCCGCAACCCCCAGTTCGATGCCGCGATTGGCATGGCCTGTTAGCCCGTCAATGACGTTCCAGCGGTAGCTGCCCGCAGCCACCCGCAAATCCACCTGCGGAATATCGTTCAGATCAAAAACCAAGGCTGGATCCATCGCGCGCCGCCCCCTATTGCGGCAGCGGCGCAGGCCGCAGCCACAGTTCCACGCGGCGGTTCAGCCGCTTTCCCGCAGCAGTTGTATCACAGGCGATCGGCAAAGCAGCCCCAAAAGCATCGACTTGCGGCCAATATGCGGCCTCGACATCAGGGGCCAGCGCCTGCAGCGCAGCCAAGACGGCGGCCGCCAAGGCTTTGGATGCGGCAAGGTCAGCCTCGGCATCGCCTGTGCTGGCGGTAAAGCCTGCAAGGATCAGCGATTTATCGGCCAATTCGCCCGCAGCAATCAGTTGGGCAAGGCTGGCCAGATTGCTTTGGCTGACCACATCCAAATCGGATGTGCCGTCTTCAAAGCGAAAAGTCATGGCGGCACGTTCAGCCCCATCCATCGCCGCAGCAAGGCGTTGCAACAGGGGCAAAGCCTCTTTTCCCGATGCCGCATTCAGCGCATTGATCAGCCGCGCCCCATCCTTGGCCAAGGGCACGCTTTCAAAATTGCGCGCCACAAAACCCGCATCCGCAATCGCCGCTTGGGCGGCAGGCAGGGCCAGAAACTCTAGAAACTCGCGCGCCATCAGGGGCAGGCGGCGCTGCGGGGTCAGCAGGTAAATCGGCAGGGTCAGCGGATAATCTTCGGATTTGACCGATTGCGGCGAGGGGTCAAGCACGAAGCCGCAGCTATCGGCCAAGGGCAAGGGCCGCGCCGCCCCTGCGTTGGCGCGCCCCGTCACCGCCAGCGCCCAAGGATCGCGTGCCACGGCCTGCGCAAGGCTGGCCAAATCTGGGTGGGTTTGATCGGCGCGCGGCGTCTGGCCAAGCCGCGCGGCCAAGGCTGCGGCCAAATCACTGCCCTGATCCAACCCATGCAGCACCAAGGGCATATCGGGGCCGCCGATCTGTTGCCAATTCTGCACCTTACCCGCAAGGGCTGCGGCCAAATCGGCAGTAGACAGGCGCGGCAGCGGATTTTCGGGCGATACAATCGGGATCAGCGCATCAAGCGCCAAGACTTGCGCAGGGCTATCGAGCGGGGCAAAGCGCGCCACAACCAAATCTGCCGCCACATCGGTCATGGCCGAACGGGCCGCCTCTGGCGCGCGGGCGGTAAAGGTGAATTCGGCCAGCACCAACTGGCTGCCCTTTTGCAGCAAAAGCGTGGGAGCATCGGGGCGTTCTGGCGCGCGCAGATCAAAGCCGCGCGCGCGCGCAAAGGCGGCAATCAGCGCGGGCAATAGTGTGCGGGCCGCCTCGCCATCGCCCGTCAGGCGGATCAGCGCCTTAGGCGCGGTTAAATCTGGGCAGGCAGGCCCTTCGCAAACCACGCTTTCGGCGGCAATGGTCAGCGGGCCAAATGCGCTGGTCAGGCGATAAAACGCGCCGTCATAGCTGGTGAATTGCCCCGACACCGACAGCGCCCCATCGCGCGAGGTCAAGGTGATATCTTGCGCGCGCGCGCCACTGGGCCAGCCCAAGATCAGCCCTGCGCAAAGGGCAAAGACGGGCCAAGCCCGCCTTTTGTCTTTGCCCTGTTGGCCAAGCCACATCATTGGATAAACCTTCGCCGTGATCTGCCTGCTTTCAACCATACCTTGCAGGACATGGCCAGATCAGCCGCCATGTTTGGCGGGTTTTGGGCGCATTAATTTGCCAGCGCCAAGGCAGGGTTGGGCGGCACAAAGCCCAAATGCACATATTCGCCTACTGCGTCACAGTCAGGCATGGCCACAGTCATTTCCGATTTTTCCACCGCGCCACCCTTGGAAAACAACACATCTCCCATCATCTCGCCCGCGCAATTGGTCTGGGTCACGGCCGCCTCGAACAGCACTTCGGTTGGGGTGGCAGGATCATAGGTAAAGACCTGCGCCAGCAGCGGCATGGCCACAGCCCCATCGCCCAAAAGTTGCACATAACCGCCCGTGGCAGACGCACCCGCTGCTGGCAGATTCGGGGCCTCTTGCCAGATATGGCCCGCCGCGCCAAAGGCTGCGCCATTTTCAAAAGCATGGATGACAAAGCCATCCTCATAGGGCCATTGCACCGCCACGCGCTGCACGGCGGCGGCATCAGGCATGGGCACAGAGGCCGAGGCGGTTTCACCATCGGTGAAACGGATGTCAACCTTGCCATCGGTTTTCAGCGCGGGCAGGCTAAAGAACAGCGCGCCTGTTGACAGGGTTTTGGCCGAAAACACCATGCCCGCATGGGCGATGACCAAATCTTGATTGGGCAGGCAGGGCGCCAGCAGCGTGCCGCCTATCATCGCCCCGCCTTCGTCCATCACTTCCAGCGAGATGGGGCAGGCGCTGGCCGCGATTGCAGGCACAGTCGGGCTGGCCTCGGGCGCTATGGCGTTTTGCGTGACAAGATCGGGCGCGCCCGCTTGGGCAAAGCTGGGCAGCGACAGGGTGGCAAAATTGGCAGGCCCCACGCTGAGTTTGCCCATAACAAGGCCAGACAAAAGCACGACCGATGCAGCCACCAAGCCCAAAACCAGATCAGACCTCGCCGCGCATTTGGATAGGAATTTAGGATAATGCATCACAACCTCCGCAGTTTGTTGCCCCTAAAGAAACAACACATCACGTCAAGGGTGGGGCAAGACTGTGGGTATTTGCGGGCAAATTATGTCAAAAGGCGGCCCGAAGGCCGCCTTTCACACCGCTTTGGCAGGCGCGATTACAACGCGCCGTGGCAATGTTTGAACTTTTTGCCCGAACCGCAGGGGCAAGGGTCCATCCGCCCGGGATTGCCCCAAGTGGATGGGTCTGCCTCGTTAAACCCAGCCAAGGCGGCCACGCCCGTGGGCAGCGCTGCGACGGGCTTTGCACTGCGCGCGGCAAGTTCGGCCTGCTGGGCCAAAAGCTGGCGCGCCATGGCGGCCTGCTCTTCGGCCGAGACAACCCGCACCATCGACAGCTTTTGCGACACTTCTACGCGCAGGCTGTTAAGCATGGCTTCGAACATGCCGAAGGCTTCGGTTTTATATTCGTTCAGCGGATCACGCTGGGCATAGCCGCGGAACCCGATGATCGAGCGCAGATGTTCCAGCCGCAACAGATGTTCGCGCCACTTGCCATCGATGGTTTGCAGCAAGACCTGCTTTTCGATGTTGCGCATCACTTCGGGGCCAAAAGTGGCCAGTTTTTCGGCCATCATCGTGTCGGCCGCCTCGACCACGCGGTCGCGGATCACTTGCTGATCTACCCCCTCTTCGGCGGCCCAATCGGCAATGGGCAAATCCAAATTCAGCTTTTCGCGCAGATCGGCCTGCAGGGCAGGTGCATCCCAACGGTCGGGGTAGGTTTTGGGCGGCATATGCAAATCGACCATATCTTCGATGGCTTGCAGGCGCATATCCTGCACCACATCGGAAAGATCATCTGCCTCCATCACTTCGCGGCGCTGGCCAAAGATGGCCTTGCGCTGGTCGTTCATCACATCGTCAAACTTCAGCAGTTGTTTGCGAATGTCAAAATTGCGCCCTTCTACCTTGGCCTGCGCGCGTTCAAGCGATTTGTTCACCCAAGGATGCACAATCGCCTCGCCCTCTTTCATGCCCAGTTTGGTCAGCACCGAATCCAGACGTTCAGACCCGAAAATGCGCATCAAATCATCTTCCAGCGACAAGAAGAACGACGATGCACCCGGATCGCCCTGACGGCCGGACCGCCCGCGCAATTGGTTGTCGATGCGGCGCGATTCGTGGCGTTCGGTGCCCAAAACAAACAACCCGCCTGCGGCCAAAACGCGGGCCTTTTCATCGGCATGTTCGGCCTCGATCTTGGCGCGCACCGCGTCGGGGTGCAAAGATGGATCGGCTGCAATCGCCTCTAGCACCTTCAACTCGACATTGCCGCCCAGTTGAATATCTGTGCCGCGCCCTGCCATGTTGGTGGCGATGGTCACCGCGCCAAACTTGCCTGCATCGGCAACAATCTGGGCCTCTTGCTCGTGCTGGCGGGCGTTCAGAACATTATGCGCGATGCCGTGCTGTTTCAGCAGATTCGACAGCATTTCGGATTTTTCAATCGACGTGGTGCCGACAAGCGTGGGCTGGCCTTTGGCATTGGCCTCTTTGATGGCGGCAACCACGCCTTCGTATTTCTCGCGCGCCGTGCGATAGACTTGGTCATGGGCATCTTTGCGCTGGACGGGGCGGTTGGTGGGCACAACCACAACGCCCAGTTTATAGATCTCCATAAACTCGTCCGCCTCGGTTTCGGCGGTGCCTGTCATGCCTGCAAGTTTGTCATACAGACGGAAATAGTTTTGAAAGGTGACCTGCGCCAGCGTGACGTTTTCGGGCTGAATCTGCACGCCTTCTTTGGCCTCGATCGCCTGATGCAACCCGTCCGACAGGCGGCGGCCCTTCATCATGCGGCCTGTGAATTCGTCAATCAGCATCACTTCGCCATCGCGCACGATGTAATCTTTGTCGCGGGTGAACAGTTTGTGCGCGCGCAGCGCTTGGTTGATGTGATGCACGATGGTCGTGCTTTCAGGATCATACAGCGATTGGCCTGCGGGCAACACCTCGGCTGCGTGCAGCAGACTTTCCATCACCTCGTTGCCGTCTTCGGTATACGTGGCGGTGCGGGCCTTTTCGTCCAGCTTGTAGTGTTCCTCGGTTAGCTGAGGGATCAGCGCATTGACCTGCTGATAGAGGGCCGAGCGGTCATCAGAGGGGCCAGAGATAATCAAGGGCGTGCGCGCCTCGTCCACCAAGATACTGTCCACCTCGTCCACAATGGCAAAGGCATGGCCGCGCTGGGCCATATCATCCAAACTGCCCTTCATATTGTCGCGCAGATAGTCAAAGCCAAGCTCGTTATTGGTGGCATAGGTGATATCGGCGCGGTAGGCGGCGCGCTTTTCCGCATCGCCCTGAAACGGCACCACAACGCCCGTGGTCAGGCCCAGCGCGCCATAAACCTTGCCCATCCATTCCGCATCGCGGCGGGCCAGATAATCGTTCACTGTCACCACATGCACGCCGCGCCCCGTCAGCGCGTTCAAATAGGCAGGAAAGGTCGCAACCAGCGTTTTGCCTTCGCCCGTACGCATTTCGGCAATATTGCCCTTGTGCAGGAAAATCCCGCCAATCAACTGCACATCAAAGGCGCGCAAGCC
Source organism: Rhodobacter sp. (assembly GCA_027490955.1). GTDB lineage: Bacteria > Pseudomonadota > Alphaproteobacteria > Rhodobacterales > Rhodobacteraceae > Cypionkella. Next base: position 28,047 of record JAIXXB010000013.1, read on the forward strand.
CAAGGCGCGGCGGGCGGCCTCGCGGCAATTGGCAAAGGCTTCGGGCAAAATCTCATCCAAACTTACGCCGCCCGTTTGCACCCGCGCTTGAAACTCGGCCGTCTTGGCCTTGATCCCCTCATCGCTAAGGGCGGCAAATTCGGCCTCTAACGCGTTGATCTTGTCCACGAGTGGCCGCACCGATTTGACCAAGCGATCGTTTGGCGTGCCAAACAGTTTGCGCATCAGCGCCCCGAACCCCAGCATATTTTCCTCGCCAGATCGTTTCTAACAAAATTGTGTGTCGCCTTACTCTTGCCCGCGCCAGTGCCCTTGCCTAGAAGGGCGGCAGGCACAGCCTTTGATCTGCGACTGTCGCGATGTAAGGGCTGGCACGGGTATAGTCAACGCCGCGCAAAACTGCCGGCCAGATCGGAGAAGTTTGATGGCGAAATCGCACCTATTTTTGGCGGCATTGGCACTGGGCGCGGCGCTGTCCTCGCCCGTGCAGGCGCAAGATGAAACCGCAGCAACCGTGGTGGCCAAGGTCAATGGCGTTGAAATCACGCTGGGCCATATGATTGCCGCGCGCGAGGCGCTGCCCGAACAATACAAAACCCTGCCCAATGAAACCTTGTTCAAGGGGATCTTGGATCAGTTGATCCAGCAAACCGCGCTAGAGCAAACTGTCGAAGGCAAGCTAAAGCTGGTCGATCAGTTGCAACTGGACAATGCGCGCCGCGATTATCTGTCTAATGTCGCGCTGACCGATGTGGTGACAGGCGCGGTGACAGATGCGGCGCTGCAAGCGGCCTATGATGATCGGTTCAAGGATTATGCCCCGCAAAAGGAATATTCCGCCGCACATATCTTGGTTGATACCGAAGAAAAGGCCAATGAATTGAAGGCCCAGCTTGACGGCGGGGCCGATTTTGCCGAACTGGCCAAGGCCAATTCGACCGATGTCGGTTCGGGCGCGAATGGCGGGGAATTGGGCTGGTTTGGTTTGGGCCAAATGGTCAAACCCTTTGAAGATGCGGTGGTCGCCGCCGAGATTGGCAAAGTGGCAGGGCCGATTAAATCTGATTTTGGCTGGCATTTGATTTTGGTCAAAGAAAGCCGCATTGCCGAAAAGCCAACGCTAGAGGCGATGCGCGAAGAATTGGCCAGCGAGTTGCAAAACCGCGCGATTGATGCCCATATCAAAGCTGTGACCGAGGCGGCCACTGTGGAACGTTTGGGCGATGGTCTTGACCCTGCCCTGCTGTCTGACACGGCATTGCTGGACAAATAACGCAAGATTGATCGGCGCGGCCACGATCGTGGCGCGCTATGGGGGGCGATATGGCCAAAAAAGATTGGAAAGCCAAAGCCAAAGCTTTGAAAAAACAGATCGCGCAACTGGTGGGCGGGGCCGCGCCCGCCGCTGCCAAAACTGCCGCAAAATCTGCCACAAAATCTGCCAAGCCCGTATCGCCCCTTGCCCCCGCTGCCTTTCCCGCCCTGCCCCATATTGCGGGGGTAGAGTTTGCCGCCATTGAAGCGGGGATCAAATATCAAAACCGCAAAGATGTGATGCTGGTGCGCCTGTGCGGCGGCACGCAAATGGCGGGGGTGTTTACCCGTTCGACCACACGCTCGGCCTGCGTGCGCGCCTGCCAAGATAGCCTTGCCGCCAAGGTGCCTGCGGGCGCGGGGGCAGCGATACTGGTCAATTCGGGCAATTCCAATGCCTTTACGGGCGCTGCGGGCGAGCGCGCCGTTGCCGCCATCACCACGGCTGTGGCAGATGCCTTGGGCCTGCCTGCCGCGCGGGTGTTCACCTCTTCGACAGGGGTGATTGGCGAGCCGCTGCCCTATGAAAAAATCACCGCTGCGGTGCCGCAATTGGTCAAAGACCTGCGCGGCGATGCGATTGATATGGCAGCCCTTGCCATGATGACCACGGACACTTTCCCCAAAGGCGCAGCGGCCACAGTGCAGGCCGAAGGCGGCGTGGTGCATATTGCAGGCATTGCCAAAGGGTCGGGCATGATTGCCCCCGATATGGCCACGATGCTGGTCTATATCTTTACCGATGCCAAAATCTCGGCGGCGACTTTGCAAAAAATCCTGTCGCGCCATGTCGAAACCACCTTCAATTCGATCACTGTGGACAGCGATACCTCGACCTCGGACACGCTTTTGCTGGCGGCCACGGGCATGTCACCTGCGGCAGAGTTAAAGGGTGAGGCGCTGAAGGCGTTTGAAACCGCCCTGCAGGGGGTGATGAGCAATCTGGCCCATCAGGTCGTGCGCGATGGCGAAGGCGCGCGCAAATTTGTCGAAGTGCGCCTGACAGGGGCTGCGACAGATCAGGACGCAAAGCTGGCCGCCTTTGCCATTGCCAATTCGCCGCTGGTGAAAACCGCGATTGCGGGCGAAGATCCAAATTGGGGCCGTATCGTGGCCGCCATTGGCAAATCTGGCGCAGCGGCTGAACGTGACCGCCTGACCATCAAATTTGGCGATATTTTGGTGGCGCAAAAGGGCTGGCGCAACCCGCGCTACCGCGAGGAAGAGGGCGCTGCCTATATGAAACAGCCCGAATTGGTCATTGCGGTCGATCTGGGCATGGGCCGCGCCAAGCGCACAGTTTGGACATGCGATTTAACATCGCGCTATATCGAGATTAACGCGGATTATCGGTCTTGAGGCTGCTGCTGGTCACGGCCGTTGCCCTGATTGACGCAGATGGCCGCATTCTGCTGGCCCAGCGGCCAGAGGGAAAGTCACTTGCAGGTCTATGGGAATTTCCGGGCGGCAAGGTTGAAGCGGGCGAGACGCCAGAGGCGGCGCTGATCCGCGAATTGCGCGAGGAACTCGGCATTGAAACCAAGGAATCCTGCCTTGCGCCGCTGACCTTTGCCAGCCATTCCTATGGCGATTTTCATTTGCTGATGCCGCTATTTGTTTGCCGCCGTTGGCAGGGCATAGCCACCCCGCGCGAAGGGCAAACCTTGGCTTGGGTGCGCGCGCAGGATTTGCGCAATTACCCCATGCCGCCTGCAGATATTCCGTTGATCCCAATCCTACGCGATTGGCTATAAGATGCACCCAATTGAGAGGGTCTTTTCGCCCTTTTGAACTCTTCCAGAAAGCAAGTGTTAGGAATTACGCTGTAACCTGAACGTGCAAGAAAGGAGATGGCATATGCTGAGAACAATTTCTATTGGAAGCTGCGTATCTATCCAAGGGCTGATGGTGTGCCAGCTTGCAGATGGGAAAATCAAAATCGTGGTCGATGACAAAACCTATGTCGGAACACCCGTCACCGCGATGACGCGCCCGTCATAGGGCAGCGCCGCGCGTATTGAGTTTGAAAAAGGCCAGCGGTGACGCTGGCCTTTTCTTTTGCTGTGATGGATGCGCGGCGGCCGCGCCAGCCAGCCCTTAGGCCAGCTTGCGCTGAATCTCTTCGCGTTCAAAGATTTCGATCACATCGCCTTGGCGAATGTCTTCATAGCGTTCAAAGGCCATGCCACATTCTTGGCCAGACTGCACTTCTTTGACCTCGTCCTTATACCGCTTCAGCGTTTTCAGCGTGCCTTCATGGATCACCACATTGTCACGCAGCAAACGCACCCCCGCACTGCGGCGCGCAATGCCTTCGGTCACGATACAACCCGCCACTTGGCCGATGCCCGTAACCTTGAACACTTCTTTGATCTGCGCATAGCCGATGAAGGTTTCGCGCACTTCGGCCTTGAGCAGGCCAGATGCTGCCGCCTTAATGTCATCAACCAAATCATAGATGATCGAGTAATAGCGAATCTCGACACCTTTTTGATGGGCCGAATTGCGGGCCGACGCATTGGCGCGCACGTTAAAGCCGATGATCGGGCAATTGGACGCTTCGGCTAGGCCGACATCGGTATCGGTGATCGCGCCCACGCCGTAAGACAGAACGCGCACACGCACCTCTTCGTTGCCAACCTTTTCAAGGGCTTGCACGATGGCTTCGGCGCTGCCTTGCACATCAGCTTTCACCAGCACGGGCAGTTCGGCCACAGATTGGTCGGCCTTGGCCTTGGCCATAAGCTGTTCCAACGTGGTCGCAGCGCCTGCGGCGGCGCGCTTGTCCTTGGCGGTTTTCTCGCGGTAGGCGGCAATTTCGCGCGCCTGCGCTTCGGTTTCCACCACGTCCAGCGTATCGCCTGCCGATGGCGTGCCAGACAGGCCCAACACTTCCACAGGAACCGAAGGGCCTGCTTCATCAATCCGCTCGCCCTTGTCATTGACCAAGGCGCGCACCTTGCCCCATTGCTGGCCAACCACAAAGATATCGCCCTTGCGCAGCGTGCCGTTGCGCACCAAAACGGTGGCAATAGGGCCGCGGCCCACGTCCAGCTTAGCCTCGATCACCGCGCCAGAGGCGGCGCGGTTGGGGTTGGCGCGCAACTCCAGAATCTCGGCCTGCAAAGCGATGGCTTCCAAAAGATTGTCCAGCCCCTGCCCCGTTTTGGCAGACACTTCCACATCTTGCACTTCGCCCGACATCGCCTCGACCACGATTTCGTGTTGCAGCAAATCGGTGCGCACTTTCATCGGGTCTGCGCCGTGTTTATCCACCTTGTTGATGGCAACAATCATCGGCACTTTGGCGGCCTTGGCATGGGCAATCGCCTCGACTGTCTGGGGCATAACGGCATCATCTGCCGCCACCACCAGCACCACGATATCGGTCACCTGCGCCCCGCGCGAGCGCATGGACGTGAAGGCAGCATGGCCCGGCGTGTCAAGGAAGGTCAGCTTTGCCCCGCCTTCGGTTTGCACCTGATAGGCGCCGATATGCTGGGTAATGCCGCCCGCTTCGCCCGCCACAACATTGGCCTTGCGCAGCGCATCCAGAAGCGAGGTTTTGCCGTGGTCGACATGGCCCATGATCGTGATGATCGGTGGGCGCACCTGCATATCTTCGGGCGCATCTTTGATCGTCTCGATCGCCTGTTCCACATCCGAATCAGACACGCGCACAGTTTTGTGGCCGAATTCTTCAATCACCAATTCGGCGGTGTCGGCATCGATGGCTTGGTTCATCGTCACCATCATGCCCATTTTCATCAGGCTTTTCACCACGTCAGCGGCGCGTTCGGCCATGCGGTTGGCAAGTTCTGACACAACGATGGTTTCGGGCAGTTGCACATCGCGCACTTGCTTTTCTGGCTTGTCAAAGCCCATGGCCTTTTGACGGGCCTTTTCCTGCTTGCGCTTGATTGCGGCAAGGCTGCGCGTGCGGCCCCCCTCGCCTGACAATGCCTCGTTCAGCGACAATTTGCCCGAACGGCGGCCTTCGTCGCCCTTGGCTTTGGCATTGCGCTCGCGCTCTTCGCGTTCGCGGTCGGTTTTGCGCGGCGCAGCAAGGCCGGGTTTGGCCCCCATGGGCGCGCGGGCAATCGGATCATCGGCGCTGGCAGGGACAGCAGGGGCGCTGCGGCCATTGCTGCTGCCGCGTTCGGCTGGCTTTTCGGGCGCAGGCGGTTGGCGGCGCGTCGTGCCCAGCACATCGGCCTTGCGGGCAGCGGCGGCGGCAATGGCGGCGGCCTCGGCCTCGGCCTTGGCGCGGGCCTCTTCTTCGGCCTTGGCGCGCTGGGCAATGGCCCGTTCGCGGTCTTCGCGTTCCTTGGTCTCGGCCTCTTCACGCTTGCGCGCGCGTTCTTCATCGCGGGCGCGATCTTCGATGACGCGGCGGGCGGTATCTTCGGCCTCGCGGGCCTTGGCCACCTTCAGCGCCGCCAAACGGCGTTCCATTTCCGCATCGGAAATGCCCGCAGGGCGCTTGCTTGGGTCGCCGTAATTGTTATTCGGCGCGGGCGCAGCAGCCCCCCCTGCAGCGGGCTTGCCCGCCACAGTTGGCACCACAACGCGCTTGCGTTTGGTTTCAACCACCACGCTTTTGGTTCGGCCATGGCTGAAGCTTTGCTTCACCTGTCCAGAACGCGGAGCGCCACCCAAGCCTAGGGGTTTTTTGCCGTCAGAATCGGTCATGCGTCTTTCGTATCCTTTTCGGCGGGAATTCCGCCATTTTGCAATGAGGCCGCATCACGCAAACCCCATAGCCTTGCTGCGTCCTCTACTACACGAGACGTGAGTCCGCCAGCGGCAAGCGCGGCGTGTATCGCACGTTCGCGGCCAAAAGCCAAACCCAATTCCTGCGCAGTCAAGAAACCAATAAAGCGCCCCTCGCCTTCGGGCGCGCGAAGTTTCGTCTTGCCCCGTTCAGACCCGTCTGCCGCCTGTATCAGCAGCACAGCCTTACCCGACGCCAGCCATTCCTTGACCTTTTCATAGCCCATCACCGCGCCAGAGGCTTTGCGCGCCATCGAGATCAGATCAATCACGCGGCGCAGCAGCAGGGTTTCGACCAAATCTGACAGGGCTTCGGGCGATTTCACGGGCTGGCGCGCGGCGCGGGAAAACAGCCCCTTTGCCGCCGCCTTATCAATCATCGCGCGGTCGGCAGAGACGTAAAATCCCCGCCCAGGCAGGCGCGCCAGAATATCGGGCACAACCATGCCATCAGGCCCCAGACAAAAGCGAATCAATCCCGCCTTTGGCTGAACCTCGCCCGACACAATACATTTGCGTTCGGGGTCGTCTTGATCGGTTTGGCGGCCACCGCGTGTCACGGTCTGCTCATCCGAGGTCTGAGATCAGACCTCGGCCTCCTGTTCTTCTTGAGGTGCTTCCATCTCGGCCACGTCAACCCAGCCCAGCATGACGCGGGCGGTCATGATCAGGGTCTGCGCCTCTTCCAAGGAAACATCAAACTTTTCCAAAACGCCCTCATCCTTGACGCGCTGGCCTTTCACAGTTGTCCAGCCGCCCGCCAATTCCCAATCGGCCACAGTGGCGAAATCTTCCAGCGTTTTGATGCCGTCTTTGCCCAAGGCTTCCAGCATTGGCGGGGTGAGGCCTTCGAATTCGACAAGGCTGTCTTCCACGCCCAGCGCGCGGGCGGCGTCCATGGCCTTTTTATTGGCCGCTTCCAGATAATCGCGCGCACGGGCCTGCAATTCGCCTGCCGTGCCTTCGTCAAAGCCATCGATGGACAACAGCTCGTCCACCTCGACATAGGCCACTTCTTCCAAATTGGTAAAGCCTTCGGCGACCAAAAGCTGCGCCATCATCTCGTCCACATCCAGCGTGTCCATGAACAATTGGGTGCGTTCGGCAAATTCGGCTTGGCGGCGGGCCGATTCGTCTGATTCGGTGACGATATCGATATCCAGCCCCGTCAACTGGCTGGCCAGACGCACGTTTTGCCCGCGCCGACCAATGGCAAGCGAAAGCTGCTCGTCTGGCACGACCACTTCGATCTTGCCTGCTTCTTCGTCGATCACCACTTTGGACACTTCGGCAGGCTGCAGCGCGTTCACAAGGAATGTCGCCTGATCTTGGTTCCACGGAATGATGTCGATCTTCTCGCCCTGCAATTCGCCCACAACGGCCTGCACGCGGCTGCCGCGCATACCCACGCAGGCACCCACGGGGTCGATGGAATTGTCATGGCTGATCACAGCGATTTTCGCGCGGCTACCGGGGTCGCGGGCCACGGCCTTGATCTCGATGATGCCATCGTAAATCTCGGGCACTTCCATTTTGAACAGTTCGGCCATGAATTGCGGGTCGGTGCGCGAGAGGAACACCTGCGGGCCGCGCGCCTCGCGCCGAACATCCTTGATATAGCAGCGGATGCGGTCATTGGGGCGATAGCTCTCGCGGCCAATTTTTTCGTTGCGGCGCAAAATGGCTTCGCCGCGGCCAATATCCACGATGATATTGCCGTATTCTTCGCGCTTGACTTGGCCGTTGATGATGGTGCCCTTGCGGTCTTTGAATTCTTCATACTGGCGGTCACGCTCGGCCTCGCGCACCTTTTGCAAGATGACCTGCTTTGCAGATTGCGCGGCGATACGACCCAGCTCCACAGGGGGCACTTCATCGGTGATCTCGTCGCCGATGGCAGGCTCTTTCAGATAATCTTTGGCCTGCTTGACTGTCAGCTGCGCGTGGTGGTTTTCCACTGCGTCATCTTCCACCACAGTGCGCACGCGGGTAAAGGTGGCGCGGCCTGTCTTGCGGTCAATCGCCACGCGAATGTCCATATCCGCGCCGTAGCGCGACTTGGCCGCGCGGGCAAGACTGTCTTCCATCGCCGCGATCACCAGATCGGGATCGATCATCTTTTCGCGTGCCACCGCTTCGGCGGTTTGCAACAATTCGAGCTGGTTGGCAGAGGTAATGGCCATAGGTCTTCTCCCGCTTAGTGTTTTGCAACTGGCGCGATGTCATCATCATCGCCCGCGTCGGTTTCAATCTCGTCAAATTGGGTTTCGTCGATTTCGCTGTCGCTGATCTGGCCGCTGACCTTTTTCTGGCGCAGCATTTCGGCAATCAGATCATCGGTCAAAATCAGCTTGGCATCGGACAGCCAGTCAAATTGCAGGCCAATCGTGAGGGTTTCTTTGCCCTCTTCAATCTCGATCAGCACTTCGTCGCCCTCAATGCCCGCCAGCATACCCTTGAACCTGCGGCGGCCATCAATCAGTTCGGTCGTCTCAAGGCGGGCTTCCCAACCTTTCCACGCCTCGAAATCTTTCAGCCGCGTCAAGGGGCGGTCAATACCGGGTGAGGAGACTTCGAGAATATAGTTATCTTCAATCGGGTCTTCCACATCCAGCACGGCGGAGACGGCGGTGGATATTTCGCCACATTCATCCACTTCGATACCGCCATCGGGGCGGTCGGCCATGATTTGCAGCGTGCGGGTTTGCCCGCCCATCAGGCGAATGCGCACCAGTTCAAACCCCAGCCCCTCGATCACGGGGGTGATGATATCGGCCAAGCGGCGATCCATAGCGGTTTTGGCGATCAGGTCTGACATCGGGGCCTTTAAATGAAAAAGCGGGCCAGCAGGCCCGCGCGTGTGTTTCGGTGGCGTCTGGTTTGGACCCAGATGCAGCTGTGGCCCTGTCTATACCCGCAATGGGTGCAGCGCGCAAGCCCGCTTATGCCGCAAAGCGGCGCGCGCGGATCGGCAGATCATAGCCCAAGCTTTGCTCTTGGCTTGCATCCAATTGGCTGTGGATAAAGTCCAGATCCACATCTGAAATGGGCGGGACATCCTTTGCTTGGAACAGGCCACGCGCGGGCGTGGCGCGGTCATACAAAACGGGTTCAAAATTGCGCTTGCGGCGCAGCCCGTAGGCCGTGCACAGCCCGTCCAGAAACCCCTGCGGATCGGCAAGGACAGTTTCGTAATTGACGCGCAGCACATTGTCGGATTTGTGATCAAGGCTGGCAAAGCCGCGATTTTTGACATTGCGCATTTGGATGGCATTGGCAAAGCGACGGCCCGTCAGCGGGTCACGATCGGCCAACAATTCACTGTGCCACAGCGGGCTGTCGCGGGTGACGCCAAAAGCCTCGTCATCAATGATAGACATCCATTCCCTGCGGATGAATTGCGAAAAGGTGACATTGCGCAAATGTGCCGCCGCATGCCACGGGGTGCGGAACATGCTGTGCAGCCACGCCAGCGGCTCGCGGTAAACGGCAATGGTCAGCACATCTTTGGGCGCCGCCATCATCATGGGAAATCCGTGTTTCCAACCAAAGCGGTCGGAATTCTGCGGATCATACAGGCTACGGCCCGTTTCACTGCCGCAGTTGCTGATAATCAAACTGTTGATATAATTGGTTCCAGAATTGCGGCAGCCGTACACGTAAATCGACTTGATCGCCGCCCCTGACGCCTTTAGCGCGAGAACACGCATTTGCCTAACCATCACAAATCACCCCGAAAAAACACTCCTTTCAGTTTCACGCAGCAGCGCCCCCCTGCGCAAAAGCTCTTTGGTCTATTCTATTCTGCCATGGTGTATAAAGCGTGATTAAGGGATTATTTCGGCGCGAAAGTGGCAATAATTCTGCGTCAATTTTTCAAGATATACAGACTAAAGGATAGGTTTATGGCGCATCAACCTGCGCGGCCCTTGCTGGGAATTGGCCTGATTACGGCTGCCGTTATGCTGTTTGCCATCGGGGATGTGGCCAGCAAGCATTTGACCATGCTTTATGCCGTGCCCTTGGTGATGGCGCTGCGCTATGCCATCAATTTGGCGCTGATCGTGGCGGTGTTTGCGCCCCAGCAAGGCCGCGCGGTGCTGCGGGTCAATCGGCCGTGGCTGGTGGGGCTGCGCGCCGCCTCGCTGACGCTGGGATCGCTGATGATCGGCCTTGCCCTGCGCCATATGCCCGTGGCCGAAACCATTGCCATCATTTACCTTTCGCCATTTTTGGTGATGTTTGCCGCCGTTTGGCTGCTGGGCGAGAAGGCAAGCCCCATCGGCTGGATCGGCGCGGCTATGGGCTTTGCGGGGGTTTTGCTGATTGCACGGCCAGGGTCGGGGCTGGACTTTTGGGGCGTGATCTTTTCGCTGATCAACGCCTGTGCGGCCACCTGCTATAACCTGCTGTCGCGCGAATTGGCCAAAACCGAAACCACCCCCGCGCTGATGTTTCACACTGCATGGGTGGGGCTGGCGGCCTTTTGCATCATGCTGGTGGCCACGGGCACAGGCCCCATGCCGCAAGGGATCGATTGGGCCTTTATCGTGCTTTTGGGCATAATCGCCACGGCGGGGCATTTCTTGATCACGGCCGCCTACCGCGAGGCGGACGCCAGCCTGCTTGCGCCCGTCAACTACCTACACCTGTTTTGGGCAGGTCTGCTGGGTTGGCTGGTCTTTGGCCATATTCCCGATGCAATTTCGCTGCTGGGCATGGCGATGATCGCGCTGGCGGGGGCGGGCGTGGCGCTGCACGCCCATTTTATGCGGCGCGCGAACTTGCCAATAGCTCCCGCACCCGTGGAATAACGCGGGTTCCATACAACTCGATACAGCGCATCTGCTCGGCATGGGGCACGGGGCCTGTGGCATATTTCATATCAAACCGCTGCACGCCCAGATCGCGCATGGCGCTGGCGATTTTCTGCGCCACCGTTTCGGGGCTGCCCACATAGAGTGATCCGCGACGCACCTCGTCTACATAGCGCTCTTTCGTGGTGGGCGGCCAACCACGCTCGCGGCCAATGCGGCCAAACATGGCGCTGTAATGGGGCCATAGGGTTTCCATCGCCGCCTCGTCCGTATCGGCCACAAACCCGGGCGAGTGAATACCAATGGGGCGCACGGCGCGATCAAGCTGGGTGCACGCGCGGTGATACAGTTCGATATAGGGGACAAAGCGGCGCGGATCACCGCCGATGATGGCCAGCATCAATTGCAAATCTTGGCGCACAACGCGCACCACCGATTCAGGGCTGCCGCCCACACCAACCCATGTGGTCAGCCCCTGCGGGCCAAGGGGCGGATAGACCTTTTGGTTGACCAAAGGCAGGCGCGTTTGGCCTGACCAAGTGACCGTGTCTTGCCGCACCAGTTTGGCGAAAAGATCCAGCTTTTCTTCGAACAAAACCTCGTAATTGGCCAGATCATAGCCAAACAAGGGATAGCTTTCGGTGAAAGACCCGCGGCCCAAAATCACCTCGGCCCGCCCATTTGACAGCGCGTTCAGCGTGGAAAAGCGTTGAAACACGCGAACCGGATCATCGGATGACAGCACGGTCACCGCCGTGCCAAGGCGGATGGTTTTGGTCTGCGCGGCAATCGCGGCAAGGATAACCTCGGGCGATGAAATGGCAAAATCACTGCGGTGATGTTCGCCAAGGCCAATGAAATCTGCGCCCACCTGATCGGCCAAAACCGCTTGGGCCACCACATCGCGCAGCACGGCGTCCATCGGCATATCCGCGCCGCTGGCATCCTTTGTCACATCGCCAAAGGTATCAAGGCCCAGTTCAATTTGCATGGGTTTCTCCTATTTTGCCCCAGCATAGCCCAAGACACAGGCTATGAACATCGGCAGCCCTGTTCATTTGCGCACAGTCACAGGTGCAGCACCGCCTCGCGGATCAGATTCAGCCCCGTTAGCACCAACAGCACCTGCGTGGCGCGGCGAAAGCGGCTTTGGTCAAGGCGGTCTTGGCATGCAAAGCCGATGGCTTGCCCGATCAGCGCGGGCAAGACGAGCAGCGCCGAAAAGGTCAGCGCCGCGCGATCCAGCAGGCCCGATTGCAGATGTGCGCCAAGCAGCACGCAAGCCCCGATCAAAAACACCACGCCCTGCACGCGCACCGTTTCAGTTTTATCGGCCTTGATCGACAAAAGATACACCAGCAGCGGCGGGCCCCAAATGCCTGAAACCCCGCCATATAACCCGCCAATACTGCCCAAAACCCATTCAGCCCGCGCGCGGTGCTGCACCTGTATCGCCAAGGGCAGGCCCGCAAGTTGCGCCCCTGCAAAGGCGGTGATCGGCAGACCCAGCAACAGCAGAAACAGACCCTGTGGAATGGCCCAGAAAAACTGCGCCGAAAGGGGGATAAACAGCACCGTCGCCGCAAGAATACGCCAGTATTTGCGCGCCGTTTGCTGCGCAGGGTGCCAGCCCTGCCGAAACGCTTGGCTGATATTCGAGATCAGCGTGGGCAGCACCAGCCCCGCCAGCGCCATGTCTGGCGACAAAAACGCCGAAAACGCCCCCATCATAATCAGCGGCATGGCAAAGCCCACCGCACCTTTGACAAAGCCTGCCAGCAGCGTGACGACCAGCGCCAGCGCCAAATCTTGCCCGCCCAAATCTTGCCCCACCAGTGTGGAAAAAATATCGCCCATCATGCCTCGCTTGGGGCAGATTAGCGCCCGATCCTTGCAAAGGCGAGGGGCGCTGCACAATCGGCTGCGACATTTTAGAACCAAAACAGCTTTCATTACGAAATCTTATTGCGCGCCCGATGCAAAGGGGCTAACCCTTTCGCAGTTGCAGAATCGCCCCTATTCTTGAAAGCCCCGCTATGCCGCATGATGGACAAACAATGCCACACAGCTTTTTGATGGATGATCTGTTGTCCACCACCGCCCGCGCCCTGCAAGATGCAGACGCGGTGCTGGCCGCTGGCATCGCGGCCCTGCGCGTATCTTGCGCCCCTGCGGGAAAGCCTGATGCAGCGCTGCTAGAGGCGCACCAAACTGCCGCGCATGGGGTGGCATGGCTGGCCACCTATGCACAGGCGCTGCGCCAAATGCAGGCTTGGGCCGAGGCAGGGACAGCGCAGGGCCAATTTGGCCCGATGGAGCAGGTGATTCACCAAATCGCCTTTGGCGAATATCTGGCGCAGATTTACGGCGGCATCCCCATGTCGCAGGGCGAGATGATCCGCCTTTCCGATATGGACATCACCGCTACCCCCAGCGCGGCCAGTGCGGCATTGATCGCCAATGGCAACACGCATGCCGCCCGCATGGCGCTGACCGCGTTGATGCAAGATAATGTTGGGCGCGCCACATTTGGCCATGTCGGGCTGGGCGAAGAATTAGAGATGATCCGCGACCAATTCCGCCGCTTTGCCGATGAAAAGGTCATCCCCCACGCCCATGATTGGCACCTGCAAGACGCGCTGATCCCGATGGAAATCATTGCCGAACTGGCCGAGATGGGCGTATTCGGCCTGACCATCCCCGAAGATTTCGGCGGCTTTGGCATGTCAAAGGAATCGATGGTTGTCGTGTCCGAAGAACTCTCGCGCGGGTATATCGGCGTGGGATCACTGGGCACGCGCACCGAAATTGCCGCCGAATTGATCCTGTGCGGCGGAACCGATGCGCAAAAGGCGCAATGGCTGCCCAAACTGGCCAGCGGGGAAATTCTGCCCACTGCCGTGTTTACCGAACCCAATACGGGCAGCGATTTGGGCGCGCTGCGCACCCGCGCGGTGCTGGGGGATGCGGGCTATAGCATCACGGGCAATAAAACATGGATCACCCATGCCGCGCGCACCCATGTGATGACATTGCTGGCGCGCACAGACCCCAACAGCACCGATTATCGCGGCTTGTCGATGTTTTTGGCCGAAAAGACCCCCGGCACCGACGAGGCCCCTTTTCCCACACCCGGCATGACGGGCGGCGAGATCGAGGTGCTGGGATACCGCGGCATGAAAGAATACGAGCTGGCCTTTGACGGATTTGCCGTTGCGCGCGAAAACCTTCTGGGCGGCGTCGAAGGGCAGGGCTTTAAGCAATTGATGCAAACATTTGAATCCGCGCGGATTCAAACTGCGGCTCGCGCTGTGGGCGTCGCGCAATCAGCGCTGGAACTGGCGCTGGATTATGCCCAGTCGCGCCAGCAATTTGGCAAAGCCTTGGTACAATTCCCGCGCGTGGCCAGCAAATTGGCGATGATGGCTGTCGAAATTATGATCACCCGCCAGTTGACCTATTTTTCGGCCCGCCAAAAAGATGCAGGCAAGCGCTGCGATCTAGAGGCGGGCATGGCCAAATTGCTGGGCGCGCGCGTGGCATGGGCGGCGGCAGACAATGGCCTGCAAATTCATGGCGGCAATGGCTTTGCGCTGGAATATAAAATCTCGCGTATCCTGTGCGATGCGCGCATTTTGAACATCTTTGAAGGTGCAGCAGAAATTCAGGCGCAGGTGATTGCGCGCCGTCTTTTGGACTGACTTCCCATATCGCCCTTTTTTACCTATAAGGCGAGTAAAGAAGGGGTGACGATGAGCGAGACAGTCGTTCTGACGGGGATTTCAGGCTTTGTGGCCAAGCATATCGCGCTAAAGGTGCTGGCGGCTGGCCACAACGTGCGCGGCAGCTTGCGCGATTTGTCGCGCGCGGGCGAGGTGCGCTCGGCCCTTGCCCCGCATATCGCTGGCAGCGCCTTGGATCGTTTGTCATTCGTGCAGCTTGACCTGACGCGCGATGACAATTGGGACGCCGCGATGCAGGGCGCAACAGCGCTGATCCACAGCGCATCGCCCTTTCCCATCGCCAACCCAAAGGATGAGAATGATCTGATCCGCCCCGCTGTAGACGGAACGCTGCGCGCCATGACCGCCGCCCATCGGGCAGGGGTTTCGCGCGTGATTCTGACATCTTCTGTCGTCGCCATTATCGATACTTACAAACGCGGGCTGCAGGACGAAACCGATTGGTGCAACCTAGAGGCCCCGGGCACCACGGCCTATGCCAAAAGCAAAACCTTGGCCGAACGCGCGGCATGGGATTTCTCGACCCAGCACGGCATGGCCTTGACCACGATCAACCCAGGCTTTGTGGTGGGCCCCCCACTGGATGGGCATTATGGCAGTTCGATTTCGGTCGTCGCGCGCCTGCTGCGCGGGCGCGATCCGATGTTGCCGATGATTTCCTTTACCTGCGTCGATGTGCGTGATGTGGCCGAGGCGCATCTGCGCGCGCTTGAACGCCCCGAAACCGCAGGCCGCCGCATCCCTTGCACAGCGGGGATGATGTCGATGCCCGATATGGCGCGCGTGCTTAAGGCGGCCTACCCTGCCCGCCGCATAACGCGCCGCGTGGCCCCAAAATTCGTACTGCGCCTTATGGCCGTGTTCGATCCTGATATCCGTGCCATTATCCCCAGCCTTGGGCAGGCGCATCACGTGTCCAATGCGCGGGCGCGCAAAGATTTGGAAATGCGCTTTGTCTCGGCCGAAGGTGCGCTGCGCGCCAGTGCCGAATGGCTGGTGGCAAACGGCCGCGCCTAGGCGGGCAGACAGGCTGGCGGGCAGGCTGGCAGGCTTTCGCCCCTAGCGCGGCTGCCCACCATGCGAGGGGCGCTCGGCCCCCAGACGCGGATGCACCTTTGCAGCAATGGCAAAAGATGCGGCAAAGCCCAGCCCAGCGGCGGCAAACACCCCCGCCAGCGGGGCCACCCACAACACCGCCCATGCCACAGCGGGGGTCGCAATGCCCGATACATCACGAAAGCTGGAATAAACCGCCGCCATTTCTGCCCTTTCTGAAGGTTTGACAGACATCATAAAGGGCAAGCCCCCCACCACATCCAGCAGCACCAACCCAAAAGAGGCCAAGAACAAACACCCCGCCGCAACGATGGGCCAAGGCGATGTCAGCGTCGCCAAAATGAACAAAGTCGCCGTATAGGCTTGCGCTGCGCGCAGGCTCACGCGCACAGATGCGCGCCGCGCCCATGCCGCCATAAAGGGGGAAATCAGCAGCAGCGCATTCGACACCGACAGCAGCGCGCCGCCAAGGCTTTCGCCCAGACCCTGCTCGATGCAGAACACGGGCAAATACACCACATAAACCCACCAACCGCAGCTGCGAATCACGGCAAACATCCACCCTGCGATCAGGCGCGGTTGGGCAAAAAACCGCCCCAGATAGGCCAAAGGATTGGCCGCTGGCCCTGCCGCGCGCGCAATCTGCCGCCCATTGCCCAGCCGCAGATACAGGAAAACCCCCATCTGCAGCGTCGCAAGCCCCGCCCCAATGATAAAGGGCAGCGGATCCCAAACATGGCGCATCCAGACCCCGCTCAGCGGGCCAATCGCCCAAGGCAGGGCGGCATAGACCATTTGCAGGCTTTGCGTGCGCCCCAATTCGGCGCGCGGGACATAGTCTAAAACATAGGCATTCAGGCAGACAAAGGCGGTGACAGTGGCCATGCCCATCACCAAAATGCCCAAAGACACGCTGGCAGGCGTGCCCGCAATAAACAGCCCCATGGCCAGCAGATACAGCCCCGTGCCCCCAACATAGACCCACGCGCGCGGCCAAATATGGGTCATGCGCGGCACAAGCAGCCCCCAAACTAAGGTGACCACCCCCGCAATCAGATATACAGTCGACAAGACCTGCGCCGAGCCGAAGGCATCATAAACCGCGATGGGAATTGTCGAAATCAGCGTGCCGCGCACCAGCGCATCCAAAGCGCTGAGAATCGCAAAATGCTGCAGCTTCGGTGCAGGGTTCATGCCCGCCGCGCGCTGCAATTCAAGAGATTGATATTTTAACGCCATGGCCCAGCGTGGCAAGCGCGCCCTGCCCCGTCTAAGATATCTGCGACCCAGACTGCGACAATCGCGCCAACCTTTCGATCAGCCGCGCGCGCGCCTGCGGCAGATGTTTGCCATTCAGCACCGCCTCTAAACCCCGTTCCAGAAAATGCCCCGTCAGGGCCAAACCTTGGGCAAGTTCTGCTGGCGGCACAGGCCCCTGCCCCAGCATCCCCGCAGGCAAGGGCAGCAGGCGGTCTGCCCATTGCCCCGCCCCTGCACGGCTGACAGCGCGGCCCGACTTGGGGCTGACAAAGATCAAATCCTCGCGCCCGCCCGTGACGGCGCAGCAGGTCAGATCCAGACCAAATCCCAATACCTCTAGCAAATCACGCTCCCAGCGCAGATAATCGGCTGGCCAATTGCGCCCTGCCTCCATCGCATCCAAAAGCGCCATGGTTTGCCCGTAAAACGCCCCCAAAGGCTGCCGTTCGGCCAGCGCCACGCGCAGCAGCGCGCATACGGCATTTAGCCCTGCCAGCGCCTGCGCATCCGCCATAATCTGCGCCCTTGCGCGCATCGGTTCCACCAAAAAGGCCCCCATATGCTCGCCCAGACGCGCGCGCCATGTGACCGAAACTTGCGCCCCCGCCTGCAAATGCGCAGCCATGCGGCGCGACGCCCCGCCGCGCACCACGCCTGCATGGCGGCCATGCAGGGCGGTCAAAACCTCGATGATTGCGGCGCTTTCGCCATGCGGGCGCATGGACAAAATCGCGCCTTCGCTGTGCCATTCCATAGGGGCAGTCTTGCGCGGGATTGCGGGCGCGTCCAGCCCCCTCATCGCGCTGCCTAATCCAGCCCCTCTTCGCCCAGCAAATGCCGCCCCGCGCGATCTTCGATCTCGATCACCCATAAATCGGGATCACGGGCGCGGGCGCGCGACAAAAGGATATCCATCTCGCCCTCGTCACCTGTTGCCAGAACGCTCCAAACGCGGCGGTCTTGCTCTAGATCAAAGCGGCGCTCAAACAGGCGCGCAGCCCCATCCATCGTGGCCACTTTCACCACCACCGCCCCCGCCGTCGCGTCACCCTTGGCCATCACATATGCCGCAATCCCCGCCAAACGCAGGCGGTTCAAATAGGCCGAAACCCACAGCCCTGCCGTCAGGCGCGCCCCGTTCATGCCGCTTTCATTGTGGCAAAAACATCCGCCGCGCAGGATGTGCCCGCCGCCGCGAGCGCGGGCCGCAGGCTGGCACGCCTAGGCATCGCCATCGCGAAACTCCAGCCCCATTTCGGTAAAGCGTTCAGGCTCTTCCAACCAATTTGGCCGCACTTTCACCTGCAAAAACAAATGCACTGTGCGGCCCAAAAATTCAGAAATCTCTGCGCGGGCCGATTGGCCGATGGATTTGATCGTCTCGCCCTTATTGCCCAAAACAATGCCCTTGTGCCCATCGCGGGCAACATAGACCACTTGGTCAATGCGCGTTGACCCATCGGGCTTATCCTGCCAAGCCTCGGTTTCCACAGTCAATTGATAGGGCAATTCTTCATGCAAGCGCAGCGTTAGCTTTTCGCGCGTCATCTCGGCGGCGATCATCCGCATGGGCATATCGGCAAGCTGATCTTCGGGGTAAAACCACGCGCCTGCAGGCACTTCGGCCGCCAGCCATTCCTTCAGATCCTGCACGCCATAGCCCTTTTCGGCCGAGATCATGAAGGTTTTCACAAAGCCATAGGCCTCGTTCATCTTTTCGGTCAGCGCCAGCAAAACCTCGGCGCGCACGCGGTCAATTTTGTTGATGGCCAGCGCCACAGGCTGGCCCAGCGGTATTTGATCGCGCATCCGTTCGATGATACTGGCGACCCCCGCCGTCAGGCCGCGCTGCGCCTCGATCAACAGCACGATCACATCGGCATCTGCCGCCCCGCCCCATGCCGCCTTGACCATCGCCCTGTCCAAACGGCGGCGCGGGCGAAACAGTCCCGGCGTGTCAACAAAGACAATCTGGCTGGCCCCCTGCATCGCCACACCGCGAATACGCGTGCGCGTGGTCTGCACCTTATGGGTGACAATCGACACTTTCGCCCCAACCATACGGTTGAGCAGCGTGGACTTGCCCGCATTCGGCTCGCCAATCAGCGCCACAAATCCTGCGCGGGTGGGGGTGGCGTTTGGAGTATCGGACATCAGAACCTCTTTGTGACAAGCCTGCCGCATACTGCAAAAGGGGGGCGGGTGGAAGATCAATCGCGTGTGGGGGGTAATCGGTGCTTAAGCGCCGCCTAATGCCGTTCAAGTTCTGCGCCCAATCAAAACTGGCGAAACAGTTCCAAAGGCAGAGCGTTGTTGTCGACCCATGCGGCATAGGCCGCAATCGCCGCGCGGTTTTCTTCCAACCTCTGCGCTGCATCGCCTTTTTCCTGATCAAGGCCAAGCTTGGAAAACGCTTAGCAGTCTGCCTGTTTGAAGCTGTCCTTCGTCATATCAACCCCTACCCCTCCATCCGCGCCAGCAGTGCCTTTGCGGCCATTTGCTCGGCGATGCGTTTTGATCCTGCTTCGGCGCGCTCGGCTTCGCCATTGTCTAGGCGCACCTCGACTGTAAAGATGGGCTGATGGTCGGGGCCAAAGCGGCCCAGTTCGTTGTAGGCGGGCGGGGCCATGCCGCGCCCTTGCGCCCATTCTTGCAAGGCTGATTTGGCATCGCGCGCATCCTGCGCCACAGCGCCAATCCGCGCGCCCCACAGCCGCAGCACCAGCGCGCGCGCCGTATCAAAACCTGCGTCCATATAAACGGCGGCAATCACCGCCTCCATCGCATCACCCAGCAACGCATCGCGCCGCCGCCCACCCGACATCATTTCCGAACGGCCCAGTTTCAGCACTTCGCCAAGGCCAATTTCCCGCGCCACATCGGCATTGGTTTCCTTGCGCACCAAGGCGTTGAACCGCGGGGCAAGTTGGCCTTCGCTGGCATTTGGATCAGCTTTCAGCAGGGCCTCGGCCATCACAAGGCCCAAGATTCGGTCGCCCAAAAATTCAAGCCGTTCATTATCGGGGCGTGTGGGGCTGGACAAAGAGGCATGGGTGACAGCCCGCACCAGCAAGGCAGGCTGGGCAAATTCATGGCCGATGCGCGCGGCAAAGGCCAAAAGATCCGCCGAAAGCTTCATCCGTCTAGCGCACTCCAAAAGCGGCCCAGCCGCACTGTCCATGGGGTCATAATAAAGCGGCCATCCGAAGAAATCACCACCCGCTTTGCCACCCCCAAAACCGATTGAGCGGGCACAAAGCCAAGCCCGCCCAGCCCCGCGCCAAAACGGCTGTCCATGCTGGCATCGCGGTTATCGCCCAACACAAACATCATGCCCGCGGGAACGGTCACTTCGGCCATCTCGTCGCCCACGCCGCCCGTTTCGATGTTCAATACCCCATAGCCGCGCCCATTGGGCAGCACTTCGCGCAGGTGCGATTTGCGGCAGATTGCGCCTGCGCCGACCAAGCCGTTTGCGCAGCGCGGACGTGTGCCAAGCGGGCCCTGCGCGGCCATCACTTCGACAAAATCGCCTTGCGGCAATTGCACCAGCGGCGCGCCGTTTAGCCAAACTTGCCCACCGCGCAGCGCAACCCGATCACCTGCCAAACCGATCACCCGCTTGACGTCTTGGGCGCCATAGAGCCCAAGATGCATCAGCACGATATCGCCGCGCACCACAGGCTCGCCCGCCTTGGCCACCAGATAATCGCCCACCAGCAGCGCAGGCTTCATGCTTTCGCCGACCACGGCATAGGGCACCCACCAAACGCGCAGCACCCCCAAGGTCAGAACCATCACAACCAGAACAAAACCCGCCAAACGCCCACCGTTATTGGCCCAGATCAACCCGCGCCGCTGTGGCAGCAGGGCAATGAAAAACCCCGCCGCCAATCCCCATGCGGGGATCAACGTAAGCAGCGCCCAGCCGCGTGATTTACCTGCATCATATAATCTGCGCGCCGACACGGCCAATAAGACCACGGCAAACAGCGCGACCAGCGGATAGGCATAGCGCACCTGCATCGGCGCGACCTCGTCCAGAATACGCAGGCCGACATAGGCAATCAGCGCGGTCAGCGCCACGCAAACTGCCGCAAAGCGCGACGCGGGGCCGCTGAAACTAAACAGAAATGCAAACGCAGTCATGGGGTGCTATTGCACCGCGTGGAAAAAGCGGTCTTTGCGCCATGTCCAGAACATCAGCATGCTGCGCCCCGCCGAGGAAAACATCACCCGATCCGCCCGCCCCAGCAGATATTCCGCAGGAACAAAGCCGACGCCGCCCTGTGCAGGGTCAAATCGGCTGTCCAGCGAATTGTCGCGGTTATCGCCCATGAAAAAATAATTGCCTTCGGGCACAGTAAACACGCCCGTATCATCGGCAGCCATCCCATCGGCAATATTCAGCACAGCGTGGCTTTTGCCTTCGGGCAGGGTTTCGATGTTGCGCGGTTTTTGGCAGATTGCGCCGTCTTCGACGGGTGCATTGGCGCAGCCGGGGCGGTTGCGCATCGGGCCTTGGGGTTCGTTGATTTCTTCAAACACGCCATCGGACTTTTGCGGGGCAACAGCGCCATTGATGTAAAGCATGCCCTGTTTGACCTGAATCTGATCCCCCGGCAGGCCGATCAACCGCTTGATCATATCGCTGCCGTTATGGGGGTGACGAAACACCACCACATCGCCGCGCTGCGGATCGCTGGCCAAGATACGGCCCGAAATCGGGCAAATGGCAAAGGGGCAAGAGTATTTCGAATAGCCATAGGCCATTTTATTGACAAAGATAAAATCGCCAATCAGCAAGGTGGATTTCATCGATTCTGACGGAATCCAGAAAGGCTGAAAAAACAATGTGCGAAACACGCCCGCGATCAGCAGCGCATAAACCACGGTTTTTAGGTGATCGACCCATGTTTCTTCTTTTGCGGCGGTGGCCATCTGGCGCTCCTGTAAACTGATGCTTTCTCTTGCGCGCGCAGGGCAAAAGAGTCAAGTTTCGCGCAGCCCCGTTGCGGTGGTGCATTAGGCTATAGGCCGCGCTTCTATCACCACAAAGGCCTGCGCCCAAGGATGGTCATCGGTCAGCGTGACATGCACCACAGCCTCGTGGCCTGCGGGGGTCATCTGCGCCAAACGCTGGGCGGCCCAGCCTGTAAGATGCATTACAGGCTGGCCCGTGTGCATGTTGGATACGGCCATATCAATCCAAGAAATACCCATGGCCAGCCCCGTGCCCAGCGCCTTGGAGCAGGCCTCTTTGGCGGCCCAACGCTTGGCATAGGTCGCAGCCTCGCCATGCGGGCGGCTGGCGGCCTTGGCCTGTTCCAGCGGGGTGAAGACGCGGTTGCGAAAACGGTCGCCAAAGCGGTCTAGCGTGCCTTGGATACGCTCGATATTGGCAAGGTCCGTGCCGATGCCAAGGATCATCGCCTTACCCCGCCCGCGCCAAATCCATCAGGCGGCGCATTTCCTCGATCGCGGGGCCAAGGCCCAAAAACACTGCCTCGCCGATCAGGAAATGGCCGATGTTCAGTTCGACCACTTGGGCAATCGCGGCGATGGGGGTGACATTATCATAGGTCAGGCCGTGGCCTGCATGCACCTCTAGGCCCAAGGAATGGGCCAGCGCCGCGCCCGCGCGCAGGGCATTGAGTTCGGCCTCTGCCTCATCCTCGCGCCCTTCGGCATGCAGGTCAGAATACAGGCCCGTATGCAACTCGACCACCGCCGCGCCGATGCGCGCACTGGCTTCGATTTGGCGCGGATCATGGCTGATGAACATCGACACGCGGCAGCCCGCCTCGCGCAGCGGCGCGATATAGGATTTCAGCCGCGCCTCATCGCCCGCCACATCCAGCCCGCCCTCGGTGGTGCGCTCTTCGCGCTTTTCTGGCACAAGGCACACGGCATGGGGGCGCAGGCGCAGGGCAATGGCCTGCATTTCTGCCGTGGCCCCGCATTCGAAATTCAGCGGAATACCGATACCTGCGCGCAGCGCGTCCATATCGGCGTCACGGATATGGCGGCGGTCTTCGCGCAGATGGGCAGTGATGCCATCGGCTCCCGCCGCCTCGGCCAAAAGGGCCGCGCGCAGCGGGTCTGGCCAAGCACTGCCGCGCGCGTTGCGCAGCGTTGCCACATGGTCGATATTCACCCCAAGCCGCAGCTTAGCTGTTGTTATGGCCATCCTCTGCCCCCCCTTCGTCGCGCCGCGGTTTCACCCGCGCTGCCGCCGCTGCAATGGCCGACCGCAGCCTGCCCCGCTTTTCGCTGCGCTCGTCCGCCTTGGC
This sequence comes from Rhodobacter sp., assembly GCA_027490955.1. GTDB lineage: Bacteria > Pseudomonadota > Alphaproteobacteria > Rhodobacterales > Rhodobacteraceae > Cypionkella. The sequence continues at coordinate 51,303 of JAIXXB010000013.1, forward strand.
GGCGCGGGCCTTTTGATAGGCGCGCACAATCGGGATCGTCAAGTAATAGGCGATGGCCGACAGCACAAACCCCGCAATAAAGGCCCCGATGAAATAGGGCACATAGATTTCGTGCCAAAACCGCAGCAAGCCATCCCATTGCATTTTGTCATCGTTGAAAATGGCCATGAAATTGCGCCACAGATCTTCGCCCGCATTGGCAAATGCGCTGCCAATGCCGCGCGCGCTTAGCGGGGCTTCGATGCCCATGATCCAATGGCCGAAGGAAAGGGAAAACACAGCAAAGAACGGCGTGGTGAGGGGGTTGGTGTTAAACGTGCCCAACAGCGCGGCCAAAATATTGCCCCGCATCAGCACCGCCGCACCCCATGCGGCCAAAAACTGCAACCCGGGCAGAGGCAAAAACCCCACCAAACAGCCTGCAAACACCCCGCGCGCCACGCGGTAGGGGTCATCGGGCAGGCGCGACATGCGGTGCATCACATAGCGGGTGGCGCGCACAAATCCGCCGCGCGGATAGACCATCGCCAGCAGCCACGCGCCCCAGCCCAATGGTTTTGCACGCTTAAATACCACTCTAGCCTACTTTCTTCATCCGTTTGCCTGCCTTTTACGGCTTGCGCGTGACATCTCTGTGACGCGTCACCTGCGCCACATCTGTCTCTGCCTCAAGCGCTGTCATCACCATGTGCAAGTGTTCCACATCGCGCAAGTCCACATCAATGAAAAGCCTATAAAAATCTGGCTTCCTTTCCGTAAAGCGCAGATCAGAGATATTTGCTTTTTGCTCGCCGACAAGGGTGCAGATGCGGCCTAAAACACCCGTGTCATTGGCAATGGCCACATCCAGCGTGACAGTATTGACCGCAGCATGCCGCCCCGAATGCCAATGCAAATCCACCCAGCGGGTGGGCTGATCTTCCAATTCAGCCAAGGCGGGGCAATCGATGGAATGCACCAAAACCCCGCGCCCGCGATAGGTGATACCGACAATCCGCTCGCCTGGCAGGGGTTGGCAACAGGGCGCGCGCGCAAAGCTTTGATCGGCCGTCAGGCCCGCCACGGCGCGGGTGCTGTCCACCTCGTCGCCTGCCTTGGCAGACAGATCAGGATACAGCGCCTCGACCACGCGGCGCGCGGTAATCTCGGCACTGCCAAGGGCGGCCAGCAAATCTTCGTCATCGCTATAGCCCAGCAGTTTGGCCCCCGTGCGCAGCGCCTTGTCGGTGGCCTTTTTGCCCACATGTTCAAAGGCCGCGCGCGCCAATTCTTGGCCCAGCCGCATAAATCGCCCACGATCCTCTTCGCGCAACGACCGCCGAATGGCAGCCTTGGCGCGGCCTGTGGTGACAATATCAATCCACGACACCTGCGGCTTTTGCCCTTCGGCGGTGATGATTTCCACCGATTGGCCATTTTTCAGCCGCGTCCACAAAGGCACGCGGATGCCGTCAATCTTGGCCGAGACGCAAGAATTGCCGATGCGGGTATGGATGGAATAGGCGTAATCGAGGGGCGTGGCCCCGCGCGGCAATTGGATGACATCGCCCTTCGGCGTGAAACAGAACACTTGGTCAGAATACATCTCTAGCTTGACGTTTTCCAAAAATTCGGACGTGTCCCCTTCGTCCAGCCGTTCGGTCATGGATGCGATCCAGCGCGCGGGGTCTACGGCAAAGGGGTTCTTGGCGCGTACGCCTTCGCGGTAAGACCAATGCGCAGCAACGCCTGCCTCGGCCACTTCATGCATCTCGCGGGTGCGGATTTGCACCTCGACCCGCTTGCCATCGCGGCCCGACACAGTGGTATGGATCGATCGATAGCCGTTGGTCTTTGGCTGGCTGATGTAATCTTTGAACCGCCCAGGCACGGCGCGCCAGCGTTGGTGGATCACCCCCAAAATGCGATAGCAATCGCCCACATCGCGGCAAATCACGCGAAAGCCGTAAATGTCGGACAGGCGCGAAAAGGCCAAATCCTTTTCCTGCATTTTGCGCCAAATCGAATAGGGCTTTTTCGCGCGCCCATAGACCGATGCATCGATCTGCACCTTGTCGAGTTCGGTCATAATATCGCCGGTGATCTGATGCACGACATCGCCCGCCTCGCGCTGCAAGATCAAAAAGCGCCGTATGATTGAACCGCGCGCTTCGGGATTGATCACGCGAAAGGACAGGTCTTCCAATTCCTCGCGCATCCATTGCATCCCCATACGGCCTGCAAGGGGGGCGTAAATCTCCATCGTCTCGCGGGCTTTTTGCGCCTGCTTTTCAGGCTTCATCGATTTGATGGTGCGCATATTGTGCAAGCGGTCGGCCAGTTTGACCAAAATCACCCGCAGGTCTTTGGACATGGCCATGAACAGCTTGCGAAAGTTTTCTGCCTGCTGGCTTTCGGTGGAAGACAGTTGCAAATTGGTCAGCTTGGTCACGCCATCGACCAATTCGGCCACTTCGGTGCCAAACAGGCGCTCTACCTCGGTATAGGTGGATTTGGTATCTTCGATCGTGTCGTGCAACAGCGCGGTGATGATGGTGGCATCATCCAAATGCTGCTCGGTCAAAATGGCGGCAACGGCGACGGGATGGGTAAAATACGGTTCGCCCGATTTGCGAAACTGGCCCTCGTGCATCTCGCGCCCATAGGCATAGGCGGCGCGGATCAGGTCTGAATTGCTGCGCGGGTTGTAATTGCGAACAAGGGCGATCAGGTCTTCGACATCGATCATCTGTTTGCCCCAACGGGCATCATGGCCCTAGCTTGCCCCGTCAGTTATCCCCTTGCGCTTCCATCAAGGCGCGCAACAGTTTTTCCTCGCTCATATCATCATGGGCGGGGCGGTCGATATCGCCCGTCATCAGCAGGGCCATCTGATCTTCTTCAGGCTCGTCCACTTCGATCTGGGTCTGATAGCTTTCGATCATCCGCTCGCGCAGGCTTTCGGCCAGTTGGGTTTCCTCGGCAATTTCGCGCAGGGCGACGACGGGGTTTTTGTCATTGTCGCGGTCCACTGTCGGAGCAGAGCCTGCCTGCATCTCGCGCGCACGATGCGCGGCCAGCATCACCAATTCGAAACGATTTGGAACTTTGTCAACGCAATCTTCTACCGTCACGCGGGCCATGGGGACACTCCAATACAGGAAGGGCTTTGAAAGCGCCTACCTAGGCGGGATTTATACAATTGACAAGGGTATAATCACGCCAATGTCATCCAAACAGGGGCAGGACACTGTCGCGGCCCGCCTGTGGCAAGGCATCATGCATCTGGCGCACTGTATGGCCAAAGACAGGATGGCACCAATCGGGGGCGATATCCAGCAGCGGCACCAAAACAAAGGCGCGTTCATGCAGGCGCGGGTGGGGCAGGATCATACGATCTGGCGCGGTGCTGCGCTGGGCTGCGGCATCCAAATTGGCCCAGTGCAAAAACGTGGCGCGGTCGGGGGCAACCTGCCCCCCGATGCCCAAAAGATCCAGATCCAGCGTGCGCCCGCCCCAGCGCTGCACCCTCTCGCGCCCATGCTTGGCCTCGACCCGCGCCAAGGGGGCATAGACCTGTTCTGGCGTCAGATCACCTGCAATCTGCAGTTGCGCCGCGGCATTCACGTAATCTGGCCCCGAGCCTGCAGGAAAGGCAGGGGTTTGAAAAAGCCTGCTGCAGGAAATTACAGAAAATCCTTCATATTCAAGATCACGCAAGGCTTGGCGCAGGGTGTCTTGGGGCAATACCCCCTGATAGGCCAAATTCGCCCCCAGCGCGATCAACACCTGCATCACATGTTACCTTTATGGGCGTGGCTTGCGCCCCCTGTGTAAAATCATCGCGCCCCGCTTGCCTAGCCCAATTATCCTGTTATAGACCAATTATTCTATACGATATCCATTTGCCGAACCTGCTAGACATATGGTTAATGGATCGTAACATGGCAAGGTTTGACGACAACGCATTTGACAAAGTGGCAGCGAAAAGGGGTAAATGTTGTTTTATAAAGACGAGCGGCTTGCACTATTCATAGATGGGTCAAATCTGTATGCAGCCTCGAAGGCGCTGGGATTTGACATAGATTACAAGCTGTTGCGCACCGAGTTTTTGCGGCGCGGCAAATTGCTGCGCGCCTTTTACTACACGGCCTTGCTGGAAAATGACGAATATTCGCCCCTACGGCCCTTGGTCGATTGGTTGAACTACAACGGCTTTACCATGGTGACCAAAAACGCCAAGGAATACACTGATTCGATGGGCCGCCGTAAGGTAAAGGGAAATATGGACATCGAATTGACTGTCAATGCGATGGAATTGGCCCCGCATGTTGACCATATCGTGCTGTTTTCGGGCGATGGCGATTTTCGCCCGCTGATCGAAAGTTTGCAGCGCCAAGGGGTGCGTGTGTCGGTTGTGTCCACCATCCGCAGCCAGCCGCCCATGATTTCAGACGAGTTGCGCCGCCAATGCGACAATTTCATCGAATTGGACGAGCTGCGCGATGTCATCGGCCGCCCCCCGCGCGAGCCGCGGGCCGAATACGAGGCCGAATCTGCCCCTGCGAAATAGCGCCCGCCGCATCACAGGGCCTAGACCTGCGCGCCAAGCCCGCCTAAAGTTTGCAAAAACCACAGGATGAGACATGAGTGCGCTGCCCCCGCTGACATTGTATCTGGCCGCCCCGCGCGGGTTTTGCGCGGGCGTTGACCGCGCCATTAAAATTGTCGAACTCGCGCTGCAAAAATGGGGCGCGCCTGTCTATGTGCGCCACGAGATCGTGCATAACAAATTTGTCGTCGATGCCCTGCGCGCGCAAGGTGCGGTGTTTGTCGAAGAGTTGGACGATTGCCCCACCGACCGCCCCGTGGTGTTTTCTGCCCATGGCGTGCCCAAATCTGTGCCAGCCGCCGCCAGCGCGCGCCAGATGATTGCCGTTGATGCGACCTGCCCCTTGGTGACAAAAGTGCATAACGAGGCGCAGCGCCACCATGAGGCAGGGCTGCAAATGGTGATGATCGGCCATGCGGGCCATCCTGAAACCATCGGCACGATGGGCCAATTGCCCGAAGGCGAAGTATTGTTGGTGGAAACCGCCGAAGATGTGGCGCGCCTGGCCCCGCGCGATGCGGCCAAACTTGCCTATATCACGCAAACCACCCTCTCGGTGGATGACACAGCGGGCATTGTTGCCGCCCTTCAAGCGCGCTTTCCCGCCATCATCGGGCCGCATAAAGAAGATATCTGCTATGCCACCACCAACCGCCAAGCCGCCGTTAAGGCGATTGCGGGCAAGATCGACGCGCTGCTGGTTATCGGTGCGCCCAATTCGTCCAACTCGCGCCGCTTGGTCGAGGTGGGGGCGAATGCGGGCTGCGCCTATGCCCAACTGATCCAGCGCGCAGGCGATATTGATTGGCGCGCGCTGGAAGGTATCCGCGCATTGGGCCTGACGGCGGGCGCATCGGCCCCCGAAGTGCTGGTGGATGAGGTGGTGGACGCTTTCCGCGCCCGTTATGACGTGACAGTGGAATTGGTGGAAACGGCGGTTGAGGCGGTCGAGTTCAAAGTGCCGCGCGTGCTGCGCGAGGAAAGAGTATGAGCGCCGAATTTCTGCTGACAGCCTTTGTCGTTTGCATCAGCCCTGGCATTGGCGTGGTCTATACCCTGTCCAGCACTTTGGGCGGCGGGTGGCGGGCAGGGCTATGGGCCAATCTGGGCTGCACCATGGCCACAGTTTTCCATTTGGCCGTGGCCATGGCGGGGCTTGCCGCAGTGTTGCACACCAGCGCCGTGCTGTTTCAAACCATCAAAATTGCAGGGGTGGCCTATCTTTTGTGGATGGCATGGGCAGTGTTGCAAGAACGGGGCAGCATGTCTATCACACCCGCCGCGCCCATCCCTGCGGCGCGTATCCTCTGGCGGGGCATTGTGCTGAATATTCTCAACCCCAAACTGCCGCTGTTCTTTGTGGCCTTTCTGCCCCAGTTTTTGCCTGCAGATGCAGGGCCGCCTGCGCTGGTGGAATTGGGATTGGGATTTACGGCCATGACATTTGCCACCTTTGGGCTGTATGTTTTGCTGGCGGCATCGGGGCGGCAGGCGCTTGTGAAAAGTGCGCGCGCCATGGCATGGATGCGCCGCGCCTTCGCGTTTTCTTTCGCGGCGCTTGGGGTGAAACTTGCCCTTCAGCGGGCCTGACCCATGGCGGCCATTCCCAAATCTGCGCTGTGGCTAGGCCTTGCGGGGCTGATCCCGTTCCTTGCCGCTGCCGCTGTCATCGCCCTGCGACCCAGTATGGCGATGGGCGGGTTCGATGTGCCGCTATCGGGCTATGGGCAGATGGTGATGCTGGCCTATGGCCGCGTGATCTTGGCCTTTATGGCGGGGGTGCTGTGGGGGTTTGCGGCGCGCGGCGCGGCGGGGTTTTGGGCCTATGCGGCATCGGTCACGCCTGCGCTTTGGGTGTTTTTCACCTCTTTCCTGCCAGATCCGCGCGAGGCGCTCACCCTTGCCATTGGCTTTGCCGCGCTGCTGGCGCTGGACTGGGCTTTTGCGCGGGCAGGGCTAACCCCGCCTTGGTGGATGCGCCTGCGCATGTTGCTGACCGCTGTGGTGCTGGCCTGTTTGGCGACAGCCGTTTTACCTGACTTACCCATCTGGAATGTATCATGAAATTGTCAAACCTGTTTGCGGCCCTTTGCATGACCTGCGCGCTGGCACTTGTGGCCAGCAGTGCCAAGGCGGGGGATATCCTTGCCAGCTATTCGGAAAACAGCGGCAGTTTGCCGCCCGCCTATGCATGGCATTACGACGTGACCTTTGCCGCCGATGGCACTGTGGCCACGCGCTATTGCAAAGGCTATGGCGATGCCGCCCCCGATTGCGCAGCGCGCAGCGATACTTTGCCCGCAGACCGCCTTGCCGCGCTGAAAGCGGCCCTTGCCCCGATTGCCGCTGATTTGGCCGCGAACCCCGTGGCGCAACTGACCGAACCGCCCGTGGGCGGCGGCTCGACCACGGCGCAGATTTTCGGCAGCGCAGGCGCGGCCCTGCCCCTGCCCGCCTTCCCAACCGAGGCAGACGCAGCCCGCACTATGGCCGCCATCGACGTGCTGCGCGCCTTTACCCCTGCAGGCGCGCTGGACGAGACGAAATCCCGCGCTGTGCAGCCCGAATAATGGCCGATCTTTTCGCCTATACCGATGGGGCCTGTTCGGGCAACCCTGGCCCTGGCGGCTGGGGCGTGCTGCTGCTGGCGCGCGAAGGCGGCGCTGTTGTCAAAGAACGCAGCCTGCAAGGGGGCGAGGCCGATACCACCAACAACCGCATGGAATTGATGGCGGCCATTTCGGCATTGGAGGCGCTGACGAAACCCAGCGAGCTGACCATCGTCACCGATTCTGCCTATGTCAAAAACGGCGTGACGGAATGGATCCATGGCTGGAAGCGCAAGAATTGGCGCACAGCGGGCGGATCGCCTGTGAAAAACGTCGATCTGTGGCAGCGGCTGGATGCGGCGCAATCGCGCCATAATGTGACGTGGAGGTGGATCAAGGGCCATGCAGGCCACGCGGAAAATGAACGCGCAGACGAGTTGGCCCGCGCGGGCATGGCCCCGTTTAAACAGGCATCGCCTACCCCAAAATCCGCAGGGGCGGCATGACATTGTTATACATTTTAGATATCGCCTCGGTCGCGGTGTTTGGGCTGACGGGGGCGCTGGTCGCTTCGCGCAGCCAATTGGATATCGTGGGGTTTATCTTTATCGCCTGTCTTACAGCCGTGGGGGGCGGCACGATCCGCGATGTGCTGCTGAACCGCGCGGCGGTGTTTTGGGTGGCTGACCCCTCTATCCTGCTGGGGGCCGTTCTGGCCGCGGTTGCAGTGTTCTTTACCGCCCATCTTTTGGAAAGCCGCTACCGCGCCATTTTGTGGCTGGATGCCTTTGCCCTTGCTGTGGCGGTGCCCGCAGGGGTGGGCGTGGCGCTGGGCATGGGGCAAAGCTGGCCCGTGGTGTTGGTGATGGGGGTGATTACGGGGGTTTTGGGCGGGCTGATGCGCGATGTGGTCTGTAATGAAGTGCCGCTTGTGTTGAAACAGGGCGAGATTTATGCAACCGCCGCCTTTGCAGGGGCTGGGGCGGCGCTGGTGGCAGTTTGGGCGGGGCTGGATCTGCGCACATCGCTTTTGATCTGCGCCGCCGTCACGCTGGTGCTGCGCGCGGGGTCTATCGGACTTGGCTGGCGCATGCCTGTCTATAAATCAACCCCGCCCAGCGACAAAGCCCCCAAAAAGGCCCCCACAAACGAACCCAATCGCTAAACCCAACTTTGGCTAAATCCAATCCAGATTGACCTTGCCCGCGTGGTAATGGGCCGCAACATCGGCCCGCAGCGCCTTGTAGCGCGCGCGCAAATCTTTGAACTTGCGCTCATGCGTTTCGGCCACAAAGCAGCGGGTATGGGCGAACAGCCCTTGCTGGTGCATGGTTTCCAAAATATCCAACTCGGCCCCTTCGATATCCATCTTCACAAAGGCCACCTCGCCGCGATCTGCGACAAAGCCTTTCAAAAGGGTCGGAAAATCCAGCAGCGGCACGTCGATAGAGTTTTCCGCATCAATCCGCCGCCCGCCACCCAAAATCGTGCTTTTCACGGATGCGCCTTCGGGATTGGCGGCAAAGTTATCTGCCCGCATCAGCCGCACCGTGCCACTGCCAACCCCTACCGCGGCATTGACCAGCGTTATATTGGGCACGCCTGCAAAGCGGTCTTGCAGCCTGCCAAAGGCAAAGGGGTCAGGCTCGTAGGCAATCACATCTGCGCCTGTGGCGACCAGCTTTTCGCTGACCACCCCCATATTCGCGCCCAGATCCAGCGCCAAATCCCCCGGTTTCAGCATGGCGCAGACCGCCAAAAGATACCCATCCGCCCAAGCACGGCGCAGATTGCGCTTTTGGCGGCGTATCATCGCCTCTATCTCTTCGGGCGTGGTGGGCAGCGGTTTGGTCGAGGGCTTGCGGCCCATCGCTTCGGCTAAATCCTCGCCGCCCTCTTCTGCGCCGCCCTCATCATCACTGTCCATCGCCATGCCCCTGTCTTTCGCGCAGATTGGCAAATTGATCCCGCCCTGTCCAGCAAGCGCGCAACTTTGGCTTGAAAATGCGGAACGATCATTCATATTGGGGCCATGTCACGCAGAAAACTGATATCCGATGCGGCCATTCTGACCATCGTGCGCGAGCGGTTGCTGCGCGGCGGCGAAAGGGCCGTATCTTTCCGCGACGTGGCGGCGGCCACGGGCCTGTCTGCCCCCGCTTTGGTTCTGCGCTTTGGCAGCCAAGCCGCTATGGTCAGCGCGGCGCTACAGGCCGCTTGGGCCGAATTGACCAAACTGGCGCAAAGCGCGGCGCAGGATATGGGGCGCAGCCCAAAGGATGTGCAAGAGTTTTTGAAACGGCAGGCCGATTTTGCCGATCTGCCCGCGCTATTGGCGCATAGCCTGCGCATCCCCGAGGCGCGCAGCGCCGCCACCGCCTATCGCAGCGAGGTCGAGGCAATTCTGGCCGCCCATTTCGGCGGCGGGATTTCGGGGCGCAACGCCGCTGGGCTGGTTTTTGCCGCGTGGCAGGGCCGCTTGGCATGGGGCGAGGCGGGGGGCAAAACCTATCGGCTGGGCGAATTGATCCGCAGCCTTGATTGATTATTTCGCGATATAGGTCTTATAGGCCCAAATCAGCAAAACCGCGCCCAACACAGCGCCGACAAAGCCCGAAAGCATCCCCGCCAACATCGACAGGCCCTGCAACACCAGCCCGCCAATCAATGCCCCGCCCACGCCAATGGCGATGGTCGTGGGCAGATCGACATCCAGACGCATGACTTTGGTGGCGATGAACCCCGCCGCAATGCCAAAGATAATCACCGCGATGACCGACATGAATGACCCCCATCTGTGCAACCTTGTTGCCTGCCTTGCATATGGGGGGCAGGGCCGCCAAAGGAAGGGGGAAGATGCGCGAATTTAGCGCAAGATATCAGGCAGGCTTGCGCCGCGCAAAAACTCCTCTGCGCTGGCGCGCCGCTTGCCTTCGCGCTGGACCTCTAGGATGCGCACCGCGCCCGTCGCGCAGGCAATCACAAACCCGCCCAAATGCGCGCCTGCTTCGCCTTGGCCCAGATCACTTGGGCCTAAGGCCACGGCGGCGCGCAGCAATTTCACCCTTTCGCCGCCAATGTCCACCCAAGCGCCCGGAAATGGGGAAAGCCCGTTGATCTGGCGCGCAATCTCGGCAGCAGGGCGCGCCCAGTTGATGCGCGCTTCGGCCTTGTCGATCTTGGCGGCATAACTGACCCCAAGCGCAGGCTGCGCTTGGGCAGGCAGCGGCAGGCGCGGCAAAATCTGCACAATCATCTGCGCCCCCAGCGCCGACAAACGATCATGCAATTCGGCCGTTGTCTCGCTGGCACCAATGGGCAGGGCCGCGCGCGCCAGCACAGGCCCCGTGTCCAGCCCTGCCTCCATCTGCATGATGCAAATGCCTGTCTCGGCATCGCCCGCCATAATTGCGCGGTGAATGGGGGCCGCGCCACGCCAACGCGGCAAAAGACTGGCATGGATATTCACGCAGCCCAAACGCGGCGCATCCAACACCGCCTGCGGCAAGATCAACCCATAGGCCACGACCACCGCAATATCTGCGCCCAGCGCGGCAAATTCGGCCTGCTCTTGCGCGCCTTTCAAACTGACGGGATGGCGCACGGGCAATCCCAGTGCCTGCGCGGCCATATGCACAGGGCTTGGCCGATCAGCCTTGCCACGCCCCGCAGGGCGCGGGGGCTGGCAATACACCGCCAAAACCCTGTGCTGCGCCGCCAGTGCCTGCAAGATTGGAACCGAAAAATCAGGCGTGCCCATGAAGATGATATTCATGCCCGCACCCCTAATTCCGCTTGGCCCATTTGTCCGCCTTGGCCAGCAGCATTTTGCGGCGCAGCGGCGAGAGGTGATCGAAATACATCTTGCCCGCCAAATGGTCGATTTGATGCTGCACCGATGTCGCCCAAAGTCCCACAAAATCGCGCTGTTCAAGCATGCCCTGTTCGCTGATAAACTCGACTGTCACCGCGCGCGGCCGTTTGATCGCCGCCGAAACGCCCAGCAAATTGGGCGAGGCTTCTTCATGTTCGCGCATCTGGGCGCTGGCGTGCAAGATACGCGGATTGGCCATGCGCACCGCTTGGCCGCGCGCCTCGGACGCATCCACCACCGCCAGCGATAAAGGCACGCCCAGTTGCACCGCCGCCAGACCAACGCCGGGCATGGCATCCATGGCGACAATCATCTCATCCCACAGGGCGCGGATGGTATCGGTGATCGCATCCACTGGGGCGGCAGGCTGGCGCAAAACCTTATGCGGATAGGGCAGAAATGGGCGCGGATAAGGCGCGCTCATACCCCGCGCGCCCGCTCGCGTTTCAGCTTTTCCATCTTGCGGGTGATCATCTGGCGCTTTAGCGGGCCCAGATTGTCGATAAACAAACGCCCGTTCAAATGGTCAATCTCATGCTGCGCGCAGGTTGCCCATAGGCCGCTGAACTGGCGTTCACATTGCGCCCCATCCAGCCCCATCCACCGCACAGTCACCACGCTGGGGCGGGTGATTTCGGCATATTGGTCTGGAATGGACAGGCATCCTTCTTCGTAAACATTCATCTCTTGCGACGAGGCGATGATTTCGGGATTGATCAGCACCATCGGCTCTGGCACACCTTCCTTGATGCAATCCATCACGAACAATCGTTTGAGTACCCCCACCTGCGGCGCGGCTAGCCCGACACCCGGCGCATCATACATTGTCTCCAGCATATCGGCGGCAAGCTGGGCAATATCTGCTGTCACCTCGGCGATCGGCTCGCAAGGTTTTTTCAGGCGCGGGTCGGGGTGGATCAGGATGTCGCGTATCATAGGGGGGATTTACGGTGCGCAGGGCTTTGGTGCAAGAGGGGTGGGCAGATCCCGCCGATTGGCGCGGCCAAAGCTGAAAAGTAGAAAGTTTCGCAATTTATCTGGTTATTGGATTGATTTTCTGACTTCATACAATAAAGTGGATAAAATTACCAAAAAAGGCACATATCATGGATTTTGATACCTTAATCCCCCGCAAGGGCACGCATTCGGTGAAATGGGATATGATGCAGACGCTGTATGGCGTCTCGCCCGATGATGGGCTGGCCATGTGGGTCGCAGATATGGAGTTTCGCCCCCCCGCCTGCGTGCAAACCGCATTGGAAAACATGCTGGCCCATGGGATTTACGGCTATTACGGCGATGACGCCGCCTATCTTGCCGCCATTCAGTGGTGGATGAAGACGCGCCATGGCTGGGATATTGACACCAAACATATCTTTACCACGCATGGATTGGTCAATGGCACGGCGCTGTGCCTGCAGGCCTTTACCGATGTTGGCGATGGGGTGATTTTGATGACCCCCGTCTATCACGCCTTTGCCCGCGTGATCATCGCATCAGGGCGGCAAGTGGTCGAATGCCCGCTTGCCTTGAACGAAGGCCGCTATATGCTGGACATCCCCGCATGGGAGGCGCGCCTGACAGGCCGCGAGAGGATGTTGATCCTATGCTCGCCCCATAACCCCGGTGGCCGTATCTGGAGCGCCGAGGAATTGGCCCAGATCGCCGCCTTTTGCGCGCGCCATGATCTGATTTTGGTATCTGATGAAATCCACCATGATCTGGTGATGCCCGGCCAGAAACATACAGTGATGGCGCATATTGAAGGCGTGCAAAACAGGCTGGTGATGATGACCGCCACCACGAAAACCTTTAACATCGCAGGCGCGCATACGGGCAATGTGATTATCGCAGACACTGCCCTGCGGATGCGCTTTGCCGCCGCCTGCAATGCGGCGGGCCTGTCGGCCAATTCCTTTGGCCTGTTCATGGCGACTGCCGCCTACAGCCCCGAAGGCGCAGCATGGGTCGATGCGCTGATGGCATATCTGGCGGAAAACGCGCGGGTATTTGACGAAGGTATCCACGCCATCCCGGGCCTGCGGTCGATGAAAATGGATGCCACTTATCTGGCATGGGTCGATTTTTCCGCCCTTGGCATGGATCAGGGCGAGGTGATCTCCCGCGTGCAAAACACCGCCAAAATCGCCGCGAACCACGGTGCAGGCTTTGGCAAAGGCGGTGAAAGCTACCTGCGCTTTAACCTTGCCGCACCGCGGTCGATGATCACCGATGCCGTCGGGCGGCTGCAGCACGCCTTTCGCGATCTGCAATAATGGGGCGCGGCAGGGCCGCGCCCGCCCTGCCCGCGCCAGCGCCGCGCAAGCAGATTGGCCCATTGCCCACCAGTGCCCAGCATGTGCGAAAATGACAAGCCGCGCTGAACACGCCCAAGATGTAGGCCGCGCGCCCTTCTTCTTTTTCCAAATATCCTCAGGGGGGTACGCGCGCAGCGCGAGGGGGGTGCGCGCACAGCGCGAGGGGGGCGCGAGTGCCCCCCCTGCCGCCGCAAAACACGCGCACAGCGCTATGATTTGCGCGCGGCTGGTATGTTCACCGCAAGCGGCCGCGCCTAGGCGCTGGGCAAATATCCCACGGGCGCGTTTTCATCGCGGAAATAATCCAGCGCCGCGCTGTCGGCCACTTTGGTTGCGCGTTTGAAATCGCAAATCAGCATGTCACCCTCTTGCCGCGAGGCGACAATCAGGCACTGAAATTCATGCCGCGCCCCATCGAACACATCAACAAGCCCGCGCAAATGCGTGGTCAGCGCGCCATCCAGCGCAAAGCCATCTTTCCAAAACCTTAAAATCGGAAAGACTTGCCCGCCCACATCCACCCGCAGGCGCGATTTGCGCGCCAAGGTTGCTTTGCGCGCCGCGTCTAGACCATCTTGCACATCTTTAGGTAGAAATTGCATCGGAAAACCTTTCGCCGTTAAGAGGAAGATGCATCGCAAAAGGTTAAATTCCTGTCATATTCGGGGTCTTTTGCCAAAAATACAGGCAATGTTGCAAAAATGCAGCAAATAGGCTTGCCGCGACCATCGCTACATACCTTCATCCATCTGCCGTGTTGCGCGCCGCCACGCCGTGCATTGCGCGATCATCGCCTCCACAAGCTGCGCCCAGCGCGCCAAATCCTGCGCGCCGCCCAAAAACTGCATCCGCGTCTCGCCCAAATCCACATCCAGCGGCGCATCTGGATGCAGCGCATTCCACGCCGCGCGCTGCTCTGGGCTGGCACGCAGCGGCCATTGAATCGAAAACCGCCACAGCGCGCCCTCGCGCACGGCGGTGAATTCTGGCACGGCATCGTGGCTGCGCGCATAGATCACATCACCCGCCGCTTCTATGCCGACAAAACCCGCCGCTTGCATCGCCTGCCCGATCACGCCACCAGCGCCTCGGCCCGTTTCAGATCAACCGAAACCAATTGGCTTACCCCCTGCTCGGCCATAGTCACGCCAAACAGCCGATCCATCCGCGACATGGTCACAGCGTGGTGGGTGATGATCAAGAACCGCGTTTCGGTGCGGCGAGTCATCTCGTCCAGCAAATCGCAAAACCGCGTCACATTGGCATCGTCCAGCGGCGCATCCACCTCGTCCAGCACACAAATCGGCGCAGGATTGGCCAAGAAGACACCAAAAATCAGCGCCAGCGCTGTCAGCGTCTGCTCGCCCCCCGACAAAAGGCTAAGGGTGGACAGTTTCTTACCCGGCGGTTGGCACATAATCTCTAGCCCCGCCTCTAGCGGATCATCCGATTCCACCAGAACCAAACGCGCCTCGCCCCCGCCAAACAAATGGCTGAACAGCGTGGCGAAATTGGCATTCACCTGATCAAAGGCCGCCAGCAAACGCTCGCGCCCTTCGCGGTTCAGGCTGCCGATGCCTGCGCGCAGTTTCTTGATCGCCTCTTCCAGATCCAGCTTTTCCTGCGCCAATTGATCATATTCTTGGGTGATCGCTTTGGCATCTTCTTCGGCGCGCAGGTTCACCGCACCCAAAGCCTCGCGCGCGCGCTTTAGGCGTTGAACCTCGCTGTCCAGATGTTCAGCGCTGGCCATTTTGTCAGGGTCGATCTTCAGCGTATCCAAAAGTTGGCCCGGCGTTGCGCCCGTATCTTCGGCAATCCGTTCGACCGCCAGCGTGACGGTTTCAACGGCCGCATCTACCCGCGCCTCGGCGCGCGCGCGCATCTCGCGCGCCTCGCCTGCGCGGCGCTCGCAGTCCCGCTCGCCCTGCACCGCCGCGCGCAGCGCAGCCTCGGCACCCGACAGGGCATCGGCAGCCCGCGCGCGGCGCTGTTGCGCATCTTCAATCGCGCTGCCCAATTCGGCACGCTTGGCTGCAATATCGGCAGGCGCACTGGCCGCGCCTTGCAATTCGGCCTCGGTTTCGGCTTTGCGGCTGTGCAACTCGCCCATGCGGCGCGCGGCGCTTTCCAAACGCTGCTTCCACCCTGCCAGCTCTTTGGCCCCATCTTGCATACGGCGCACCCGCGCCTCGCCCTCGCGGCGCAACTCTTCTTGCGCAGACCTGCGCGACATCATGGTGATGCGCGCGGCTTCGACGGCGATCTTCACCTCGTCCACCAAGGCGCGGGCGCTGTCCAAATCGGGCAAATCGCGCAGCGATGCAGCCGCCTCTTCCAGCACGGCGCGGGCATCTGCGCCATCGTCCAAATGCCGCGACAGCGCCAGCAGGGCCGCCTCTAGCTTGCCCTGCGCAATCGAGGTATCGGCCTCGGCGCGCGCGCAGGCCCGTGCTGCCGCGCTGACATGGCCATCGGCGGCGCGGCGGGCATCGCGCGCCATCTGATCGGCGCGGGCCAAATCGGCCAGCCGCGTTTGCAAGGCCAGATGCGCTGCTGTCGCCTCGGCCAATTTGGCCTCTAGCGCGGCCAAATCTGCGCGCGCCGCAGTCAGGCGGTTGCGCTGGATCAGGCGCTGCGCCGCCGCCGAGGGCGCATCTTTTGCGGCAATGCGCAGCCCGTCCCAGCGCAGCAAATCCCCCTCGCGCGTGACCAACCGCTGCCCCGCCGCCAAAAGCGGCTGCAAAGCCGCGCCCTGCCCTGCCTCGACCAACCCAATTTGCGCCAAACGCCGCGCCAAAACGGGCGGCGCGGTGACATATGGCGCAATCGCTTGCACTCCCGCAGGCAAAGGCGGCGCGTCCAGCAAATCGGGCAGGCGCGCCCAGCCTGTTTGCCCGCCTGCATCAATCTCGGGGCTGCGCAGATCATCGGCCAGCGCCGCACCCAGCGCGCGCTCGTATCCCGCCGCAACTGTCAGCTTATCCAAAAGCTGCCCGCCCGTACCCGCATCGCGCTCGACCAGTTTGGCCAAGGCGGCCACTTCGGCGCGCAGCGCAGTCGCCTCGCCCTCGGCCTCGGATTTGGCGGCCCGCGCCAGCGCTTCTTCGGTTTGGGCCGCCGCGCGCGCAGCCTCTGCGGCCAGCAGCGTGGCCTCGGCCTCTTCGACCAAAGCTGCCGCTTCGACCTGCGCCACTTGCGCCTGTGCAAAGGCATCATTGGCCGTGGCCAAAGCTGCCTCGGCCTGCGTTGCCGCCTCGCGCGCGCGGGCGGCCTCAGACTCGGCCTTGTCCACGCGCGCGCGGCCATCGGCGGCAAGGCGCTGCGCCGATTGATGGCGCGCGGCCAAACGGGCGGCATCTTCGGTCGCCTCGGCGAGACGGGTTTCGATATCGGTCAAATGCGCCGATGCGTCGCGCGCCGTTTGCGCAGTTTCGGCCAGCCGCGCCTCGTGCCCCTCATGGGCGCGCGTCAATTGGGCAATCTCCCAGTCCAGCCGCGCAATCGTCTCGCCTGCATCGCGGTTCAGCCCTGCCTCGCGCTCGCTGTCGCGGGCCAATTCCACGATCCGCGCACGCAAACCATCGATCATCTCGCGCGCGCGGGTTTCCTGTTCGGCAAGCTGGCCCTGCTGCAAGGTGATGCGCTGCAAAATCGCAGCGGCAATCGCCTCTTCTTCGCGCAGCGGAGGCAGGACATCTTCTGCCGCCTCGCGCGCACGCGCCGCCGCCCGCGCGGCAGCCTCGGCCTGCGCCGCGTCTATGGTGCGCGCCCGCAACAGCGTTTCGGCCTCGGTACGCGCCAAATCCGCCTCGCGCCAACGGCGGAACAAAAGCTGGCCTTCGCTGCGGCGCAACTCTTCGGCAATCTCGCGATACCGCGCGGCCTGCTTGGCTTGGCGCTGCAAGACGGAAAGCTGCTGCGCTAGGTTTTCAAGAACATCATCCACGCGGGTCAGGTTTTGCTCGGCCCCTTGCAGTTTCAACTCTGCCTCATGGCGGCGCGCATACAGGCCCGAAATTCCCGCCGCCTCTTCCAAGATGCGCCGCCGCGCCTTGGGCTTGGCATTGATCAATTCAGATATCTGCCCCTGCCGCACCAAGGCAGGGCTGTGCGATCCTGTGCTGGCATCGGCAAACAGCAATTGCACATCGCGCGCGCGCAGTTCTTTGGCATTCAGCTTATAGGCGCTGCCCGCATCCCGCGTGATCCGCCGCGTGATCTCTACCACATCGGCATCGTTAAACCCCGCAGGGGCAAGGCGGTCGGAATTGTCCAGCACCAAGGTCACTTCGGCAAAATGCCGCGCCCCGCGCGATGCCGCGCCGTTGAAAATCACATCCTCCATCCCCGCCCCGCGCATGGCAGAGGCGCGGTTTTCCCCCATCACCCAGCGCAACGCTTCCAGAAGGTTCGACTTGCCGCAACCATTGGGGCCGACAACCCCAGTAAGCCCATCATGGATCACCAAATCCGTGGGGTCGACAAAGCTTTTGAAACCATTAAGGCGAAGTTTGGTAAAACGCACGCGCGGCCCTAGAGTAAAAGACGGGATTGATTCTGCATCCCCATCATCCCCCGCACCCACCGCCGAGTCAACGCCGCCCCACCTGATATAGCAGCGGCACAGGGGTTATCCCCAAGATGTTGCGTAAGCTCTGCCCACCACCTGCTTCTCTTTTTCCCAAATATCCTGGGGGTGAGCGCAGCGAGGGGGCAAAGCCCCCTATTCCGCCAACTGCCCAGCAAAGGCCGCAATCACCGCCGCATAAACATCGCGCTTAAACGGCACAATGCTGGCCAGCATCTCATCCGCCCCAATCCATTTCCACGCGGAAAATTCGGGATGCTCGGTTGCAATGTTCACCTGCGCATCTGTGCCCAGATACCGCAGCAAAAACCACTTTTGCCGCTGGCCGCGATATTTGCCGCCCCAGACTTTGCCCAGCAAATCGGGCGGCAGATCGTAATGCAGCCAGCCGCCCGTTTTGCCCAAGACCTGCACCAAATCCGCGCCGATCCCCGTTTCTTCCCATAATTCGCGCAGGGCGGCGTCACGCGGCTTTTCGCCGCGATCAATCCCGCCTTGGGGCATTTGCCATGCGCCGCTGGTGCTGTCTTTGCGCTGGCCTGCAAAAATCAGGCCAGCCTCGTTGATCAGGCACACCCCCACACAGGGGCGATACGGCAGGGGTTTCATCACCCCTACTCCTGCGGGGCCACGGCATTAAGGCCGCGCAGAATATCCACCGCATAGGCCAGTTGGTAATCTTCATCGCGCAGCTTGGCGGCCTCTTCTGTGCGGGCGCGTTCCTCTTCCAGCAGCTTGATCTCGTCTTCCGACATCGAATCATTGCTGATGGCCCCGCGCAGATCAGCCTCCGAGCGTTGTTGATCCGCCTCTTCTGCCGCCTTTGCCTCTACCCCTTCTACTTCGGGGTCAACGGCGGGTTGGTTCACCACAATGTCGGGCATCACCCCCAGCGACTGAATCGAGCGCCCCGAAGGCGTGTAATAGCGCGCGGTGGTCAGGCGCATTTGCCCGCCATCTTTCAGCGGCACCAAGGTTTGCACCGATCCTTTGCCAAAGCTTTTCGTGCCCACCACAATGGCGCGGCGATGATCTTGCAGCGCACCTGCCACAATTTCCGATGCGCTGGCCGATCCGCCATTGATCAGCACCACCATCGGCTTGCCCATGGCCAAATCGCCGGGGGTGGCGTTTTCGCGCGTGCTGTCTGCCGCCTCGCGCCCACGGGTCGAGACGATCTCGCCCTTTTCCAAAAACGCATCAGACACAAGGATTGATTGCTTAAGCAGCCCACCCGGATTGTTGCGCAGATCAATGACAAATCCTGTCACCTTATCCATCCCGCCGATTTCTTCGACAGATTTGGCAAGTTCTGCCTCTAGCCCCGAATAGGTCTGATCGCTGAAGGTGGTGATGCGCAGCACCGCCACATTGCCCACCACGCGGCTGCGCACAGCGGTGATCTTGATCGTCTCGCGCGTCAGCGTCACATCAAAGGGTTCGGCCACACCTTCGCGCACCACAGTGATCACAATATCTGTGCCCACCTCGCCGCGCATCTTGTCCACGGCCTCGTCCAACGTGATGCCCTGCACCGACTCGCCATCCACATGGGTGATGAAATCGCCCGCCAAAATCCCCGCTTTGGCCGCTGGCGTGCCATCCATCGGCGAGATCACTTTGACAAAGCCTTCTTCCTGCGTCACCTCGATGCCAAGGCCGCCAAATTCGCCGCGCGTTTGCGTGTTCATATCGGCGGCATCTTCGGCATTCAGATAGCTGGAATGCGGGTCAAGCGAGGTGAGCATGCCATTGATCGCCGCTTCGATCAGCTTTTTGCTGTCGACCTCTTCGACATATTGGCCGCGAATGCGTTCAAAAATGTCGCCAAACAGATCAAGCTGTTCAAACAGGTTAGACTCGGGCGCGGCGTCTTGCGCCATCAGGGGGCCTGCCATTTGGCTGGCAGCCAAGGCTCCGGCCAAAGTGCCACCCAATGCCGCCATCACTAATTTTCTCATAACGTCCTCATCCTGTGGCCAGACTGGCCGCTTTGCTCTTGTCTACAGCCCTTGCGCCGTGGCTGCAAACCAATCTGTTGGATCAACGGCATCTGCGCCGCTTCGCAATTCGATATACAGTGTTTCCGTCTCGCGCGAAGACATGGTTTGCGCGCCGCTGCCTTGGTCTGGGCTGCTTTGATCTGGGCTGCCTTGTTTGGCAGGGGCCAAAAGGTCGGCCGTGTCATTCACCGTTCCCCCCATAAGGCCCAAGGCCGCGCCTTTGGCGACGACTTCGCCCACCTCGCCGAACACATCACGTAGCCCCGCCAGAACCAAAAGATACCCGTCCCCGGGTTCAATGATCATCACATTTCCGTAATCCAGCAGCGGGCCGCGATAGCGGATCGTTGCGGCCCATGGCGCTGTGACCAAGGCGGCAGGGCGGGTGGCAAGCGTCAGGCCCGGGCGGGCAACGCCGCGCGCATCCAATTCGCCCGGGCGCAGCAGCACTGTGCCAAGGCTGGGCAAATCAAGGCTGCCCTTGGCCGCGGCAAAGCCTGCCGTGGCGCTGGGGTCAAGGGCAAGGCCCGCCGCAAAGGCATCCAGCGTATCGGCGCTTTGCAGCAAATCGCGCAGCGTCTCAGGGTCTTCAGTAAAGCGGCGCGGCAATTCGGTGCGGTCGGCAATGGCTGTGGCCAGATTGGACCGCGCCTGCTGCGCGGCCCCCAGCCCTTTGGTCAGCGTTTGCCCCGCTTGGCGCTGCACACTGCGCAAATCGGCCAATTCTTGCAAGCGCGCGCGCAGGGCCTCTGCCTCGTTCTGCAAGGCGGGGGTGATTTCTGCCAGCATCATGCCCGCGCGCACCGACCCGATGGGGCCTGTGGGATGCAGCAGCAAAATCGGGGCAGGTTCGGCTTCGATGCGCGAGAGAACACCCAAAAGCTGGGCAATCTTATCGCGCTGCGCCTCGAAGGCGGCGGTCAACTCGGCCTCGCGCTGTGCGCTTTGGCGCAGGGCTTCGCGCAGGGCGGCAAGCCCTGCCTCATAGGCGCGGATGGTTTGGGTCAGCGCGGTGATCTGATCGCGCCCGCCTTCGGCCGCACTCAGCGCATCCACAGCGGCGGCCAAATCTGCCGCTGCCTGCGCTGCATCTTCGGCCACGCTGGCGCGCGCGGCAGGCGCGGGCAAGACAACAAGCGCCGCGCCAAGCGCCAAACCGCAGGCGATGGCGCGCGCCTGCCTCATGGCATCATCAGGCTTTCGCCCGTCATTTCGGGCGGAAGGGGCAGGCCCATCAGCGCCAGCACAGTGGGGGCCAAATCGGCCAAGCGCCCACCTGCGCGCAGCTTTGCGCCCGCAGGCCCGCCCACCAGAATAACTGGCACGGGGTTGGTGGTATGGGCGGTGTGCGGCGCGCCTGTGATCGGGTCTACCATCATCTCGCAATTGCCATGGTCTGCGGTGACAATCATCGCCCCGCCCACGCGCTCTAATGCGGCCAGCGCGCGGCCCAGACCTTCGTCCACCGCCTCGCAGGCCTTGATCGCCGCAGGCAGGCTGCCCGTGTGGCCCACCATATCGGGGTTGGCAAAATTGACCACAATCAGATCATAGCGCGCCTCGATGGCAGCAACCAAATGATCGGCCACTTCGCCCGCGCTCATCTCTGGCTGCATATCATAGGTGGCCACTTTTGGCGATTTGGGCATAGCGCGATCTTCGCCCGCAAAGGGGGTCTCGTGCCCGCCATTCAGGAAAAAGGTGACATGGGGGTATTTTTCCGTCTCGGCCAGACGAAATTGGCGCAGACCTTTTGCCGCCACCCATTCGCCCAAGGAATTGCGGATATCACGCTTTGGAAAGGCGGTGGACAGATAGGCGTTATGCGCGGTGGAATATTCCACCATGCCAAGGCAGGCCGCCCATTTGGGGCGCGGGCCTGTGTCAAAATCGTGAAAGCTGGGGTCGGCCAGCGCTGCCATAATCTCGCGCGCGCGGTCGGATCTGAAGTTGAGGCAAAACAGCCCATCCCCATCTTGCGCGCCTTTGTATCCTGCAATGACAGTGGGGGCCAAAAACTCGTCCGTCTCGGCCTTGGCATAGCTGGCCTCAATCGCGGCCATCGGGCTGGCTGCCGCCGCGCCCTGCGCGCTGACAATCGCATGATGCGCCCGCGCCACGCGATCCCAGCGGTTATCGCGGTCCAGCGCCCAATAGCGCCCAATCACTGTGGCCACCGATGCCGCTGGCGGCAGGCTATCGGTCAGCGTTTGCATAAAGCCCATGGCCGAAGATGGCGGCACATCGCGCCCATCGGTGATGGCGTGGATCACAACCGCAAGCCCCATATCCACCAGCGCCCGCGCCGTGGCGATCATATGGCTGATATGGCCGTGCACCCCGCCGTTGGACACAACCCCCATCAGATGCGCGCGCCCGCCCTTGGCCTTGACCGCCGCCGCAAAGGCCAAAAGCTCCGCGTTTTGGGCAAAGCTGCCATCCTCGATGGCCAAATCAATCGCGCCCAAATCCATGGCCACCACGCGGCCTGCACCGATATTGGTATGGCCCACCTCGGAATTGCCCATCTGCCCGCGCGGCAGGCCCACATCAGGGCCAAAGGTGGTCAGCGTGGCATGGGGGCAGTCGCGCCACAGGCGGTTGAAATGCGGCACATTGGCCTGCGCTGGGGCAGAGGTTTTGGGATCAGGGCCAATGCCCCAGCCATCCAAAATACACAGAACAACGGGTTTTGGGGCGGCTGCGGGTTGTGCCATGATCTGCCTCTTTTGCTTTTGCGTCTTCTACCCCTTTGGACAGGCCCGCGCAATCGGCCCTTCCTTGAAAAACTTGACAGCTTACACCCTAAGGCTGCATTGTTTCCTTGCGCCGCCGCTATGCGGGATCGGGGCGCGGCCTGCCGCATGTCTTTTTGGCCCGCTTTGGGGGAACAATGCGCATTCATCTTATCCTATTGGCCACAGCCACCTGCCTAACGCTGCCCAGCGCCAGCGCCGCACAAGATTTGGTCGTGGCCTCGAAACCCGAGGCCATTGTCGCCCTTTTGCAAAAGGCGGGGATGCAGGCCACGCTTGACAAGGATGACGAGGGCAATCCGCTGATCTTGTCAGCCGCATCGGGGGCGAATTACGATCTGTATTTTTATGAATGCAAAGATGGCAAAGACTGCGGTTCGGTCGAGTTCAGCGCCTGTTTTGATATGCCAGATGGCGTGAAGATGGATGTGATCAACACGTGGAATTATGAATGGCGTTTTGGCAAAGCCAGCCTAGACGAGAACAACGATCCCTGCCTGCATATGGATGTGGAATTGCTGGGCGGCGTGTCCGAACTGGCGTTCAACACCTCGATTGATACATGGACAGGCACTTTGGGCCGTTTCACCACCGCGATCGGATATTGACCGCAACCGCGCGCGCGCCAAAAGCGGTTGCGCAGGCTGCGCGATTGGGATTGGCGCTGCGATAAAAGGCGCGGGCATGCCACAGCGACATCTGCGCTATTTAGGCGACAGGTTCAGGCACGGGGCGCGGCTTGCCTGCCTCGTCAATGGCGACAAAGGTGAACAAGCCTTCGGTCACCTTTTCGCGCGCCGACGCCTGCGCGCTTTGGCGGTTGCGCAAAACCCAAGCTTCAATTTGCAGCCCCATCGACGTGCGGCCAATGCGGGCAATATCGACATAGATGCACAGCACATCGCCCACTTTGACAGGGCGAATGAATTGCATCGCGTCAATCGCCACTGTGGCCACCCGCCCTTGGGCGCGCCCTGCTGCCACAATCCCTGCGGCCATATCCATTTGTGACAAAACCCAGCCGCCAAAGATGTCGCCATTGGTGTTGACATCCTTTGGCATGGCCAAGGTGCGCAGCGTCAACTCGCCCTTTGGGGTTTGTGCGGATGGCGCGCTCATTCGTTTTCCCGCAAGATTGTGCCTGCCAGATAAAGCGATCCGCAGATCAGCACCCGCGCATGGGGCGATGCGGCGGCAATATCGGCCAAAGCCTCGGCCACCGATGGGGCCACGCTGGCGGTCAGCCCCGCCGCGCTGGCCGCAGCAGCGGTCGCCTCGGCGGGCAGGGTGTTCACCTCGTTTGGAATGGACACAGCGCGCAGGGTTTTGGCATGGCCTTTCAGCGGCTCCATATAGCCGCGCACATCTTTGGTGTTCAGCATGCCGCAAATCAGATGCGTCTCGCGCGCAGGCAGGCGCGCCAGCGTGGAGGCCACGGCCTCGCCGCCCGCAGGGTTATGCCCGCCATCAAGGAACAATTCCACCGATGGGGCCAAATCCACCAGCGGCCCTCGGCGCAGACGCTGCATCCGCGCGGGCCATACAGCGCGACTGACAGCCGCCTCGCAGGCCGCATCCCCCATGCCCATATGCCGCAGCACCGCCAGCGCCGCGCCCGCATTTTGCACTTGGAATGGGCCGATCAGATTGGGCAATGGCAAATCCAAAAGGCCGCGCTCATCCTGAAACACCAGACGTCCGCCCTCTTCGCCCACATGCCAGTGCTGACCATAAGCCAGAACAGGCGCGCCCAGACGCGCGGCGACACCCTCGATCACCGCCAAGCCTTCGGGCATTTGCGGGCCTACAACCACGGGCACACCGCGCTTGATGATCCCTGCCTTTTCGCCCGCAATCGCGCCCACAGTATCGCCCAGAAACTGCTGATGATCCAGCGAGACGGGGGTGATGACCGACAGCATCGGCGTGATGACATTGGTGGCATCCAGCCGCCCACCAAGCCCCACCTCGAGCAGCGTGTAATCTGCCGCTGTGCGGGCAAAGGCCAAAAAGGCAGCGCAGGTGGTAATTTCAAAAAAGGTAATCTCACCCTGCCCATTGGCCTGCACACATTCATCCAGCAGCGCGGTTAAGGCGGGTTCCGAAATCAAATCCCCCGCAAGGCGAATGCGTTCGTGAAACCGCGCCAGATGCGGCGAGGTATAGGCATGCGTGCGGTGCCCCGCCCCCTCTAGCCCGGCGCGGATCATCGCCAGCGTGCTGCCCTTGCCATTGGTGCCCGCAATGTGAATGGCGGGGGGAATGCGCAATTCAGGATGGCCCAGCGCGTCCAGCAATCGGTGCACGCGGCCAAGGGTCAGATCAATGACCTTGGGGTGCAGCGTCATCATCCGCTGCAATACGGCGTCAGATCCGCCCGCGCCGTGTAATGTCATGCTGTTTGCTCTTGCCCAATCACGCCTGGCGGGGGCAAATCACCCTTAATCGCGGGGCTTTGGCGCATCAGCATCCGCAAAATGGTGATCAATTCGTCGCGCATGTCTTTGCGATGGGTCACGCGGTCTAGCATGCCGTGATCCAGCAAATATTCCGCGCGCTGAAACCCTTCGGGCAGCTTTTCGCGGATGGTCTGTTCAATCACCCGCGCGCCTGCAAACCCGATCAGCGCGTTGGGTTCGGCAATTTGCACGTCCCCAAGCATGGCATAGCTGGCCGTCACCCCGCCCGTGGTGGGATGCGTCATCACCACGATATAGGGCAGCCCCGCCTCGCGCAGCATTTGCAGCGCCACCGTGGTGCGCGGCATTTGCATCAGGGACAAAAGCCCCTCTTGCATCCGCGCGCCGCCCGATGCGGAAAACAACACGAAGGGCCGCTTCAGCTTGATCGCGCGTTCCGCCCCTGCGATGATGGCATTGCCCACATACATGCCCATCGATCCGGCCATGAACGCGAAATCCTGCCCTGCCGCAACAATCGGGGTGCGGCCCACTTCGCCCTCGGCCACCAGCATCGCGTCTTTCTCGCCCGCCGCCTTTTGCGCGGCTTTCAGGCGGTCTGGATATTTCTTTTGATCGCGAAATTGCAGCGGGTCATGCACAGGCTCGGGCACTTTGACCTCGGTAAAGATGCCCAGATCGAACAGCGCGTTGAACCGATCACGCGGGCTGATGGCCATGTGATGATCGCAATTGGTGCAAACATTCAGCGCGGCGGCAAGTTCGCGGTGGAACAGCATCGTCCCGCATTCGGGGCATTTCGTCCACAGATTTTCGGGCACATCCCGTTTGGAAAACAGGCTATCGATCTTGGGGCGAACGTAGTTGGTGATCCAGTTCATAAGCTGCGGCCTTTTGATTTAGCTGGGTGTCAGTTAAGATGCTTTTGCAAGAATTGCAATCTGATGACGCCGCAGACAGGGCTTGATTTCCCACCGCCGCGCCACAGATGCCGCCCATGCGCACCCCGCCCCTGCCCCCAGATGTGATCAGCGAAGTCATTCAAATGGCGCTGAGCGATCATGACAGCTTTGACGCCATTCGCGCGCTGCATGGGCTGGGGCCTGATGCGGTGAAAACCTTGATGCGCGAAAACTTGAAAACAGGCAGCTACCGCGCGTGGCGCAAACGGGTACGCCAGTTTAGCGACAGACGCGAGAGGTATAAATAGCCGCCCGCCCATCGCGCCACAGGTCTGGCGCGCCAGCTTCGCCTAAACCCGCAAATGCCGTACCCTTGCCCCCCATTCAATCGCCGCTGCGTGCAGGCGGTCGATGTTCAACTCTTCGCGCACCTCTTCCAGCATGCGCAGTTCGATCTCGCGCAGCGTGCCATCCGCCGTGGCCACATCGCAGGCCAGCGCATAGGCGGTTTCATACAGCCGTTCGGGCAGCGCATCGCGGATCAGGCCGAACAGGGCATCCAGCCCATCTTCCACCTCGAACAGATCAAACACAGTTTGCGCCACCACGCGCAGACGATCCATATCATAATCGGCAAAGACGGGCATGTGGTTGACCATCCGCTGAATGGCCATCAATTCGGGGGTGCGCATCTGCTCGTCTGATGCCGACACCGCGATCATCACGGCGACAAGGGCATCTTGCACAGAAAGCGAGGCGGGGGTGTCGGCCATAGAAAACTCCTATTTACAGGCAGAATATTGACCCCGCGCGCGGGCGGCAATAGAGGAGTTGGGTTGCGCGCGATTTGGCGCGCAAAGGCATAGGGAATTTTGCGATGACAGCGCTTCGTGATGCAGGGATGAAATCCAAGGCTTGGCCCTTTGAAGAGGCGCGCGCCCTGCTGAAACGATACGAAAAGAAGGCCCCCGAAAAAGGCTATGTGCTGTTTGAAACGGGCTATGGCCCATCGGGCCTGCCCCATATCGGCACTTTCGGAGAGGTGGCCCGCACCACCATGATCCGCCGCGCGTTCGAGGCGATTTCAGATATTCCCACGCGCCTGATTTGCTTTTCTGATGATGTGGACGGCATGCGCAAAGTGCCTGAAAATGTTCCCAATCAGGATATGCTGCGCCAGCATATGCAAAAACCGCTGACATCCGTGCCAGACCCTTATGGCCAGTTCGACAGTTTCGGCGCGCATAACAATGCGATGTTGCGGCGGTTTTTGGATACGTTTGGCTTTGAATATGAATTTATCAGCGCCACCGAATTCTACAAATCGGGCCGCTTTGACGATACGCTGCGACTTGCCACCCAGCGTTATGACGCGATCATGAACATCATGCTGGCATCCTTGCGCGAAGAACGCCAGCAAACCTATTCCTGCTTTCTGCCGATCCATCCCGAAACGGGGCGCGTGTTGTATGTGCCGATGAAACATGTCGATGCGGCAAACCACACCATCACCTTCGATGACGAAGACGGGCGCGAATGGACGCTGCCTGTCACGGGCGGGCATGTGAAACTGCAATGGAAGCCCGATTTCGGCGCGCGTTGGGCCGCGCTGGGGGTGGATTTTGAAATGTATGGCAAAGACCATTCAACCAATACCCCGATTTATGATGGTATCTGCGAAGTGTTGGGCGGCAAGCGCCCCAACCATATGAGCTATGAGTTGTTTCTTGACGATCAGGGGCAAAAGATTTCCAAATCAAAGGGCAATGGCCTGACCATTGACGAATGGCTGACCTATGCCGCCACAGAATCGCTTTCGTATTTCATGTATCAAAAGCCGAAAACCGCCAAGCGGATGCATTTTGATGTGATCCCGCGCGCGGTGGATGAATACCACCAGCAACTGCGGGCCTATCCCGATCAGGACATTGATGCACAGGTGAACAACCCCGTTTGGCATATTCACCATGGCGCGCCGCCAGCCTCGAAAATGGTGGTCACATTCGGGATGCTGCTGAATCTGGCAAGCGTGGCAGGGGCCAAGGATGCTGCGGGTTTGTGGGGGTTCATCAAACGCTATGCGCCAGATGCCAGCCCCGAAACCAACCCCGATCTAGACGCCGCCGCAGGCCATGCCGTGCGCTATTTCACCGACAAAATCGCACCCACCCGTGTATTCCGTCTGCCCAATGAGATGGAACGCGCCGCGATGGAAGATTTGCGCGCCCGCCTTGCGGCGTGGGATGGGCCAAGGGACGATGAATCGCTGCAAACCATGGTCTTTGCTGTCGGCAAAGACCACGGGTTCGATCCGCTGCGCGATTGGTTCAAAGCCTTGTATGAGGTGCTGCTGGGCGCCTCTGACGGCCCCCGTTTTGGCGGCTTTGTGGCGCTGTATGGAATATCCGAGACGCTGGCCTTGATGGACCGCGCATTGGCAGGGGAGTTGGTGGGCTAGCGCACAAGCCGCTAGCCCCAAGGCCCCAGCCGCTAGCCTTTAGGCACCAAAGGGAACCGCGCTGCCAGCCAATCCCCAATCTCGCGCTGCATCTGGGGTGCGGCCTGATCCAAACTTTGCACGCACAAGAACTTGGCAGATTTGGCTTGCTCTAGCTTTTTGCGAATCTTTTCGGGGCTATTGCGCGGGGACATGATGAACACAGCCTCGTTAACACCCAAAACCCTTGCCTTACCTGCAAGGATTTCCATGTGATCGCTAAGCGCCCAAGCAAATAACTTATCAGCACGGCGAAAGCGCACGCGGACAGACTCCAAATAAACACTTTCAAACTGTTCCATCGCGCGGGCGCATGTGGATTGGCGCAGGCAATAGGGGGCATGAAAGGGCATAAAGGTTTTGCCCCGCATCCCCGCAAGCCGCGCCGATTTACGGGCCTTTTCTTTCGAACGGACTGTGCGTTTGTGGATGGGCTTCCAAAAGTTCAGCGCGCGGTCAAGGGCGTTCAAAACGTCAAGGCTTGGCCCAAACCACTGCCCGCGCAGCACCACTTTGCCACCATCGAAAAAGTCTTGGGGCGTGCATGGGTTGGATAGGATGAAATCGTCATTCATCACCACAAACTGTTCGGCCAATCCGGGAATGCGGTGCAGCATCAAATCAATAGAAGTGCTGCAAAACACGGGAAGAATATCGTCATAACCGCGAAAGATATCGCGGTGATCGACCAGTGTGATTTTCTCGAACCCCGGCTCGCCTGCCGCGGCAATTTCCGCCAAGGCAGGCGGTGTTTGCGCATCGGTGACCACAAAGATCCGCCGCGCAAAAGGGGCGTGGCGCAGGATGGATAACAGGCAGTAACGGATTTCATCCAGCGCAGCAAACCGCGTTGTGCTGCCGCCCCAAACGCCCTGCGGCAGATATTTGGCGCGTTTGGCAGCATGGGCAGGGTCATTACCATCAACCCATGTGACTACAAAATCAATATCCTCGCCCTGCATACACGCCTAGCCCCTGCATTTGACGTTTCGCTAAACCATATTACCATCTAGGCCAAGGAGTTTCCGCGAAAGGATGACATCCATGCGCCGCCTTTTTGTCCTGTTTACGGCCTTACTGCTGGCCCTACCCGCCACTGCCCAAAGCGTCGAGCAGCCCAGCCCCCCTATCCGCCAAACCATCCAAGGGCAAATTGATGCCATGGCGGCAGGGGATTTTACCGCCGCTTTCACCTTTGCCTCGCCCAATATCAAAACCATGTTCGGCACGCCAGATCGGTTTGAAATGATGGTGCGCCAAGGCTACCCGATGGTGGTCGCCCCACGCGAAGTGCGCATGTTGGAATTGCGCCGCGTCGCAGGCAACCTGTGGCAGCGGGTGCTGATGGTGGACGACGCAGGGGCCACGCATCTGCTGGATTACATGATGATCGAAACACCCGAAGGCTGGCAGATAAACGCCGTGCAACTGCTGCGAAATCAGGGTGTTGCGGCCTAAGGCGGCAAACGAGCCCCCAAAGCAAAAGCGCGGCAGGTTGCCCCGCCGCGCCCAAAAATCCCCTCAAAACCCTACGGCCTCAAGCGGTTTCTTCGGTTTCGACATAGCCCGAAGGGGCTGCGATATTGGCGATCACGAAATTGCGCGCAATCGTTGGGCGCACGCCTTCGGGCAAGACAACATCATTGATATGGATCACATCGCCCATTTTGCGGCCCGTCAAATCCACTGTGATATGGTCGGGAATATCCGATGCCAGCACTTCCAATTCCACGTCCGAACGCACAACGGTCAAAGTGCCGCCGCGCTTTAGCCCTGGGCTTGCGTCGTGGTTTTCAAAGTTCACATGGATGAACAGGTTGATGCGGCTGTCATCGTGCAGGCGCATGAAATCCACATGGGTGGGCAGGTCTTTGACCACATCGCGTTGCACACCGCGGCAGACCACATGCACATCGGGCTGGCCTTCGACCTTTAGGTTAAACAGGGTCGACAGGAAACGGCCTTGGCGCAAGCGTTTCAGCAGCATGTTGTAATTCAGTTTGATCGGCATAGGCGCAGCGTTGTCGCCATAGACGATACCGGGTACATATCCATCGCGACGAGATTGACGAGCGGCCCCCTTGCCTGTCCCCATCCGTGCCTCGGCGATAAGATCTGGGATCTCACGTGCCATATATTTTCTCCAAATAAGTCCGCCAACGTTCAAGGGTGCATGGCGCGACCTGCGGGGCGTTAAAGGGGATTAGGCAGAAAGTAAAGTCAGAAATGCCCAAAATACACCCCTTTGCCGCGAAAAAGCCGCAGGCAGCGGCGCAGCGGTCGCAAAAGGACATGGGCGCAGAGGCAAGGCGCGCTAGCACGGGCCATCTGCAGGAGCCGCGCCATGTTGACCACCCTTTCCCGCGCCCGCGCGCCACTTGCGGCTTTTGCAGCGATGGGCGTGCTGTGGGGCGGATTTGCCGCCGATCTGCCCGATATCAAAACCATGCTAGGGGTCGAGGCGCAGACCCTTGGTCTTTTGCTGTTTGCAACGCCGATTGCAGCCGTCACATCCATGCTGGTGGCCCCCGCTTTTGGCGTGCGGGCTGGCGGTTGGGCGCTGCCGCTGGCGACTTTGATTATGGCGGTTGCTTTTGCCATGCCGGGCATGGCGGGCAGCGTTTGGCTGTTTCCGCTGGCCATGTTGGCGGCGGGGGCGGGCACGGGGCTGACCGATGTGATTATGAACGCGCGGGTGGCCGATTTGGAAAACCGCCACAGCCAGCCTTTGATGAACCTATGCCATGCGGCCTATAGCTTTGGTCTGGCGGGGGGGGCGCTGCTGGTGGGGGGGCTGCGCAGCGCGCAGTTTGGCCCTGCCGCCACGCTGGGCACCATCGCCACGCTGGCCGCCGCTTTGGCCGTGCTGACTGTTGAAAAAGACGGCGCTATTGCGGGGCTTGGGCGGCCAAAAGACAAAATTGCCGCCCGCCTTGGGCCTGTGCCCTTGATCGGCGGGGCGATTGTGCTGATTGCGTTTCTGACGGAAAACGCCGCCGAAAACTGGTCGGCGCTGCATATTGAACAGACCTTGGGCGGATCACCTGCGGCGGGGGCGATGGGGCCTGCGGTCATGGCGATCACCATGGGCTTTGCGCGGCTGGCGGGCCAAGGGCTGGCCCAGCGCGTGGCAGGGCATGTGATGCTGACCTGCGGCGCGCTGCTGTCGGCCACAGGCGCGCTGATTGCCGCAGCGGCCAGCAGCCCTGCCATGGCATATGGCGGCTTTATCATTATGGGGCTGGGATCATCGGTCATTGCGCCCACGGCCTTTTCCATGGTGGGGCAAATGGCCCATCCCGCTGCCCGCGCCCGCGCTGTGGCGCGCGCCACGCTTTTGGGCTATTTTGGCTATTTCTTTGGCCCGCCCTTTGTGGGGTTTTTGGCAGGGCATTTCGGCCTGCGCGCGGCCTTTGTCTTTGCCGCAGTTTTGCTGCTGTCTGTGCCTATTTGGGCCCGTGTTCTTGGGCGGCGGCGCTAAAGCGGCGATCAGGCACCACCCAAATCAGCGCGGCCATCGCCAGAAGAACCATGGCAATGGCAGGATGCACAAAGGCCATGGGCGCGGCAACCACATAGGCCGCCAAAGACAGCTTTCCCTTGCGATCCGATCCCAAAGCGCGCGCGAAATCGCTGTCTTGCCCGTGCTGGGCCAGCAGCGCGCGGATCAGCAGAAAATAGGCCAGCGCGCACATCATCATATTCACGGCATACACCGCCACCGTATGGGCGGGAAACCCATTTTCGCCCATAAACCCCGTGGTGAACGGGATCAGCGACAGCCAAAACAGCAAATGCAAATTGGCCCACAGCACCCAGCCGCCCACGTGTTTAACCGCATGAAACGTGTGGTGATGGTTGTTCCAATAAATCCCCACAAAAACGAAAGACAGCGCATAGGACAGAAAGATCGGCAACAGCGGCCATAGCGCGGCCATGTCATGGCCATGGGGGATTTTCAGCTCTAGCACCATAATCGTGATGATGATGGCGATCACCCCATCAGAAAAGGCTTCGATACGTCCTTTGGTCATGCAATCTCTCCCTTTTGGACATCCAACACAAAAAAAGCCCGCAAGACAAGCCTGCGGGCCGAACAGGATCAATGGGGGGAGGAACCCGTGATCCGAAATGAAAGGGGCGGCCCTTTGGCCGCCCCACCCGATGTTTATTGGTTATAGGCGCGCTCGCCATGTTCGGCCAAATCCAGACCTTCGCGCTCGATCTCTTCTTTCACGCGCAGGCCCATGACCATATCGACCAATTTGAACAAAATGAACGATCCAATCCCCGAGAAGGCCACTGTGAACAGCACCGCCTTCAACTGCGCCGTCAGCATAAAGGCCATGTCATAGGCCCCCACTTGCAGCGTGCCTGGAACCGAGGTGTAGTCAGGAATGCCCGCCCCGCCCAAAGCAGGGTTCACCAAGATGCCCGTGGCAATCGCGCCGATGATGCCCGCTAGACCATGGATGCCGAACACATCAAGGCTGTCGTCCAGATTAAGCATGTTCTTGACATAGCTGACAAAGACAAAGCAGGCCACGCCAGCCACCAGACCCAGCACCAGCGCGCCCATTGGCCCTGCAAAACCTGCGGCGGGTGTTACGGCCACAAGGCCCGTCACCACACCCGACACAAGGCCCAAAAGCGATGGTTTGCCCTTCAGCAGCCATTCGGCAAACATCCATGCCACACCGCCGCCAGCGGTGGCCACAAAGGTATTCACAATCGCCAGCGACGTGATCGCATTGGATTCAAGGTTGGAACCTGCGTTAAAGCCGAACCAACCAACCCACAGCAAAGCGCCGCCGATCATGGTCATGGTCAGCGAATGGGGGGCCATCGAATCTTTGCCATAGCCCACGCGCTTGCCCAGCAAGATACAGCCGACAAGGCCCGCAATACCCGCATTGATATGCACCACTGTGCCGCCCGCAAAATCCAGCGCGCCCCAGTTCCAGATCAGACCATTGGCAGCCAGATTGGCGGCCGCAGCCTCGGCAGCAGCGGTATCACCCGCCGCTTCGGCAATCAGTTTCGCCGTTTGCTGTTCGGCCAAGAAATCTGGGCCGCCCCACCACCATACCATATGCGCCATGGGAAAATAGATGAAGGTCACCCAAAGCACCGAGAATACCATCAGAGAAGAAAACTTCATCCGCTCGGCAAAGGCCCCCACGATCAGCGCAGGGGTGATCATGGCAAAGGTCATTTGGAAGGCGATGAAAGTATATTCAGGCAGCCAAACCCCATTGGTAAAGGTTGGCACCAGCGTTGTCGCATCGACCCCTTGCAAGAAGGCTTTGCTAAAGCCGCCGACATAGGTGTCCAGCGCCCCGCCGTAAGAGAAGGCCATCGAATAGCCATAGGTCACCCAAATGATGCAGACCACCGCCGAAATGGCGAAAACTTGGGTCAGCATCGACAGCATGTTTTTCGTGCGCACAAGCCCGCCGTAAAACAACGCAAGGCCCGGAACTGTCATCAGCAAGACCAGAACAGTCGAAATGCTCATCCAAGCGATGTCGCCGCCATGCACGGCCTTTTCGTAAACGTAAGGCGCCAAGGCAGCATCCTGCGCAAGGGCGGGCATCGCGGCAGCCATCAGGCCCGCAGACGCCAGTGAAACCAGTTTCTTCATCATCATGTTTTTCCTTTTGCCCCCTTACAGCGCTTCGTCGCCCGTCTCGCCCGTGCGCACGCGCAGGGCGCTGGCCACGTCAAGAACGAAGATTTTTCCATCGCCGATTTTGCCCGTGCGGGCTGTCTTGGTGATGGTGTCCACCACCTGATCGGCCAAGGCATCCGATACGACCAATTCCAGCCGCATCTTCGGCACGAAATTGACGGCATATTCCGCGCCGCGATAAATTTCCGTATGGCCCGACTGTGCGCCAAAGCCCTTGATTTCCGTCACCATCATGCCACGCACGCCGACGGCGGTCAGTGCTTCGCGCACTTCGTCCAGCTTGTATGGTTTTATGGCAGCAATGATCATCTTCACGTTGCACCCCTTTCGCGCAGGCCCCTTGGAACCAAGCGTCCGGGCCTCTGCGCCATCACGCCAATGATGCTGGCTTGCCGCAAGATTTGGGCGGCAGAAAAAGGGCGTCCGCCCCCGTCTGCGCAAAAAATAGGCGTTATTTTTTGGTTAGGCTTAAAATTTGTGCGAATAGGGCGCGCGAATCACACTCAGACTGTCTCCACAAAGGCGACAAAACGGGTTATGCTGATGCAAACAAGAAACCAAAGGCAGCAGAGCAATGGCAGGATCAAACGGACAGGGTCGCCCCCCCTTGGTGGCGGATCGCCGCTATGGCGCGCCCGCCGCGTCGACCACGTCACGCCGCGCTGCGCCCCCGCCCCCACCGCCCAAAAAGCCCCGCAAAGCCCCGCGTAAATCTGGCGGGCCGCGCAATATCATTTTGCGGGTGATTTGGTTCTTTATCCGCCCCTTTTGGCGGATTTTCGTCTGGCTGATGTGGCGCTTTGGCATTTTGGGCGCGCTGGGGTTTGGCGCGATTGTGCTGTATTTCTATGCCCAATTGCCCGATGTGACTGCCCTTTTGGATGCCCGCGCCAAAGGTTCGGTCACGCTGCTAGATCGCAACGATCAGGTTTTTGCATGGCGCGGCGAAACCTTTGGTGGGCAGATCACCTCGGATGACGTCTCACAGCATCTGCGCAACGCCGTCGTCGCCACCGAAGACAAACGCTTTTACCGCCATTTCGGAATATCGCCGCGCGGTATCGCCTCGGCCATTCGCATCAACCTCTCCGAAGGGCGCGGCCCCTTGGAAGGCAACGGCGGCTCTACCATCACCCAGCAGGTCGCCAAGCTGCTGTGCCTTGGCGTGCCTTATGACCCCGCCACATGGAAAACCGAAAGCGATTATGAAGAAGACTGCCGCGGCGGCGGGATTTATCGCAAGCTGAAAGAAATCCCCTATGCCGTGGCGATGGAGTTGAAATATTCCAAGGCCGAGATTCTGACGATTTACTTCAACCGCGCCTATTTGGGCGCAGGCACGCGCGGGTTCGAGGCCGCAGCCCAGCGCTATTTTGGCATTTCCGCCAACCAAGTGGACGCGGCCCAAGCGGCCATGCTCGCGGGCCTTCTCAAAGCGCCGTCGCGCTTTGCCCCCACCAACAACCTGCAACGCGCCCAAGACCGCGCCAATGTGATCGTGGGCCTGATGGAAGAGCAAGGCTATCTGACCAAATCCGAGGCCGACGAGGCGCGCAAATTCCCTGCCGTGCTGTCGCCAGAAGCGCAGTCGAAATCAGGCGGGTTCTTTGCAGATTGGGTGATGGAAACCGCGCCAGATTTTCTGACCTCTGCCACCACCGAAGACGTGATTATGCGCACCACACTGGATGTGGAGATGCAGAAAAAGGCTGAAGAGGCGCTGAAATTCGTCTTTGACAGCAAGTTGAAAGAAGGCTCGAAGGCGCAGGTTGCCATTGTGGTGATGTCGGCCGATGGGGCCGTGCGCGCCATGGTGGGCGGGCGCGATACGCAAGATGCGGGCAGTTTTAACCGCGCCACACAGGCCCTGCGCCAAACGGGCAGCGCGTTCAAACCCTTTGTCTATGCCGCAGCCCTAGACCTTGGCTGGTCGCCTGCCGATTATGTCGAAGACATCCCCATGACCATCAACATTCCTGGTTCTGGCCCATGGTCGCCCAAGAATTATGACGAAGAATATAAGGGCATGATGACCCTGACGCAGGCTTTGGCCGAAAGCCGCAACATCCCCGCCGTCAAAGTGTCCGAGGCGATGAGCCGCGATGCAGTGCGCAATGTCGCCGCTGGCTTTGGCATTACGGGCGATATGGCCGCAGGCCCCGCGCTGGCGCTGGGCGCATCGGAATCCACGCTTTTGCAAATGACGGGGGCCTATGCGGGCATTCAAAATGGCGGCACGGCTGTCACGCCCTATGGTCTGCGCGAATTGTCCTTGAAGGGCGAGGCAGAGCCCCTGATGGGCGCAGGCGGCGGTATGGGCGAGAGGGTAATCTCGCTTGAAGCGGCGCAATACCTGACCTATATGATGACCCAAGTGGTCGAGGCGGGCACGGGCGGGCGGGCCAAACTGGATGGCTGGCAAGTGGCGGGCAAAACAGGCACCACGCAGGCCGCGCGCGATGCGTGGTTCATCGGCTTTACTGCCGATTATGTTGCGGGTGTTTGGATGGGATATGATGATAACTCGCCCCTGACAGGCGTGACGGGTGGCGGTATCCCTGCCGAGATTTGGCACGAGGTGATGATGCGCGTGCATGAAGGCTTAGAACCCAAACCGCTGAACATGCTGATACCAGAGCCGCGCATCCCCCCCGCGCCATCGGCGGATCCGAATGCGCCAACCATGGCCGCAGACCCCAACGCAGTGGATCCGAACGCCGCCCTCATGCCCATTGCCACGCCGCAAGGCAGCCTTGATGCGCAGGGCGGCCTTGGCCTGCCGCAAGATCAAAGCCAATTACAAACCCTGCTGGATCGCTTGTTTGGCAATTGACGCGGGCAGATGCGGCCTTGCCAATTCTGCGCTCAGGGCCTAGTTTAGAATTATTCTAATAATGGGTGCGCCATGCTTACTGCCCTTTCGAACCGCCGCCGCTTTGCCGATCTCTCCCCGCAAGAGGTGCTTGCCCTTGCGATATCTTCCGAAGAGGATGACGCGCGCATCTACCGCAGCTATGCCCAGCGCCTGCGCGCCAGTTACCCCTCTACCGCCGCCGTTTTCGACGGAATGGCCGCCGAGGAAGACAGCCACCGCACCCGTCTGATTGCCCTGCACCAAAAGCGCTTTGGCGATGTGATCCCGCTGATACGGCGCGAACATGTGGCAGGGTTTTATGCGCGCCGCCCTGTTTGGCTGGCGGCCAA
This sequence comes from Rhodobacter sp., assembly GCA_027490955.1. Classification (GTDB taxonomy): domain Bacteria; phylum Pseudomonadota; class Alphaproteobacteria; order Rhodobacterales; family Rhodobacteraceae; genus Cypionkella. Next base: position 88,700 of record JAIXXB010000013.1, read on the forward strand.
TCTGTCGCTCGAGGCGATCCGAAACGAGGCCAGCGCGATGGAGGCGCAGGCCGCCGCATTCTATACCCGCGCCGCAGGGGCCACTGCCGATGCAGAAACGCGCAAATTGCTAGGCGATTTGGCCGCCGCCGAGGCTGGCCACGAGGTGGCGGCAGGCGGGCTGATGGAAACCCATTTGGGCGCAGATGCGCGCGAGGTCGAAGATGCCAGCGCCAAGCGGCAGTTTATCCTGACTTGGGTGCAGCCTGGCCTTGCGGGGCTGATGGATGGCTCTGTCTCGACGCTGGCCCCGATTTTTGCCACAGCCTTTGCCACGCAAAACACATGGACAACCTTTCTGGTCGGCCTTGCGGCATCGGTGGGGGCGGGCATTTCGATGGGCTTTACCGAGGCGGCCCATGATGATGGGGTTCTGTCTGGCCGTGGCAGCCCGTGGAAGCGCGGCTTTGCCTCTGGCATTATGACCACGCTGGGGGGCTTGGGCCATGCACTGCCCTATCTGATCCCTGATTTCTGGACAGCCACTTCGATTGCCGTGGTGGTTGTGTTCATCGAACTTTGGGCCATCGCATGGATTCAGAACCGCTATATGGAAACGCCCTTTATCCGCGCCGCCTTGCAGGTGGTGCTGGGCGGGGTGCTTGTCTTTGCGGCAGGGGTGCTGATTGGCGGCGGCTGACCCCTTCGCAGGCCGCGCGCGCCGTGCTATCCTTGCGTATATGTTTTCAAAGGAGCCGATCATGCGCGCATTCTTGATTGCATTGATGATGTTGGGCCTAACTTTGGGCCATGCCAGCACCGCCCATGCAGATGCGATGGAAACCGATGCCCTAGCGCTGATCAACGCAGCCCGCGCCAAGGCAGGCTGCGCCGCGCTTGCCGTCAACCCCAAACTGCAATCGGCCGCCACAGGCCATGCCAAGGCGATGGCGCGGCAGAATTTCTTCAGCCATACGGGCAAGAACGGCTCTACCGCGAAAAGCCGCATCAATGCAGCCGGCTACGGCTGGAGCGCGATTGCCGAAAACATCGCCGCAGGCCAGTCCACGGCAAAAGAGGTGGTATCCACATGGCTTGCCAGCGCGGGGCATAAGAAAAACATGCTCAATTGCACCTATACCGAAACGGGTGTGGCCGTGGTCTACCAACCCGATGATGCGCCGATAAAGGGCTATCAATACCCGTTCAAACATTACTGGGTGCAAACCTTTGGCCGCCCCTAACCCGCGTCTCTTGATCGATGCCGATGCTTGCCCTGTCAAGGCCGAGGCCGAACGCGTCGCCACGCGTTTTGGGCTTGAGATGCTGCTGGTGTCCAACGGCGGGCTGCGCCCGTCGGCCAATCCTTTGGTGCGCAGTGTCTATGTGCCCGCAGGTGCGGATGAGGCTGATAAATGGATCGCCGATGCCTGCACCCCGCGCGATGTGGTGGTGACATCCGACATTCCCCTTGCCGCCAAATGCTTGGCCAATGGCGCGCAGGTCATCAAACATAATGGCGAGGTACTGAACAGTGCCAATATCGGCATGATCCTTGCCGCGCGCGATTTGATGGCCGATCTGCGCGCAGCCGATCCGTTTTTGCAGGCAAGTTCGGGCGGCGGCGGCAAAACATTTGCCAAGGCCGACCGCGCGCGGTTTTTGGACAATCTAGACCGCATGCTGCGGGCCGCGCAAAGTCGCATTTAGAACAGCCCGCACATCTGCCCCGCGCCATAATCGCGCTATGGCACTGGCGCAAAAACCCGATTTGACTGGCATATTTATGGCGCTTGGCGGCGGGGTGATGCTGTCGCTGAACGATCTGTCGATCAAGTTTTTGTCACATGGCTATGCGCTGCATCAGATCATCCTGATCCGCGCCTTCATCAGCCTGATCATCGTTTTTGCCGTGGTGCGGGCCACGCGCACAGGCTTTGCCCAATTGATCACACGCCGCCCCCGCGCGCATCTGTTTCGCGTCTCGATTGTGATGGTCTCGAACGTGACCTATTTCTTGGGCCTTGCGGCGATGCCCTTGGCCGATGCGGTGGCCACATCGTTTATCGCCCCCATTTTTGTGACATTGATGAGCGCGGCTTTGCTGCGCGAAAAGGTGGGCTTGCACCGCTGGGCGGCGGTGGCCATTGGGCTTGGCGGGGTTTTGGTGATGGTGCGGCCCAGCACGGGCGCGCTGCAACCCGCTGCGATTTTGGTGCTGATTTCTGCGCTGTGCTATGCGGGCAGCCATATGATGACCCGCCGCATGCGCGCAACGGAATCGGCCATGACGCTGAATTTCTATGTGCAAATCGGCTTTATCATTGTGTCCGCCACGATGGGCCTATGGGCGGGGGATGGGCATTTGGCCGCAGCCCATACAGGCGGCGCGCTGGAGTTTCTGTTCCGCCCTTGGGTCACCCCGCCCCTGCCCGATTGGCCCGCCTTTATCGGCACTGGCCTTGCCGTGGGCATTGGCGGGCTGATGATGTCGCAGGCCTACCGCACATCCGAGGCGGCCCTGATTGCCCCCTTTGAATATATCGGCATGCCGATGGCCATTTTATGGGGGCTTTTGGTGTTTGGCACATGGCCCGATCCGCACGCATGGGCGGGAATCGCGCTGATCTGCGGCGCGGGAATTTATACATTGCTGCGCGAAGGGATGCGGCGCAAAGATGCGCGTGTCGCCGCCCCCAGCGGCGATCTTTAGCCAAAGGAGCGTGAGGTGCAGATCATCGGCCAAGGCGCAGAGGCGCAGTTGACATGGGCGGGGCTGCTGGATGCGCTGCGCGCGGGCCACCGCCTGCCCCGCGCCGAAATTGCCGATCTGCTGCTGTCAAGCGGGCAGGATAAGCTGCTGAACCGCGCGGCATGGATCGCGGGGCTGGGATCGCTGGTCAAGGTGGCCACAGTCTATCCAGGCAACCCCGCGCAAGGGGTGCCTTCGGTCAATGGCGCGGCGGCCCTGTTCGATCATGCCACGGGCCAGCTTGCAGCGCTGATCGATTTTCACCTGCTGACCAAATGGAAAACGGCGGGCGATAGCCTGCTGTCAGCCTCGCGCCTTGCCCGTCCCGATGCGCAGAACTTTCTGCTGGTCGGCGCGGGCACTGTGGCGCGCTCGATGGTGCAGGCTTACCGCGCCCTGTGGCCCGATGCGCGCTTTCGCGTCTGGAGCCGCAGCCCCGCCAGCGCCGCCGCCTTTGGGGCAGGCTTGGGCCTGCCCGTGGCGGATGATCTGGCGCAGGCCGTGGCATGGGCCGATGTGATCTGCACCGCCACTATGGCCAATGCCCCCTTGATCCGCGGCGAATGGCTGCGCGCGGGCCAGCACCTAGACCTGATCGGCGCCTATACGCCGCAGATGCGCGAAGTGGACGATACCGCCATGCGCCGCGCGCGCCTCTTCGTCGATAGCCGCGCAACAACGATCCACCATATCGGCGAGATTATGGCCCCCATCGCCTCGGGCGCGATTTCGCACAACGATGTCATCGCCGAATTCTACGATGACCCCGCCCTATTTGCCCGCACCAGCGATGACGAGATCACCATCGCCAAAAACGGCGGCGGCGCGCATTTGGATTTGATGACGGCGATGTATATTTTGCAGGCGGCAAAACCCTAGCCGCACCCTAGGCGCGCCGCACTCTAGGCGCGCCGTTCAAACACGCGCAAAAGCTGGCTGATGCGCGGGGTGGATATCGTGCCATAGCGCGAACGGGTTTCCAGCACGGGGCGGTTCTTCGATACGCTTGGCTTATCCTCGCGCAGCACAATATAGACGCCCGATGCAATGATGATGCCCGTGCCAAGGGCGGTGTATAGGTCGATATCCTCGCCAAACAGAAAATGGCCAAAGACAATGGCCCAGATGATTTGGCTGTATTGCATGGGGGCCACGATGATCGCAGGGGCGCGGCGATAGGCGGCGATTATTAGCACCCCGCCCAAAAGCCCCAGCGCCGCGATGCCTGCCATCATGGCAAAATGCTGCGGCGGCACAGGCACATAGACAAAGGGCAGCGCCAGCCCCATCACCACGAAATTGGCCATCATCGGATAAAGCATCAGCACAACTGCGCGTTCCGAATTGCCCACTTTGCGCACGATGACCGATGTCGCCGCCCCCAAAAGCGCCGCCGTCAGCGCCGATATATGGCCCAGCCCCAAATCCGCCTGCCCCGGCCGCAGCACAACAACCACACCCAGCAACCCCACCACAATCGCAATGCCGCGGTGTAGCCCCACCTTTTCGCCCAAAAGTGGAATGGCCATCAGCGTGATCAAAATCGGCATGGCAAAGAAAATCGCATAGCATTGCGCCAAGGGCAGCACCGAAAAGGCATAAAACCCCGTCACCGCATTCAGCACAGCCGTTGTGGTGCGAATGGCCGTCCAGACGGGATGTTTGGGAATCAAATTGCCATCGGTGCGATCACGCATCATCGCCAGCGTCACCAATGGAAAGCCGAGCAGCCCCGAAAAGAAAATCAACTGAAACGGGCTGTAACTGCTGCCCAGAAATTTGATGAACACATCATGCGTGGCATAAATGCCAAAGGCCGCCAGCGACAGCAGCGCGCCGATCACGTTAGATTGCTGCGGTTTCATGCCGCCCCCTTCTCGCGCGAGGAGTTTAGAATATACAGCCCTGCCCCCACAATCACGGCAAGCCCCGCCCAAGTGGCGGGGGTGACAGGTTCGTGAAAGATAAAGGCGCTGGTCAAAGCGCCCCAGAAAATCTGGCTGTATTGCATGGGCGAGACGACGATGACGGGCGCCATGCGATAGGCCTCGATGATCATCACCGATCCCGCATAGCCGCAAATCGCCATCGCCCATGTCAGCGCGATATGACTCATCGGCATCGGCTGGTATACAAAGGGCAGCACAATCGCCGCCGCGGCAAGCTGCGTCAGCGAGGGGTAGAGGATATTCAGCGCAGGGCGTTCCACCTGCGCGGTTCTGCGCAAAATGACGAAACTGAGCGCGGCCAGAACCGCCCCGATGACGGCGACCAGATGCACCCATGTCACAGGATCACGTCCGGGCTGCAGGGCAATCAGCACACCCGCAAACCCCGCAAACACCGCAAAGCCGCGCGCAAGGCTGATCGGCTCGCCCAGCAGCCACGCCGCCAGCAGCGTGATCATCAGCGGCACTGTGAACAAAATCGCATAGGTCTGCGCCAAGGGAAGGTTGCTAAAGGCATAGACCACACAAACCGAATTGACCAAAGTCACCGCGCAGCGCAGCGCCATCCATTTGGGCATCACGGGGCGGTATGTGCCCGCCTCTCGGTCCAGCGCCATATGGCCCAGCAGCAAAGGCATCGTGGCCGCAAGCGAAAAGAACATAATCTGAAACGGGTTATACATGCCCAAAAACTTGATCAGATTGTCATTGGCGGCGTAAACCGCCATCGCCGCCAGCGCAAGCAGCGCGCCGATCAGGTTGGATTGATGTTTCATGGCGCGCGCTCGGTCTGCGGGTCAATGCGCGTGCTGGTCAAAATGTAAATCCCCGCCCCGATGATCACCGCGATCCCTGCCCAAGTGGCGGGGGTTATCGCCTCGTGAAAGATGAAATACCCTGCCAGCGCGGCCCAGAAAATCTGCGTGTATTGCATGGGGGCCACCACGGCCACGGGGGCCGCGCGATAGGCGGCAATAATCACATAGGTGCCGCCAATGCCAAAGACAGCCATGGCCCATGTCAGCATATGATGTTCAATCGGCATGGGCGTATAGACAAAGGGCAGCGCAATCGCCATGGCGGCCAGTTGGGAAAGCATGGGGTAAATCACCAAAACTTCGGGCCGCTCGACCTGACCTGTTTTGCGCATGATGATGTAATTCAGCGCGCCCATAATCGCGCCCAAGATCGCCGCCAAATGCGCCCATTCCAGCGCCGCCGCACCCGGTTGCAGGGCAACCACCACCCCCCCAAAGCCCACCAAAATGGCAATCAGCCGCGCGGGGCTGATTGGCTCGCCCAACATCGGCACCCCCAAAAGCGAGATCATCAGCGGCATGGTAAAGAAAATCGCATAGGCCTGCGCCAAAGGCAGGGCCGTAAAGGCATAGGTGCCCAGCATCCCATTGGCCAAGGTGATAGAGCAGCGCAGCACCGTCCAGCCCAGCAGGCGCGGGCGATAATCCCCCACAGTGCGCGTCAAGGCGACCTGCACCAAAACCACAGGCACAGCCGCCATGCCCGCAAAGAACATGATCTGAAACGGGTGATAACTGCCGCCCAGAAACTTGACCGCAATATCATAGCAGGCAAACACTCCCATAGCGGCTATGCCCAATACAGCACCGCGAAACAGGGGAGAAAGGGTCACGATAAAGCCTTGAAAAGGGGATATGTTTGCGCAAAAATCTGGCCCGCACTATCGCGCGGGCCGCAAGGTTTTACAAGGCGGCAATCGTTTAAATCGACGCGTTTAGCGCGGCGACAATCGCATCGCCCATTTGGCTTGTCGACACAGGCACCCCGCCCGCAGGCCCCATCAAATCGGCGGTGCGCACGCCATCTGCCAGCACCTTTTCCACAGCCGCTTCTACCCGCGCCGCCTCGTCCAGCATGCTGAAGGAATAGCGCAGCGCCATGGCAAAGGATAGGATACAGGCAATCGGGTTGGCCTTGCCCTGCCCTGCAATATCTGGGGCCGAGCCGTGGACGGGTTCATACAGCGCCTTGGGCCGCCCATTGGCCATAGGCAGTCCCAGCGACGCCGAAGGCAACATTCCCAAAGACCCCGTCAGCATCGCTGCCATATCCGACAGCAAATCGCCAAACAAATTGTCGGTGACAATCACATCAAACTGCTTGGGCCAGCGGCACAATTGCATCGCGCCCGCATCGGCATACATATGCGACAGCTCGACATCAGGATATTCCTTGTCATGGATTTCCTGCACCACATCGCGCCACAAAATCCCCGATTCCATGACATTGGCCTTTTCCATGGAACACACTTTGTTATTGCGCTTTCGCGCCAGTTCAAAGGCCGACCGCGCCACACGGGCAATCTCGGATTCTGTATAACGCTGAGTGTTGATGCCGACGCGTTCATTGCCTTCGGTGAAAATCCCGCGCGGCTCTCCGAAATAAACACCGCTGGTCAGTTCGCGCACGATGACAATATCCAGCCCCGCAACCACGTCTTTCTTCAGGCTGGAAAAATCTGCCAGCGCGTCAAAGCATTGCGCAGGGCGCAGGTTGGAAAACAAATCCATTTCCTTGCGCAGCCGCAACAGCCCGCGCTCTGGCTTAACTGAAAAGTCCAGTTTGTCATATTTCGGCCCGCCCACAGCGCCCAGCAGCACCGCATCCACCGCTTGGGCCTGCGCCATGGTCGCATCGGTCAAGGGCGTGCCATGCGCATCGTAAGAACAGCCGCCCACCAGCCCTTCGGACACGTCAAAGGTGATCGCGCGTTTGGTCTTGAACCACGCAATGATCTTTTTGACTTCGGCCATAACTTCAGGGCCAATTCCGTCGCCCGCTAGGATAAGGATGGATGGGTTTGCCATAGCACTCTCGCTGGTAAAAACGTTCGCGATGGCCTAGCGCGCGGCAAAGGGGCGGTCAAGCGGGGATGGGCGGTTTGACCAGCCCTGCCGCCAAATGATCGAACACAAACCGCATCCTTGGCGCAGCCAGCAGCGCCTGCGGCGCGGTGATCCACAGCGGCAATGCGGGCAGGTAAACAAAGGGCGCGATCGGTATCACCGCAGGTTCGCTGTCACCCACCGCGCGCTGCATCGCGCCAATGCCTGCCCCCGCGCAGACCAGACGCCAATGCACCAATTGGTCATCGCAGCGCAGTTTGAAATCGCTGCGCTGGCGCGGATGCCCCATGCGCTGCAACAGCCGCAGCACCAGATCAGACGTGTCAAACCCCACGATGGGAAAGGTCAAAACCTCTTCCAAGCTTTGCGGCAGGCCAAAGCGTTTCAGCAGGCTTGGTGCGCCATACAGCGCCATCGGCACATCCATCACATGCTTGGCCACCAAATCCAGTTGCGTGGGCCGATACATGCGCAGGGCGATATCCGCCTCGCGGAACAATAGGTTTTCAGTTTCGTCACTGGCCACCAAATCCACCTCGATCTGCGGGGCCTTGCGGCGCAGATCGGCGATGATCGGGGGCAGGGTGTAAAACGCCATCACGCGCGAGGCGGTGATGCGCACTGTGCCAGCCATACCTTCTTCGCGCGCCGCCGCCGCCAGCGCAAACTCGCGCGCCGCATCCCGCATGGCGCGGGCATGGGGCAGCAGCGCCTCACCCGCAGGGGTCAGCGCCACGCCGCGCGCCACCCGCCAGAATAACGTCACCTTCAAGCTCGCCTCGATTTCGGCGATGTGGCGGCCAAGGCTGGGCTGAGTCATGCCCAGCGCCCGCGCCGCCCCCGAAAGCGAGCCTGCCTCGGCCACGGCAAGAAAAGATCGGGTGAGTGTCCAGTCAAGCTGCTTATCCATACAAAAATGTATAGCACACCCTCACTATTTTTGTATACCACGCCGCGCGCTGGGGGGGTAACCTTCCCCCATGGGTCACACCATAGATCGCACCACAAATCTCACGGGGCAGGAACATGACAGGCACAGTACTGATCGCAGGGGCATCGGGCCATTTTGGCCGCGCAGCCGAGGCGGCGTTTTCAGCGTCGGGTTGGCAGGTGCGCCGATATCGCCGCGGCAGCGATATGGCAGTGGCCGCACAGGGGGCACAGGTGATTGTCAATGCCCTGAACCCGCCCAAATACAACAATTGGGCGCAGCATATTCCCGCCATCACCGCCCAAGTGATTGCCGCCGCGCGTGCCTGCGGCGCGCGGGTTGTCGTGCCTGGAAATGTTTATGTTTACGGGCCTTTGGGCGGGGTATGGGGGCCAGATACGCCCCATAACCCCCACACAAAAAAGGGCAAAATCCGCGTCGAAATGGAGGCACGCTATCGCGACAGCGGTATCCGCACCCTGATCCTGCGCGGCGGCGATTTTATTGACCCTACCCAGACGGGCACATTGTTTTCGATGATGACGGCCAAGGCCGCTGCAGGTAAACTGACCCGTTTTGGCCGCCCCGATGCCCTGCACGCCTATGCCCCTGTGCAAGATATGGCGCGCGCGGCCGCGGCCCTATGCGCGCGGCCTAACCTGCCTGATTTTGCAGATATTCCCTATGCAGGCCAAGCCTTTAGCATAAATGACCTTACCGCCGAACTTGCCCGCCAACTGCGCAAACCCGTGAAGGTTTCGACCTTTCCATGGTGGGCCATGCAGGCCGCCGCCCCGTTTTGGGAACTGGCGCGCGAATTGCTGGAAATGCGCTATCTTTCAGATATTTCGCATCACTTAGACCCGCGCCCCCTTGCCGCCCTGCTGCCCGATTTTCGCGGCCAGACCCTGCCGCAGATCGTGGCGCAAACCCTTAGGGCAGGCTGACATCCACCCACAGGGGCCGATGGCGCGAAGCTGTGGCCAAAACCTGCGCCTTGGGATCAGAGTCTGGGGGCCAAATCACCCCCGCGCCCTGCACAGCCAGATCACGACTGGGCAGGATATATTCCACGCGCAATCCGCCCAGCCCATCGTAAAGCGCTGTATCCAAAGCAGAATCGCCCGTTTGGCCTGCATCGACGCGCCCCGATGTGCCGCGCGGGGCAAGCTCTGTCAGCGCGGGATGGGCCAGCAATGTGCGCAGGGCCCCTGCCCGCCCTTCGCCATCGGCAGGATCAAGGCTGGCTTGGCCGATAATGGCAAAAGGCGCGGCAGGCGGGGCAAAGGGCAGATGGCCCGCCATCAACTCCAACCAAAAGGCGGCCTCATCATGGTTGCGCTTGCCATTGCGGTCTTCGTCGCCGTCAAAGGCGGGTGGGGTCGCATAAAAGGCCAGCAGTCGCAAAGACTGACCATCTGGCAGGGCAATGGGCACCTCGTAATGGCCCCCGCTGGACAGGCGCTGCACCCCGCGCAGGGCGGGGTCTGTGTCTGGGCTCAGCGATTGCGGCAGATCCGCCCATAAAAACCCCGAAAAATCACGCATTTGGGCCGTATCAATCGGCAAGCGCGACAACAGGGCCATCCCCCCCTCGCCCGCATAGCGGCCATAGGCCATGGCATCGCGCGGCTCGCCCAAGCGGCCATTGCCGTTCAGATCAAACCCTGTGGCCAGCCCCGAATTGGGCCGCAGCGGCAATCGGTAAGGATAGGGCGCGCCCGCCTCTGCCAGCGCCCCCGCCAGCGCAGCCAAAGTCTGCCCGCCTGCGTCATAATCTATCCCCGTCAGCAGCAGCACATCGGCGTTCAGATCGGCAATGGTCGTGATGACAGCCCTTTGCTGATCATTGCCGCCCTTGGCCAGCGATTGCAGCACCAATCCTGGCCCTTTGTCTGAAAAATCAATGTTATAGGTTGCCAGTCGCAGCGTGTCAGCGCGCGCTGGCTGGGCGCAAATCAGCGCTAGGCATGCGCCAAAGAGCCCGCAGATTTTGCCCCATGCGCGGCGCGGCTTTGCACGATCAGCTCGGCGATGCGCAACAGCGCGATGCCGCGTAAAATCAAACTGGTTGGCAAAAAGGCCCATAATGCGATGATCCAAATCACGCTGTGCAGTGGCGCGGTTTCCAAGATATCTGCATGGACAAACATCAGCTTGGCCACAACTGGAACGATAAAGGGCAGAACAAATCCAAGCAAGATGTTCACGCGCCCATCGCGCGACAGGCGCAGCACCACATCTGCCCCCGCAGTCGGGTCGAACATGGGCAGATTCACCCACAGGTTCAACGGCTTGCGCGGTGCGGGCCAGCCCCCCACCCGCACCAGCAGCGCAAACAGCGCCAGCCATGACAGGCCAATCACATAGGCAAGCCCCGCCACATTGCGCAACACCTCGCGCCGTGCGGGGTCGGTATCGGCATCAGCCAACTGCAAGACCAGACGCGCGGGGCTAAAGGGGAAATCCATCGCGCGGCCCACAAAACCCGCCAGATCCACCGCTTGGGCCTGCAAGGGGGCGGGCAAGATCGTGCTGGGCACAGCAAAACTTAGCGCCGCTAAGGTCGACGCCAGCATGGCAAAGCGCAGGCGGTTGAACGGGGCAGCGTCGCGAAATTCAATCAGGCTGGGAAAGGTGGCATGATATTCGGCAAAGGTGATCACGCCCAAGAGCAGCGCGGCAAATGTCACCATTTGCTGCGTATCTGCCGATACTTCGATCAAGACCGCAGCAGGCATGGCAACCATTGCCATCACCAAACCTGCCCGAATGATCGCGCCAAAAAGCCGCGAAGTCACTGCCCTACATCCTTTTCAGTCGGGGCTGGTCGTTTGCCAGCCTTGGGTTCCGATCTGTGGCCACAATGTGGCCGCCTGCCTCATTCTTGCCCCATTTGTGCCAAGTTTAACGCCGCCTTGCAACAGCTTGATTCATAAGGCGCTATTTTTGTGTCCAATTCAGGGACAATGTGTTGCAGGATTGAATCAACTTTAAGGTATGAAAAAGGCCGCCCCAAAAGGCGGCCCCAGATTTAGTGGTTTCGCGCAGATCAACCCCAAGGACGTGATACGGCGATTTTCTTCTCGAAACTGTCGATGGCGGCCGCTTTTTCCAATGTTAGGCCGATATCGTCCAATCCGTTCAGCAAACAATGCTTGCGATGCGCGTCCACCTCGAAGGGGAAGGTTTGACCATCCGAGGTGGTGACAGTCTGGGCCAGCAGATCGACAGTCTGGCGGGCATTCTCGCCGCGCTTGGCATCGGCCATCAGCACATCGACCACCGCTTGCGGCATGACAATGGGCAAAATGCCGTTCTTAAAGCAGTTGTTGTAAAAGATATCGGCAAAACTGGTCGAGATCACGCAGCGGATGCCGAAGTCGAGCAGCGCCCAAGGCGCATGTTCGCGCGAGGAACCACAGCCAAAGTTATCGCCCGCGATGATAATCTCGGCGCGGCGATAGGCGGGCTGGTTTAGCACGAAATCAGGGATTTCCTTGCCATCTTGGGTATAGCGCATTTCGTCAAACAGATTCTTGCCCAGCCCCGTGCGGGCGATGGTTTTCAGAAACTGCTTTGGGATGATCATATCGGTGTCGATATTGACGAGTGGCATGGGGGCAGCGATGCCTGTAAGGGTGGTGAAGGGGGTCATGGGTAAGGTTCCTTTGTTAAACTGCAGTAGCGCGCGTGATATGCCGACGCATAAAGTCAGCAAATAGCGGCACGGTGAATTCCAAAAAGCCATGTTCGGCACTGTAAATCATGCCTTTATGGATTATGCTGGCGCGGGCGGGGCTAAGCGATTGGGGCTTTCGGCCCAGTTTCTTGGCAATATCGGCCAATGACACAGGATCATTGCCAAGTTCCGCCATAGCGACCACAAAGTTCGTTTCTGCACGTGTCAACCTGTCTAACCGAACTTTGAAAAATCCTTCGTCCAACGAGGCGGTTGCAAGCGCGCCCGCCAGCCGAACATCTTCAAGGCTAATGTTGGGGCCCACGGCAATATCCCATGCCTTTGCCCCCCATTCTTGCAAGAAAAATGGATATCCCTGCGTTGCATCAACAATATGTTTTACAGCAGCACGGTCTATCTGTGCCCCTTCCGCATGGATTGGGCGAATAAGGGCGATTTCGGCCGCTTCTTGTGACAAAGGGCCAATTGCGGGATAGGTAAACAGCCGTTCAGCATAAGATTTCGCCTCTCCGGCCAGACGCGCGACTTGGGGCAGCCCTGCGCCTGCAAAAGCTATGGGTAGGTCAGATTGCGAAACTTTGTGAAGCGATACGATCAGCGCAGATAGGTCGTTGTCGTTAAGATACTGAACTTCATCAATCAGCAGCAGCCAGCCTTTACCGGCGGATTTTGCCGCCTCGCCCAGAAGAACAAACAACTCTGGCAGGTCAAATTGAATATCCCCGCTGTCTGCCAATCCCGGTTCTGGATCACTCGCGCCTTCTATCCCGATGCCAATGCCAGAGATTTCGATTTTCAGAATTGACGCAAAATTGCGCAGGCCGCGCAGGCCTTTGGCGGCAAGGTGTTTTGCGGCCTCGATTGTGGAAAGTGACCGAAGAATGCGGCGCATTTCAGGGATGATCAGCTTTGCAAGGCTGGCTTGCTCAGGCGCTTCGATAGCAGAGACAAGAACATTATGCTGGTGTCCGATCTTGCCAAATTCATTTAGCAAAACTGTTTTGCCAGTGCCACGCAAACCAAGCAGCATGGTAGGACGGGCATATTTGCCCAGCGCAACGCGCTGGGCTGCAACTTGCGCCGCTTCGATGACGTCATCACGGCCAGCCAATTCTGGCGGTCGCCTGCCAGCGCTTGGCGCAAAAGGGTTGCGAACAGAGTCCATGAAAATCCTAGGGTATAGTGAAATCTAGCAAAGTATAGCGAAATTCACTAGATTTCACTAGATATCACTAGATATCACTAGATATCACATCATCTCCCGCACATCGGTCAGCCGCCCCGTGATCGCCGCAGCCGCCGCCATCGCGGGCGAGAGCAGATGCGTGCGCCCGCCGCGGCCTTGGCGGCCTTCGAAATTGCGGTTGGAGGTGGCGGCGCAGCGCTCGCCCGGTTGCAACTGATCGGGGTTCATCGCAAGGCACATGGAACAGCCCGCAAGCCGCCATTCAAAACCCGCATCGATGAAAATCTGCGCCAGCCCCTCTTCCTCGGCCTGCGCGCGCACAAGGCCCGATCCGGGAACCACCATGGCGCGGATGCCGTCCTTTTTCTTTTTGCCTTTCAAAATCGCGGCAGCGGCGCGCAAATCTTCGATACGGCCATTGGTGCAAGACCCGATGAACACGGTATCAATCGCAATATCCGACAGTTTCTGCCCCGGCTTCAGGCCCATATAGTCCAAAGACCGCTGCACTGCCTCGACCTTGCCACCCGTGAAATCGGCGGGGTTGGGCACAACGCCTGTGATGGGCAGCACGTCTTCGGGCGAGGTGCCCCAAGTGACCACGGGCGCGATATCTTCGCCCTTCAGCGTGACCACCTTATCCCAATGCGCGCCCTCGTCAGAAAACAGGGTTTTCCAATAGGCAAGGGCTGCTTCCCATGCCGCGCCCTTGGGCGCGTGGGGGCGGCCCATGCAATAGGCAAAGGTTTTCTCATCGGGCGCGATCAGGCCCGCGCGCGCGCCGCCTTCAATCGCCATGTTGCAAACTGTCATGCGGCCTTCCATCGAAAGCTCGCGAATGGCCTGCCCGCAATATTCAATAACATAGCCCGTGCCGCCCGCCGTGCCTGTGGCCCCAATCACCGACAGGGTGATGTCTTTGGCGGTAACACCAGGGCGCAGGGAACCCGTGATTTCCACCTTCATATTCTTGGCCTTGCGCTGGATCAGCGTTTGCGTGGCCAGCACATGCTCCACCTCCGATGTGCCAATGCCATGCGCCAGCGCGCCGAATGCCCCATGCGTGGCGGTGTGGCTGTCACCGCAAACCACGGTCATGCCGGGCAATGTCCAGCCCTGTTCGGGCCCGACAATATGCACGATGCCTTGGCGCACGTCGGAGACGGGATAGTAATGAATGCCGAAATCTTTGGCGTTTTTGTCCAGCGCCGCCACTTGGATGCGGCTGTCTTCGGTCATCGTCGCGGCATTGGCGCGGTCCAGCGTTGTCGGCACGTTATGGTCTGGCACGGCGATGGTTTTTTCGGGCGCGCGCACGCGGCGGCCCGCCATGCGCAGCCCCTCGAACGCCTGAGGCGATGTCACCTCATGCACCAGATGGCGGTCAATATACAAAAGGCAGGTGCCGTCGGCGGCCTCATCTACCAAATGGTCGTCCCAGATTTTGTCATAAAGCGTGCGAGCGGTCATGGCTCTTCCTTGCGTGTTGGGATTTTTCGGAAATGGCGAAACGGGGCGAAGGCGCCCAAACGATCAGACGCGCGCCAGAATGGCGCGGGTGGCCCCATAAAACCGCCATGGCAGGCGGTCGTGGTCGCTGATGTTAAAAAACCGGATCATAACGCCAGCAATACGCGGTTTTTGGCCGATTGGCAACGGCAACGCAGGGGGCGGGTGGAAAGTTTGGCCCAGCGCGTCATGTTAGGGGCAGGAGGCAGATTTTATGAACCGCATCACCGCAGCCATTGCCGCCCTTTTGCTGGCAGCCAGCCCCCTGAAAGCGCAAGAAACCATGCCCAAAATGATGTATAAATCCACCGAAACCCCCGCCTACAGCGTCGAGCGCGCCGTGGGAGAGGCAGAGCTTCGCCTTTATGCCCCGCGCATTGTGGCCGAGGTGACGGTATCGGGCAGCAGGTCTGGTGCGATCACCGCAGGTTTTCGAATTTTGGCGGGCTATATTTTTGGCGGCAACGAGGGCGCGGCCAAAGTGGCCATGACATCGCCCGTGGCGCAACTGCCTGCACAGCAAATTGCCATGACCTCTCCCGTAGCCCAAAGCGCAGCCGATGGCGCGGGCGAAGATGGGCCGTGGGTTGTGCAATTCACCATGCCGTCAGAATACACTTTGGATAGCCTGCCAAAGGCCAAAGATGCCAGCATCCGCTTTGCGGCGCAGCCGTCCGAGCGTCAGTTGGTTTTGCAATTTCCGGGGCTGGCGGGCACATCGATGCTGCAGCGCAAAGAGGCAGAGTTGCGCGCCTTGGCTGCGGCAAATGGGCTGGAACTGGGCAGCGGGCCAAGATATTACTTCTATGACGCCCCGTTCACCCTGCCGTGGAACCGCCGCAACGAGGTGGCTTTCGCGCTGAGATAAAGATCACAGATGACCCACCGCGTCTTTGCCATGCCCTTTGCTTCGGTCTACCCGCTTTATGTGGCCAAGGCCGAAAAAAAGGGCCGCAGCCGAGAGGAGGTGGATCAGATCATCCATTGGCTGACGGGCTATGACAGCGCGGCCATGGCGGTGGTTTTGGCAGATCAGGCCGATTTTAGGACGTTTTTCGCAAAAGCGCCCGCGCTGAACCCCGCGCGGGGGCAGGTCACGGGCGTGATTTGCGGCCTGCGGATTGAACAGATCACCGACCCATTGATGCGCGAGATCAGAATTCTAGACCGCTTGATCGACGAATTGGCCAAAGGTCGCCCGATGGCCAAAATCCTAAGGTCTTAGTAGGGCGCATAGGCGGCAAATTTGCCGCGGGCAATTTCCCGTTCGCGCATTTCCAAATCGTAAAGATTTGCTGCACCGCGCAGATAGGCCAATTCAGCCTCGGCGCGCGATATGGGGCGGGGGAACAGTTTTGCGAGAAAGCTCATTATGTTATCTCCTTTTCTTCTTGTAACCCTTATATGCTGCACTGCGGCATCTTTGGGTAGGGGCCAGCACGAATAGCCCCTATGCGCCCGCTGCAGGGCTGGTTTTGATTTCGCCTTGCGAGGGGGCGTTGTTTTGCGTAAAAGCCCGCCTTTGCCGCCCTGCGCCGTTGAGATTTGGCGCGGCGAGTGGTAACACGCCTTATGCCCGCCCGTATTGGGCCTTTATCGGAGGACGTTGTCCTGTCTAGCGAAACTCAAACTGGTCTGCCCATCCGCGATGCGGCGCGCCCTGTCACCGATTATACCTCGGCCGAATTGCTGGCTGTGGTGATGACATCCGTCGAGGATGACAAGGCCGAAGAGGTTGTGCAAATCGATCTGCGCGGGCGCAGTGATGTGGCCGATTATATGGTCATCTGCTCGGGCCGCTCGACGCGGCAAGTGGCGGCGATTTCGGAAAAGCTGACCGAAAAGCTGAAAGAGACGTTTCGCTTTACCGCCAAGATGGAGGGCAAGGAAACGGGCGATTGGGTGCTGATCGATGCGGGCGATGTGGTGGTGCATGTGTTCCGCCCCGAAGTGCGCGAGTTTTATCAGCTGGAAAAAATTTGGGCTGCGGGCAGCGCCCATCGTGGGGCATGATTTGGGGGCGTAAATGCGCCTGCACGTGATTGCCTCAGGCAAGATGCGCGCCGATTACCCCGAACGCGCGCTGTTTGAAGATTACCAAATGCGCTTTAACCGCATCGGCAAACCGCTGGCCCTTGGCCCGATGTATGAGGTTGAGGTCGAGGATAAAAAGGGCGGCGGCATGGCGGCAGAGGGCGAACTTTTGTCGCGCGCTATCCCTGCGGGGGCGTGGCTGATCTGCATGGACGAACGCGGCAAGGTGCTGTCCAGCCCCGATTTCGCAGCCCATCTGGCCCGCTGGCGCGATGCAGGGCGGCAAGACGCAGCCTTTGTGATTGGCGGGGCAGATGGGATAGACCCTGCCCTGAGGGCGCGGGCGGATTTTTCGATCAGCTTCGGCGCGATGGTCTGGCCCCATATGCTGGTGCGGGTGATGCTGGCCGAGCAGCTTTATCGGGCCGCGACGATACTGGGCGGCGGGCCTTATCATCGGGTGTGAGGGGCGGCGGGGCGTGCCCCGCGAAAAAGATCCAGTGGACCTTTTTCAGCCCCGAACGCGCGAGCACGCTTGCGAGCGCAGGGTGTCGATGCAGCAGACTATCGATGCAGCAGGCAGTTGATTGGGTGCAAGTCTGACCGCGACCGACACACTGGGGCTCTTGGGGCGCGGCCCTGACGCGCCCGCCCCAGGGGGGCGGGTCGGGCGCGGTCAGATTTGCTTTGGGCAAATCTGACGGGGGAAGTCAGTGGCACGTTTTTGTATGGGTTGCCCCGTAGGGTGCGTGATTTCACGCACCATTGCGGGTGTGGTGCGGGCAGATGGTGCGTGCAAACAGGCAGCCTGCGGGTTGCTAAAGAGCGCGGCACGCGAAAGTAATGCTAAGGAAGAAGAAAGGGCGGCCCTTAAGCCGCCCCCAGCATCACTTGAACAGCGCAAGTATTGCCACAAGAAGAGACACTGTTGCGACAATGTCGCCGTAACTCATCTTTATCCTCTTTCGTTTCAAGAACCGCATTGGCTATGCCCTTGTGCGATGCCTGACCGGCCAAGCGATTTCACTCGCTCAGTATTTATATACCGCCCTTATAACGGCGGTTCGGCGCCCCTATGATCACTTAGGGCCACCATTTCGACTGCTTCCCATCCAGAGTATCCGAAGCGTTGCGCGGGTTCCTTTAGGACAGCCTTAGCAAGATCGGGCCGATCTCACATAGCCCTGCCAAGAGCTAAGCGCATCGGGTTGGCCACATCAGGGCCGACTCACCCGCGCCTACCACTATATTTAGTGCGCAATCCTTGATTGTCAATTATGTATAGCTACCGCCCCACGTTCTCTTGGGGCGGTCGGCGCTGAAAATGGTCCACTGGACCATTTTCGCCACGGCAGAGCCGTGGCCGCACCACCCCTACCTCGCAAACCGCTTATACTTCACCCGCTTCGGCTCCAAGGCATCAGGCCCAAGCCTGCGGACTTTGTCCTGCTCGTAAGCCTCAAAGTTGCCCTCAAACCATTCCACATGCGCATCCCCTTCAAAGGCCAGAATATGCGTGCAGAGGCGGTCTAGGAAAAAGCGGTCGTGGCTGATGATAATCGCGCAGCCTGCGAAATCTTCAATCGCGGCTTCCAGCGCTTGCAGGGTTTCCACGTCCAGATCGTTGGTGGGTTCGTCCAGCAGCAGCACGTTGCCGCCTGATCGCAGCAGTTTGGCCATGTGGACGCGGTTGCGTTCCCCGCCCGACAGCAGCCCCACCTTTTTCTGCTGATCCGTGCCTTTGAAATTGAACGCGCCCGTATAGACGCGGCTGTTCATTTCCAAATCCCCCAGATGGATAATCTCGGACCCGCCCGAGATTTCCTCCCACACATTCTTATTCGGGTCCAGCGCGTCGCGCGATTGATCCACGTAAGATAGCTGCACGGTGTTGCCCAGCGTGATCGTGCCAGAATCGGGCTGCTCGGACCCTGTAATCATGCGGAACAGGGTGGATTTCCCCGCACCATTCGGCCCGATCACCCCCACAATCGCACCTGGTGGCACAGTGAAGGACAGGTTTTCAATCAGCAAACGATCGCCCATCGATTTGGTCAGGCCTTCCACCTCGATCACCTTATTGCCCAAACGCTCGCCATTGGGGATGATGATTTGCGCGTTCGATGCGCGTTCGGTGACAGTCTGGCCCGCCATTTCGTTATAGCGATTGAGGCGCGCCTTGCCCTTGGATTGCCGCGCCTTCGCGCCCGAACGGATCCATTCCAATTCCTTTTCCAGCGCCTTCTGCTTGGACTTATCCTCGCGCGCCTCTTGCGCCATGCGTTTGGCCTTTTGATCCAGCCATGCGGAATAATTCCCCTCGTAAGGAATGCCGCGCCCGCGATCCAATTCCAAAATCCACGATGTGATATCATCTAGGAAATAGCGGTCATGCGTGACGATCAGGATCGTGCCCTTATAGGCGATCAGGTGCTTTTGCAGCCAAGCGATAGATTCTGCGTCCAAATGGTTGGTCGGCTCGTCCAGCAGCAGCATATCGGGGGCTTCTAGCAGCAACTTGCACAGCGCGACACGGCGGCGCTCGCCGCCCGAGAGGGTTTCGACATCGGCATCATCAGGCGGGCAGCGCAGCGCATCCATAGCCACGCCAACAGATGCCTCCAACTCCCACAGATTTTGCGCATCGATCTGGTCTTGTAGGGCGGCCATTTCCTCGGCTGTCTCGTCCGAATAGTTCATGGCAAGTTCATTGTAGCGTTCCAAAATCGCCGTCTGCGCCGCCACGCCCAGCATGACATTGCCCTTCACGTCCAATGTCGGGTCAAGGTAGGGTTCCTGCGCAAGATAGCCCACCTTGGCGCCCTTGGCGGCCCATGCCTCGCCCTTAAAATCCTTATCAATGCCTGCCATGATCTTAAGCAGCGTCGATTTCCCCGCGCCGTTGACCCCGACCACACCGATTTTCACGCCGGGCAGAAAGTTTAGATGGATATTCTCAAAGCATTTCTTACCGCCGGGATAGGTCTTGGACACGCCTTCCATGTGATAGACATATTGATAGCTGGCCATGAGGATGCTCCTGATCTTGGGTTTGGGCGGTGTTTAGCGATATTGCTGGACAAGAGCAACGCGGGCGTTGAAGTATCGCGCCCGTGACAGAGGGCGAGATGCGCGCGGGTTTTCCAATAGCAACCAAGGGGATGGTGATCGGGCTGTTTGGCGGCTCGTTTGATCCTGCGCATGGGGGCCATGTGCATTTGACCCGCCAAGCGATGGCGCGGATGGGGTTGGACAGCGTGTGGTGGCTGGTCACCCCCGCCAATCCGCTCAAGGCGCGCCAGCCTGCGCCGCTGGCAGACCGCGTGGCGCGCGCGCGCGATGTGATGGTGCATCCGCGTGTGAAGGTCACAGCGCTAGAGGCGGCGCTTGGCACGCGCACGACCGCCGATACGATTGATCGTTTGCGCGCGATCTATCCGGGTGTGCAGTTTGTCTGGCTGATGGGGGCCGATAACCTTGTGCAGTTTCACAAATGGGGGCGCTGGCGCGATATTCTGCGCAGTCTGCCTGTGGGGGTTTTGGCGCGGCCCGGCCATGGCATTGCCGCGCGTCTTTCGGTGGCGGCGCGCGCCTTTGCCGTGCACCGCGTCTCGCGCGGCGAGACGTTGCGCGGGCGCAAGCCGCCTGTGTGGTGCTTTGTGAGTATGCCGATGAACGATGCCTCTTCCACCGAGATTCGGGCGCGCGGTGAATGGGGAAAACCCCCCATGATCGCTGCTGCCGATAGGCGCGATATGGATATTTAAGCCAATATGAAAGCAAGGAATGGGTTTGGGATGATTGGGCGTAGGGGTGTTTTGGCGGGTGGATTGATGATGCTGGCCGCGCCTGCATTGGGGCAGACACGGCCAAAGCCGCGGCCTGATCGGTCTGCCAGCGCGGTAGATGCCGCCTGCGCGCAGTATATCAAGGCGGCCAAACTGGGCGGCGCGGTGGGCTATGCGGTGGCGGATTTGGCCACGGGCCAGATTTTGGGCGGGGCCGCCGCCGATGTGCCAATGCCGCCTGCCTCGGTCACTAAGGCGCTGACGGCGCTGTTCGCGCTAGATCGGTTGGGGGCAGGCAAAACCTTTGTCACCCGCGTTATGGCCACGGGGCCTGTGCAGGGCGGCAAGGTGCAGGGCGATCTTATTCTGTGCGGCGGCGGCGATCCCAGCCTTGATACCGACCGTTTGGGGGATATGACAGCCGCGCTGGCCCGCAGCGGGTTGCGCGGGATTACGGGGCGGTTTTTGGTCTATGGTGGCGCGCTGCCCTATGCCGAACGGATTGCCGATGATCAGCCCGATTTCGTGGGCTATAACCCCGCAATCAGTGGGATGATCCTAAACTACAACCGCGCGAATTTCGTCTGGTCGGCCAAGGGCGGCGCGCTGGCGCTGGCGGTCAATGCCGAAGGCACGCGCTTTGTGCCGCCCGTGCACTGTGTGCAGGTGACCTTGGCCCAGCGCGAAGCGCCGCTGTTTGTCTATGAGGGGCGCGCGCCCGTCGAGGCGTGGAGTGTGGCCGCCCCTGCCCTGCGCAAAGACGGCTCGCGCTGGTTGCCTGTGCGCGCGCCGCTGCCCTATGCGGGCGATGTGTTTGGTGCGCTTTGCGCAGCGCAGGGGATCAAGCTGCCCGCAGCAGACGAGATTGCAGCCCTGCCCGCTGGCGCGCAGGTTTTGGCCGAAGATCGCAGCGCAAACCTTGAGGTGCTGATTAAGGGCATGCTGAAGTATTCCACAAATCTTACGGCGGAATCGCTGGGTCTGGCGGCATCGGGCGCGCCAAGCATTGCCGCCTCGGCCGCTGCCATGCGCGATTGGGCGCGCGCGCGCTTTGGCATTTCGGCGCGCTTTGGCGACCATTCGGGGCTGGGGCCTGTGTCCAGTTGCACGCCTGCAGATATGATGCGGGTGATGCTGGGGGCCAAGGATACGGCGCTGGTCGGGCTGATGCGGGAAAAGGGCGTGGATGGCGAGGGGCGCGAGGCGCAGGGCGCTGCGCTGCGGGTTTTTGCCAAAAGCGGCACGTTAAACTTTTGCTCGAATCTGGCGGGCTATGTCACCGCCCCATCAGGCCGCGCGCTGGCCTTTGCGATTTTCGCCGCCGATGGCCCGCGCCGCGCCGCGCTGCCGATCGATCAGCGCGAAGACCCTGTGGGCGGCAGTGCATGGAACAAACGCGCCCGCGCGATGCAGCGCGCAATGATTGCAGCTTGGGGCAAGGCCTATCTTTAGGCGATCAGGCGCGCGGCGCTTGCCCCTGTGATGCGGGCGGTGACGATCTGGCCTTCGGGTTGGCCTGTGGCAAAATCCACTTCGGTGAATTGCGCCGTGCGGCCCATATGCGGCGATTCCATCAGCACGGCATGGCTTTGGCCAATTTGCGCGGCCAGATGGCGCTGCAGCGCCGCGTCCCCCGCCGCGCGCAGGCGCGCTGCGCGTTCCTTGATCACAGGGCCGCGCACGGGGGGCATTTTGGCCGCAGGCGTGCCTTTGCGCGCCGAATAGGGAAAGACATGCAAAAAGGTCAGCCCGCAGTCATCCACCAGCCGCAGCGAGTTTTCGAACATCGCCTCGGTCTCAGTCGGAAAGCCTGCGATGATATCTGCCCCGAACACGATATCGGGGCGCAAGCGCCGCGCCTCTTCGCAAAACTTAATCGCATCATCGCGCAAATGCCGCCGCTTCATGCGTTTGAGAATCATATCATCGCCCGCTTGCAAGGACAGATGCAGATGCGGCATCAGGCGCGGTTCGCTGGCGATCGCGCCCATCAGGGCATCGTCGGCTTCGATTGAATCAATCGACGAAATCCGCAGGCGGGCCAAATCTGGCACAAGGCGCAAAATACGCATCACCAAATCGCCAAGGCGCGGTGCGGCGGGCAGGTCTACGCCCCAAGAGGTCAGGTCAACCCCCGTCAACACCACCTCGGCAAAGCCCTTGTCCACCAGCCGTTTGATTTGGTCTACCACCACCCCCGCAGGGACGGATCGCGAATTGCCGCGCCCAAAGGGGATGATGCAAAAGGTGCAGCGGTGATCGCAGCCGTTTTGCACCTGCACATAGGCGCGGTGGCGGCCAAAGCCGTCAATCAAATGCCCCGCCGTCTCGCGCACCGACATGATGTCATCGACCTGCACGCGCTCGGTCTGGCCAATCAGATCGGGGGCGGCCATCGCGGCCCAAGTGCTGGCCTGCATCTTTTCGGTATTGCCAATCACGCGGGTGACCTCTGGCATGGCGGCAAAGGTTTCGGGTTCGGTCTGCGCCGCGCAGCCCGTGACAATCACCGCCGCCCCGGGGTTTTCGCGCGCAAGTTTGCGGATTTCTTGTTTGGCTTTGCGCACGGCCTCGGCTGTTACCGCGCAGGTGTTGACCACCACCGCCTGCCCAAGCCCCGCGCTGGCGGCCAGTTCCTTCATCGCCTCGGTCTCATAGGCGTTCAGGCGGCAGCCCAAAGTGGCAAAGATCGGCGCGCTCATGGGGCTACCAGCGCCATCATCTGCGCCGAAAGGCGGCCTTCAAAGACATAGGCCACGGGGCCTGTCAGCCAAACGCCATCCTCGCGCCAATCCACCTGCAGCACCCCGCCATCGGCCTGCACTGTCACGCGGCGAGAGGTCAGCCCGCGCAGATGCGCTGCCACCGCCGCAGCACAAGTGCCCGACCCGCAGGCCAGCGTGATACCCGCGCCGCGCTCCCAGACGCGCAGGCGCAGAGTATCGGGGGCGGTCAGGCTGGCAAATTCGATATTGCAGCGCTGCGGGAACAAAGGGTCATGTTCCAGCGCAGGGCCGCGCAGGGCCAAATCCACCGCCTCGGCATCAGGCACGAAAAACACTGCATGCGGGTTACCCATGCCAAGTGCCACGGGCGCGCCATCCAGCGGCAGGGCCATCATATCCACCTCGCGCGCCAGCGGCAGATCGCGCCAACCCCGCTGCGGCTGGCCCATGTTGACAGTGACCTGCCCATCCGCCCCGCGCTGCGCATAAAGCGTGCCGCGCGCCGTGGTCAGGCTCAGCCTATCGCGCCCCGTTTGCGCCATCATGTAATGGCACACACAGCGCGTGGCATTGCCACAAGCCCCCGCGCGCGAGCCATCAGAATTCCAAAAATCCAAATGAAAATCGGCGGTGTCCGAATCAAGAATCTCGGCCAATTGGTCAAATCCCACCCCGCGATGCCGATCCCCCAGCGCCGCCGCCAAGGCAGGGCTGCACAGCGCCCCGCGCCCGCGCGAATCGATGATGACAAAATCATTGCCAGCGCCATGCATCTTGAAAAAGGGCAGGCCAGAGGTGTTTGCGTTGTGATCCATCCCTGCCCTATACAATTGCGCAGAGCTTTTTGCCAGAGGCGGTCGTTTTGCCCTTGACCATAGGGGCGTTAGTTTCTAATCACCCGCCACGTGGGCCGGTAGCTCAGCTGGTAGAGCAACTGACTTTTAATCAGTAGGTCTCGGGTTCGGATCCCGACCGGCTCACCATTTCAGGCAAGCCTTTGTTTGCTGGGGATGACATCAAAAAAGCCCGCGCTGATGGTGCGGGCTTTTTGCATTTTGACGCCCATCATCACCGCAGGTTTGGCAAACCCTCATTGGGCAGCACCGAGGGGCTGCGGCGCGGCGAGGATTCGAACGCATAGGCGCTGGGGCGCACAAATTCGCAAAAGGCCGAAGGAGTTTCCACCACGGCGCGCCGTTCAAACCCCAGTGCGAAAAAGACAGTGCCATCCATCAGGGTGTATTCGCCGCGAATCGGCGGGGTATAGCCGCTGCGGGCCAAAACAACAGGCACTTTGACCCCATAAATCAAGGGATTGGCCGATGTATCGCCCGCAAGCATTTTGGGCGAAAAGCCGCGGTCGCGGATGGTGTCACTGTCCAGCGTCACGCAGGCCATTTCGGTGATTTCTACAAGGCGTTCTTCAATGGGATCAAAGACTTCGTCGCCAATGGCAAGCTGTTCTATGGCGCAAAACTCGCCCGAACTGGCCCCCACGCGCAACTGCGTGCCAGCGGCAACAATATCAACCTTCAGGATAAAAATCCCGGCAGATGGTTCTATCACAACATATCCCCAACTCGTACTACTGGCATCGAATCGGTGCAACTGGCAGCAGCATCGATTCAACCAAAGCGGAAAACACGCTTTGGATAAGGGGGAAATTGATCGCCAATAAAGACATAAATTTGGCCAAACTGTGAAGACACAAGGATTCGTGCCGCCAGTCTGCTGCGAAAATCTGAAGCGATGGTTAACGCTGCAAGGTAATTGTTTGCCCTGCAGAAACAGTCTGCCAATCGCCCACAGTGCCATCGGGCCAAATCACCCGCACTTCGGCCCCTTCGGCGGCGCCAAGGCCGAAATGCTGCGGGCCCAACACGCCCGAGACATGGCCGCCACCAATGGTCACTTCGCGCGCCTCGACCTTGTCGCCGCGCTTAAACTCGATAAACGCGCCAATGGCATCGGTGTTGGGGGCGGGTTGGGCAAGGGCGATGTTCACATAATTGCCAGCCTTGCCTGTGCCCGTGTTGCGCCAAATCTCGGTCGGGCCATTGCGGTTGACCACCAGCAAATCTTGCCAGCCATCGCCGTTGAAATCCGCCAGCCCACCACCGCGCCCTGCCAGCATCGACAACGCGCCAGAGGTTTCCCCTGCTTCGATAAACTTGCCTTCCGCGGTTTGCAGGAACAGGTTGTTGGGGTCTTTTTCGGCAAAATCGGGCATGGCCCAAACATTCCCCTTGGCCACGAACAAGTCGGCCAGCCCGTCATTGTTGACATCGGCAAATTGCGCATGCCAGCCCGTCGAAGGGCGCTGATCGCCGCCTGTAAAGGGGCGGTGCGCCGTGATGCCCAGCGGCCAAGCGATATCGCTGTATTTGGGTTTAAGCGGGTCTGCCGTAGGGTCGGCCAGCGTTTGAAACTTTTGGTCGGCCATGGATGTCAGATAGTAATCAGACAGGCCATCGCCCGTGATATCAGCGCTGGCAATGCCCATGCCCCAAATGCGCAGGCGGGGAAAGCCTTCGTCGGCGGTGTACAGGCGCGGGGCCACATCGGGGCCGTCAAAATGCCAAAGCTGTTCTTGCCCGCCCTTGTAATATTCGCGGTCATTGGACACGCGCAGGCTGGGCTTGCCAGACCTGTTCCAATCGGTGAACAGCATGGACAGGGCGCAAAAGCTGGGGGTCAGCGGCAGCGGTTTGCCGTAACTGTCGCCAAGGGGGCGGTGCAGCCAATTGTCGGTGCAATTGCCCCAAGGAAAGGCTTCCTGCGCGCGGTCGATGTAATTGCCAATCGCAAGGCTGGGCAGGGTATTGCCCCCTTCCCATGTGGCGGCAAAGGCCGTTGACCACGCCGAGCCGCCGTCAAAGCCCCACAGCTCGTTGGCGCGTTCAAACTGGCAATTCCCAAGGCCCCGCATGACCACGTTTTCACCCACGCGCAAAATCACCAGATCGGGGATGCTGTCGCCATCGATATTGATCGGATAGGCCCCCGACACGCTGGGCAAATCGGCGGTGCTGGCGGTTTTGGTAAAGGCCAGCGCGCCGCCCTGCGCCGAGGCATTCACATACAGCGCCGCGCGGTCTTGGCCGCCAGCGATATAGACATCGGGCAGGCTATCGGCATTGCAATCAAAGATCGCAGCCCCCCCGCCCACCATGTATTCCCATTCGCCTGTAAAGGCATGGGTGATGCCCGCCGTGGCGGTCTCGGCCACGAATTTCGGAATGTCCTGCGCCATGGCAGGGCTGGCAAGCACAGCAAATGCGGCGGCAAGATATTTCATAGTTTTGTTTTCAACCCCGCAGCAAATGCTCCAATGCAGCGCCCCTGTTCCAACCCGTTTTGGTTGCCGAAAGGATAATGAATACCCCCGTAGAGCCGCGACATGGCGGCCTCTTCGGCCGCGGCCTTAAAGCTGGGGAAATCGCGCGCGGGCAAGGCATCATCGACATGCGTTGCATCGCTAAAGGCAAAGTTTTCGCCAAAAAACGCGGTCAGCGCCACCTCTGCCGCACCCGATTGGGTGGAATGTCCCGAAGGATATTCGGGGAAAGGTGGGGTGATCAGCAGCGGCTCCCATTTGGGATCGATCACGCGGCGGATATAGGTGACGGGGCGCAGCAAATCATATTTGAACTTGGCCCACCAGCAGCCGATAAAGGCATCGGCCACCGCCGTGCCAAGGCGCGCCAAAATGTCAGCGGTGCGCAGCGCATCCATATTGTCACGCTGGGCAATTTGCAGCACGATCGATACCCAATGGCCAGGCGGTGTGGGCGAAAGCATCGGATCATCCGACCAGAATCGCGCGATGGATTTTTGTTCGGGCGTCAGCGTTTTGGACGTCTCATAGACCGCCATCGCCTGTGCGTAAAATTCCGAAGCAGGGTCTTCGCTGTATTCGGGATGGTCTGCAATGCCGCAGGCGCTGCCCGATGGGGCGGCGAATGTGCGGTTGCTGCCCCATGTTGGCAACAGCGGGAATTGCTGCAGGCGCACCAAGGCCGTTGTCGGCACCCAAGAGCTGGGCTTGCCGCCCAATTCATACGCCATCGGGAAACCCATGTTTTCCACAACGGCGCCGCCATCATTTTGCGACCAATTCCAGATGTGATCGGCCACAGCCAAACCATAGGCGTTAGATGTCTCATCGCCCATGCCCATGGCGCGGGCCATCGCATCCATCGCGCGCTGGCCCGTGGGGCCAGTATTGCCAAAGAAATTGGCAATCGCCTCGGTCAGCGCGGCGTTAAGGGCTGCTGCATCATCCACGCCTTCGGGGCGGGGCGGCAGGGCGGTTAGGCCATTCACCTGCCCCGCCAGCGACGTATAGTCTGGATTGCCCGATGCCAGCACCTCGTAGGCCGTGATGCCCAAATAGGCAAAGGCGCGGCTGGCCACGGGGGGGGAATAGGTGGCGGTGTGCCGCACCAGTTCCAGCACCAGCTTATACCAGTTCAGCAAAACCCCCTGTGGATCAGTGGCTGCGAAGGCAGGCCATGCGGGGGCGGTTAAGCTGGCGGCAGACAGGGCCAGAAAGGTGCGGCGGCGCATATCAGACATACCTATTCCAAAGGTTTTCCAGCCGTTCTTGGCGGCCAGATTTTGGCTGTGGCTCCAGCCCTTCTTTGGTGACGCGCGCGGCGGCATCCTCAAGCGTGCCTTTCAGCATGGCCTGCGCTGCGGGCGATGTCCAACCCGCATAGCGGGCCTCGCGCGCGGCCTCCATCTCGCCCGATTCCAGCAGGGCTGCGGCAGATTTCAAGGCCCGCGCGCAGGTGTCCATCCCGCCCACATGGGCCAAGATCAAATCTTCCGCATCCAGCGACTGACGGCGCACCTTGGCGTCAAAGTTTGTCCCGCCCGTGGTATAACCGCCCGCGCGCAGAATTTCATAAAAGGCCACGGCCTTTTCGGCATGGTTGTTGGGGAATTGATCCGTGTCCCAGCCCGATTGATAATCATTGCGGTTCATGTCGATGGAACCGAAAATCCCAAGGGCCGCAGCGGTGGCAATTTCATGTTCAAACGAATGGCCCGCAAGGATGGCATGGCCCTGTTCGATATTGGTCTTCACCTCTTTTTCCAGACCAAAATCCTTTAGGAACCCATAAACAGTGGCCACGTCATAATCATACTGATGCTTGGATGGTTCTTGCGGCTTCGGCTCGATCAGGATCGTGCCTTTGAAGCCGATTTTGTGTTTGTATTCCACAACCTGCTGCAAGAAACGGCCTGCATGGTCGCGTTCGGCCTTGAGGTTGGTGTTCAAAAGGGTCTCATAGCCTTCGCGCCCGCCCCATAGCACATAATTCTGCCCGCCCAGTTTATGCGTGGCATCCATATTCGCCTTCACTGTGGCGCTGGCATAGGCATAGACATCTGGATCAGGGTTGGTGGCCGCCCCCGACATCCAGCGGCGGTGCGAGAACATGTTGGCCGTGCCCCACAGCAGTTTGGTTTTGTGTTTGGCCTGCTTTTCGGCCAGATAATCCACCATTACATCCAAGTTACGCTTAGATTCGGCAAAATTCGCGCCTTCGGGGCGCATGTCCGCATCGTGAAAGCAGTAAAACGGCACACCCAGAATATCGAACATCTCGAAGGCGACATCGGCCTTAAGCCGCGCCAAATCCATGCTGTCGCCAAACCATGGGCGCTGGAATGTCTGCCCGCCAAATGGATCCCCCCCGGGCCAAGCAAAACTGTGCCAATAGGCCACGGCAAAGCGCAGATGATCTTCCATCCGCTTGCCCAAAATCACCTCGTCAGGGTTATAGTGGCGAAAGGCGAATTCGTTTTTGCTGGCAAGGCCTTCGTATTTTACGGCAGGAATGCCTTTGAAAAAGTCAGACATATCAGTTCCTTAGGATATACCAAGAATGGCGGATTGGGCGGCGCGATAGCGGGCATGGCCTGCATCGAAGGCGGCGGTTAAGGCGGGGTCAGGCAGGATTTGGCGCGCGATTTTGGGCAAGGCGGCAATTTCGCGCCCTGCGCCCGTGGCGGCCATAATTGCCAGCCTTGCAGCACCAAAAGCCCCGCCAAAATCGCCCGCCACTGGCAGCGAGATGGGGCAGTTCAGCGCGGTGGCGATGGCCGACAGCCAATAATCGCTGCGCGATCCGCCGCCCACGGCCAGCAGGTTTTCAATGCGCGTGCCCGTGGCGGCCAGCGCACCCGCGCAATCGCGGATGGCAAAGGTGACCCCTTCCAGCACAGCGCGGGTTCCTGCTGCGCGGTCTGTGGCATGTTCCAGCCCCGTGAACGCCCCGCGAATAGAGGCCGAGTTCAGCGGCGTACGCTCGCCCCCCAGATAGGGCAGGAAGGTGGTTTTCGATGGCGCTTGCAGCGCGCCCAACTCGCCCGTCAGCGTGGCCGCATCTGCCCCCACCAGCCCCGCATACCAGTTCAGCGCATCGGTTGCGGCCAAGATCACGCCCATCTGGTGCCATGTATTGGGCAGGGCGTGGCAAAAAGTATGCACAGCGGTGGCAGGGTCGGGCTGATAGCCCGCATTGGCGGCAAACAGCACGCCCGATGTGCCGAGTGACACAAACGCCTCGCCCGCGCGCACCACACCCACCCCCACGCCAGAGGCGGCATTATCGCCGCCGCCGCCCGCAATCACCACAGCGGCAGGCAGGCCCCAGCGCGCGGCCAAACTGGCGCGCAGATGGCCCGACACATCCGATCCTTCGACCAATGATGGCATCTGATCACGCGTCAGCCCCGTTGCGGCCAACAGATCATCCGACCATGCGCGCCGCCCCGTATCCAGCCATGATGTGCCCGCAGCATCCGACATTTCGGCCACATGACCGCCCGTCAGCCATAGGCGCAGGTAATCTTTGGGCAGCAAAACCTTGGCGATTTTGTCCCAAATCTTCGGCTCATGCGCGCGCACCCACGCCAGTTTTGGCGCGGTAAATCCCGGAAAGACGATATTGCCCGACTGCGCGCGAAAGGCGGGGTTTGCATCCATTACAGCCGCTTCGGCATGGCTGCGCGTGTCGTTCCACAAAATGCAGGGGCGCAAAACCTCGTCGGATTTATCCAGCAATGTCGCGCCATGCATATGGCCCGACAGACCAATGCCGCGCACGCCAGACAGGCCATGCACGGCAAGGTGATCCATCACCGTTTCGGCGGCAGCGATCCAATCGGCGGGCAATTGTTCGCTATGCCCCTCGGCGGGGCGCTGCACTGTCAGCGGCGCCGTCGCCTCGGCCAGCACACGCTGGTTTTCATCAATCAGGATACCTTTCAGCCCCGATGTTCCCAGATCAAGGCCGATAAACATCACGCAGCCTTGGCGGGTTTCTTGCCCATGATGATCATGCCCAAAATATCGTCATCGGTCACTTCGTTCACATTCACAGTGCCCACGCGCTGGCCGTTCTTCATCACCACCGCGCGGTCGCACAGTTTCATGACGTTGTGGATGTCATGTTCAATCAGGAAGATCCCAAGACCTTGCTTTTTCAATTCTTGGATAAGCTCGGCCACCATCTGCGTCTCGTGCGGGCCAAGGGCGGCGGTGGGTTCGTCCATGATCAGGATTTTGGCGTTGAAATACACCGCGCGGGCAATGGCGACCGATTGGCGCTGCCCGCCCGACAGGGCCGAAACAGGCACATTGAACTTGCGGAAATTGGGGTTCAGGCGGCCCATGATCTTGCGGGTTTCGGCCTCCATCGCGCGGTCATCCAAAAACCCGCCAGGTCCCACAATCTCGCGCCCCAAAAACAGGTTCGAGGCAGCATCGATGTTATCGGCCAAGGCCAGCGTTTGATAGATCGTCTCGATATTCTGCGCGCGGGCATCGCGGGGGTTGTTGATTTCTACCTTTTCGCCATTGATAAAAATCTCGCCCGAGTCTTTTTGATAGGCCCCCGATAAGCATTTGATCAGCGTCGATTTTCCCGCGCCGTTATGGCCCAGCAGGCCCACAACTTCGCCCGGGTAAAGATCGACTGTCACGTTATCGACGGCCTTGATCCCGCCGAATGAAATCGAGATGTCGCGCATCTCGACCAAGGGAGTTCCTTTGTTTGTCATGTTTCTGGCCCCTTATTTCAAACGTTTGCGGTAAACGATGTCCAGCCACACGGCCAGAACCAATGCGACACCGATCACGATACGCTGATAAGACCCATCGCCAAAGCCAATCAGCACCATCCCCGTTTGCAGCGAGGTCAAAATCAATGCGCCGATGATGGCGCCGTAAATCGTGCCCACGCCCCCCGCCAGCGAGGTGCCCCCCACAACGGCGGCGGCAATCACGTAAAGCTCGTCCAGATTGCCCATCGCGTTGGTGGCGCTGTTTTGGCGCGCGGCCCCGATCACGGCCGCAATCCCCGCCAGACCGCCCATCAGCGCGAAAATCTTCACTGTCATCGCGCGGGTGTTGATGCCCGACAGCGCGGCCGCTTCGGGGTTGCCACCGATGGCAAAGACATAGCGGCCAAAACGGGTGCGCGTCATCAGCACAGTCATAAACAGGGCGACCGCAATCAAGATCAGCACGGGATAGGCATAGCCATGGCCAAACTGCGCGCAGGGCTGTTCAAAGATATTGCCGCCCCGTTCGGCGCAGGCGGGCACAGGCTCGCCCAGCAATGTGTAGTATTTTGAAATATTGCCCGAAGGCCAAGTATAGGCGTTCACAATGGCCGTCGTGCCCAATATGGCGGCGCAAATCAGGCCGATCACAAAGGTTTCGGCCCAAATGGGGCGCAGGTGAAAGCCATGGGTTGCGCGCGATTTGCGCGCGCTGATAAAGGCAAAGACCACGGCAACGCAGCCGATCACGCCAAAAATCCAACTGCCCGTTCGGCCCAGCGCACCAAAAGAGCCACCGCCGATCAGCGCAAAGGTATCATCCAGCGGGGCAATGGTTTTGCCATCGGCCACCAAAAACGCCGCGCCGCGCCAAATCAGCAAACCGCCCAGCGTGACGATGAAAGAGGGTATGTTCAAAAACGCAATCAGCGCCCCTTGAAAGGCGCCAATCAGCGCGCCCATCGCCACACAGAACACCACCGACAAAATCCAAATCGACGGATGGCCAAGGCCAAAGGCAGGGGCCATATATTGCACCTGCAACAGGCCCATATACATGCCCACCATCCCCATGATCGACCCGACAGACAGATCGATGTTGCGGGTGACAATCACCAAAACCATCCCCGTGGCCATGATGCCAATATAGGCTGTCTGCACCGACAGGTTCCACAGGTTGCGCGGGGTCAAAAACCCGTTCGCATCCAATTGGCTGGCCCCCAGCAGCATCGAAGGCCGCCCAAGGACAAAGGTGGAATACATTTCAAATCCCAGCCAAATCAGCAACAGCGCGCCGATCATGCCAATCAGGCGGGGGTCAAGCTCGGTCTCGCGCATGAATCGGCCAAGGCCACCTTCAGGGGCCGCGCCTTGCGGGGTATGGGGTGTATCGGTCATGTCCCGTCCTAGAAATGTGTGGGGGCGATTG
The DNA here is from genome assembly GCA_027490955.1 of Rhodobacter sp. Classification (GTDB taxonomy): domain Bacteria; phylum Pseudomonadota; class Alphaproteobacteria; order Rhodobacterales; family Rhodobacteraceae; genus Cypionkella. The sequence goes on from JAIXXB010000013.1 coordinate 121,650, forward strand.
TGCGATCTTTTGCAAAGGTCACATCAGGCAGGACTAGCCACCTGTATCTGTCAAAAGATCAACGAAAACAGGAATGGGATGCCAACCCAAAGATCGGCATCCCACATAGCCTATTGGCTTATTGGCAAGCAGGCACGCCTTCCATTGCGCCTTCGCAAGCCTGTTCTTTGGTGATGTGACCTGCGTCAATCGCCAAGTTCAGGTTGTCTTTGGTCAATGGGGTTGGTGCCAGCAAGATTGCGTTCATTTCAACGCCTTTTTCGCCGCCCGAGAACTTTACAGCGTTCGGGATTGCGTCCAGCGCTGCGCCATCAGCCAAGGCCGATGCCACTTCGCCAGCGATTTTGCCCAGATCGCGCACGTTCTTCCATACCGAAACGGTCTGCGTGCCGCGTGCGACGCGGTTGATTGCTGCCAAGTCACCGTCTTGGCCGCCGACTGGAATGTTCAGACCTTGGGCCTGCAATGCAGCCACTGCGCCACCAGCCATACCATCGTTTTGGCTCAGAACAGCGTCAACTGCGTTGTTGTTGGCGGTCAGGATCTGCTCCATGTTCTTCTGAGCATTCTCTGGCTTCCAACCATCGGTGGCAGCTTCGCCAACGATCTTGATCTTGCCCGACTCGACGTCAGCGCCAATCACTTCCATCATGCCTTGCAGCAAGAAGCCCGAGTTTGGATCGCCTGGGTCGCCCTTGATGATGGCATAGTTGCCTTCAGGCTGAACAGCCTTCACCGACTCGGCAATGATACGGCCCACGCCGACGTTGTCGAAGGTCAGATAGAAGGTGCGGTTGTCTTCGATCAGGCGGTCATAGCCCAGAACTGGAATGCCTTCGGCAGCGGCTTTGTCAATCGCAGGCAGGATCGCGTCCTTGTCCCATGCGTTGATGATCAGAACGTCCACGCCCTGTGCGATCAGCGCGTCGATGTCCGACAGTTGCTTTTCAGCCGACGACTGTGCGTCTGCCGAAATATATTCGTTGCCAGCAGCTTCCAAAGCGGCCTTCAGCGCTGCTTCGTCAATCTTCCAGCGCTCTTCTTGGAACTGCGCCCAAGACACGCCGATTTTCTTGCCCTCTGCCATAGCAGCAGTCGAGAACCCAGCCGCAGCGATAACTGCGAGTAGAATTGCCTTACGCATTAAGTATCCTCCCTATGGATCTGGCCAGCGATAACGGCCAACTCGGCAGAATCGCCGAGACAGGGTGAAACTGCCGCGAATAATTTCAGTTGTCAAAATAAAAATTGCGCGCAATGTTGATTGTGATGAAAGTTTCGCCAAAGTTTCGCTGCAGCGCAGCAATTTTTAGTCGTGCTGCAGCAAAAACCCAGTGTATGTGCCGCAAAATAGCATGGTTTTTGTTCAAGGATCAAAGAAATGCCGCCGTTTTCACCCAAGGAGGATGAGGCCAGCGCCCAGAAAGGTGTCGGGCCCTTGATTCCCCCCCTGCCCGATTTGCTGCGCCCGTTGCGCCAGCAAGTCTTTGAACGGGTGCGCGCCGCAGGGTTGATTGCGCGGGTGCAAGTGGCCAAGGAATTGGGCGTCAGCCCCGCGACCATCACCACTCTGACGGCTGAATTGATCGAAGCAGGTCTGATCAAAGAGGTCACCGCCCCGCGCGAGGGCGAGGCCGCGCGCCCTGCCGATGCGGGGCGTGGGCGGCCAGCCGTGCAACTGGGCGTGCGCGCCGAGGCGCATTTGGTGGCTGGCATGAAAGTGTCTGACCGCGAGAATACCGCCGTGATCGTCGATTTCGCGGGCAATTTGCTGGCCGATGTCAGCTATCCGCATGCTTTGGGGGCCATGAGCCTGCCCGCCCTGCTGGCCACGATGGAATCTTTGCTGGACCGCGTCTGCGACAAGGCGGGCGTGGCGCGCAGCCAATTGTCTGCGGTGGGCCTTGGCGTTCCAGGCTTTGTGGATATGGAACAGGGGATGGTGTTGTGGTCATCCATCCTCAGCCTGCGCAATGTGCCGCTGGCGGCGGCGGCCTCGGCGCATCTGCGCCTGCCCGTGCATATCGACAATGACGCCAATCTGGTCGCGCTGGCCGAATTGTGGTTTGGCGGCGGGCGCAGCATTGCCGATTTCGCCGTGGTCACGATGGAACATGGCGTGGGCATGGGGCTGGTGCTGGGCCACCGCATCTTCCGTGGCTCGCAGCGCGTGGGCATGGAGCTGGGCCATACCAAGGTGCAGCTTGACGGCGCGCTGTGCCGCTGCGGGCAGCGCGGCTGCCTAGAGGCCTATATCGCCGATTACGCCCTTGCGCGCGAGGCGACAACAGCGCTGAATTGGGGCCATAAAGAAGGCCAGTCCATCGGGGTTTTGCTGGAAAGCCTGTATGATCAGGCCAAGGCGGGCAATGCCATTGCCAAGTCTATCTTCCGCCGCGCAGGGCGCTATCTGGCGGTGGGGTTATCAAACGTCATCAACCTGTTCGATCCCGCCCTTGTCATCCTGTCGGGCGAGCGCATGCGATATGACTACCTTTATGCCGAAGAAACCTTGGCAGAAATGGAAAATCTGGTCATCAACACAGGCCGCCCGCGCCCGCCGATTGAAATTCACGCATGGGGCGATTTGCTGTGGGCGCATGGCGCGGCTGCGCTGGCCCTGTCGCAAACGACCGAAGCCATTTTGGCCAACCTTGGCCGCGAGATTGCCGCGCAGTAAAGGCGCAGATGGTTGGAGGGCAGGTTGGCGCACCTCATGCCGCCGCAGCCCAGCCCAGCCTAAAACATCGCGCCCTTAAATCCAGCCCGCCAGATTTTCCACAATCACCTGTTCTAGCGCGGCGATATGGGCGGCGTCATCATTCAGGCAGGGGATATAGGTAAACACCTCGCCGCCCGCATGTTCAAAGGCTTCGCGGATCTCGCCGTTGATTTCCTCGAGCGTCTCAATGCAATCGGCGGAAAAGGCGGGGGCCATCACGGCGATGCGTTTCTTGCCCGCCTTGGCCAATTCGGCCACATGTTCCACTGTATAGGGGCGCAGCCATTCTTCGCGCCCGAACACCGATTGAAAGGTTGTGTCGATGCGCCCCTTATCCCAGCCCAATTCTTCGCGCAAAAGGCGCGAGGTTTTGGCGCAGTGGCAGTGGTAGGGGTCCCCCTCCATCAAATAGCGCTGCGGCATGCCGTGATAGCTGGCCACCAGCATATCGGGGACATGATCCAGCTTCGCATAGGCCCCGCGCACCGAATCTGCCAGCGCTTTGATATAGGCGGGGTGCTGAAAATACTCAGGCACAGTGCGCGCGGCGGGTTGGCGTTTTTCCTTCATCAAGGCGGCGAAAAACGCATCATTGGCCGTGGCCGACGTGGCCCCTGCGTAATGCGGATACAGCGGAAAGAACAAAATTTTCTCGCAGCCCGCCGCAACCATGGCCTGCACTTTAGAGGCCGTCGATGGGTTGCCATAGCGCATGGAAAAATCAACCATCACCTCACCGCCATAGCGCGCCGCCAATTTGGCGGCAATCGCGGCCGTCTGATCTTTGGTGATGGTCAGCAGCGGGCTTTCGTTTTTTTCATGGTTCCAAATCAGCTTGTAATTGGCACCCGAGGTGAAGGGCCGCTTGGTCAGAATCACCAGTTGCAACAGCGGCTGCCAAATCCAATCGGAAATATCGACCACGCGTTTGTCGGACAAAAACTCGTTCAAATAGCGGCGCATCGACCAATAGTCATAGCCATCAGGCGTGCCCAGATTGGCCAGCAAAACGCCGATTTTCGCCGCCTTCACTGTGGGATGGCTTGCGGGCGCATGTTCTAGGCGGCCAGTGCCAGCAATAACGTCGCCAGATTTAATGCTGCCAGCCATCACATCGGTCATGTTCTCGTCCTTTAAAACCTTGCACTCACTTAGCTTGACTGCTGCGCGCGTCAACCATCCTTTTGTGGCAGAGTAATCTCGGCCGCGCCAAGCGCATCGGCAAGGCGCGCAGCGGCTGATCCTGGGCGCAGGGGCTTTTGTTGGCCCTCATGCGGGGCCCAACCCGTCAGGCACAGCAGTTCAAACGTGGCGGGAATGCGCCCGTCTGCCTGCCCGTAATGGCGCGCATAAATCGCCCCCGCGCGGGCAAAAATCGCGCGGCGGGTAAAGTGGCGCGGGCGCGCGGCAAGGGCGTTTGTCTCGCCAAAGGCGCGCAGATCGGCGCATAGATGGGCCAGATCGCGGTAGATCAGCGTTTTGGTAAAGCTATCGGCCACAGGCAGGGCCAACCCCGCGCGCTGAAGCAGCCCGCCCAAATCGCGGATTTCGCCCATGGGCAGAACGCGCGGCGACAACCCGCCCGATACCTCTGCCTCGGCCTGCGCAAGGCTGGCGCGCAGTTCAAACAGGGTTTGCCCGCCAAACAGCAGCGCAATCAGCAGCCCATCAGGGCGCAGCGCGCGGCGGGCCTGCACCAATTGGCCCACAGGGTCATTGGCCCAATGCAGCCCCATCGCGTGGATCACCGCGTCATAGGCCCCCTCGCGCAGGGCAAGGGTCTCTGCCTGCGGGACAATGTGCAGATTTTGCCGCAAACCGCGCCAGATTTCGGGAAAGTCGCTGACCACGGCCATCTGGGTTAACGGTTTGTTAACCTGCGCAAGGCGATCTTGCACTTCTGCAAGGGCCTCGGTCTGCCACAGCATGTCGCGCGCGCGGGCGCGGTTGCGGGTTAGGGCGGCAAGGTCGGTCAATTGGGGCGTCATTGCCGCGCAAGATAGGGGACGAAGATGGATTTGCAAAGGGCGGGGGGGCTGCAAAGGGTGCTGCATGCGATTTATCCGCCCGCCTGCATCAGTTGCGGTGATGGGGTGGCCAGCGATTTTGGCCTATGCGCGGCCTGCTGGAAAGAGACGCCCTTCATTGGCGGGGCGGTGTGCGATGGATGCGGCGCACCTCTGATGGGCGCAGACGAGGGGGAAAGGCTGCACTGTGATGATTGCCTGAACCTTGCCCGCCCTTGGGCGCGCGGGCGCGCCGCACTGGTGTATAAGGACAATGCGCGCGCGCTTGTGCTGGCGCTGAAACACGGGGATCGGATGGATTTGGCCCGCCCTGCCGCCTCATGGCTGCGCCGTGCCTGCGCCGATATTCTGGTCCCTGACATGCTGGTCGCCCCCATTCCGCTGCATTGGTCGCGGCTGTTCAAACGGCGCTATAATCAGGCCGCGCTGATTTCGGCGCGGCTGGCAGGGCTGACGGGGCTGGCCCATTGCCCAGACCTTTTGCTGCGCGCCCGCGCCACCCCCAGCCAAGAGGGGCGCGGCCGCGATGCGCGCTTTGCCAATGTGCAAGGTGCCTTTTGCCCCCATGCGGCGCGGCGAGAGCAGATTGCAGGCCGCCATGTGCTGCTGGTGGATGATGTGATGACATCGGGGGCCACCTTTGCCGCCGCATCCGAGGCACTGCTGGCCGCAGGCGCGGCTGCCGTCTCCATTGCCACGCTGGCGCGCGTTGTCAAAGATGCATAAATGCCTATAGTTGCCGCCAAAGCGGGCGTATATAGGACGTTGCCATGAAAAAGGTCGAGATTTACACAACCCAAACCTGCCCCTATTGCCAAATGGCCAAGGGCCTTTTGCACAAAAAGGGCGTGGCCTATACGGAAATTGATGTGGGCGGCAACCCTGCCCTGCGCGCGGCCATGACGCAGCGCGCGGCGGGGCGCACCTCTGTGCCGCAAATCTTTATCGGCGGGGCGCATGTGGGCGGCTGCGATGACATTCACGCGCTGGACGCGGGCGGCAAGCTTGACGCGATGCTGGCCTGATCCATGCGCGCAGCTTTGGTGCAAATGACATCGACAGATGACCCTGCCGCGAATTTGGCGCAGGTGTCACAGCTGGTTGACCGCGCCATTGCAGGCGGGGCGCAATTTGTGCTGACGCCTGAATGCACCAATATGCTGTCGTCCAACCGCACGCATCAATCGGCCCATATCGTGGCCCAAGAGGATGACCCCACGCTGGCAGCGCTGCGCGCGCAGGCGCGGGCGGGCGGCATTTGGCTGCTGATCGGATCGCTGGGGGTTAGGTCGGGCGATGCGGACGGGCGCTTTGCCAACCGATCCTTTTTGATTGACCCCGATGGGGCGGTTGCAGCAACCTATGACAAAATCCATATGTTCGATGTCAATGTATCAGACACCGAAGTCTATCGTGAATCGGCCGCCTATCGCCCGGGACATCGGGCTGTGGCCGTGCCAACGCCCTTTGGCACAGTAGGGATGACCGTGTGTTATGATCTGCGCTTTGGCCATTTGCACCGCGCCTTGGCGCAGGCGGGCGCGCAGATTTTAACTGTGCCTGCCGCCTTTAACCACATCACAGGCGCGGCCCATTGGCAGGTTTTGCTGCGCGCGCGCGCCATTGAAACCGGCTGCTTCGTGCTGGCCCCTGCGCAAACGGGATTTCACCCCGAACCCCTAAGCGGCGGCAAAGGGCGCAGCACCTTTGGCCATTCGCTGGCCATTGCACCTTGGGGCGAGGTGCTGGCCGATGGCGGCACGGATATTGGTGTCACCTTTGTCGATTTGGATATGGCCGAGGTTGCCCGCGCGCGCGCGCGCATTCCCAGCCTGACCCATGACCGCGCCTTTACCCAACCATGAACGCGCAAAACGAAATGGCCATCGCCCTGTTTGGCGAATTGTTCATGGCCGATCAATTGGCCCGAGGCCGCATTTCGCGCGTTTTGCCCAAGGGTATGGAACTGTCGCATTTTTCGGTGCTGAACCATTTGGCAGGGCTGAACGAAGAACGCACCCCCGCGCAACTGGCCCGCGCCTTTCACATCACGCGCGGGGCGATGACCAATACTTTGGCGCGGCTAGACACGGCGGGCCATATCCATATCCGCCCCGATTGGGATGATGCGCGGCAGAAATTTGTGGCCATTTCCCCCGCAGGGCGCGCGGCGCGCGATGCGGCAGTGGCGGCCGTGACCCCGCTGATTGGCGATGTGGTCGCAGCACTGGGAATTGAAAAAGTGCGCGCGGCCTTGCCTGTTTTGCGCGAAATCCGCCTGCGCATGGAAGATGGCGAATAAGGGGGGCGTTGCCCCCCGATGCTAAAGCAGGGCTTTAGCATCTCCCCCCAGGATATTTGGGAAAAGAAGAAACGAAAAAGGCGCGCCGTGTTCGGGCGCGCTTTTTGCTGTTTGGGCTGCACCCTACAATTTTTCAATCATCTCTGGGACGGCGTTGAAGAGGTCTGCGACAAGGCCGTAATCGGCGACTTGGAAGATGGGGGCTTCTTCGTCTTTGTTGATGGCGACGATGACTTTGCTGTCTTTCATGCCTGCCAGATGCTGGATTGCGCCC
>JAIXXB010000018.1 GCA_027490955.1 Rhodobacter sp.
AGAAGATATTTGGTGTTACGGGCAGTTACAAGGTGGATCAGTGAGTATCATTATATTACTGAAATAAATGGACTTATTGGATCATGGTAGAGCGAGGTGATACACCAAAATGGCAGACACCTCCTCCGCCAGACCAAACCGCAGTTGTTACAAGCCCTCATCGTCAAGGCGGCTTTGTTTTTGGGTCTGGCGGATTTCGGAAACTAGGTCGCGCCAAATCCTAGGCTCATGCTGCGCAGCTTTGGCCCAAAGATCATCTTATCCGTCTGTTTGCGCCATAGATAGTTTGCGGGGCATGTGTAAGTTTATGTTGAAACGCCGCAATGGTCATTGCAAGCTTTTATGTCCAGATTGCGCGGCAACATGATAGATCGAAGACCATGAACAAACTTGTCCCTCCGACTTTGCCAGCAGCCAGTGGCGTGACGCTGAAAGATATTGCGCAGGCTGTGGGCGTGTCGGCGGCCACGGTGTCGCGGGTGCTGAGTTTTGACGAAACCCTGTCGGTCAGCGACCGCAAGCGCCAAGCTATTTTGGAAACGGCCGAGGCGCTGAATTACGAAACCCCGCGCCAGCGCAAGCGCGCGCAGGAAGCCTGCGCGATTGGCCTGCGCGAGAAAATCGCGCTGGTGCATTTTCTGGCCGCAAAGCAGGAATTGGACGATCCGTATTACGTGGCGCTGCGTTTGGGCATTGAACGGCGCTGCGCCGAGCGGCGCTTAGACCTGACCAAAATGTACCACACAGGCGCGATGCATGATGAGAAAATGCTGCGCAAAGCGCCAGGTGTGATTGTGGTGGGCTGGCATGCCCCCGCCGAGGAAGAATGGCTTTGCGCCCATGCCAAGGCGATTGTCTTTGCGGATTTCCTTCCGCAGGTGAAGAATGTGGATGTGGTGGTCAATGACTATGAACAGGCCACCCAAGACCTGCTGACCGCGTTGTCAAATCTGGGGTATCGGCGCATCGGGTTTATCGGTTGGACAGATCGCCTGATTCGGGGCAACCTTGAGCGTCCAGAAGAGCGGCCCGAAAAGCGGTTCCTTGCCTATCAAAGCTGGATGCAGCAGCGCGGGCTGTTTGACCCCACGCTATATGTTTTGGGCGAGAAAACCGAGCGCGGCGGATTTGACCTTGCCGTGCAGCTTTTGTCAGGGCCGCAACCGCCGCAGGTTTTGGTCTGCGCCAATGACAATATGGCGGTGGGGGCCTATCGCGCCTGTGTAAAGCTGGGTCTGACTATCCCAAATGACATCGCCATTGCCGCCTTTAACGACAATTCGGTTGCCCAATTCATGGCCCCGCCGTTGACGACTGTGCGCCTTCCCGCCGAGGAAATCGGCGAAACTGCCGTTGATTTGCTGCTAGAACGGATCGCAGGGCGCGACTTTTCCAAGCGCGTGATCTTGGAAAGCCGAATCGTCTGGCGCGGCAGTGTTGCAGGTGGCAATAGCTAATGGTTTGTAACCAAAAGATTTAATTTCGGTAAATATTTACTAAATTTGTTGCCAGAACTGTTTTCCCTGTTAAGCTTACCCTCAAGCGCAGCGTTGCGCTTAGGGAAACGGAGGAGGAAACGATGACCTTTTTGGCACCGCGCTTGCGGAACGTATTTGGTATGGCAACGGGCATTAGCCTGCTTGCATTGTCGGCGGCTTGGGCCGATGAAGTGACGGTTTGGTGCTGGGCACCTGAATTCAACGGCGCGGCCATGAACGAGGCGATTGCCCGTTATACGGCAGCCAACCCCGATGCCAAGATCACTGTGGTTGATTTTGCCAAGGCCGATCTGGAACAAAAACTGCAAACGCAACTGGCTTCGGGCACGACCGAGGGCCTGCCAGATATCGTGCTGATCGAAGATTACGGCGCACAGAAATACCTGCAATCCTTCCCTGGCGCATTCGAGCCGCTGACCGACAAAATCGACTACAGCCAATTTGCCGATTACAAGGTGGGCTTGGCCACAGTCGATGGGCAAACCTATTCGCTGCCCTTCGATTCGGGTGTGACGGGTCTGTTCTATCGCAGCGATTTGCTGGAACAGGCGGGCTATAAGGCCGCTGATTTGGCTGATCTGACATGGGATCAGGTGATCGAAGTTGGTCTGAAGGTGAAAGAAGCCACGGGCAAGCCGCTGTTCTCGATTGATATCAACGACGCTGGCGCGATGCGCATCATGCTGCAATCGGCTGGCCAGTGGTATTTCAAGGAAGACGGCACGCTGAACATCAAAGACAATCCTGTGTTCAAGAAATCCTTGGAAACATGGGTAAAGATGCTGCAAACCCCCGATCTGTATAAGCAAGTATCTGGTTGGGGCGATTACACGGGCGCGTTCAACAATGGCGATGTTGCGGGCGTGTTCACCGGCGTTTGGATGACGGGCGGGATCAAGAACAACAACATGGCAGGCAAATGGGCCGTGGCCCCTATTCCGCGCCTTGACGGGGTAGAAGGCGCAACCAATGCCTCGAACCTTGGCGGTTCGTCTTGGTATGTGCTGTCCTCGGCCCCTGCCAAAGACACTGCGATTGACTTCCTGAAAACCGTTTGGGCGGGGGATGTTGATTTCTACCAAAAGATCTTGGTTGGCCAAGGTGCCTTTGGTGCCTATCTGCCCGCGCGTGAAGGCGAAGCCTATTCAGCATCGGACGACTATTTTGGCGGCCAGTCGGTATGGGCAGACTTCTCGAACTGGCAGGCCAAGATTCCTTCTGTGAACTATGGCATCTTCACTGGCGAAGTGGACGCAGCCATCGCGGCGCAATTGCCCGGTCTGATTGCAGGGGGTTCCATCGACGATGCAATCACCGCAATCGACGCGCAAGTGTCGCAGATGATCCAATAAGGACACTACCCTATCGCCGCGCAGACATCCGTTTGCGCGGCGATACTTTTATGCAGGCAGCGCGCCACTGTTTGGGGGCCTTTGATGAAACTTGTCACCTATTCTAACCGCGAGAACTGGGCTGGATGGAGCTTTATCGCGCCAGCCATGGTCTTGGTGGGCCTGTTTATGGTCTATCCGATTTTGTGGTCGGCTTGGATGAGTTTTCAAACAGGCAAAGGTATGATGACCAAGTTTGGCGGCACGGATAACATCGTGCGGCTTACCCAAGACCCTATTTTCCAGCGCGCGTTGGGCAATACGCTGCTGTTCTTGGTGATCCAAGTGCCGATTATGATCGTGCTGGCGCTGCTGTTTGCCGTGGCGTTGAACAACCCCCGTTTGCGCGGGCGGGCCATTTTGCGCACGGCGATTTTTCTGCCTTGCGTGACGTCGCTGGTGGCCTATTCGGTGCTGTTCAAATCTATGTTCGCGCTGGACGGGGTTGTGAACAACACACTGATTTTCCTAAACATTGTTGACGAGCCTATCGGCTGGATGTTTGATCCGTTTTGGGCAAAAGTGCTGATTATCATGGCGATTACGTGGCGCTGGGTGGGGTATAACATGGTGTTCTACCTTGCCGCGCTGCAAAATATTGACCCTTCGATCTATGAGGCCGCCAAGGTTGATGGCGTGCCTGCCTATGCGCGTTTTTGGCGCATCACGGTGCCTATGTTGAAACCTGTGATTTTGTTCACCACAGTTTTGTCGACCATCGGCACGCTGCAATTGTTCGACGAGGTCAATACCATCACCGCATCTGCAGGCGTGGGCGGGCAACCTGCCGATGCCACGCTGACACTGTCGCTGTATATCTATAACCTGACCTTCAGGTTCATGCCATCCTTCGGCTATGCGGCGACTGTGTCTTGGGTGATTGTGATTTTGGTGGGCATCCTGTCTTGGCTGCAGTTCCGTGTGGCGCGGGAGAGATAGATGCGCATCTTCACCAAACTTTCCAGTTTCGTCGTGCAAGCCCTGTTGTGGCTGGCGGCCTTCATCTCGGTTTTTCCGTTTTATTGGATGCTGTCTGGGGCCACCAACACCGCGAATGATATCACGGGCGGCAAAGTAACACCCGGCACGGCGCTGTTTGACAATATCAGCAAATTCTTCACGCTGGTCGATGCGCCGCGCATCTTTTTCAACTCGTTTTTCGTGGCTTTGGTGGGCACGGCGATCACGCTGATCATCACATCCATGGCGGGCTATGGGTTTGAGATGTTCCGCTCGAAGGCGCGCGATCGAATTTTTGGCGTTCTGCTGTTGATGCTGTCTGTGCCTTTTGCCGCGATGATGATTCCGCTGTTTGTGATGTTTTCCAAGGCAGGGTTGATGAACAGCTATGCTGCGATCATGCTGCCGACCTTGGCCTCGATTTTTATGATTTTCTACTTTCGGCAAAACACCAAAGCCTTCCCGCACGAACTGCGCGATGCCGCGCGGATGGACGGGCTGAAAGAATGGCAGATTTTCGCCTTTATCTACATGCCTGTGATGCGGTCTACCTATGCGGCGGCAATGATCATTGTCTTTATGACCAATTGGAACGCCTATTTGTGGCCGTTGATCGTGCTGCAAACCAACGAGATGAAGACGATCACGCTGGTCGTGGCCTCGCTCGCCTCGGCCTACACGCCCGATTATGGGCTGATTATGATTGCCAATGTTCTGGCGACTTTGCCCACGATCTTGGTGTTTTTCTTGCTTCAGCGCCGCTTTGTCGAAGGCATGCTGGGCAGCGTCAAATAGGAACAGAATATGCCGCAGACGACTTTGTTTAATGACAACTGGCAGTTTGATGGGGCGCCTGTGCGCCTGCCACATAATGCGGTGGATTTGCCCTATTCCTATTTTGATGAGAACAGCTATCAGCGCCCGTTCACCTATGAAAAGACCTTTGCCAATCATCCCGATTGGGCGGGGCGCGAGGTATGCCTGCGCTTTGACGGGGCGATGGCGAATGCCAAGGTTTACCTGAACGGCGCAGAAATTGCCGCCCATGCCGATGGCTATACCCCCTTTGAGGCGCGGCTGACGGGGGCGCTAAAGGCAGGTGAGAACAGTCTAAAGGTCGTGATTGATGGCGCAGAAAACCCCGCCATTCCACCCTTTGGCGGGGCGATTGATTACCTCACCTATGCGGGCATTTACCGCGATGTCTGGATCGAGACTCGCCCTGCCTTGGCGCTGGGCCTGATCAAGGTGGAAACGCCAGACGTGCTGGCGCAAACAAAAACGGTCGCCGTCACGGCCCAGTTACGTAACCCGCAGGGCCTCGCCTTGGCGGGCAAGCTGACCGCGATTTTGCGCGATGCCAAGGGGCAAGAAATTGCCCAAACCAGCGCCCCCGTGGCAGGTGCGGCGACAACCTTGCGGCTGGACGGGCTAAAGGGCATTGCCCTTTGGGATATTGATGCGCCGCATCTTTACACGATCGAAGTGCTGCTAGATGCCCCCAGCGGGGCCGATAGCGTGACCACCACCTTTGGCTTTCGCGCGGCAGAATTCACACCCGATGGGTTTTTGCTAAACGGCCGCCCGCTGAAACTGCGCGGACTGAACCGCCACCAAAGCTTTCCCTATGTCGGCTATGCTTTGGGCAAATCCGCGCAAGAGCGCGATGCCGAGATTCTGAAACACGAGTTGCACGTCAACCTTGTGCGCACCTCGCATTATCCGCAGTCGAAATGGTTTTTGGATCATTGCGACCGCATCGGCCTGTTGGTGTTTGAAGAGATTCCCGGCTGGCAGCATATCGGCGATAGGGCGTGGCAGGCGGCCTCGGTTGAAAATGTGCGCGCCATGATCACGCGCGATTGGAACCATCCCAGCATCATCATCTGGGGCGTTCGCATTAATGAGAGCCAAGACAACCACGATTTTTATACCGCCACCAATGCGATGGCGCGCAGTTTAGACACCACGCGGCAGACGGGCGGCGTGCGCTACATCACGGGTTCCGAACTGCTGGAAGACGTCTACACCATGAATGATTTCATCATGGGCGAGTTCGAGCATGGCGGCAACCGCCCCCGCACCGCCCTGCGCCCGCAGCAAGAGGTGACGGGCCTAAAGCGCAACGTGCCCTATATCGTGACCGAGTATAACGGCCATATGTATCCCACCAAAATGGGCGATCAGGAACAGCGGCAGGCCGAACATGTCACCCGCCACCTAGAGGTTTTGGATGCGGCCTATGGCGACCCCAATGTATCGGGCTGCATCGGCTGGTGCGCCTTTGATTACAACACGCACAAAGACTTCGGCTCGGGCGACCGCATTTGCCATCATGGCGTGATGGATATGTTCCGCGAACCCAAGTTTGCCGCCTATGCCTATGCCAGCCAATGTGCGCCTGATGAGGCGATTGTGATGGAACCTGTCACCTATTATGCGCGGGGCGAGCGGAACATTGGCGGCATCTTGCCCCTGATTGTGCTGACCAATTGCGACGAGGTGGAATTGCAATATGGCAATAACGCGCCCAAGCGGGTGCAGCCCGACCGCGCCAAATACCCCAATCTGCCCCATGCACCTGTGGTGATTACCAAGGATAACTTTTCGGCGGCCGAGCTGGGTCAATGGGGTATGAAATGGGAAAGCGGGCAAATCACGGGATATCTGAATGGCAAAGCCGTGGCAACCCGCCGCTTTGCCTGCGACCCGCTGCCCACCACGCTGCAAGTCGCCCCAGACGCGCTGAACATCGGCGCGGATGACAGCCTGCGCGTGATGATCCGTGTGCTGGATCAGGTGGGCAATAAACTGCCCTTTATGACCGACAGCGTGGATATTTCCGTCACTGGCCCCGCCCAGCGCCTTGGCCCGCAACAGGTGCCTTTGCGCGCGGGGGCCACGGGCTTTTGGCTGCAGGCCACGGGCGCGGGCGATATCACCGTGCGTGTCAGCCACCCGCGCCTTGGCACGGCAACGGTTCAAATTGCAGCAAAAGGAACGTCAGCATGACCGGTGTTCAGCTTAAAGATTTGCGCAAAGCCTATGGCGGTTTAGAGGTGATCAAAGGCGTTGATCTGACCATCGACCCAAAGGAATTCGTGGTATTTGTCGGCCCATCGGGCTGCGGAAAATCCACGCTGCTGCGCATGATTGCAGGTCTAGAGGAAATCACGGGCGGCGAGCTGACCATTGGCGGCGAAAGGATGAACGAGGTTGATCCATCCGAGCGCGGCATTGCCATGGTGTTTCAATCGTATGCGCTGTACCCGCATATGACTGTGGCCGAAAACATTGGCCTATCGCTGAAATATGCAGGCCATTCGCGCAGCGCTATTGCCGAACGGGTACAAGCGGCAGCCAAAACCTTGGCCTTGGATCATCTGCTTCACCGCAAGCCAAAGGATCTATCGGGCGGTCAGCGCCAGCGGGTGGCCATTGGCCGCGCCATTGTGCGCAACCCCAAAGTGTTTTTGTTTGACGAACCATTGTCCAACCTTGATGCCGAACTGCGCGTGCAGATGCGTATTGAAATCGCGCGGCTGCACAAAGACCTGAAAGCCACGATCATTTATGTCACACATGATCAGGTCGAGGCGATGACATTGGCCGACAAAATCGTCGTGCTGCGTGATGGGCGCATAGAACAGGTGGGCGCGCCGCTGGATCTGTATGACAATCCAGCCAACCAATTTGTGGCAGGGTTCATCGGATCGCCCCGCATGAACTTTATCGCGGCAACAGTGGAAAAGGGCGCTTTGGTTTTACCCGATATGGGTGGCCAGCGTCTGCCCATGCCCAAACTTGCCGCCCCATTGGCCGATGGCAGTACAGTCACGCTGGGCCTGCGTCCCGAACATTTCAAAGCGGGTGGCAGCGCCAACTTGGATGTCAGCATTGAAATCGTTGAACATTTGGGCGGCGAAAGTTTTGCCTATGCCCGTCAAGGCGCGGCTGTGATGACCATAGCCACCGACAAGGGCCGCGATTGGCAGGCGGGGCAAAAGATGACCGCCAGTTTTGACCCTGCCAAAATCCTGCTGTTTGACGCGCAGGGCCAGCGCATCCGCTAAGGCCAAGGAGACATGATGAAACGCACAGCCCCCGCCCCCCTTTCGGTGTGGCGAACGCTTAATCATTCGCGCTTTTTGCTGGGCGCGCCGCATTATCCTGAACATGTGGATGAAACCTATTGGCAGCGCGATGCCGAACGCCTCGCGGCCGCTGGTGCGAACACTGTGCGCTTGGGCGAATTTGCGTGGCATCTGTGGGAGCCATATGAGGGCAAGTTCGACTTTGACCTGTTTGACCGCGCCATTGCCGTTTTGGGCGCGCATGGCATTGACACCATTCTTTGCACCCCCACGGCCACCCCGCCGCGCTGGCTGACTGTGAATTACCCCGAAGTGCTGCGCATAGATGGCAATGGGCGGGTGGCGGGCCATGGATCGCGCCAACATGCCGATACGACCAGCCCCGTGTTCCGTGCCCATTCTCGCCGCATTACCCATGCCATGGCGCAGCATTATGCGCACAATCCCCATGTGGTGGGCTGGCAGACGGATAACGAGCTGAACACAACGGTATCAGAAAGCCATTCGCCCAGCGCGCGGCTGGCCTTTCAAAACTGGCTGCAAAGCCGCTATCAGGGCGATATCGCCGCGCTGAACCATGCTTGGGGCGGGAATTTCTGGGCGCTGGCCTATGACAGTTTTGCCCAAATCGATACGCCGCGCGATATGGCACCGGGATTTCTCTCGCCCGGGCATCGCCAAGATTACCACCGCTTTTTGGCCGCTGCGACAGCGGCGTTTCAGCATGACCAAGTGCAGATTTTGCGCGCGGCCAATCCCGATTGGTTTATCTTTCACAATCTTGGCGCGCTGACGGATATCGATTTTCGCGGGCAATTTGGCCAAGATTTGGATTTCATCGGCTTTGACATCTACCCGATGCTCTATGACGAGTTTCGCCGTGGCGGCGGTATGGCCGCAACCCAAGCGGCCTATTTGGACATGTGCCGCGCCTATAGCGGCAACTTCATCGTCCCTGAACAGGCCAGTGGATTTGGCAGCCAGCCCGGGTTTTCCACGCTGAACCCTGAACCGGGCGAGATGCGGCGCATGGCGATGACGTCTGTTGCGCGCGGGGCAGATGGGGTGATGTTTTTCCGCTGGCGGCCCGCGCATTTTGGTGCGGAAATCTATTGGATGGGCGTGATCGACCATGATGATGTGCCGCGCCGCCGCTACCATGAGGCCACGCAGTTCTTTGGCGAGATGAACCGCCTTGCGCCCGAAATCCTTGGTACGCATGTACATATGGATGTGGGAATTGCGGGCGCGGATTTTGACAATCAAGAGGCTTACAAGACCTATGCCATGGGCCTGCCTTCGCCGCATGAAGATGGGGTGATCTTGCATCGCACCTGCTATAACTCGGGCATTGCCTGCGGGTTCATCCACCCTGCAGATGATTTAAGCCGCCTGAAGGCGCTGTATGTGCCCCATTGGGTGATGTGGGATCCTGCATGGACGGCCAATGTTGACGCCTTTGTGCGCGGGGGTGGAACGCTGATTTTATCGGCGATGACGGGCACGCGCGATGTCAATAACCATATCCACCGCGAACTCGCCCCAGCGGCGGGGCTTTCGCAGCTGGCAGGGGTTAGGGTGACCGAATTTGGCCGCCTTGCGGGTATTGGCGCCGATGGGCTGTTTGCGCAGTGGAAAGACCGGGTGAACGGGGGCTACAGCCCGCCCGCGCCAACCCTCGCCACATCCGCCAACCGACGGTATGAGTTTACCTTGGGCAACCGCCCGATGGTGGCGGCACATATGTATGAAATGCTGGAACTGGACAGTGATACCCAATCGATTGGCCAATGGAGCAACCGCTTTCTGGCGGGCAGCCCTATGGCCACCAGCCGCGCCCATGGGGCAGGGCGGGTGGTTTATATCGGCACTTACCTGACCGATGAATTGGCCGAGGCGCTGCGCGATGTGGTGCTGATCCCCGCAGGGGCCGCCCCTCTGATCCCCGATCTGCCCAGCGGCGTCGAGGTAAGCCTGCGCTGCGCGCCTGATCGCAGCCTATGGTTCATATTGAACACGGAAGATGATCCAAAAACCATCCTTGCCCCCCCGCAAGGCGTTGATCTTTTGACAGGCGCGCCCGTGCTGCAATCCCTGACGCTGGGGGCCTATGGCTGCGCCATCATCAAAACAGCCGCGCGGGTCTAATCTTTTGGGGCAGGTGCAGGCCCTTGCTGACGTTTTGTTTGGCGCGGAAAGCTTGATGAAAGGGGGCAAGTTTTGCCCTCAACACCCAGTGCCTGCGCGCCAGATTGCTGGCGCAGATACCAATCGCCTATGGTGCTAAAAATGCAGACATACTGTGCCAGCTTTGGCTGATCACCGGATATTGGCGTTCAGCCAGTTCACATAGCCGCTTTTGCGCCCGCGCGCGATGGGCAAGCGTCTGCCATCTGGTAGTTTGATGAAATGCTGGCGACCCTCGCTTTCGAACCGCATCGCGAGCTTACGGGAAACCCAAAGCGAGCGATGAATTTGATAGCCCATGCGCACAGGCAATTCTGCCACAACAGTGCCAAATGGGCGCGCGATAAACACAGACCGATCGCGACTGGTCGCAACCACACCATTATCATCTGCAAATATCGTTTCTACCATATGAACGGGCATATCGCTGCCACGCAGAAAAAACTCTTTCTTAGATGTGTCATTTCTTGCGCTATCACCAAATTCGTCCAAATAAATCTCTGGAAAAATTGCCCGATCGACATAAGCAATATAACAATAAGCACCAATTTCGAACAGCACCGCATTAAAAATATAAAATTTTAGAACATCATAATGATCATCAACGGATATCCCTAAAAAAGGGCAAAGAAAGTACATGATCGATCCAATAATGCAGTTCGATATGCCAAGGGGAATGCTGATAAACAAGGTGAAACACTGCAGCGCAAGGGTCAGCTTGACGCACAGCAGTTGCACAAAAGGATAGACCAGCAGAAATATGAAATATCCAATCGTCCAAAAGGCAAATTGCGATAGAACAGACGCTTTGGATATTTGTTGCGATGGGTGGCACAGCGCAGCAATCACCGCAAAGATGAAAAAATAAGTACGCACTTGTAATGTCCAGCTTTGCAGCCAGATCCGCGCCTCGTTCATAGGGATATAGGGGCCGAAGATATATTTATAGCGGATCATTTTCGGCCCTGTCCCGAAGATGATCTTGAACCCGTTTTAGTCGGCCCCGCGAAACGGGTATGGTTTCGCCAGATTTTGTGAACACACAATGGGCGCGGCCATTGCGTTCTAAAGTTTCAATTTCGCGAAAGGCGATCCAGTGCTGCCGATGCACCATTGTGCCATACGTTTGCAGCGCTTTGTCGGCCTGTGACAAGGTGGCCAAAATGCGAAGCCGCCCCGTGTCTAGGTGGATGTGCAAAAAGTGGTCATCCGACGCGATCCTGCGGATTTGGGTGGGGTTCAGTCGGCTATTGCCAATCTCTACGCGCGCGTTTTCGCCCTGAGGCGCGGACGTGGCCCTTAGCCTTGCCGCGCGCAGATTGGCCCTGATGAACAACAAGCTATGAAGTTCCCAAAGGCTGGCAGCGATGGCAATTTTGATCAGCAATTCGGTGCGGGTCTGCTCTGCCTGCCCCTGCAGCAAGACCAACAGCGCCTCGGCCAGCAGCACTGTTGCCGCGGCGGTTGGGATGGTGACCATCGGCAGGTATATCTGTGCTTTATGCCGCCGTTTGGCCCGTTCAATGGCCAGTTTCATCACTGTAGGGAATAGCGCGGCAAATATAGCGACCGAGGCCAAGTTTAGCACAACCCGCAGCCACATAGAGTTGGGCGCAGGAATAAAGCTGTTCTCTGGCAGGGCCAGCAAAAGTGCAAATAAGCTTGTCAAGGCAAAGACTTCGGGCCTTTGGATCGTGCTGACCTCTTGGCGAAGTGTGAAATGCTCTGACGTCCCATTCACGAAGATCAGGTACATTTGGCGGCAAGAGACTTCTGTTTCAGGGCCAGAATGGCCATGGCTTACCCGCATGGCTGTTTGATCCTGCGATGGCATTTCGCGGCCTTGTCTGGGTTCGGCTGGCGCTGCGGGGGACTGTATTTGTTCATGGGCAGACCCCCGCTGCGGTCTGGCGTTTCGCGCGGCCCATCAGGGCGTGGGGCAGGGTCATGTGGTGCGTTTTGGATATTGACCTGATGGTGATGGTACTGCGGTGGCGAAGACAATGCATGATAGGCCGATGACGCTGCGCGAAAATCAGGCTGTGCCTGCGCGCGCCATCGGCGCATCGGCGCAGCGCCTTTGCCTTTTGCTGATACATATCCTTCGGCGTGGTTGTCATCTGGCGTGCCAAGCGGGTGATGGGCTGCGCGGCGTTTGCGTTCGGTCGGGGGCGGCGCGATGCATGTGCTGAAATCCGCAAAACCGCTTGCGAAAGATGTGGCGCAGGCGAAATCTGCGCAAACCTGCGGCGCGCAGGAACCAGAAGGCGATGTAACCCCCTCTTTGCGGCTGCTCGCGGCAGTCGAGGTTATTGGGAAAAAGGGGCCGCTGACCTACAAAGAGCTTGAGCTGTCGCTTGGCATGTCTCGGGCGGCGACGTGGCGGGTTGTCGCTGTTTTGAAAGATGCTGGCTGGGTTCACATTCGCATGGGCGGCAGAATGATCGAGTTGGATCCAAGGCTGGACGCGCTTTTGGCCTCGGCGCATTTTGGCGACCCAGAATTCAATTGGCTGAGTAAAGACCTGCGCAAATTGTCCCAAGATCTTTCGGTGCATATAGATGCGTTCATCTTGCGGCGCGAAGGCACTGTGGAATTGCACGAAACCTCGCGCCGATTGACCGCTTTGGCCAGCCCGCCTGATGGGCCAGACGACTTGTTGATGCTGGCGATCCGCGCGGCCATGTCCCCCAACCAGTTGGAGCGGCATTTGGCCAGCCTGCAGGCATCTGCCCACAGCGCAGATCGGGATGTGGCGGCCCAGTTTCACATCCGCCGCGAGATTCAGGATTTTGCGGGATATGCGTGGTCGAACCGCGGCCGCGTTTTGGTGGTGTCGGTGCGCGGAAAGCTGGGCTCGCCCGCAGCGATCAGGTTCTGTGGTCTGACCTCTGCGCCGAACCCGAATGTTTTGCGAAAGGCCTTCCAAGCGATCCTGCCATGGGCGGCTGGCGAGGTTGAAAGCATCGCGCATGGCATCCAGAAAATCCCGATGCCCGAATTGAAAGATGTGGGTCGGCAGCATCGTTAGCCTAGGGTTGCGCGGATTAACATTCTGCAATCTAGACAATAGACCCAGCCATGGCAATTTTCTCATCTCATTTTATGAGATGAATATACCCTTCATTTCATGGGCCTGAAATGCAGAGTTTCGTGAAATTTTACCCGTTTTTTAATTAACCCATTAACCCTGATTTGCGTGCTAAACTGGGCAGTCCAGACATAACCTGCCCTAAAACCCCGTCAGATCCATGCGCAAAATCGTTTCCAAACTGGAAACTTACCTTCTTTTGCTGTGGATAAAATATTACCTATAAGTATATGAAAAATATATACTTTATTGAAACATTGTTTCGCGATCCACAACTTAACCAAGTTTCGCCTGAATAAAGCCGCATCACCTGCGACCCTCATCTCGATACTTGAGTTGAGCAATTCGACACCCTTTTGAGATTTTTGTATCCTTTCAGGTAGTTGCCCAAAGGTTCATACTTCCCTGCCGCGCCTTGGCGAGGGGTCTTTAAAGTTTTGCCTTGGGGTTTGGGTAAACGCCCCGCGCGCCGATTTATGCGCTGGCGGGTGGGGTGCAAGCGATTTCTGGCGGTTTGGCCAATTGGGTAGTGTGACAGATGCAAGATCTTGGTGCGGGTGTTGGGCAAGGGCAGGCAAGGGCAGTGCCATGGGCAAGGGCGGTGGTCGCCCTTAACCATTTTGGGCGCGGCCGAGGCACCCTTTGGGGCGGTGTTTTTGGGGGCGCTGCAACAGCGCAGGGCGCATCGCTGCGTGCGATGGCGCGCGCATATGTCCCGCAGGCGGGCCGCTTTGGCACAAGATCTTTGCCGCTGCCTGCATCCGCCCGCACTTTGCCCCGCCGCATGATCTAGGAGATTTGAGATGGCACTGGTTAACTTCATTTATGTTGGCAAGTTTCAGGATCTCGATCCCGTAGAATTTGCGGGCAATATCATTGCCGAGAACCAGCAAGTGCTGTCTGGACAGGTATTCACGCCGCAACAGATCACGACGATGAATGTCGTCGATCTTGGCCTGTCCTACATCGCGGTCGATGGTCCCGCTTCTGGTTTCGGCGCGCAACCTGTCCAGCCGATCACCTACAATCTCGGCCAAGGTGAAGTGACGACGCGGCTTGATGCGAATGTCGGCAGCGTGAACGTCTGGGTCACATTGGCCGACGGGTCCGAAGTGCTTCGTCAGGCCGCTTTCGCGCAGATGACGAATGGCGACCTTTTCGTCGGTGACGGCGCGCTGGGCGATTCGATGTCGGGACTTGCGATCCGGTCTATTCGGGTGGCGAACGTTCTGAACACCGCCGAGGACCGCATCTACTTCTACCAAGGGGTCGAAAACACGACGATCGTAGGTGCGCCGCCTCCACCTCCGCCGCCACCAGGTGGCGGGGGCAACCTGCCGCCTTTCTTCACCTTTCTCAGAAATGGTCAGGTCATCGACGTCCCTGAAAACACAACCTTTGTGACACAGGTGGTGGCCGCCGATCCTAACGAGGATCGACTGCCCCTCTACCAAATCGTCGGTGGGGCGGATGCGGATAAGTTCATCATTGATGAGGCTTTTGGGACGCTCAGGTTCCGCAATCCGCCTGATTTTGAAGGCGCGCGCAGTGCGGTTGGCAATGACCAACTCTATGATGTTGTTATCCGCGCCTATGATCAGTTCGGCGCATTTACCGATGTGTCGCTGGTCGTGAATGTGACCGACGTGAACGAGGCGGTGCGCGACGGCACGGTCAACGGCACGGCTGGCGCTGACAACATGCAGATTGGCTTTGTTGATGCGCAGGGCGATATCATCGACGGGGCCGATGGCCCGAACGACCGCATCGATGCGGGCGCGGGGGACGATACTATAGTCTACGGCGCGGGCAATGACACGGTCTATGGCGGCGATGGCAATGACTTCATTGACGATGCACCGGGCATAAATGGTAACAACGGCAACAACCTGATCTATGGCGGCGCGGGCAACGATACGATTTTTGACAGCGCGGGCAGCGATACGGTTTTTGGCGATGCAGGGAACGACTCGATTGGCATGGACAGCGGCGGCAGTGACGTTGTCAATGGCGGCGCTGGCAATGACAGCGTGGACGGCGGGGCTGGCAATGACACGCTGACGATTGGCGCGGGGGATTTCGCCGCGGGCGGCGACGGGGCTGATACCTTTATTGTGGATCGCAGCCAGCAAGACGCGAATGGCGCGACGACTGCGAATATAACAGTAAACGGCGGCGCGGGTGCGCCTGACGCTGACGTTCTTGACCTGCGCAATGCAGGCAACTGGCGGATTATCAATCAGGTTCCCGACAGCAACGGCAACGGCACCAATGGCACGGTGCAGTTCCTTGACGGGGCGGGCAATGCCACGGGCCAAGTGCTGAACTTTACTGAAATTGAAACGATCCTCGGCACGCCCTTTACCCCTGCGCCGCCAGCCAATGGCGCGCCGACCTTTACCAACGTCGCGAATAACCAAACGATTTCCATTCCGGAAAACTCGACCTTTGTCGTGGACGCGAATGCCAGCGATCCGAATGGCGATGCGCTGACCTTCTCGATTGTCGGCGGCGCAGATGCGGCAGCGTTCACCATTGATCCCGCAACTGGGG
>JAIXXB010000032.1 GCA_027490955.1 Rhodobacter sp.
CACCTGCAGCGCCTGTGGCCTCATCCACGATGAACGCCGCGACGGGGGTGATCACGACGACGGGCACGGCCGAGCCGGGATCGGTTGTGACAGTGACCTTCCCCAGCGGGGCCACGGCGACGGCCACAGCCAATGCCGTGACGGGGGCCTTCAGCATCACCTCGCCCGCGGGCCAGCCTTCGGGCAATGTCGTGACCACGGCGCGGGATGCGGCGGGCAACACCTCGCCCGCAGATACCGATGCGATCACCGACAATAACCCACCCGCAGCGCCTGTGGCCTCATCCACGATGAACGCCGCGACGGGGGTGATCACCACCACGGGCACGGCAGAGCCGGGATCGGTTGTGACAGTGACCTTCCCCAGCGGGGCTACGGCGACAGCCACGGCCAATGCCGTGACGGGGGCGTTCAGCATCACCTCGCCCGCGGGCCAGCCTTCGGGCAATGTGGTCACCACCGCGCGGGATGCGGCGGGCAATACCTCGCCCGCAGATACGGATGCGATTGTTGAAAATGTGCCGCCCTCGGCCCCCACGATCAATGCAGGTATCACCGATCAGGCGAATACCGTCAGCGGGACGGGCGAGCCAGGTGCGACTGTGACGCTGTTCAATGGGGCCACCCAAATTGGCACAGCCACTGTGGCACCTGACGGGACCTGGTCATTGGTCACCGCGGCGCCTGTTGCCAATGGTGCGGTCTTGACCGCGCGGCAAACGGATACGGCAGGCAATCAAGGCCCGCTTTCCAGCGGCGTGACCAACTTTACCGATACCGATGGCGATGGCACGGCCAATAGCACCGATACGGATGACGATGGTGATGGCATTGCCGACACAGTCGAGCAGCCAGCGCCAGTGGTGGTGACAGAAAACTTTAACGGCCTGACCCAAAACGCTGAAGTCACCAGCACGGGCACGGCGTGGGTCTTTGCCACTGTTTCTGATACGGACGGCGGCGGCGGCTTGGCGAATTCTTTCTATGCGGAAAATGGGTCCTTGCAGTTCTTCCGTAATCCTGCGCAGCAGACTTTGACGCAAAACTTTGCAGGCATGTCTGGTGGAAGTACGATCAACGTCAGTATGGCAATTCGCAGCGAACTTACTGGCAATGCCGTGATCCAGATCGAATATGCGGGCATTGTTTATGCGACGATTGACACAAACTCGCCAAACGCTGTTGTGTTTTCCAATGGCGCGACGGGCAGTTGGGCGGGAAGTCCGAATATCACGACATTCGGAAATTTGGTCGTAAATCTACCAACCAACGTCACACCGAGTGGCGCGGCGGTGATACGCTACACTACGACCCAATTTAGCGCTGATGATGTTGCGATCACATCTATTCAAGTTACAACACCAACGACATCCTTCAATGCAGACGCGAATGGTGATCAAATTGATGGATCGGATGGGATTAACGATTGGATCGATGCTGGGGCGGGCAACGATACTGTCACCTATGGGGCGGGAAATGACACCGTCTATGGCGGCGCTGGAAATGATTTGATTGCCGATCCCTTTGGCTCTGGGAATGATATGCTCTACGGGGCATCTGGGCAAGACACCATCCGCGATGCCTCTGGCTCTGACTCGGTGTTTGGAGGCACTGGAAACGATCTGCTTGATCTGACTGGCGGCGGCAATGATTTGCTGGATGGTGGGGCTGGGAACGACACAATGTATGGCGGCCTTGGCGATGATACGATTTACCTCAGCCCAGGTGATGTGATTTATGGCGGTGACGGCAGTGACCGTATCATTGTAGATCGTCGTCAATTGGATGCCAATGGTGCAACCACGTCTAACATGACGGTGGACGGCGGCTTGGGCTCTGATACTTTGGATCTGCGCAATATTGGCAACTATACCATCACCCAAAGCGGCGGAAATGGAACCGCCACCATATTGAACGAACTTAATATCACTACGGGTCAGACCATTACCTTTACTGGCATCGAAACCATTCTTGGCACGCCCTTTAGCGCGCCAGCAACTGGAACGATCGTGGATGGGACGGCGGGTAATGACAATATGTCGCTGGTGTATGTCGATGCAGGAGGCCAAAGGATCGATGGCACCGATGGGCCTGGCGGCGGGCCTGCGGACTGGATCTTGGCTGGTGCAGGAAATGACACCATTAATTACGGAGCAGGAAATGACACCGTCTTTGGCGGCAATGGCGACGACTCGTTCGACGATGCCCCTGGAATTCAAAACAATGGCAATAATCTGTTGTATGGTGGCGCTGGCAACGATATTTTCCTGGACAGCCAAGGCAACGATTCTGTCTATGGCGGTGCAGGCAACGACTCGCTCGTGATGGATTCTGGCGGCCAAGATTTCCTAGATGGCGGCGATGGCAATGACACCCTTAGAGGGGTTTTCGGCGCAGATACAATCATCATCGGCTCGGGCGATGTTGCAACCGACCAAGGCGGAGACGATCTGTTTATCGTGGACCGCACCCAGCGGGACGCGAATGGGCTATTCGTCGCCAATATGTCTGCAGATGGCGGGAGCGGAAACGACACGCTCGATCTGCGCTATGCGGGCAACCTCACCCTTACCGCAACCAACGCCACGTCTGGCACGGTGACCTTCCTTGATGCAAATGGCAACACGACGGGCGTGACACTGACCTATAGCAACATGGAAAACATCTTGGGGGCGCCTGTCGCGAACCCCTCGAATGCGGTGAACGGCACTGCGGGGGATGATGACATGACCCGCAGAGAGGTTGCCGACATGGATGGTGACGGCATCATCAATTCGCAGGATCGAGACAGTGACGGTGACCGCGTTTGGGATAAGTATGAGCCGACAACCGACACCGATTTAGACGGGCTGCGCGATTTCCTTGATACCGACAGCAACGGCGCAACGCCGGGCACAGATACCAGTTTGAACAGCCTGAGCGCAGCGCAGATCACCGCGCTGCAGGGGGGCGGAACCTATAGCAATCAGTTCATCTTGCTGAGCGACAACAACGTAACGCTGGACTTTACGCAGATTTCCAACTCGGCCTTCAGCAATGTCGAATATATCGACATGCGCGGCGGGGCGAATGCGCAGACGGTGACGCTGACCTTGTCGGATGTTTTGGCGATGACCAATGCGCAACGCACGCTGATTATTGCGGGGGATGCGGTGGATACTGTTAATGCGCAGGGGTTTGTCGATACGCATAAGCAGCGGTCAATCGATGGGCAAATTTTCGATGTTTACGCCCTGAACGATGCGACCTTGTTGGTTGATGCCGATGTCAATGTGAACACGGTGTAAAGGGCGCGCGGCGGTCATGCCGCATTGGCCCGCCCTGCGATGATGGGCGGGCCGAATATGTTTTGGGCGTGGGGCAGGTTAGGCTGACTATGGCGAAATCGAAACCACCGCGCAAATCGGCAGGAACGGGGCGGCGGGATGTGCCCGCGCTGCTGGCGCAGGCGCAAGACGCGATGGCGGCGCGAAACAATGGCGCGGCCTTGAATATGCTGCGGCCCCTGATTGCATCGGGAACGCGCGATGAGCAGCTGTTTCACACCGCCGCTGTGGCTGCGCTGCGGCTGGAAAAATATGCGCTGGCGGCCAGTTTTGCCCGCCAAGCCATTGCCATGGGCCCGCAAGATTTTTCCCATTACGATGCGCTGTCGCATGCGGCGGGGGGCATGCGCGATTGGGCGACAGTGCAAAAGGCAGGGCTGCGCGCGCTGACCCTGCGCGATGGGATGGTGCCAGACCTGCCGCCTATTCATCTGCCCCTTGCTGCGCCGCAACCTGATGCGCGGCTGGATATCATCGCCTTTTCCCTGTTTGGCGGGCAGTCAAAATATTGCGAAACGGCAATCTTGAATTGCCTAGAGCAGCCAAATCTCTACCCAAATTGGCGCTGCAGATTTTATATAGATGGCACAGTGCCGCCCATCATCGTGCAGCGTTTGCAGGCTGCGGGCGGCGAAATTGTGCCTGTTTCCCCGCCATGGGATGCATGGCCTGGCCCAATGTGGCGATTTGCGGCGCTGGACGATCCACAGGCGCGCCGCGTCATCTTCCGCGATGCAGATTCGGTGATATCGGCGCGCGAGGCAGGGGCGGTGGCCGAGTGGGTGGCGCAGGGGCAGGGTTTTCATGCCATGCGCGATGCAGGCTCGCACACCGAACTTTTGCTGGCGGGGCTATGGGGCGCAAGGGCAGGGGCATTGCCATCGATGCAAGCGCTGATTTCGGCCTATATGCAGCAGCCTGTGCTGGATGCGCATTATGCCGACCAGTATTTTTTGCGCCATTATGTCTGGCCCTATGCGCGGCGCGATATCTTGCAACATGATTCGCTGTTTGGGTTTATGAACCCGCGCCCCTTTCCAGAGGGGCCGCATCGTGACGATTTTCATACAGGCTATGCCGAAGGCTCGCCCTATGCGACCATATCCACCCAGCAACCCGAAGGCAGCACAGTGTATTGGTGCCTGATGGATCAACGCACCACCCCGCATAGCCCGATCTGTCGCTATCCTGCCGTTGTGGCGCAAGGCCAAGTGATTGCCCATTTACCTGCTCGCTATGCGCGCATGTTATCCAGTGGCGAGATGTCTATTTTTGTCGAACGCGCTATGCCGCACATGGATCATGGCCCCAGCTAAGCGCACGCCTTGGGCCAGTATGCATGGCAATGGTGATATTGAATGAGTTCAGACTATCCCTAGGGTGTATATTGAAAATTCCCAGTCTTCTTAAACTTGCTTGAATTTTTTAACGAAGGTCGATACACTGATGCCGCGCTGATTGAATATTCAAGCGGCGTTCATGCGAATAGAAAACGACCCTAATAATAGGGCGAAGTGAGCAGTGATGACACAGATGACCAATACTGCCCTGCCCGTAGGGGTTGTTTTTGCTGCGCGCAAAGATAATCGGCTGCGCCCGCTTTGGATTGTTTGCGCCTGTCTGCTATCTGCAACTGCTGCTTGCCAGAAATTCACAGCCGTAACAGGCTCTGGTGCAGCGGTGGAGGTGATGCAAGGCAACGGCTCTGCTGGGCCAGAAAAACTAAGCGAAATCAAAACAAATCCGCTGCCCCTAACCGATGCTGTGCGTTTGGGGGTATTGAAATCGAATGGCGTGGCCCTTGCCCAAATCGCCCGCGCGAAAAGCGAAACCGAAATCAAAGTTTCGCAAGCGGCCTATTGGCCAGAAGTCTTCGTCGGACTCTCGCCATCTGGGGCAGATGGAACGATTGCAGCGGCAAGCGCGGGCGTGCGCTATACGCTATTTGCATTTGGCGCGCGTGCGGCGCAGGTCAATGCCAGCAAAGCGCAGCAAAAAGCCGCCGAAAGCGATGTGATTAACGCCACCAATGCCTCTGTTGCGATGGTATTGGAAAAATACATCAATGTATCGGTGAATGAGGCCATCGCTGTGGCTGCCCGTGAATACTCAGGGCGCATTGACGATTTGGGCGCATCGATTGAATCGCGCGTAAACAGCGGCGCGTCATCGCCTGCGGATTTGAACGAAATCAAAGTTGGGGCGCTGCGCGCCGAAGCGGCGGTTTTGAATGCGGATGCAGACAGCGCCAATGCCAAGGTCGAATTGATGTCAGTGACGGGCCTTGCCCCGCAATCCGTGCAATCGGCGCAAAGCCTGCAAGGGTTACTGGCCCTTGGCGAAGGTGATCAGACGAAGACGCCAGATTTTGCGCAATTCCCGCAAATTCGCGCGCTGGATCAAACGGTCTTGGCGGCCGAAGCGCAGCTAAAGGCGGCGAAATCGGGCAGAATCCCGCGTGTCAACCTAGAGGCCAGCGCAGGGTTTGACATCACCAACAGCGGGGCCACCACGGAAGCAGGCACGCGTTTTGGGCCAAGCATTTCCAACGTCTTTGGCCTTGGCGGCGGCAATGCAGCAAGGGTCAGCGGGGCTTTGCTGGACGTGACCGCCGCACAAACGAGGCGCGCCGAAGAATTGCGGCGTTTGAACGAACTGTATCTTCTGGCGCAAAATGATATTTCCCGTGCAATCAGCAATGAAAGCAAAAGGCGCGCGATTTATGATGAAACCGCCAAAATGCTGGACATCTTTACGGCGGAATATCAGGGCGGCTCGCGTGATTTGTCCGAGGTGGTCAGCGTGCAAGATCGACTGTTCCAAGGCCGTGTTGACGCACTGAACGCCATGCGAGATTTGCTTTTGGCCAAGATGCGGTTCTTGATCGCAACCAACCAATTGGCTGACCGAGTCTACCAAAAGCCCAATGTTCAATAACCCGCGGCGTGCCCGCTAGAGAATGAAATCCCACGCGGTAAAATTGTGCAGCCCCATGACCTTGATGACCGCTTCGGCGGATCGGTCTGAGTCATTGTCCAAGTAAATCAACGTATGATCATTGGCCGTGCCTGCTTTGTTGACCTTTTGAAACCGCACTTCGCCATCTGGCATTTTGCCAAATGAAGATTTGCCACGGAAGAGAAAAGCATCATCACTGCCCAAGCTTACGCTTGCATCAATCGCTGAAAGATCGATTTTATCCTGCCCCCGCGTAAAGCCAAAAATCACATCGCAATTGCGCGTGCTGGTGGACAAATCCTGTGTCGATTTGAAACAGAACGTGTCGTTACCAAATCCGCCATACAAAGCGTCTTTCCCCTCACCACCTGTGATGACATCATCACCCGCGCCGCCGTCCAGCGTGTCGTTGCCGCCCCCGCCAGTTAGCTCGTTATTCGCCGCATTGCCGATAAGCCTGTCATGACCGCTGCCAGAAATCGCGTTTTCGATCACTACTCCGCGCGCGATTCCCAAATTATGTCGCCCGCCTAAAACCGAGGACAGGGATTCACTGACCAAAGAGATCACTTGCGCGGCATTGGTTGCGCTGAAATCCAGAGTATCTGTGCCGCCCGTATCAAACACTGTCATCGCCATCAGCATGCCAGACAAGGTCGCCGCATTATCGAGCGCAGCATTTCCTGTGTTGCCGTTAAAGCCATAGGTTGTATTGCCCGAAAAGGTGTTTGATGACCTGCCGTAAAGGTATTGCATCGCAATGATATCGGCGATCATTGGGCTGTACATGTCCTGAAAGTAGGCATCGACATAGCTGTTTTGCGAGTCGTTTATGTCGTCGCCATAAGCCTGCATGTAGGACATGATCGACCATGCCAAGGAATCGTTCACATAAAAATTGCTGGTGCCGTAATCCGCACTTCCGTTATAGTTGCCACCATGGGCTAGGCCCAAAGCATGGCCAATTTCGTGCAGATAGGTTTCGAAGGAATAGGTGTTTAGGCCGTTGTCAGGCGCAATCCAACCTGTGCCAATATTGACAAAGGCAGAGGTCAATTTCGTCCCATCGTCGAAGGTTTGTGCATAGGCCGAATAGGTATCCGCGTCATCAAAGGTGATCTCTGCGGCCCCTGTAACAACGGCGAAGTCAAACCCCAAATAGTCTGACCATACTGCCAAGGCGGCTGTGGCAAAGCTTTTGCCCTTGTCAGTCAAGCCCGAAATGTTGACGGATATGCTGTTATCTGCGACATCAAATCCAAGGGCTTCGGTTGATCCAAAATACGCATTGCCGTTGTTGACCAATTGCCATGCGATTTCATCGACAGTTAACACTGGCATGGCACCCGCTACATCTGCCGTGACCGACAACAAATAACTGCCTGTTTGTGCCGCAAAAGCATCGGCCTCGATATAGAACCTGCCTGTTGCGTTCGCAGTAAAGGACATTGCCGCGTCTCGTTCATGCGTTCCACTGCCAGAGGTGAAACCATCATCATTCGACGCAATGATTGTTCCCGCCCCATTTCTAAGTCGCATCAAAGGATCAGACAGAAACTGTGTCCCAAATCCCAGCAGGCGTAAATCGTAGGTTTGCCCTGCCACCAGATCAACCGCATACCAATCGGCATCAGACCCATTAAAAATAGACCCTAGGGCTGATTGTCCAACGCGAATTTGGTATGCCGTTGCCGAAGTTGCAGCTGCATCAACCGATTCAGTGACCAATCCATCGCCCGACCAAATTGCGTTGTTGGTGATTGCAGAGGGGGTTCTGGCCTCGGTATGAACAAGGCTGCCCGCTAAAGGATTGCTTGGGTCGCGCTGCGCGCAGATAAAGCACATTGGAGGTTCCCTAATGAATGTGATGAAATGTCCGCAGCGCTTGGCACTGGGGTTTTCTGAAAAAAGATTTGGATAAATTCATTCTGCAGGGCCAGATCAGGCCCTTGGTCAAAAAAGCGGGTGTTCAGGGGTGCGATGGCGCAAACTTTTCCATCTGCAAAAATCCATACCCCGGTGCGCCCTGCGCTTTTGGTGTTGCCCGAACTGGCCATGACTTGCAGGGCTACAGGGGCATATGGCGGCACAGCCATTTGGGCGAGGGCGCGGCGCATACTAAAGCATCACTGCTGCTGCCAAGGCCCATACTGCACCATGCCGCGCAGCGAGGCTTGATCTGGCTATGGCCAATTGGAGATCGCAGCACATTCGCGTCATCACTTCCCCACAGCGCGTTATGGTTAACGCTAGGCCTCTCGGCGGCTGCACACAAGTCTTAATCTGATACGGGTCGTATCAGTTCCCGCTGTTGCGGCGTGGCATCGGTTTTGGCAAGCACATTAGCAGGCAGGTGGCGCGGTTGGGCCTGTTTCATTTTTCCAAGGCGTGGATGCAAATTGCGGTGCGCAGGGGAGGACTGCGCGGCCCATCGTGGCGCGCAGTGTAACGCCAACCTTCGCCCAAGGCGGCCTTGGCGGCGCAGGTTTTGCCCCTGAGTGCGGCGCGCCTTTGCCCCCTACTGATCATTAATTGCCCCATGCGCTGCGCTTATGCGCCCCAGTTTGATAGAAATGTATATCTTTTTGTTTGAATCAGATTTGCGCCCTTTCCCACAACTTGTCACTTTGCAAGAGCAGATGAGAAAAACATCTCTGTTTTCTGGGAGGAAATCATGACCAAACTTTCAAAATTGGCCCTAGGGCTAAGCCTGAGTGTTGCTTTTGCGCCCTTCGCACTTGCGCAAGATGCAACCGAATTGACCATCGCTATCGTGAACAACGGCCACATGATCAACATGCAAAAGGTCGCTGAAGCCTATACCGAAAAAACTGGCGTCAAGCTGAACTGGGTCTCGTTGGAAGAAGGCGTTCTGCGCGAGCAGGTTACGTCTGATACCGCAACGGGCGGCGGGCAGTATGACATCATCAATATTGGTATGCAGGAAGCGCCAATTTGGGGCAAAGCGGGCTGGATCGAGCCTTTGAACTTTGGCCCCGAATATGACATCGACGACATGCTGCCAGCCATCCGCAACGGCCTGTCGGCTGATGGCCAGCTTTATGCAGCGCCTTTCTACGGCGAATCGTCGATGGTGATGTACCGCAAAGATTTGACTGACGCGGCGGGCGTGACCATTGCTGACAATGACAGCTGGGATAACATCAAAAAAGCAGCCGCTGCCATTCACAACCCCGAAGGTGGTGTGTACGGCGTTTGCCTGCGCGGCAAACCCGGCTGGGGCGACAACATGGCCTTCGTGACCACGATGGTCAACTCTTTCGGTGGGGCATGGTTTGACAAAGATATGCGCCCAACGATCGACTCGGATCAGTGGAAAGCAGCCATCAACTTCTACGTTGATTTGCTGGGCACCTATGGCCCTCCAGGGTCGGAAGGTAACTCGTTCAACGAAATCTTGGCTTTGTATAACGAAGGCAAGTGCGGCATGTGGATTGACGCGACCATTGCAGCGTCGTTCCTGACTGTTCCAGGCGTGGCTTATGCCCAGTCGCCAAACGCGGGTAACCCCGTGGGTGCAAACTGGCTGTGGGCTTGGGCTATGGCGGTTCCTGCTGGCTCGCCCAATGCAGATGCTTCGAAAGCCTTTATCGAATGGGCCACCTCGAAGGATTACATTGCAGCCGTGGCTGCGCATCCTGACTTTGGCTGGAAATCGGTTCCAACGGGCACACGCGCCTCGACCTATGCTTCGGCAGAATTCCAAGCGGCTGCACCTTTCGCCGCTGCTGAATTGAAAGCAATCGAGACCGCCGCACCAGAAGCCACCGACATCAAGCCATATGTTGGCGTGCAATTCGCAGCGATCCCTGAATTCCCAGAGGTTGGCGGCGCAGTTGCCCAAGAAATCGCCGCCGCCTTGTCGGGTGCAAAGACTGTGGATGAGGCCTTGGCCGCAGCACAGGCCGCCGCTGACAAGATCATGTCCGAGGCTGGCTACTATTAATCCTCCCAAGGGTTAAACGGGGGGCCCGGTGCACAACACCGGGCCTTTCCATTCCACAAGATAGCCAGATGGGGCTAGACGTGGGCTTGGATGTGCCTAACATCCGCAAGATAGAATTTCGCGTCACAAAGGTGTGCATCATGGCGAACCGAATGATCCCCAGATTGCTGCAAGCGCCTGCTGTTGCGCTGCTTTTGGTGTGGATGATCGTCCCGCTGAGCATGACAATTTTCTTTTCGCTGATCCGTTATGTGCTCAACAGTGCCAACCGCCCTGAATGGACAACGCCCAGCCTTTCCAATTGGCGCGGCCTTGGCAATTTCCAATACGTCTTGGAAAATGATGATTTCTGGGTGGCCATTGCCAATAGCCTGATGATCGTGTGCAGCATTTTGGTGCTGACAGTTATTCTGGGCCTTGCCATCGCAGTGCTGATCAACCGCAGCTTTCCGGGGCGCGGGATTGTGCGGGTGCTGCTGATTTCGCCCTTTTTCGTGATGCCCGCGGTGAATGCGGTTTTGTGGATTAACATGATCCTTGATCCTGTGCTGGGCCTGCAGGGCATTGCCGTGGGCGCGCTGAACACGATGGTCGATGGTCTGCGCGATTTTCCCGTTTTGGGGCATTTCTTTTCCCTTTGGCCGCAGTTAGAGCCGATCAGTTTTCGCGCGGCGCAAACCTCGGCCTATGCGGTGATAATGATGGTCACTTGGCAATGGACACCTTTTGCTGTGCTGATTTTCATGACCTCGCTGCAATCTGAAGATGAATCGCAAAAAGAAGCGGCAATTTTGGATGGGGCCAGCCCATGGTCGCAGTTCATCAACCTGACAGTGCCGCATTTGGCCCGCGCCATTGCGATTGTGGTGATGATCCAATCCATCTTTCATCTGTCGCTTTATGCTGAAATTGAAATTGTCAGCCGCGGCAATGGCAACACAAACTTGCCGTATCTTATTGGTGAATTCGCCTCGAACAACATTGGCGCGGCCAGTGCCACGGGGCTTTTCGCTGTTCTTCTTGCCAATATCGTCGCAATCTTTTTGCTGCGGATGATTGGCAAAAGCTTGATGGATTAGGGGGCAGACAAATGGCCGCAGTTACCGATCGTTCCACATTGGGACATTTGCTTTGGCCCGCGCTGGCATGGGCCGTGGCAATCGTCTTTTTCTTTCCGATTTTTTGGATGGTTTTTACCAGCTTTAAAACGGATGCGGATGCCGTCAAGCCAGAGCATTTGCTGTTTTTCACGCCCACGTTGGAAAACTATGTCAACATGGCGCAGAATTACGATTATTGGCGCTTTGCGACCAATTCGGCCATCACCTCGGTTTTTGCGACCTTGATTTCGCTGTTTGTGGGTATTCCTGCGGCCTATGCCATGGCCTTTGATCCCAGCGCCAAAACCAAGGATATTCTGGTCTGGATGCTGTCAACCAAAATGCTGCCTGCCGCTGCGGTGTTGTATCCGATGACATTCTTGACCAAGAATTTCCTAGGGATTTACGACACGCATTTTTTGGTGATCCTTGTGCTGTGTCTGATCAATCTGCCCATCGTGATTTGGATGCTGTTCACCTATTTCAAAGAGATTCCCAAAGAAATCATCGAAGCAGGCAAGATGGACGGGGTGACCATTTGGGGCGAGATTAAGGATATCTTGATCCCGCTGGCATGGGGCGGCATTGCATCCACCGCGCTGTTGACCTTTATTTTCTGTTGGAACGAGGCCTATTGGACAGTGCGCCTGACCACGATTGACGCGGCCACCCTGTCCAAACTGATCGAAGGCAACCGCGCGCCCGAAGGTTTATTCTTTGGCCGTCTTTCGGCGGTATCAACGGCAGCCGTGGCCCCGATCATTGTATTGGGCTGGTTCTGCCAAAAGCAACTTGTTCAAGGCCTTACATTCGGAGCTGTCAAATGACTTTCAATCCCGCCCCCACCGATCTGACCGGCAAGATCGCCTTTGTGACAGGCGCATCAGGCGGCATTGGGGCTGCGACAGTGGCCCATTTTGCTGCCCTTGGCGCGACAGTTTACGCCACCGATATGGCGGATAGTTTTCACGGCCCTGCCACCTATCGGCGCATCGATTTGCTAAACCCCGCCGATCTGGACGCCTGCTGCGCATGGATTGGCGAAGTAAAGCCCGATATTTTGTTCAACAATGCCGCGATTTTCGGCATGGGCTCGGTGCTGGAGGCGGGAGATTTGGCGCAATATGACCTGTTGTTTGGGGTCAATGTGCGCGCCTTTTATGCCGTGATGCAGGCGGCGGCAAAATCGATGGTGGCAAATGGACAGCGCGGGTCAATCATCAACATGGCCAGCCAAGCAGGCCATCGCGGCGAGGCCTTGGTTGCCCATTACTGCGCCACCAAGGCGGCTGTCATCAGCTATACCCAATCTGCCGCGCTGGCGCTAGCGCCCTATAAAGTGCGGGTGAATGCCATCAGCCCAGGTGTGATTGACACGCCGATGTGGGCCTCGGTGGATGCGCTGTTCGCCAAGTTTGAAGGCAAGGCCATCGGCCAAAAGAAACGCGAAGTGGGCCTTGCTGTGCCCTTGGGCCATATGGGCGCGCCCGAAGATGTGGCGCGCGCGGCGGTGTTTTTGGCCTGCGATCAGTCTTCCTATATGACGGCCCAAACCATCGGCGTTGATGGCGGCAATGTGCTGAGGTAGCCCATGTCGATCATTGAACCAGAAATCGAAAAGGTAGATCGCAGCACGCGCTCTATTCGATATCTGCAACATGGCTGGCCGTCTGATCTGTGCCGTTGGCATGCGCATGAAGAATACGAGTTGCACCTGATTGTCGAGACGCGCGGCAAAGCCTTTGTTGGCGATTATATCGGCGATTTTGGCCCGGGTGATTTGTTTCTGACAGGGCCAAACCTGCCGCATAACTGGATGACGGATCAGGTCTGGAATGAACCTGTCGCGGTGCGCGATATGCTGGTGCAGTTCAGCCACGATTCGGTGCAAAAACTGGCCGAAGGTTTTCCAGAGTTTTCCCAAGTGCTGAAAATGCTGCAACTGGCGCAATCAGGCATCTTGTTTGAAGGGTTCAACCCAACCTTTGCGCGCGGCCATATGGAAGCGATCCGTGAAAGCCGTGGGGCAGAACGTATTTTGGCCTTTGTCCGTTTTTTGGTGCGGCTGAATGAACATGCCGAAAAGCGCACGCTGTCGGTTGTCAAATTGATGCAGCCTGCGGGGGGCGGCAAACATGCCCGTATCGCGCAGGTGGTCGATCACGTGACCAAGTATTTCGATGAAGAATTGACTGTCGCCCAAGCGGCGAAAATGGCAAGCATGACGGAAATCACCTTTAGCCGCAATTTTCAGGCCTTTACGGGGCATGGGTTTATCGAGTTTCTGAACTTGATCCGTGTGGGCCAAGCCTGCGCGCGCCTTTATGCCAGTGACGATCAGATCATCACCATCGCGCAAGATGCGGGCTTTAAAAGCCTTGCAAATTTCAACCGCCATTTTCGGCGCCACAAAGGCATGACGCCTTCGGCCTATCGCGACGCGGCCCGTAAAGACCTGTTGCCAACCTCGGAGACTTAAGAATGACCACCGCGCGCACGACCTCTATCTATGCAACCGATTACAGCCGAGACGCCTGCCAAATTGGCGTGGTTCATTTGGGCTTTGGGGCCTTTCACCGCGCGCATCAATCGGTCTATTTGGACGATTACATGCAGGCCAGCGGTGATTTGCGCTGGGGCGTGGCGGCAGTGAACCTGCGCCAAAGCGAGACGCCGCAGCTTTTGGCCGCAGCCCAAGATATTGCGCGCCATGACGGCTATTTTCTGAAATCCATCTCTGCCGAGGGTGAAGTCGCGCTGCGGCGTGTGCGCTGCCATGTGCATTTCGCCGATTGGGCCAGTGCGCGCAGCGAGGCCGAGGCGCTACTGGCGCGGCCTTCGGTGCATTTGGTCACGATCACTGTCACCGAAAGTGGCTATTACACCGACCCGCATGGCGCGCTGAATGTGGCAGATGAGGTGATCGCCGCAGAACTGCGTGGCGCCGCCGCGCACAGCGTCTATGGCTATCTGCGCGCCGCGCTGGCCGCGCGGGTTGCGGCCACAGGAGCGCCCATCACCATCGCCTGCTGCGACAACATCCGCCAAAATGGCAAAATGCTGCACCGTAACTTGCTGGCCTATCTG
The DNA here is from genome assembly GCA_027490955.1 of Rhodobacter sp. Classification (GTDB taxonomy): domain Bacteria; phylum Pseudomonadota; class Alphaproteobacteria; order Rhodobacterales; family Rhodobacteraceae; genus Cypionkella. The sequence goes on from JAIXXB010000032.1 coordinate 14,439, forward strand.
CGCGCCTGCGGGGACAATGCTTTGGCCGATTGGGTCGAGGCAAACGTGGCCTTCCCTTGCTCGATGGTCGATCGCATTACGCCGCGCAGCCCCGCCAGTCTTGCCGAGGAAATGACGGCCCTGATCGGTGACACTGTGCGCGCGCCCATCATGGCCGAAGATTTCATCCAATGGGTGTTGCAAGACAGCGCGCGCGCGCCGATGCCCGATCTGGCCAAAGTGGGTGTGACTGTGACCCATGATGTCGATCCCTATGAAGAAACCAAAATCCGTATCCTCAATGGCGGGCATACGGCCTTGGTCTATCTGGCGGCCTTGGACGGGATTGTGACCTTTGACGGCGCAATGCGCGCGCCGCATTTGCTGGCCCATTTTCAGGCCTTCGAGACGGGCGAGGTTTTGCCTGCCCTGACCCTTGATTTGCCGTTTTCCAAACAGGAGTATTTGGCCAATATTACCCGCCGTTTTGGCAATAAGGCCATTGGCGACACTGTGGCGCGCATCAGCGCCGATGGCATGGCCAAGTTTCCCATCTTTATCCGCCCGACTTTGGCGGGCTGTTTGCAACAGGGCATTTTGCCCCTTTATACCATTCGGTCCATCGCCAGTTGGTATGTCTTTGCCCGCCATGTTGCGGCTGGGAAAATTCCCTTTGACTATCTAGAGCCAAGCTGGGACGCGCTGCGCGCCATGCTGGGCAAAGATGAGTTTGTCACCAGCCCGCGCCTGTGGGGCGATTTGCCACAAACCTATCCAGTTTTCGCCGAAACTCTGCGGCGTGAAATTTCTGAAATGGAGAAAAAATGTCCAGTCTAACCCTGCGCGATGTGCGCAAGAAATATGGTGCCGTCGATGTCATGCACGGCGTGGATTTGGATATCGAGGACGGCGAATTCATCGTATTCGTTGGCCCGTCGGGCTGCGGGAAATCGACCTTGCTGCGGATGATTGCGGGGCTAGAGGAAATCTCGGGCGGGACAATCGCGATTGGTGATCAGGTGGTCAATGACATCGCCGCATCCAAGCGGGGCGTGGCGATGGTGTTTCAAAACTATGCGCTTTACCCGCATATGAGCGTGTATAAGAACATGGCCTTTGGCCTGAAACAGGCCAAAACGCATCCGATGGAAATAGACCGCCGTGTGCGGGCCGCGGCCGAGATCTTGCAGATCACCGATTATCTGGATCGCAGCCCGCGCAATTTGTCGGGGGGGCAGCGCCAGCGCGTGGCCATTGGCCGTGCCATCGTGCGCGATCCGAAAGTGTTTTTGTTTGACGAGCCTTTGTCCAACCTTGACGCTGCTTTGCGGGTGCAAACACGTCTGGAGATTGCCCGCCTACATCAGCGCCTGAAGACCACGATGATTTATGTCACCCATGACCAAGTCGAAGCGATGACTTTGGCCGACAAAATCGTGGTTTTGCGCGCAGGCAAAATCGAGCAGGTCGGCACGCCGATTGATCTGTACGAGCGCCCCGCCAATAGCTTTGTCGCGCAATTCATCGGCAGCCCAAAGATGAATTTCTTTTCAAAGGCTGATTTGACAGGTGATGTTGCGGCCCTGTTGGAAAAGGCTTTTGCAAAGGATGAAATCATTGGCATGCGCCCCGAACATTTGTCCCCCGCTGCCAAGGGCAAGGCTGTGCTAGAGGGCAAACTGGAATTGGTCGAGAATCTGGGCGAATATGCTTTGGCCCATTTAACCACCGAAACTGGGGTTGAGTTTATCGCCAAGGTTGAAAAGCCGCCTGCCATCGCCTTGGGCGACATGATGCAGTTTTCGATCCGGCCTGATTTGGTGCATGTTTTTGACGTGGCCACGGGTCTGCGCGTCTAACAGGGCCAAAACCCCGCCGCAGCGCCAGACAGGGCAGGCGGCGGGGTTGCCCTGCCTTTGCTTTGGGGCCTTGCCCTACGTTCTGCGTAGGCTTTGCCAAAGAGAAATAACCAACTGTTTGGCCTCAATTAAAACACGATTCATATTATCGACATTTTCTGTCTCTGTGATAGGTTTTCATGGTAATCCAGCCAAGACGAAGGGGTTTTCGCCATGTGGAGCCTGTCTGTTCTGCATCACCTTGCGCCCAGTAATGCGCCACATGCGCGCGCCGTGCCGCGCCAAGACGCGCATCAGATGGGGCTTGGTTGGGCGCGCATTTACACCATCCTGCGCGCCGCATTAGTCAAGTAAAGGGGTGCGATCATGGGAAAAATTGATCTAAATGACGCGATTTTGCCGCTGTCACCTGCGCTGCAAACTATGCCTGCGGTGCAGGGCTATGCCGCCCATACCGCGCAGGCGCGCGTGAATATCCATGGGCGCAGCAGCCGTGGCGCTGACCTGCTTGCTGTGGCCTATTTGGTCTGCCTCTGGGCAGGGGCCGCGCGTTTGGCGGGGCTATTTGCCGCGCGCTTGGATGGCGCATGGCCCGCACATCCGCCGATCTCGCAGCGCATAGGTTTGGCGCTGGAAGATAGGGCCATGGCCATCGGCCCCTATGGTGATTTGCCCTTTGCACCAGTGGCGCTGACAGACTTTGCAGCACTGCTGCGCAGGCGCAATGTGCCAGCACAGATCAGTGCAGCGCTGACCTATGGCTTGGCAATTCTGCAGGGCCGCGCCGCCAGCGCAGAGGGAAGTGCTGCACAGGCAGATGCGATTGCCCATATCATCGGCTATGCGCAGCGCCTTATCCTTTTGGGGCCAGCGCGGGCGCGGCCATTGCGTCACTGATGCTTTGCAGGCCAGTAGACTGCACCAAAGTACGCCGCGATTGCACTTGCCTTCTATAAGGATGGCAGGTGGATTGGCGCGCGCAATGCAGCGGCTTGCATCGCTGCAACGCCTCGTATGCGCGATCATCGCCGGCAATTGATGCACCTGTGATCGGGCCAGCCCTGATATGCAGTCAACGTCACAGGGTGCGCCTGTGGCTGGTGCAGGGCTGGTGGTTTGGGTTCTGGCCAGCAGCAGGGGCTAGATCGCCGCAGTGGCGCGCTGCGCCAAACGTTCGGCCAACCGCGCTGCCTGCAAACGAATATCTGGAATCGCTGTGATTTCCCAAAATGTCGCGCGCGAGGCGGGGCCAATCGCCATCAGGCGCGGGCTGGGCTGGCCATCTGCGCCAACGACTTGGGTTTGCGCATCAACGTCCAGACCAATGCGCAGCGGATCCAGTCGCGCTTGCCCACTGGACAGCAGATGCTGCACCAGTGAACTTGCGTTTTTGCCAGCATCGCGGCGGATACCGCGGCAATCAATCACCCGCGCGGCGATGATGCTGGTTTCGGGCGCATAGGCGTTGTGGCGATATCGCGCCGTGATCTGTCCATCGCGGCCGCGCGCAGCCCCCAAGAAATGCCCCTTTTCAATGCGCAGTTGCCCGCTGGCGATGGCCGCCTCGATCACCGCTTGCGAGCTGGGCGGGATGCGGTGGCGATGCACATCCCACCATGGTGCGCCGTGGCGCAAAAACCGCGCGCGGGCAGGAATGGGCAGGCTGCGCCAGATTTGGGCCGCATGGGGGCGCAACCCGTCAACCTCGTCGCGCCAAGTGCCGCCTGCCGCCACACGCGCCGCAATGCGCCTGCGCAGCCAGCGCAGAACATGCGACAAGGGCTGGCCCCAAGGAATATCGGCGGCGGCAATTTCACTTGGGTCAACTGGCCCATGTCCGCGCGGCAATAGCCCGCGGCGCGAGAGCGATATGATCTGCCCGCGATGCCCCCCTGCCAGCAGCGTCAGCACATTATCCACCATCGACAGGCCAGAGCCGATGATGACAACGCGCGCAGCGGCATCAATGGGCGCGGGCATATCCCAAGCCCCAGCAATCACCCCGCCCGCCGTATCGCGCGCAATCACATGGCCCGTGGCCAAAATGGCATAGTCCGCCTGTAACTGGCCCCCGCCCGAGAGAGCCAGCGCCACCTTGCCGCCCAGATCGTCCAGTGCCAAAACTTCCTCTGGGATCAGGCGCAAACGCTCGATTGGTTCGCTGCCCAGCCAAGGCTGCAGCAAGCTGCCCAAATAGGCCCCATAGGTGGAACGCCGCACAAACTCGCAGCCCTTTTCCTCAAGCCGCTGCATATCCAGCCAGCGCAGAAAATGGGCGGGATCTGCGGGAAATGCGCTCATGTTGCTGGCGCGGGTATTGAGAAGATGATCAGGGCTTGTCGTGCTATAGGCCACGCCGCGCCCCAGTTTGCGCCCAGCATTGCCCTGCGCTTCGATCAAGGAAACGCAAAACCCTGCGCGGGTTTGCGCCAGCAGATGCGCCGCCATAACCACCCCGCTGGCCCCTGCGCCGATGATCGCGATATGGGGACCCTGCGGGGCAGGGGGCAGGGCGACATTCACGCGGCTGCCCAAAGCAGGGGGATCAGCGCGCAGACTGCGCCAAAGGCGGCGATCAAGACCAATGTCAGGCCAATGGGTTTGAACGGCATGGGCTGCAATTGATCAATCGACTCGCCCTCGGTCAGAAAGGCCAAATGGAATGCAGGGTCGTTGCGTCCGTCAAGCATGGGATCACCAATTGTTAAAGGGCAAAGAACAGCACGCCAAAGAACGCCAAAAACACCAAGCCTACGCTGGCAAGCGCGGCATAATCGGCGATGCTGGGGGAAGCGGCGCGAAAGAGATGTTTCATAAGGCAACTCCTTGCAAATGAGTGGGGGGACGTTTGTTGCCGCTGGGGGCGGGGGTGCTTTGCATCAGCAAATCATCGCGCAAGGCGCGCCCTTGTGGCCATGGGCCAAAGCCGGATGCCACGTTGATATGGCCTGCAAAACCCATATCGATAAAGTTCGCGCCAAGGCTGGCGGCAAGGCTGCGCGCGCGGGCAAAACTCATCCATGGGTCATTGCGCGACGCGACCAACGTGGCCGGTATGGCCAAGCGTTGCGTTGGGATTGGCCCGAAATGGCCGATGCGCGCAGCCCCTTCGGTTTGGGCAGGGGCCACAAGCAGGGCCGCGCGGATGTTCAATTGTGGCCATTTCGCAAGCACACGGGCAATCAGCACCGCGCCCAGCGAATGGCCGACCAATACCGAACCTGGATGGCGCAGCACTGCGCCCGCGAGTTCAATTTCCCATACATGCGGGTCTGGGCGCGAAGGTTGGGGCAAATCCAGCACAATCGCGTCATGCTCGCTGCCCGCCCACCAGTGTTGCCAATGCGGCGCAGGCGACCCGTCCAGCCCGTGAATAATCAGAGTTTTGGTCATTTTTGATGCGTAGGCTGGGTGGGCGCGCTGTGGCCCAGCGCCATTTCCTTGATCACAAAGGCCGCAACCGAGGTCAGCAACAATGCTGCACCTGTTTGTGGCGCATTGGCGAGCAGATAAAGCAGGCCGCCTGCGATCAGCGTTGCTCCAAGAATCTTTACGCTCTGGTTCATCGTCAGGTTCCTTTCTTCGTCCATCGGTTTTCCCACTGGCCGCATGCGCGATTCGCCTGCGCCGCACTGGGCTTGATTAATATCTACCAAAATAATCGTGATTGGGAATTCCAAAGGTCTCGCAGCAAAGAGAAGAAACTTCTATTTCAGCGAAGATGGCCGCCTAACGGGTCTTGGTATCGACGGGATAGGCGGTGGTGTATTTCATCCGCTCCATCGCGAAATACGAGGTGACGTTCTTGATCGGCACGGCATCGGTCAGTCGTTTGTATAGCCCGTCATAGGCGGCCATATCAGGCACGGCGATGTGCAGAAGATAGTCCATTTCCCCCGCCATGCGGTAGACTTCCATGATCTGCGGGATGGTCTGCACGGCGTTTGAAAAACTCTCGCGCCATGCAGCCGAATGGTCAGGCGCCTCGATCCCGACAAAGACTGTCAGGCCAAAGCCCAATCGCTGCGGATCGCCCAGCGCCACCCGCGCGGTCAAAACGCCACTGCTTTCCAGTTTCTGGATCCGCTTCCAGCAGGGCGTTTGCGACAGCCCCACCTTATCTGCGATGCTGGCCACGGGCAGGGTCGCATCTTGCATCAGTTCAGCCACGATTTTGCGGTCAATCAGGTCAAGCTCATCCATCGCGCAGCGCTCCTATGCGGTGATGGGATGAGCATGCAGCAAAAATCATAAATGTCTATAGTTTTTATCGTGTATAAATTATGCGCGACTATTCAGGCGGTTATCCAGATACTGCGCCCCAGACGCATGGCCTGGTCGCGGTGCGTTGATTCTGATCGGCATGCTGGTTACACTGCCTGTATGATCACGCAAAAGATGAAATACGCGCTGAAGGCGCTGTTGGTATTGGCGGATGAGGCGGTGAAACCCGCCCCCGAAGCCCTGACCATTGAAGCAATCGCCAAGCGGTCAGATTCGCCCAAGCGGTTCTTGGAACATATCTTGTTGGAGTTGCGCAACGCGCAGGTCGTGACATCGACGCGCGGGCGGGCAGGGGGCTATAGCCTGCGGATGGCGCCTGCCGATATCTCAATTTCTGAAATGCTGCGCCTGATCGACGGGCCGATTGCGCCACTGGCCTGCCTGTCGCGGCGCGCCTATCAACGCTGCGATGATTGCACTGACGAGGCGACTTGCCGCATCCGCAAAGTCTTTGCCGAAGTGTTTTGGTCATACCTTTTGATCATCGATTCGCTGACCTTGGCCGATATGCTGCGCTCGGGCGAGGTGGCCGATCAGGTGATCGGCAAGATGTAACTTCCGCGACTATGTACTGAACGACCGCCCGGGCGCCTCGGGCGCAGAGAATTTTCTTCTTTTTACACGATAAAAATAGGCGTGATTATTCTGTTGCAATACACGACCTTCTGTGTCGATATTACCGCATCGAAAGGGCGCATGTCGCTGCCCTGATTCAGACAGGAGGCCGCCATGACCACAGCACCCAAGCCGCAGGGCCAAGCCACTTGCGCTGTTCAATTGATTGATCGGCGCACGGGTGCTGCCCACCGCGTGGGCGGTGCATTGGTGCAGCACCTTACCACGACGCCCGATCAGGCTGTGGCCGACCTGCTGGCTGGGCGCGACCCCGCCGTGTGGGAGGCCCGCGTATCGCCCCTAAACGCCATTGCGGGCGGTGCCGCATGACCCATACCCCCATCGCCTTTGGCGCAATCCCTTCGCAACAGGAGAAGAACATGACGATCCAAACGCCTATCGCAGCCCCATTTACACCCCACGTGGCGCGCAAGCTGAAAAACACTCTGTCGGCGCTGGCGCTTGCCACGCTGTCGCTTGGCGCGCTGCCTTTCGCAGCCCAGCCTGTCGCTGCCGAAAGCCTGCTGAATGTCAGTTATGACCCAACACGCGAGTTGTATAAGGCCATCAACGAAGCCTTCAGTGCTGCCCAAGTGGCCGCTGGCAAACCCGCGCCTACGCTCGAGGTGAGCCACGGCGGTTCGGGCAGCCAAGCCCGCGCCGTTCTAGAAGGGCTAGAGGCGCAGGTTGTGACCTTGGCCTTGGCGGCCGATATCGACAAGCTGGCGAAAGAGGGCAAACTGCCTGCCGATTGGCAAAGCAAATTTGCGCACAATTCTTCGCCCTATACCTCGACCATCGTGTTCTTGGTGCGCGAAGGCAATCCAAAGGGCATCAAAGATTGGGGCGATTTGGTGGGCGAAGGTGTGGAAGTGATCACTCCGAACCCCAAAACCAGTGGCGGCGCGCGTTGGAATTATCTGGCGGCTTGGGCATGGGCCGAAAAGAATGGCAAAGATCCGCAAGAGTTTGTGAAAGAACTCTACACCCATGTGCCCGTGCTGGATAAAGGCGCGCGCGATTCCACCACCACCTTTGCGCAGCGCGAAATTGGCGATGTGCTGCTGGCTTGGGAAAACGAGGCCTATCTGGCGCTGAACGAACTTGGCGAGGACAAGTTTGACATCGTGGTGCCGTCGCTATCGATCTTGGCAGAACCGCCCGTGGCGATTGTGGACGCCAACATCAAAACCCCAGAGCAAGGCCAATTGGCCAAGGATTACATCGACTTTCTTTACAGCCCCGAAGGCCAAGCGATCATCTTCAAGAATTACTATCGTGGCTGGGATACGTCCAAGGCTGACCCTGCCGATGTATCCCGCTTCCCCGCGCTGGAGTTGGTCGACATCGCCAAGTTTGGCGGCTGGGGCGAGGCGCAAAAGACCCACTTCGCCGATGGCGGCATCTTCGACCAAATCTACACAGCAAAATAAGGAAACTCGATGGGCAGACCCCTTGTTCACCGATCACCGATCCCAGGTCTTGGGATAAGTGCCGGAATAACCCTGACGATGCTTTCCATCGTCGTCATCCTGCCCATCGGCGCCCTTCTGTTGAAGGGCGCCTCGGCTGGTTTTGTAACCCTGTGGAGCGAGGTGAACACGCCGCGCATCTGGGGCTCGCTTTGGCTGTCATTCAGGCTGTCCTTCCTTGCGGCGCTGTTCAACCTTGTGTTTGGCGTGCTGCTGGCATGGGTTTTGGTGCGCTACCACTTTGTCGGGCGGCGCATTTTGGATGCGGCGGTGGATCTGCCCTTTGCCTTGCCCACGGCTGTGGCTGGCATCGCGCTGACGGCGCTTTACGCACCGAACGGGGCCTTTGGCAGTATCGCCAAAGAGCTTGGCTTCAAAATCGCTTATACGCCCTTGGGCATTTTTCTGGCGCTGGTTTTTGTCGGCCTGCCCTTTGTCACCCGCACAGTGCAGCCCGTGATTGCCGAGATTGAGGCCGAGGTAGAGGAGGTCAGCGCAACACTGGGCGCATCGCGGCTGTATACGATCATCCATGTCATTTTGCCTATGCTGACCCCCGCCGCGCTGACGGGCTTTGCGCTGTCATTGGCGCGGGCTGTGGGGGAATATGGGTCGGTGATTTTCATCGCGGGCAATATCCCCTTCAAAACCGAAATCGCGCCCCTGCTGATTGTCATTAAGCTAGAGGAATTCAATTATGTCGGGGCTACGGCCATTGGCCTGACCATGCTGGCGATTTCCTTTGTGATGCTGTTGGTGATCAACGCCATCCAAATCCTATCGCGCAGGAGAATAGGTTATGTCTAAATTTATCTCGCCCAGAACCGAGCGCCCCATTCTGCGCTGGACGTTGATCGCCATCACATTTGCCTTTATGGCTGTGATGCTTTTTGCGCCGCTGATCATTGTGTTCTTTGAGGCGCTGCGCAATGGGGCTGTGGCGGCAGTTGAATCCTTGGGCAACCCCGAGGCTGCCGCGGCAATCAAACTCACCCTGATTGTCGCCGCCTGTGCCGTGCCGCTGAACGCTGTCTTCGGCGTGGCGGCCGCGTGGTTCATCACCAAGTTTGATTTTCGCGGCAAGGCGTTTTTGATCACGCTGATCGACTTGCCCTTTTCCATCAGCCCCGTCGTGGCGGGCCTGTGCATCGTGCTGACCTTTGGGTCTGCCACGATGGTGGGGGGCTGGTTGACCGACAACGGCTACCCCATCGTCTTTGCACTGCCTGGGATCATCTTGGCATCAATGTTCGTGACCTTTCCCTTTGTCGCGCGCGAGTTGATCCCCGTGATGATCGAACAGGGCCGCGCCGAGGAAGAGGCGGCGCTGACCCTTGGCGCATCGGGTTGGCGGGTGTTTTTCACAGTGACCCTGCCCAATATCCGCTGGGCGCTGCTGTATGGGGTATTGCTGTGCAATGCCCGCGCTATGGGCGAATTTGGCGCAGTGGCCATTGTGTCGGGCAAGATACGCGGCCAGACCGCGACCATGCCGATTACAATTGAGATGCTGTATCAAGAATACCTCTCGATCGCTGCCTTTAGCCTTGCCGCCGTTCTGGCGCTGCTGGCGCTGGTCACCCTGCTATTGAAAACCGCGCTGGAATTGCGCTTTGCCGATCAACTTGCCGCAACGCACCGCGCATAGGAGCCATCATGCATATCGAAATCGACGAAATCAGCAAACAATTTGGCACTACGGCGGCGCTGTCGCCCGTGTCACTGGCCATTCCTTCGGGGGCGCTGGTGGCGCTGCTGGGGCCATCAGGTTCGGGTAAAACAACGCTGCTGCGCATTTTGGGCGGGCTAGAGTTTCCCACCGCAGGGCGGGTGTTGTTTGACGGGGCCGATGCTACGAATCTGACAGTGCAAGAACGGCGCGCGGGCTTTGTGTTTCAATCCTATGCGCTGTTTCGGCATATGACGGTGTTCGACAACATCGCCTATGGGCTGCGCGCCCGCCCGCGCAGCGAACGCCCCGCAAGTGCTGAAATCGCCCGCCGCGTGACCAAACTGCTGGATCTGATCCAATTGCCAGATATCGGCGCGCGATATCCCAGCCAGCTTTCTGGCGGGCAGCGCCAGCGTGTGGCCCTTGCCCGCGCATTGGCGATTGAACCGCGCATGCTGCTGCTGGACGAACCTTTTGGCGCGCTGGATGCCAAGGTGCGCAAAGAACTGCGCCAAGGCCTGCGCGATATTCACGACACTACGGGCCTGACCACGGTCTTCGTCACCCATGACCAAGACGAGGCGATGGAACTGGCCGATCTGGTCGTTGTCATGTCGATGGGCAAAATCGAACAGGTTGGCAAACCCGCCGACATTCGGGCAAAACCCGCCACCCCCTTTGTGCGCGAGTTTATCGGCGCATAAGGCAGCAAAGGGGGCAGCGAGCATCTGCCCCCCAATACCCGCGCATGTATGCAGAGATTTGCGAAATGGAAACCGCGTAGAAAAAAGCCAAGAGGTTTGCCACGTATCACCAAAGGCTGAGCGAAGTTGTATATATGCCGCGGCAGCTTAATGAGGCAGGATAATGGTGCTGCAAGAGAGGATTGAACTCTCGACCTCACCCTTACCAAGGGTGTGCTCTACCACTGAGCTACTGCAGCATCTGGCGCAGATCGCGCGATGTGGCGGCTGATTAGACGCTATCGGCGCGGGGTGCAAGTGCATTTTGTAGCAAAATCTGTCCGAATGCTGGACGATGCGGCGCGCCTAGGGTAGGAAGCCGCGATGAGCGATCTATCCGACCAAAAGGCCGCTGCAGCCCGCCGCAAAGAAGACCGCGCGGCGCGGCGCAAGGCTGAACTTAAGGCCAATATGGCCCGGCGCAAAGCGCAGATGCGCGGGCGCGCTTTGGGCAATGCTGCGGCGGAGGATGGCACAACACAGACTGATGCGCAAAGTGAGGCGCAGGAATAAAGGCGGGGCAAGATGGATCAGATTCTGGTGCGGGGCAATGGCCCGTTGAATGGGCAAATCGCGATTGCGGGCGCAAAGAATGCGGCCCTGACGCTGATGCCTGCAACGCTGCTGACAGATCAGCCATTGACGCTGACCAATGCGCCGCGCCTCTCAGATATAGCCACGATGACGCAACTGTTGCGCAGCCTTGGGTCCGAAGTCGCCAGTCTTGCCGATGGCAAAGTGCTGGCGATGTCTTCGGCGGCCATCACCAACCACACCGCCGATTATGACATTGTGCGCAAAATGCGCGCGTCGATTTTGGTGCTGGGCCCGATGCTGGCGCGCGATGGCCATGCCATTGTCTCGCTGCCAGGGGGATGCGCGATTGGCGCGCGGCCCGTCGATTTGCACCTGAAGGCGTTGGAGGCCATGGGCGCGGAAATGGATCTGCGCGAGGGCTATGTGCATGCCAAAGCTGCAGGCGGGCGCCTGAAAGGGGCGGTGTATGAATTCCCCTTCGTCTCGGTTGGGGCCACGGAGAACGCGCTAATGGCGGCCACGCTGGCGCGCGGCACAGTGGTGTTGAAAAATGCTGCGCGCGAGCCTGAAATTGTCGATCTGGCCCAGTGCCTGCGCCGTATGGGAGCGCAGATAGAGGGCGAGGGCACCTCTACCATCACCATTCAGGGCGTCGATAGCCTTGGCGGGGCGACCCATCCTGTGGTGACCGACCGCATCGAACTGGGCACTTATATGCTGATCCCTGCCTTTACGGGTGGCACAGTGGAATGTCTGGGCGGGCGGCTTGAATTGGTGGCCGCTTTTGCCGAAAAACTGGACGAAGCAGGGCTGAGTGTGTCGCAAACGGCGGCGGGGATTCAGGTGACGCGCGGGGGCGGCGATATGCGGGCGGTCAATGTGCGCACCGAACCCTTCCCTGGATTTCCGACCGATTTGCAGGCGCAAATGATGGCGGCGCTGTGCACGGCGCAGGGTGTTTCAGTGCTGGAAGAAACCATTTTTGAAAACCGCTTTATGCATGCGCCCGAACTCTTGCGCATGGGGGCCAAGATTGACGTGCATGGCGGCACGGCCACTGTGACGGGCGTCAAAAACCTGCGCGGCGCGCGGGTGATGGCGACCGATCTGCGCGCCTCTGTAAGCCTGATTTTGGCAGGGCTTGCTGCCGAAGGCGAAACCGTTGTCAGCCGAGTGTATCATTTGGATCGTGGCTATGAGCGGGTGGAAGAAAAACTGCGCGCCCTTGGTGCGCAGATCGAACGGATCAAAGAATGAGCGATGCACGCTTTGAAGATGGCGCAGCAGGTGGGCGCGATGCCCCTTTGCGATTGATGGCCCAAGAGGGCGGCGATGTACCCGCCCTGAGCGCGTTGATCCAAGATGCCGTCTTTACGGGTGCCGATGTTACCTTTGTGCCCGCGCGGCGGCGCTTTGCCATGCTGCTGACACGGCTTCGCTGGGAAGATACCGCGCAGGCGCAGGCCGAAGGCCGCCCTTTTGAACGGGTGAAATCCCTTTTGGTGGTGGAAAGCATCACCGCGCTGCGCCGCGCGGGTTTTGATCCAAAGGACGCCTCAGCCGTGCAATCGCTGCTGGCGATCAGTTTTGCGGCGCGTGACGTTTTGGGCGGCACATTAACCCTGACCTTGTCGGGCGGTGGCGCGATTGCAATGGAAGTAGAGGCGATCGACATCACCCTGCGCGATGTCACCCGCCCGCACCGCGCCATTGCGCAAAAGCTGCCCGACCACGGCGCATAGGCCCTAGGCGCGCGGTTTGCCGCCACCAATATTGACCGAGTTTTTGGTGCTGGGCACTGTCACAACAGCCGCCGTCGCTTTTTCTTTTTTGGGCTTTTTCACATTTTTGCCCTGTTTGTTCATGCCTTTGGCCATCGCGCGCTCCTTTTGGGCCATCCGCTTGGCCATGCTATCCTTGCGCCTTTTACTGGCGATAAGATAGGGCAAACTCTGGCCATTTCCGATGCCTGCCGAATCAGCCGCAGAATCACGTCGCAGAATCACGCCGCACCCTGAATGACGCCATATTTCATATTTTGAATATTATTCTATCACTAAGCATTAACCATACCTGCGCATGACATGACTTATGCACTTAATGGCCCTTGATATCCTTTCGAATAAGTCATTTATCCTTATTTCGATGCCGAAAACGCCTAATGCTCTGCTAGGTTAGCGTCAACGTTGTGGGGGTGAACGTCATGGCTGTGCACGCTGATTTTATTCACCGGTTGGTTGATTTGGTTGAATATGCCAAGGTCCATGATCTTCAGGTTGCATCCCTTGCGCTGAATGCAGCGGTTGAGGTGATTGAGCCCAGTATTGGCAAAACTGTATCCGCTAAACTTACCGCTGATTGCGTGACCCAAGTGCCGCGCCGCCCTGCGTTGCGCGTGATTGCGGGTGGGCGTGCCGCAGCCCAAGATGTGCAGCGCTTGTCGCGCTAGCCGCGCCCCATCAACCAATTTGCAAACCGCGCGAGGCGTGATGGTGGAATGCCCAGTCGCGCCTCGCGCTTATCTGCAAGTGCAAATAATTTGTACATCAGATGCACGCCAATGTAGCGTATCGGCTCTAATTCCCATTTGCGGGGGCGGCGATTGACCCAAGGCAGAGCCGTCAGAGGCGTGGCTTGACCCAGCCCAAGGTGAATCTGCGCAAGATCGGCCAAGGTGCGCCCTGCCAGATTGCTGGTCGACACCCCAACCCCCACATATCCGCCCGCCCAACCAAGGCCCGTGGCAGGGTCAAGCCCGACAGTGGCGCACCAATCGCGCGGAACCCCCAGAACCCCGCACCATGCATGATCAATGGGATAGGCAGCAGCGACGGGGAAATGGCGGTGCAAAATAGCGGTCAAGCGGCGAATGGTTTCCGCATCTGGCGCACCGTTTTTGTCGATATTCGAGCCAAACTTATAGGGCACCCCGCGCGCGCCCACAGTGATGCGCCCTTCGCGGGTGCGCTGGCAATAGCAATAGCCATTGTCCATATCCCCGATCAATTCCTGCCCGTCCCATCCGATCTGCGCCCAAACCTCGGGCGGCAAAGGCGCTGTTGCGATTTGGGCAGAGTTCATCGGCAGCCAGTCGCGCCGATGGCCTTTGATCTGGGCTGTGAACCCTTCAGTGCAGCGCAAAATGACAGGGGCTGTGATGCGGGCATGGGGGGTGATGACCTCGCCCTTGTCATAGGAGAGGGCAGGGGTGGATTCGGCAATGCGCACGCCCATCGCGTCGACCGCCTTCGCCAGCCCCTGCACCAATTTGGCAGGCTGCACGCGCGCCACGCCAGAAATCACCATCGCGCCCAAAACATTGGGAATTGCGATGCGCTGGGCCACTTCGGCGGCGGTCAATTCGCGCGTGCGGTGGCCTTCGCCCCAGTGGTGGCGATGGGCAATTTCCGCGCGCATCCGCGCCAGCTGCGCGGGATTGGTGGCAACCATCATCTCGTCTGTGTGGTGGATGTCGGCATCAATGCCAAGTTCGGTGCAAATGCGCGAAATCTCGTCCACAGTACCTTCAAGAGCGCGGGCCATATCCAGCACAGCGGCGCGCGATGAGCTGGCCGCATAGCGTTCGTGATTCCACGCAAAATTGCCCGAACACCACCCTCCATTGCGCCCCGACGCGCCAAAGCCTGCGAAATGCTTGTCGATGATCAGCACATCCAAATCGGGCTGCGCCTGTTTCAGGTAAAATGCCGTCCATAGCCCTGTAAACCCTGCCCCGATAATCGCCACATCTGCGCGCGTATCGGCCCCAAGGGCTGGGCGGCGGGTTTGCGGCAGGCCGATATCGGCATACCAAAAGGAAACCTCGCCGATTGTGTTGGGCTGATAGTTCTGCATGCGATCACCTCTGCGCCTACCCTTGCAAAGCGGCAGCTGCGGCGCAAGAGGGGGCTAGTCCCTTCGCGTCGCACATCATCTGGATTTTTGGGGCGCTGCGATTGGGCTAAAGCTGTGTTTCAATCCAAGCGCGAAACGAGGTCAGCGGTGCGCGGGGAGGCGCATCTTTGGGCCAGACGAGGAAGTATTTTCCAAGTGCGGGTATAGCAGGGCCAAAGGCGGGAATAAGGCGGCCCTCGGCCAATTCGCGTTCGATCAGAAAACTGGGCAAAAGTGCAATGCCCAGACCATGCAATGCGGCCATGGTCATGGTGGAAAACTGATCAAACAGCATGGCGGGTGGGCGCTGGGGCTGCGCGCCAAAATGCGCCAGCCAGCGCCCCCAATCGCCAAGACGGCTTTCGATTTGTAGCAAAGGGTATGAGAGGATGTCATCCGCTTGGCCCAAGGGTGATGGCAAAAGCTGGGGCGCGGCCACGGCGATGAGCATTTCTTCCAAAAGCGGCAGATGCTGCGCGCCTGCCCAATCTTCCCGCCCGTAGTGAATGGCGGCATCAATCCCTTCGCCTGCCATGTCAAATGGGCGCAGGCGGGTAGATAGGTTGAGCGTGACTTCGGGATGTTTGGCGGTAAAACCTGCAAGACGCGGGGCCAGCCAATGCATGCCAAAGGCAGGCAGAATTGCCAAATTAAGACTTCCTCCCAATGGGTTAGCGCGCAATGTCATCGAGGCGCTGGCAAGGCCTTGCAGGGCATGGCGCACCGCGCGCACATAATCGCGCCCCGCAGGGCTAAGCGCCAATTTGCCCCCTTCGCGCGCCAGCAACGCCACGCCCATCTGCGCCTCAAGAACCTGCAACTGCCGCGAAATCGCCCCTTGGGTCAAAGCCAATTCGTTGGCCGCCGCCGAGGCAGAGCCAAGCCTGTCCACAGCCTCAAGCGCCAGCAGGCTGGGCATAGAGGGCAAATAGCGGCGCGCGCCGAACATATGAGTTTTCCTCATGCTGCTGCGATGATCTTTCGATAGGCTTTTGCCGCGCCTTTTGCAATACTGCGTCAACATAGGAGGATAGCATGACCAACCGCCCCGCGATCAAACCCAAAGATGCCCCCGAACTTGGCCCCTTTGATTGGGCCGATCCTTTGCGTATGGATGACCAGCTGACGGCCGAAGAGCGCATGCTGCGCGATGCCGCCCGCGCCTTTGCGCAAGAAAAGCTGCAGCCCCGCGTGATTGCCGCCTACCGCGATGAGGCGACCGATCCTGCGATTTTCCGCGAGATGGGCGAAATGGGGCTGCTTGGTGCGACCATCCCCGAAGAATATGGCGGGCTGGGGGCCAGCTATGTTGCCTATGGCCTGATCGCGCGCGAGGTAGAGCGTGTGGATTCAGGCTATCGCAGCATGCTGTCGGTGCAATCCTCTTTGGTGATGTACCCGATTTACGCCTATGGATCCGAGGTGCAGCGCCAGAAATACCTGCCCAAATTGGCCACAGGTGCGTTGATTGGTTGCTTTGGCCTGACCGAGCCCGATGCAGGGTCTGATCCTGCGGGCATGAAGACCACGGCGCGCAAAACCGCAAATGGGTATGTGCTGAATGGCACAAAGATGTGGATTTCCAACGCGCCGATCGCCGATCTGTTCATCGTTTGGGCCAAGTCCGAAGCGCATGGTGGCAAAATCCGCGGCTTTATTCTGGAAAAGGGTATGAAGGGCCTGTCTGCGCCCAAGGTCGGCGGCAAGCTGTCACTGCGCGCGTCGATCACGGGCGAGATTGTGATGGAGGGTGTCGAGGTTGGGGAAGAGGCCCTTTTGCCGCATGTGGAGGGGCTGAAAGGCCCGTTTGGCTGCCTGAACCGCGCGCGCTATGGCATTGCTTGGGGCGTGATGGGCGCTGCCGAGTTTTGTATGGCCGCTGCACGCCAATATGGGCTGGATCGCCATCAGTTTGGCAAGCCCTTGGCGCAGACGCAGCTTTACCAGACCAAACTGGCCAATATGATGACCGACATCGCGCTGGGCCTGCAAGGCGCGCTGCAGTTGGGGCGGCTGATGGATAATGCGCAGGCCGCGCCTGAAATGGTTTCAATCCTAAAGCGCAACAATTGCGGCAAGGCTTTGGAGGCCGCGCGCCACGCCCGCGACATGCACGGTGGCAATGGTATTTCGCAAGATTTCCAAGTGATGCGCCATATGGTGAACCTTGAAACTGTGAACACCTATGAAGGCACCTATGATGTGCATGGCCTAATCCTTGGCCGCGCAATTACAGGGCTGCAGGCCTTCTTTTAAAGAAAAGGGGGGCGCGAAGCCCCCCTTCATTTAACATGATTGCCTCTTTTTGCCTTGGTTTTATAGCGCCTCTTCCAAGGCAGCGGCGCGGCGGGCCTCTGCCTCGCGTTCGGCCTCAATACGCGCCAAACGGCGGCGGTTGATTTCGTAAATCAAAGCCAAGACCAGCGTCACCATAATCAGCAAAAACGCCAGCGCGTTGATGGCTGGGGTCACGCCAGATCGCACCATCGAAAACACATAGACTGTCAGCGTATCCATGCCTCCGCGCGTGAACTGTGTGACGTTGTAGTTTTCGATGGATTGGAAAAACGCCACGGCCCCGCCTGCACCGATGGCAGGGTAAAGATAAGGCAGCAGGATGCGGCGCAGCACTTGGGAATGGCTTGCGCCCAAATCCAGCGCGGCCTCTTCTAACCCTGCATCAAAGCTTTGCAAACGGGCCAGAACCAGCAGCATCACCATGGCTGCAATATAGCTGACCTGCCCCAAAACCGACAAATGCAGACCGGGGTTGAACAGAAAAAACTCTGTTCCCAATGCATTGCCCATCTTTGTCCATAGGATCATGGTTGAAATACCAATCACCACGCCCGGGATTAGGATGGTCGAGATCATGATGCTATACAGCAACGTGCGCACACGCCCCGAGATCGAGTTGATCAAAATCGCCGAGGCCGTGCCCACGATCACCGACAAAATCGCCACGGCAACGGCCACAACCAATGTGTTGCCAAAGGCCACCATCATGCGGTCATCGTTGATCATCGCGTCAAACCAACGCCAAGTCCATCCCTTCCATGGCACGATAGAGGGCAGTCGGTTATCGTTAAACGCGGCCCCCGACATCACCACCAAAGGCGCCAACATGAAGATCAAGAAAAGGCCCATATACAGGCGGGCAAGGTTCATCCGAAGTTTATGCATCACCGCCCCCTATTTCGCGATATCTGAAAGTTTAACTTTGAACACCTTCAGCGCGATCGACACAAAGACAGTGCACAACAGCAGCAGGATAAAGGCATAGGCCGAAGCGGTGTTCCAATCGAGCGCGTCTTTGAACCACTGATCGATTGTTTGCGTGAACCACTGCGATGTGGTTGACCCAAGGATCGATGGCACCAAAAGCGACCCTGCCGACAGCATGAAGACCATCACGCAGCCCGATGCAATGCCAGGTTTGGCATGGGGCAACACAATGCGCATGTGAATGCGCCACCACGATGCGCCAAGGTCATCGGCGGCCTCGATCTGATTGGTGTCCAGCGACGAAATCGCATTGTAGATCGGAAATAACATAAACAAAACATAGGTATAGGTCAGGCCAATAACCACTCCGTCATAATCGACAATCCAGCGCACAGGCGCCTCGATTGCGCCGATAGCCAAGAGCAGGGCGTTCAGCGGGCCTTTAAAGGCCAGAATGATCCACCACGCAAAGGCGCGCAGCACCTCGGACACCCACAGGGGGATGAACAAAAGCAACAGCAATGTGGGCAGCGATTTTGGATTGGCGATCTTGGCCATGAAAAAGGCCAGCGGATAGGCCAACAAAAAGCACGCCACCGTGACCACAATCGAATACCAAATCGTCAGACCAAAGGTCATCACATGCACGGGGATCGTGTAGGCATAGCCAAAAAACGTCCGTTCAATCGACCCATCAAAGACTTTGGCATAGTTGCCAAAGCTGTAGAAATCTTTGGGCCCGCCCACCTCGACCACGGGAAGATAGGGGCGGAAGCTTTGCTCGAACAGGGTGATATTGGGAACCACCACCAGCATCACCAACCAAAACGCCACCAATAGGCACATCAGGGCGGTGATCGTCACGCCATAGCGGCGAATAAGATCGTTCATCGCCTAGCCCCTTACATTTGCGTCAGGCAGCAGGGCAGCGCGGGCGGCGTCAAAGCTGGCATGCAATTTGGTGCCGATATCGGGCACTGTGGCCGACCCATCGTTGCGCAATTCGGCCACGATCAGCTTGCCATCATCGCTGTGGCACAGAACCGAGATGAAGGCCCCTTCGAAAGACACTTCGCTGACTGTGACAGGGATAGAGTTTTCCGCAGCCTTGGTCGCTGACAACAGCGTATGTTCAGGGCGGACATAGAGGCGCAGCGCCTTGTCTTTGGCATCGTCATTGATGCGGGCGCGCAGCGTGCCATAGGCGGTTTCAAACCCCGCCATGCCGCCAGAAATTGCAGCGGCCTTGCCGTCAAAGATGTTATTCTCGCCCACGAAACCCGCGACAAAACCATTGATCGGGGCGTTGTAGATATCGCGCGGATTGGCGATTTGTTGGATGCGGCCTTGGCTCATCACGCCCACGCGGTCAGACATGGCCAGCGCTTCGCCCTGATCGTGGGTGATGTAGATGAACGTCACGCCTGTGCGTTTTTGAATGGCGCGCAGTTCTGCGCGCATATGCTGGCGCAGCTTAAGGTCAAGCGCGGACAAGGGCTCGTCCAGCAGCATCACCGATGGTTCAACGGCCAAAGCGCGAGCAATGGCCACGCGCTGCTTTTGCCCACCCGACAGTTGGCTGACCATCTTGTCCGCCGCACCTTTCAAGTCGACCAATTCCAAAAGTTCTTCGGCCTTTTTGCGCCGCGTGACCTTGTCCACACCGCGCACCTCTAGGCCAAAAGATATGTTTTCCCAAATCGGCATCAGCGGAAACAGTGCCAGATTTTGGAATATCAACGCAGTGGGGCGTTGGTTGGGGCGCTGGCCGCGCATATCCTTGCCGCCAATTCGAATTGCGCCTTCGGTCGGGTTAATAAAGCCCGAAATCATCCGTAAGATGGTGGTTTTCCCGCATCCCGATGGCCCAAGGAACGAGAAAAACTCGCCCGGCTCTATCGATACATTGGCGTTATCCACCGCGCGAAAACTACCAAAATCGCAGCTTACGTTGTCCAGATCTATTTTCGCGCTCATTCACATGTCCCTGTCGCTGTGGTTTGGCTGCCGCTTTGGCTTGGCTGCCTGTCATTTACCCTGCGCCGCCACGGTCTATGGCCGTTTTGCGGCATCTTTTATGCTAAAAAAGAACGCTGGGCGAATTTCGCCCAGCGTTCCCAAAATGGCAGCGATTAGGCTGCTTTGTACTTATCAGCGTATTCAGTACGCTTGGCAATGAATTCTGCCGATTGTGCAGGCCACCACCACAGTTTGGCCAAAGCGGCATCATCGAAGGTAGCGCTGTAGTACTTGGACACTTCTGGGTCAACCAGATCAGCCGCGCCTTTGCCCACTGCGTTGGACGAGAAGGCGGTTGCCCACAGTGCCGCGCCTTCAGCAGTCGACACCCACTTGGCCAGCTCGTGTGCTTGGTCAACGTTGGTGGCGTTCTTCATCAAGACAAAGCCTTGGTGCCAAGCAAATGCACCCTCAACAGGGGCAATATACTTATAGCCATCATTGCGCAGGTTATAACCTGTCGAATCCCAGCACAGGCCAATGGTTGCGCCGTTTGCGGTAAAGCCAGCGTTGGCCTCATTCTCGCCCGACCACCACTGAACAACGTTGCCTTTTGCGGCAATCGCTTCTGCCAGCGCGATGTCCCAAAGCTGGGTCATCTTGGCCATGTCGGTGTAACCTTCGATCCATGGGAACGGCAGTTTGCCCTGTGCGTCCAGCCAACGGCCCATAGCAGCCAACGTCGAGTGCGGACGCAGAACAGCTTGGTTTTCGGCGTTGAACAGATCACCCAGCGATGGGGGGGACGATACTTTGGCCGACGCTTCGTTGATCAGCAGCGATTCGGTGCCCCAGTTGGAAGGCACATAGAACAACTGGCCATCTGCACGCGAACGCTCGCCTGCCGAACCATCCGCCAAACCTGGCAGATAGTTGTCCATCGCCAGTTTAGCTTCATCGAAAGGTGCCAGCAGGCCGTTCGAATTCCAGCCGCCCCAACGGTCGATGGTAGGCTCGATCAAATCGATTCCGCCAGCTTCCAAGGCGACCTTGGCTTCGGCAAACATGGTATCTTGGTCAGGCAGTTCTTTGAAATTCACGGTAATGCCCGTAGCAGCGGTGAATGCGGGGAACACTTTTTCTGCCAGTGCAGGGTAGCCTGCCCAGCCAACGAAATTCACTTCGCCCGACGAGGCCAGCGCCTTGGACGAAATCAGAGCGGGGGCCGCGAGTGCACCTGCGCCAACGGCGGAGGTCTTTAGAAAGCTGCGGCGGTTCATGGTGGATTTGGTCAAGTTCGTCTCCCTTGGTTTCCGCAAAGCGGATGTTATGGGGTCTTTGGGCGGCCCCACGTCGCGTATGCCTGTATGAGCCCGTTTTACGTCACCTCTGTGACACTGGCCTTCAAGACATCACGGGGCAAGTTAACGCGCCTCTTTTGCGCCCTGTCAACTGCTCTTGTTGACTGGACAGTCAATAAGCAAAAAAATGATGAGTCCAGCCTCTTTTCGCCCCGAAAACAGACAAACTGTGCCCTTGGGGGCCATCGCGGCTTGGCAATCTGTTTTCGCTAGATATAGTAGAGCGCACAACTTGGAGGGATAGATGCAGCAGTATCACGACGCGCTCTCGCATATTCTCGCGCATGGCGTGCCCTCGGATGACCGAACAGGCACGGGCACGCTGTCGGTATTTGGTATGCAGATGCGCTATGCGATGCGCGATGGCTTTCCCTTGGTCACCACCAAGAAATTGCATCTAAAATCCATTATACACGAACTGTTATGGTTTTTGGCAGGCGATACCAATGTGCGCTATTTGCAGAAGCATGGCGTGACCATTTGGGATGAATGGGCCGATGAAAACGGCGATTTAGGCCCTGTTTACGGCCAGCAGTGGCGCAGGTTCCCCGTTTTGCAACCTGCGGGGGGTGAAGATGCGGGCCGTGGGCTGTTTCATGCAGGCGCGCGCGACCAAATTGCTGACCTGCTGCACCTGATTCGCACCCGCCCTGACAGCCGCCGCATGATCGTTTCGGCGTGGAATCCGGGTGAGATTGATCAGATGGCCCTGCCACCCTGCCATACGATGTGGCAAGTGCGCATTCTGGGCGGCAAGTTGCATTTGCAACTGTATCAGCGCTCTGCCGATATGTTCCTTGGCGTGCCGTTCAACATCGCCTCTTACGCGCTGCTTTTGCACATGCTGGCCCATGTGACGGGCTATGAGGCGGGGGATTTCGTGCATTCCATTGGGGATGCGCATATTTACAACACGCACATGGATCAGGTTGCGCTGCAATTGTCGCGCAGACCAAAGGCGCTGCCGCAACTGCGATTTACCCGCAAGGTCGATGACCTGTTTGCCTTTCAATTCGATGACATTGTCTTTGATGGCTATGATCCCGACCCCGCCATCCGCGCACCCGTGGCGGTGTAGATGCTGACCTTGATCGTTGCACGCGGGGTAGGGGGGGCCATTGGCAAAGACGGGGGTATCCCGTGGCATGCGCCCGAAGATTTGGCCGCCTTTCAGCGCGAAACCACAGGGGGCGTGTTGATTATGGGGCGCAAAACTTGGGAGTCTTTGCCCGTTAAACCCCTGCCGCGCCGAGTGAATATTGTGGTTACCGCGCAGCCCATGACCGCCGAAGGCGCGGTGTTTCTACCCTTTGACGCAGCCATAGCCCATGCCCGCGCTTTAAGGCATACGCGGCTATACGGGATTGGCGGGGCAGGGATTTATGCCGCTTTGTTTGCCCATGCGGATCGTTTGCTGATCACCGAGGTGGCGGCAGAAGTAGCGGGCGCTGATGCCTTCTTTCCTGATTTTGACGAAAGCGCTTGGCGCGAGATTGGCCGCATTCCCCTGCGCGCCAGCGCCCCCGCCGCGACATTGCGCGAGTTGATTCGCATCTAGGCGGCTGGACAGTGCCGCGTCGCGCCCTAGTTCTTTGAAAAGCCCTAAGTGCTTTGCAAAGGAGACCGCCCATGCAACTTGCCACGCTCTATCTGTCCACCGCCGTGATCTTTTTGGTTTTGGACGCGATCATGCTGAACCTGCACATGCAGCCGCTGTTTCAACGGCATATCGGTGCCATGCTGGCCGAAGATATTCGTATTGGCCCTGCGGCGCTGTTCTACCTCGCCTATGTGGCGGGAGTGATCTATTTGGTCACATGGCCCGCGCTGAAAACAGGTTCGGCCGTTTTGCTGCCTGCGGCAATCATCGGCGCAATGGCCTATGGCACTTATGAATTCACCAGCTATACAATCATGAAAGACTGGCATATTTCCATGGTCATCACCGATGTGACATGGGGCACAGTCTTGACCGCATTGTCAGCTTGGGGCGGGCTTGCAATCACCCGTGCAATATACGGGGCTGGCCAATGATTTTGTTTGGTATTTCCACCTGCGATACCTGCAAAAAGGCGCTCAAGGCCCTGTCCGCAGCAGGGCATCAGGTAACTTTCCGTGACATTCGCGCCCAGCCCTTGTCGGCTGCCGAAATTGATCAGATCGTCGCAGAGTTTGGCGCGCGGGCAATCAATACCCAATCGACCACCTACCGCGGCTTTTCCGATTTTCTAAAAGCCTCTGAGCCCGAGGCGCAGATCGCGGCGCAACCCACTGTGATGAAGCGTCCCGTGATCCACACAGGTGCGGCATGGTATTTGGGTTTGGACAGTGCCGTGCAGCAGGCTTTGGGCATATAGAACGCATTGCGCCCAAAAGGGCGCTGCCAAACCTGCCCATCTGTGCGGCCAATTCGGCCTTACAGCGCCTTTAGGTTTGTGGCCGACTGTTTACCATTGCGGCCCGTTTCCATTT
This sequence comes from Rhodobacter sp., assembly GCA_027490955.1. GTDB lineage: Bacteria > Pseudomonadota > Alphaproteobacteria > Rhodobacterales > Rhodobacteraceae > Cypionkella. The sequence goes on from JAIXXB010000032.1 coordinate 38,511, forward strand.
CATAGGAAACTTTCTGATTCTCATTCAAGCCCCGCATCCCTGCCGCTTGCACTGCCGAGATGTGAACAAAAACATCGGCCCCACCTTCATCGGGTGCAATAAACCCGTAACCCTTTGTTTGGTTGAACCATTTTACGGTGCCACTGGGCATGCCGTTTCTCCTATCATAGTCCCCAGGGCGAGATTGCCGTGGTTGTGCGGGTTTCCCCTTGCAAGATAGTGCCAAAGCCTGCGTTAAAATCAAGTCAGAGTTTAAATCACCCGTCAAGGTTGCGCCAAAATTGCAGCAGTGTGGACGCAGCTTGGCCGCGCAGGGCTGCGGATGTGCAGCACCATGGCGCGAAATGCGCGGGCAAGCCCGCAATTTAGTTGGCGTTAAACAGCTGCCGAATGCTGTGCGGCTGCCCTGTTATAGCCATCAAGCGATTGCGCAATCAGCCGTGTCAATGGCCGCGCTTCGGGTGGCACTTTTAGCCCTTCGGCATCCAAAGTCACCACGGATTGAAAGGCCGCAAAAGATGTATTCAGCAATTCGTCCAATGCGGCGGGGTGGTAACCCAAGCGCTGTGCAATCCGCGCGCGGTCAATGCGAAACTCGCACATCAGCTGTTCAATCATTGCGCCGCGCAAGTGATCTTCGGGCGAAAAGCGATGGCCGCGCTGCACAGAAAATCTTTTGTTTTCGATGGCCGCGGCATAATCTGCGGTGCGCGAGGCGTTTTGAGCGAACCCCTGCGGCAGGCGCGAAATGGATGAGGCGCCAAGCCCAAGCAAAACATCTGCCGTATCATCTGTGTAGCCTTGAAAATTGCGCCGCAATTGGCCCGTTTTGGCGGCCTTGGCCATGTTGTCTTCGGAAAGGGCGAAATGATCTATCCCGACCGCCTGATACCCCGCCTCGCCGAGCAGATCTGAGGCCAGTTCAAACAAATGCAGCCTCTCCTGAGGGGTGGGCAGGGCCGCGGTAGGGATCATTTGCTGGCGGCGGCTCATCCATGGCACATGGGCATAGCCGTATAACGCCACGCGACTGGGCGAAAGCGAGATCAGTTGCATCACCGATTCGGCCATGCGCGCCTCGGTCTGGTGCGGCAAGCCAAACAAGATATCGACATTCAGCGCAAAGATGCCCGCATCGCGGATCATATCGCCCACTTGGCGCGTTAGGTAAAATGGCTGGCTTCGACCTATGGCTGTTTGCACCTCGGGGTCGAAATCTTGCACCCCAATAGAGGCGCGGTTCATGCCCAAATCTGTCAGCGCACGCAGGCGGGCCGCATCAATTTCATTGGGGTCAATTTCCACCGAAAACTCGCCGCCCTTGGCCAGTGGGGCCAGCGCAAAAATCGCTTGGCCCAGTTCAGTGATCATCGCCGCAGGCATTAAGGTAGGGGTGCCGCCACCCCAATGCAGGCGCGACAAGGTCACGCCTTGGGGCAGGATGGCGCGCAGCAGGTCAATTTCCGCCAGCAGGGTTTTTGCATAGGCGCGCAGCGGCGCATCCGACGATGTGCCTTGCGTGCGGCAGGCGCAAAACCAACACAATCGGCGGCAAAACGGCACATGCAGATATAGGGAAATCTGGCTGTATGGTTTGATCGCGCGCACCCATTGCGCGAAATCGCTGGGCCCCACATCTGCGCTGAAATGCGGCGCGGTGGGATAGCTGGTGTAGCGCGGCACGCGCGCATCGAATAGGCCGAATTCGGCAAGTTGCGAAATCTGTGTCATGCGGTTAGGCTTGACCATCATGACGGGTCTTGCTTTGATTCAGATCAAGTCCGAAGGGGGCCGCCACGTGTTGCATCAAAAATTATCCAGCCATATCAGTTGCGGCGATTGTGCGATTCGCCACCGCGCCGTTTGTGCGCGCTGTGATACGGGTGAGTTGGCCGAACTTGAGGCGGTGAAGTTTTACCGCAGCTATCCCGCAGGCGCGCCCGTGGTGTGGTCGGGTGAGCAGATGGATTTTGTGGCCTCGGTAGTCTCGGGTATCGCGGCGCTGACGCAAACTTTGGAAGACGGGCGGCGGCAAATGGTGGGGCTTTTGCTGCCCTCTGATTTTGTTGGCCGTCCGGGGCGCAGCCATGCGGCCTATGATGTCACCGCCACCACCGATTTGGTGATGTGCTGTTTTCGTAAAAAACCCTTCGAGGCGCTGATCGAAAAGACGCCGCATCTTGCCCATCGTCTGTTGGAAATGACTTTGGACGAATTGGACGCGGCGCGCGAATGGATGCTGCTTCTTGGCCGCAAAACCGCGCGCGAGAAAATTGCCAGTTTTCTGTGTATTCTGGCGCGGCGCGAGGCGGCTTTGCAGATGAAATCTGTCGGCCATGCCATGACGATTGAATTGCCGCTGACGCGCGAAGAGTTGGCCGATTATCTGGGTTTGACGCTGGAAACAGTCAGCCGCCAAATTTCGGCGCTGCGCCGCGAGGGGGTTTTGGATTTGGTCGGCAAGCGCGGCGTTTTGGTGCCTGATTTTGATGCTTTGCAAGATATTGCGGGCGATGATGGCGATGGGGCAATGCTCAGCTAACTGCGCCTTATGACCCAGTGCATTGCTCAGGCAATCGTTGCGAATCATGCCCACCCTGCGCGCCTGCACTTCAAGGCTGGGCAAATCGCGGCCAGAGCCGCCGCAGAAATCACCACAAACCAGCCAGCAATCGCCGCTTGCCCGCGCCCAGAATTGACCCAGATCAAGGCGGCTGCGCGCGAGGTCGCGCAAAACACCCCTGTCGCAATGTCACATCCGCGCCCTGCGCGGGGAAAATGTGCAACAAGATAGGGACAAAACATGTGGGATTATTTCAAGCTGCTGGCCTTGGGTGTGATCGCCGTGCTTGCCACCATTGGTGTGCAATACGGCTGGGATCTGCCCTACAAGGCCAATGCCGCCGTGGTCATGCTGGCCGCTGCGGCAACATTTATCATCACCCTTCGCGGGATGGAGCGCCCAAAGCTGGCCACCAATATGGGCGAATACAACGATGATGTCGTGCGCGCAGGCGTCATTGCCACTGCGTTTTGGGGCGTGGTTGGGTTTTTGGTAGGGGTGATAATCGCCTTTCAACTGGCCTTCCCCAGCCTGAATATTGAAATGGAGGGTATCCTTAACTTTGGCCGCCTGCGCCCGTTGCACACCTCGGCGGTGATTTTCGCCTTTGGCGGCAATGCGCTGATTATGTCGGCGTTTTACATTGTCCAGCGCACCAGCGGCGCGCGGCTGTGGGGCGGCGGGTTGGCATGGTTCGTGTTCTGGGGCTGGCAAGTGATGATCGTTTTGGCCGCAACATCCTATCTATTGGGCGGCACGCAGGGCAAGGAATATGCCGAAACAGTTTGGTATATTGACCTGTGGATTGCGGTGGTTTGGGTTGCCTTTCTGTTGGTCTTTATCGGCACGCTGTATCGGCGTCGCGAGCCGCATATCTATGTCGCCAACTGGTTTCTTTTGTCGATGATCATCACAGTGGCGATGCTGCATATCGTCAACAATCTGGCGATCCCCGTCTCGATCCTGTCTTCGCAATCGGTGCCCGTTTTCGCAGGGGTGCAAGATGCGATGACACAGTGGTGGTATGGCCACAATGCTGTGGGGTTCTTCCTGACGGCGGGGTTCCTTGGCATGATGTATTACTTCGTGCCAAAGCAGGCGGAAAAGCCTGTCTACAGCTACAAGCTGTCCATCGTGCATTTTTGGGCGTTGATTTTCCTCTACATTTGGGCTGGCCCGCACCATCTGCACTATACCGCATTGCCTGAATGGGCCTCGACGCTTGGCATGGTGTTCTCGGTCATCCTGTGGATGCCAAGTTGGGGCGGTATGATTAATGGGCTGATGACCCTGTCTGGCGCATGGGACAAGCTGCGCACTGACCCGATTTTGCGCATGTTCGCGGTGGCGGTCGGCTTTTACGGCATGTCCACCTTTGAAGGGCCGATGATGTCGATCAAGGCGGTCAACAGCCTGTCGCATTACACCGATTGGACAATCGGCCACGTGCATTCGGGTGCGCTGGGATGGAATGGCATGATCACCTTTGCCACGCTGTATTTCCTCACCCCGCGCCTGTGGAACCGCGCGGGCATGTACAGCGCATCGCTGGTCAACTGGCATTTCTGGCTCGCCACGATCGGGATCGTTCTTTACGCCGCCTCGATGTGGGTGACGGGCATGATGGAGGGGCTGATGTGGCGCGAAGTGGATGCCAATGGGTTCCTTGTGAATGCCTTCGCCGACACAGTTGCGGCCAAGTTCCCGATGTATGTGCTGCGCGGCACGGGGGGGCTGATGTATTTGGCTGGCGCTTTGCTGATGGTGTTCAACATGTGGATGACGGTGCGCGGCTTGCCCGCCAAATCGCCCATCAACATGAACACCGCAATTCCAGCAGAATAGGGGGCGAAGCCATGGCTTTTCTAGACAAACATAAATCCATCGAAACCCATGCCACGCTGCTGGCTGTCCTATCTCTTGTGGTGGTGGCCATTGGCGGTATCGTGGAAATCGCGCCTTTGTTCTATATTCAGAACACCATCGAAAAGGTGCAAGGGGTGCGCCCATATACGCCGCTAGAGCTGGCAGGGCGCGACATTTACATCCGCGAAGGCTGCTATGTTTGCCATAGCCAAATGATCCGCCCCATGCGCGACGAGGTGGAACGCTATGGCCATTATTCGCTGGCGGCGGAATCCATGTATGACCATCCGTTTCAATGGGGCAGCAAACGCACGGGGCCTGATCTGGCCCGTGTTGGCGGGCGCTATTCGGATGCTTGGCATGTGGATCATCTGACCAACCCGCAAGCGGTGGTGCCTGAATCGGTGATGCCGAAATACAGCTACCTTTTGCGGGCCACAGTCGATGGCGAACATATCGCGCAGATCATGTCTACCCACGCCATGGTTGGCGTGCCCTATACCAGCGATATGATCGACAATGCGGTCGCCGATTTTGCCGCACAGGCCAACCCAGATGGCGATACCTCAGGCCTTGAGGCGCGCTATGGCCGCGTCACCTTGTCTAACTTTGACGGCCAGTCCCAACTGACCGAAATGGACGCGCTGATTGCCTATTTGCAAGTGCTGGGCACGATGGTGGATTTCTCTACCTTCCAGCCCGACCCAACGCGTTAGGGGGCAGATATGGATATCTACAGCCTGATGCGTGAATTTGCCGATAGCTGGGCGCTGCTGGCGCTGTTCGTCTTCTTTGCGGGGGTGGTTGTCTGGGCCTTCCGCCCAGGTTCGCGCACCCTGCATGACGACATCGCGCAGTCTATTTTTCGAAACGATCTGAAACCCGCGCCTTTAGCGGCGCAAGATGAGGAGGCGTAAAAGATGTGCGCCAAACAAATCCGCAAGACCACAAGCCGAGCCAAGGCTCCAGTGCAAACCACAGGCCATATCTGGGACGGGGTGGAAGAGTTGAACAACCCCCTGCCGCGCTGGTGGGTTTGGGTGCTGTATCTGACCATCATTTGGGGCATCGGCTATACCATTGCCTATCCCGCATGGCCCTTACTGACGGGGGCGACGCAGGGGATTTTGGGGCCGCAAGAGCGTGCGGCGGTGGCCGCCGAAATCGCCCGTTTTGATGCCGCAAATGCGACGATAAAGGCCGCGTTGACCGCCGCCCCCCTCGAGAGCATCCCTGCGGACGATGCGCTGAAAGCCTATGCCATTCCCGCGGGGGCATCGGTGTTTAAGAACAACTGCGCGCAATGCCATGGCGCGGGCGCGGCGGGCGTGCAGGGCAAAGGATACCCTAACCTTTTGGACAATGATTGGCTGTGGGGCGGCGATATGGAGTCCATCCATACCACCATCGCCCACGGCATTCGCAACACTGCCGACAGCGATGCACGTTATTCTGAAATGCCAAAATTTGGCGCAGATGGTCTTTTGGAACCTGCGCAAATTGCCCAAGTGGTTGAACATGTTTTGGCCATATCTGGACAAGAGCATGATGCGGCGCTGGCCAGTGCTGGGGCGACGGTCTTTCTAGAAAACTGCGCCGCGTGCCATACCGAAGCAGGCACGGGCGATCGCGCCCAAGGCGCGCCAAACCTGACCGATGCCATCTGGCTGTACGGCGGCGACCGCGCAACGATCACCGAAACCGTGACCAACGCCCGCTTTGGCGTAATGCCCGCTTGGGCGGGGAAACTCTCTGAAGACGAGGTTCGCGCCGTGGCGACTTATGTCCATAGTTTGGGCGGAGGCGAGGGCGCGCCCGCGCCTTAGTCTGCCTTGATCACCTCGTTCAAGAACGCAGCCGCCCATGGTCGAAATGCTGTGGGCGATTTTCTATCTTGGGTTGACTGGATCTGTGCCTTTGCCTTAGACCTTTTTTAACTTTTTGGTAACCATTGCGAGGTCGTATCATGGCACGGTTTTTTGCGTCTGAAACTTTTGATCTTCGGGAATTTGACCTGAATTGGTATAGCCGGAATTACTATGACGAAACCCTTGATCGTGGCCGAAACGAACGGATCGCAGGCGTATTGTATCGTGATTTTCTGGTTTTGAATGGCTTTAATTCTGGCCCCAACTTTTACGACGATTATTATCTCACAGTGGCGGGCAGCGGCATCACAGGATCGATCGCGCGCGGCACTGTGACGGGCACCGTCACCCTGATGGCCGAGGTCTATGCAAGCCCGTCAGGTGCCTTCTATTCGTGGTGGGGAATTGCAGGCACGTCTATTTCGGCGCGTGCAATTTTAAATGCGGGGCAAACGGCGTCTTTGGCAGATGATCTTGCGCTGTTTGCCAACGCCTTGAAGGGCGATGATGTGATCGAGCTGTCTGTTTATGACGATTGGATGATGGGCTTTGCAGGCCGCGACACCATCCGTGGCAATGCGGGCGATGATACCATCACGGGTGGCACGGGTTCTGATCGGCTGTATGGTGGCGAGGGGGCGGATGCGTTTATCTTTGACGATGGTGACAGCAAACGTGGCGCGGGCAATTCGGGAAGAGATGTAATTTTCGATTTTGTCGTGGGCGAGGATACCATAGATTTGCGCCAAATTGATGCAAACACCCGCCAAGCTGGCGATCAGACCTTCATCTTTTCCAGCGTTGCGGCAAGCAACGCCATTTGGCTAACCACTGCGGGCAGAAATCTGATCGTATCGGGTGATACAAATGGCGATGGACGGGCCGATTTCGAAATTGAATTGCGCAGCCTTTCCCTTTTGTCGGCCACCGACTTTATCCTTTAGTGCCTTTGCGGCCCTGCGCATATCTGATCTGACATTGATCTAACGCAAGGCGCAGTTGCTGGTTTTCCCTATGCTGATCGCAAGAGTGGCCCCAAGCCACCCTGTATCGCATGTTGTGGAGCCTGCAAATGTCCAGCGCCGATCTGCCACCGCCCGAACTTTACGCCCCGCGGGAGCCGATTTTCCCGCGCCGTGTTTATGGGTTTTATCGCAATGTGAAATGGGCGCTGATGGTGCTGCTGCTGGGCATTTACTATGTCACCCCATGGATCCGTTGGGATCGTGGGCCGAACCTGCCAGATCAAGCCGTGTTGATCGATATGGGCGGGCGGCGGTTCTTTTTCTTTATGATCGAAATCTGGCCGCACGAGTTTTACTTTGTGGCGGGCCTTCTGATCATGGCGGGTCTGGGGCTGTTTTTGTTCACCTCGGCGGCGGGGCGCGTCTGGTGCGGCTATGCCTGCCCGCAAACAGTTTGGACTGACCTTTTCATCCTAGTCGAGCGCTGGATCGAGGGCGATCGCAACGCGCGCATCCGCCTGCACCGCCAGCCGTGGAATTGGGAAAAGCTGATCAAAAATGGCGTGAAATGGTGGGCATGGCTGGCGATAGCCTTGGCCACGGGGGGGGCGTGGATATTCTATTTCACCGATGCGCCGACCCTGTTTTATGATCTGATCCATTTTCAGGCGCATCCTATCGCCTATGCCACGATGGCCATTCTGACAGGCACCACCTTTTTCTTTGGTGGTTTCGCGCGCGAGCAGATTTGCATCTATGCCTGCCCTTGGCCGCGCATTCAGGCTGCAATGATGGATGAAGACACCCTAACCATCGGCTACCGCGAGTGGCGAGGCGAGCCGCGCGGCAAGCCCGATGTGCAAGACCATGGTGATTGCATCGATTGCATGGCCTGCGTCAATGTGTGCCCGCAAGGTATCGACATCCGCGATGGCCAGCAATTGGCCTGCATCACCTGCGGTCTGTGCATTGATGCCTGCAACGGCATCATGGAAAAAATCGGCAAGCCGCGCGATTTGATCGGTTACATGGCCCTCACGGACGAGGCGGCCGAACGCGCGGGCGCGCCCAAAAAACCCATCTGGCGGCATATTCTGCGCCTGCGCACTGTGATCTATACCCTGCTGTGGGCGGGGGTGGGAATTGCTTTGATCGTGGCGCTGTTTCTGCGCAGCCCGCTGGATGTCAACGTCACCCCAGTGCGCAACCCGCAATATGTCACCCTGTCAGATGGATCAATCCGCAACGCTTATGACCTGCGCCTTCGCAATATGCAGGGCGAAGATCATGTTTTCGCCGTCTCTGCGGCATCGCTTGCAACATTTATTCTAAGCTTCGATGGCCAGCCAGATTTGAACATCACCGTCCCCGCCAACCAAACCAAAACTGTGCGCCTGTTTGTGACCGCGCCTTTGGAAACCTTGGCCGTTGGGGCCGAACGCACCGATCTGCGCCTGTGGATCATGGATATGGGGCCTGATGGCCATGCGACCGACCCCCTGCGCATTCATTACGACACGGTGTTTTACGGCACAGATAAATCCCGCACCGATGACGATAGACAGGAGAATTAACATGCCCGCAGAGCCAGAATTCAAGGTGACTGGCCCCAAGGTCTTTGCCGTGACCGCTGCCGCCTTTGCCGTGATTATCGGCGTCAATGTGCTGATGGCTTACCGCGCGATCAGCACCTTTCCCGGGCTAGAGGTGGACAACCCCTATGTCGCCAGCCAAACATTCGATGCGGATCGGGCGGCGCAAAATGCCTTGGGCTTGCGGCTGGTGCAGGGCTATGACGCCCGATTGGGGCAACTGGAACTGCGCTTTACGAACAGGGCGGGTGCGCCTGTGCAACTGGCCGATGTTCAAGTCTTGGTTGGTCGCAGCACCGAAGCGCGTGAAGATTTTAGCCCGACCTTTACCTATGCGAATGGGGCCTATCTGGCAGATGCCAAACTGGGGCAGGGTAAATGGGTGATGCATGTCACAAGCCATGCCGCCGATGGCACGCTGTATCGCCAACGCTTGTCTCTTTGGGTGAAGGGCTAGGCCATGACGCTGCAATCGGCATTCCCCGTGACCGAACATGAGGCAGGCGGCATGGCCGCTTGCCCCGCCTGCGCAGTCGCGCCTTCGGCCCAGTCAATCGCCCAGCTGGCGGCGGGTAGGCGCGCGCAGATCATTCTGTCCTTGCCCGCCGCGCATTGTGCGGCCTGCATCAGCACTGTGGAGGGCGCGCTCATGGCCCAAGCAGGGGTAAAGGCTGCGCGCCTAAACCTGACGCAGCGCCGCGTGTTGATTGAAACCGAAGCGGGGGTTGAGCCCGACCGCATGATCGCCGCCCTTTCGCGCGCGGGCTACGAGGCATACGAGATGGACGCAGGTCTTTTGTCCAGCACGAAAACAGATCGCGCCACGCGCGATTTGGCCATGCGGCTTGGCGTTGCGTTCTTTTCGATGATGAATGTGATGCTGCTATCGGTCGCGGTTTGGTCGGGTGGTGATGGGGCCACGCGGGATATGTTTCACTGGATTTCCGCGCTGATCGCCATTCCCACTGTTGCCTTTTCGGGCCGCCCCTTTTTTGCCAGCGCCGCGCGCAGTTTGGCCGCAGGCCGCCTGAGCATGGACGTGCCCATTTCACTGGCATTGACTCTGGCCAGCGCGATTTCTTTGTATGAAACCGCCCAAGGTGGTCATCACGCCTATTTCGATGCCGCGGTGATGCTGTGCTTTTTCCTGCTGCTGGGCCGCTATCTGGATCATCGCACCCGCGCGATGGCCCGTTCTGCCGCCGAGGAGCTTGCCGCATTAGAGGTGCCGCGCGCCACGGTATTGGTGGGCGGGGCCGAGGTGGTGCGCCCCACCCGTGATCTGGCCATAGGGGATATCATTCGTGTGCGACCTGGTGGGCGTGTGCCCGTCGATGGAGTGATCGTTGCGGGCATGTCCGAAATGGATCGCTCTTTGCTAACGGGTGAAAGCCTGCCTGCCTTTGCAGGGCTGGGCGCGCAGGTTTTGGCGGGCGAGGTGAATTTGACAGGCCCGTTAGATATTCGCGCCACCGCAGTTGGCCGTGCCTCTGCCCTGCACCGCATGGCCGATATGGTCGCCATCGCCGAAGGGGCCAAAACGCGCTACACGTCGCTGGCCGAACGTGCGGCGGGTTGGTATTCGCCACTTGTGCATCTTTTGTCGTTTTCAGCCTTTGGGTTTTGGCTGTGGCAGACGGGCGGCGATGTGCGTTATGCCATCAATATCTCGGCCGCCGTGCTGATTATCACCTGCCCCTGCGCGCTGGGCCTTGCTGTGCCCGCTGTGGTGACATCGGCCAGTGGAAAATTGTTCCGCCGTGGCTTGTTGATCAAAAATGGCACTGCGTTAGAGCGTCTTGCCCAAGTGGACACTGTGGTTTTGGACAAAACAGGCACGTTGACCATGGGCGCGCCGACCCCTGTCGATTTTGCCGCCCATCCCGCGCAGATCGTGGCCCTTGCGGCGGCATTGGCGCAGGCCTCATCACATCCGCTGGCGGTCAGTTTGGCTGCAGCCGCCAAGGCGCGGGGCATTGCGCCCAGCCATGATGTGACGCAAATCCGCGAAGTGGCAGGATTTGGGATTGAAGGGCGATATCAGGGCCGCACCCTGCGCCTTGGTCGCGCCGAATGGGTTGGGGCGCGGCCGCTGGATATAACGGCAAGCTACCTGCGCTGGGGCGAGGTAAGCCATGCCTTCGGCTTTGAAGACCAGTTGCGCAACGGCGCACAGGCTGCAGTCGATGCTTTTGCCGCCATGGGCAAAACGGTGTATCTGATTTCGGGTGATACCGCTGGCCCTGTCGCGGCGCTGGCAAACCGCCTTGGCATTGGCTTTTGGACAGCCGCCGCCCTGCCCGAAGATAAGCTGCGCTTGGTTGCCGATTTATCCGCCCAAGGCCACCGCGTTTTGATGGTGGGCGATGGGCTGAATGACACGGCGGCGCTGGCGGGCGCCCATGTCTCAATTAGCCCAGCCTCGGCCCTAGACGCGGCGCGGGTGGCCGCGGATATCGTGCTTTTGGGTGCAGATATGGCCCCCATCGCCGATGCCTTGCGTATTGCAGGCCAAGCGCGCAGGCGCATTTTGGAAAACTTTACGCTTTCGGCGGCCTATAACGTGATCGCCGTTCCCTTGGCGCTGGTCGGTCTTGCCACCCCCCTTGCCGCAGCACTGGCCATGTCGCTGTCTTCCATCACAGTTTCCCTAAACGCGCTGCGGCTGAAATAGGGGGAATGATGAATATTCTGGTCTATCTTATTCCCATTTCCCTGCTGCTGGGCGGTTTTGGTTTGGGATTTTTTCTGTGGTCGATGGAGACGCACCAGTTTGACGACCCCGACGGATCTGCCGCGCGCATTCTGCGCCCAGATTGGGATAGCAAACCGCCTACGCCCCTAGACTAAAGAGATAAAAGTTTTGCTTGCTCTGCACAAAAATCATCACGTAGGTTGACACTCAGCAAGGCTGCGCTTGGGAGGGTGCGCCTTGCTACTTTGGCACAAAAGCAATGATCGCCTCTGCGCGCATGTCGGTTAGAATGCTTTGACCACCTGCGCGCTGGACTGCGCTTGGCCCGCACCCAAAGGGCGCTGGGCTGCCTGTTTTCACGGCCTATGCCCGTTCATGCGGGGCATATTCAGGGGTTTGGCACGTTCTGCGGGGCAGGGGGTCGCAACATGCGCCCTTAGTTTTTCATAAACTTGCGCCGCGCCTCTATCGCCATGCTGCGCAGCATTTCCAGTTCTGCCAGCTTCTTTTGGGCCGCCTGCAATGCCAGCGGGTCAGTGATCCCCTGCAGTGCCAAACGGGCGGCATCGCATTCCTTTTTTAGGCGAATCTCTTCGGGGATTACCCCTGCTTCGGCCATCATGCGAAACGCCACCGCTTCGCCCGCCGAGACAAAGGCATCAGAGCTGCGGTCGGGCAAGGGTTTGCCGCTGCCTGCCAGCCCAGATAGGGTGCCTTTGGCGGCGGCGGCCTGAATTCGGCGTTCGGCAAGTTTTTCCAGCCAAGACATCGCGCACCCTTTCGGCAGCGGCGTTATGCGCCCGATTTGCGCAAGCGGATCACGACATCCACGCGCGATACTTCCATCCCCGCAGGCGCCTCGGGCAAGCGCGAGATTTCCAGCGCCTCGCTGGGTGCATCGGTCAGCTTGGCGCTGTCTTCCCAATAGAAATGCGGATGATCATCTACGCGCGTGTCAAAATAGCTGCGCGCGCCATCGACGACGATTTCGTTTAGCAATCCCGCATCGCAAAAGGCGCGCAGAGTGTTGTAAACCGTTGCCAGTGATACTTTTTCGCCTGCACCCGCGGCTGCCGCAAACAGACCTTCTGCAGTGACATGGCGGTTGTGCCCATCCCCCACCAAAAGCTGCGCCAGCGCCAAACGTTGCCGCGTGGGCCGCAAGCCGCCCTTGGCCAGCCATGATGTGCTATGATGCAGCGCCTGTGTCATGGCGATAATATAGCCGCGCATCGACCTTAGGGCAAGGCGCGCCGCACGCAGGCAGCAAAGCAGACAGCAAAGCAGGCAGGGGCTGGCCTTGCGCGCGCGTAAAGTGCGGTGTTAGATGGCACAAATCATACCACGGGGGACAGGACATGGCGGGGTTTCCAAATTCGTTCGGCAAAGAAGATTTGCTGAAATGCGCGCGCGGCGAATTGTTTGGGCCGGGCAATGCCCAATTGCCCGCCCCGCCGATGCTGATGATGGATCGTATCACGTCCATTTCCGAAGACGGCGGTTTGCACGGCAAGGGCCATGTGGTGGCCGAATTTGATATCACGCCCGATCTGTGGTTTTTCGATTGCCACTTTCCGGGCAACCCAATCATGCCGGGTTGCCTTGGGCTGGATGGGCTGTGGCAACTGACGGGCTTTAACCTTGGCTGGCGCGGTTGGCAGGGGCGCGGCTATGCGCTGGGCGTGGGCGAAGTAAAGCTGACAGGCATGGTGCGCCCAGACCGCAAGATGCTGACCTATAAGGTAGATTTCACCAAGGCCCTGCAAACCCGCCGCCTGACGATGGGCGTGGCCGATGGGATTGTCGAGGCGGATGGTGAAGTGATTTATATCGTCAAGGATATGAAGGTGGCATTGTCGGAAAGCTAGGTTTTCCGATTTGCAAAGGCCATCGCCTTTGCCACGTTGCGCCCTCTCCGCACTCCAGCCGGTGGCCCAAAGCCACCGGCCAGCGCCCGCCCCGCCCATGGCAGGCGCTGGCCTCTGGTTAGATTGCCGAGAGACTCCATCTGCACCTTGGTCTCTGTGGGCGGGAAAACGCGGGTCGCGTTTTCTGGTCCGCCCAAACTGGCCACATGTTCGAACGGGGCCATCCCCCTTGCCCCCATCCCCCCAAGCCCCTAAACAGGGGTAAACACTAAGGGAGGCCCTTATGCGCCGTGTCGTTATCACTGGGATCGGGATTGTCAGCAGCATCGGCAACAACGCCGCCGAGGTGGAGGCATCTTTGCGCGCGGGCAAGTCGGGGATTGTCTTTGCCCCTGAATATGCCGAGCATGGATTCCGCAGCCAAGTGCATGGCATGCCGCAGATCACCCTAGAAGATCACATCGACAAGCGTGATTTGCGCTTTATGGGCCCGGGGGCTGCCTATAACTTTTTGGCCATGCAACAGGCGATTGCCGACTCTGGGCTGGAAGAGTCGGACGTGTCCAACGAACGCACGGGCCTTGTCATGGGTTCTGGCGGGCCGTCTACATCCAACTTTTTCACCGCCTTTGACTGCGTGATCAACAAAGGCGCGCCCAAAAAGATGGGGCCGTTTATGGTGACGCGCTGCATGAGCAGCACCAACTCCGCCTGCCTTGCCACGCCGTTCAAGATTAAGGGCGTGAATTATTCGATCACCTCGGCCTGTTCCACATCCGCCCATTGCATCGGCAATGGGGTAGAGCAAATTCAGATGGGCAAGCAGGATATCGTCTTTGCAGGCGGGGGCGAGGAATTGGATTGGACACTGTCCTGCCTGTTCGATGCGATGGGGGCGATGTCATCGAAGTATAACGACGCGCCCGAAACCGCGTCCCGCACCTATGATGCGACCCGCGATGGGTTTGTGATTGCGGGCGGTGGCGGAGTTGTGGTGCTGGAAGAGCTTTCCCACGCCCTTGCGCGCGGGGCCAAGATTTACGGCGAGGTCACGGGTTACGGGGCCACATCCGATGGGCATGATATGGTCGCGCCCAGCGGCGAGGGGGGCGAGCGTTCGATGCGCCTTGCCCTGTCTACCCTGCCAGCGGGGCGCAAGATTGATTATATCAACAGCCACGGCACATCGACTGTGGTGGGCGATGTCACCGAAATGGAGGCGATCCGCCGCGTGTTTGGGCGCGGGTCAACCCCGCCCACAGCCTCGACCAAATCGTTGACGGGCCATTCGCTGGGGGCCACGGGTGTGCATGAGGCGATTTATTCGCTGCTGATGATGCAGGGAAATTTCATCGCCGCATCGGTCAATATCTCCACGCTAGACCCCGCACTTGACCCATCAGAAATTGTGATGAGCCTGCGCGAGAATGTCGAGATTGACAGTGTTCTGTCCAATTCCTTTGGTTTTGGCGGCACCAATGCCACGCTGGTTATGTCGAAATATAAAGGATAGGCGCGATGGCTGATCTGATGAAGGGCAAACGCGGGCTTGTGATGGGGGTTGCGAACGAGCGATCCATCGCTTGGGGCATTGCATCTGCGCTGGCGGCAGAGGGGGCGGAACTGGCCTTTTCCTATCAAGGGGACGCTTTTGGGAAACGGGTAGAGCCGCTTGCAGCATCGCTGGGCAGTGATTTTCTGGTAGATGTTGACGTATCAGATGATGCAAGTTTGGACGCCTGTTTTGACGCGCTGAAAACCCGCTGGGGCACGATTGATTTTCTGATCCACGCGATTGCCTATTCAGATAAGAACGAACTCACGGGGCGGTTTATCAACACTTCGCGCGGAAATTTTACGAACTCGCTGGCGATTTCCTGCTTTAGCTTCATCGACGTGTCGCGCCGCGCGGCAGAGTTGATGCCCCATGGTGGCAGCCTGATCACGCTGACCTATGCGGGGTCAAACCGCGTGACGCCGAATTACAATGTGATGGGTGTGGCCAAGGCGGCGCTGGAATCTGCCACGCGCTATTTGGCCAATGATTTGGGGCCAAGCCAAATACGGGTGAATGCCATTTCCCCCGGCCCGATGAAAACGCTGGCTGGGGCCGCCATTGGCGGCGCGCGCGCCACCTTTCGCCATACCGAAGCCAACGCGCCCATGCGCGCGAATGCCACGCTGGACGCCATCGGCGGCACGGCGGTTTGGCTGTGCAGCGATTACGGCAATTGCACCACGGGCGAGGTGGTGCATGTTGATTGCGGTTTCCATGTGCTGGGTATGCCGCAGCAAGATAACCTATAAGCTGCGGTTTGGCGGCGCGGTGCCTGCGGCGCGGATATTTGGGCCTAAGTGAAAGGGCGCGCAATGAATAAGATGATTTTCGTGACCCTGCCCGTGTTAGACATGGCCCGCGCCCGTGCGTTTTACGAGGCGATCGGTTGGCGCATCAATCCGAACTTCAGCAGCGATACTTCGGCCTGTGTGGTGGTGTCGGATGCGATCTATTTCATGCTGGCCACGCATGAGGCCTTTGCCGCGCAATCGGTGCGGCCCATGGTTTTGCCGCGCGATGGGGCCAGTGCACTGATTGCGCTGTCATGCGAAAGCCGTGCCGAAGTGGACGAGATGACCGAGGCCGCGGTAGCGGCGGGCGGCGCATCGCTGCACGAGGCGGAAGATTTGGGCTTTATGTATTCACGCGCCTTTACCGACCCCGATGGCAACGGCTTTGGCCCGTTTTGGATGGACCCAGCGGCGGCAAATGGCTGATTTTGGAGCGGGCAGCGGGAATCGAACCCGCGTCTTTAGCTTGGAAGGCTAAGGTCTTACCATTACACAATGCCCGCGCTGATCCCCTGATAGCACCCGAATGCGGGATGCTCAAGCGGGGATTGGGTCTATCAAATGCGCGCCAGAGGCGCGGTTGGAATTGACCTCGACCCCGACGCGGTGGCTTTGGATGACGCCAGCACTGGCCCGCATCAAAGGCGCTGCGCCATGCCCTGCCTCGCCCAGCCACAGCGGCCAATCACCTGCCTCTAGGATCACAGGTTCGCGGTCATGGATATGGGCCATGTCTGCGCCAGCCTCAGTGGTGACAACTGCGAAGGTGTCGATATCGCCCCAGCTTTGCCACAGCGCAGCAAAGGCAAAGGGCGCACCATCGCGGCGCGTGATGTACCATGGCAGGCGGGTTTTATCTGGGCCTGCCGACCATTCGTAAAACCCCGATGCGGGCAGGATGCAGCGGCGCATGCGGATCGCCTCGCGGAAGGCGGGTTTGATGGCCACAGTCTCGGCGCGGGCATTGATGATCAGCGGGCCATCGGTGGCGGATTTGTACCACGCGGGAATGAACCCCCAGCGCATGGGGCGCAGATGCCGCGCCGCGCCACCCGTCACAACGGCAACGCTTTGTGTGGGGCAGAGATTGTAGTTTGGCCCCTGCGGTAGGTCATTTGCCAGCGCCGCACCAAACAGGCGCGCCATTGCCTCGGTTGGGTGGGTTATGGTTAGCCTGCCGCACATTGCACTGTGATAGCGGCAATTTCCATTGACCAAAAGCCTGCATTTGGGCAAAAGGCGGGCATGATCATTTACAAAATATTCCGCCGCCCCGAATGGGATGAGATGCGCGCAAATGGCCAAACCCGTGGCGCGCCCGTGGATTTGGCCGATGGCTATATCCATTTTTCCGCAGCACCGCAGTTGGCCGAAACCGCCGCCAAATGGTTCGCGGGGGAAAGCGATTTGGTGCTGCTGGCCATTGATGCGGCGCAGTTGGGCGATGATCTGAAATGGGAGCCTGCGCGCGGCGGCGTTTTGTTTCCGCATCTCTTCCGCGCCTTGACCATGGCCGATGTGGTTTGGGATAAATCGCTGCCTTTGGGCGCATCGGGCCATATCTTTCCCGAAGGTGTGTTTTGACCCTGTACGAGCGGCTTGGCCTGCGCGCGCTGCATATGATGAATCCAGAGGTGGCACATGGTGCCTCGCTGCTTGCACTGCGCGTAGGGCTGGTGCCTTTGAATGGGCAGATCACGTCACCTCGCCTTGGGACCGATTTGGCGGGCATGGCGCTGGGCAATCCTGTTGGGCTGGCGGCAGGGTATGACAAAAACGCCGTGGCCATTTCGCCCCTGTCGCGCGCGGGATTTGGATTTATCGAAGTGGGGGCCGCCACGCCGCGCCCGCAGGATGGTAATGCCAAGCCGCGCCTGTTTCGGCTGGGCGAAGACCGCGCGGTGATCAATCGGTTTGGGTTCAACAACCAAGGGGCAGAGGCGATTGCTGCGCGTCTGGCGCGGCGCGTGCGCGGGCCTGTGCCCGTGGGCCTGAACCTTGGCGCCAATAAAGACAGCGCCAACCGTGCTGCAGATTTTGCCGCAGTATTGGCCAGATGCGGCGCGCATGTGGATTTTGCTACAGTCAATGTATCCTCGCCCAATACCGAAAAGCTGCGCGATTTGCAGGGGCCCGCTGCGCTGATGGGCTTGCTTGCGCAGGTGATGGCGGCGCGGGCGGAACTGCTGCGACCCATTCCGATTTTCCTGAAAATCGCCCCTGATTTGCACGCCGATGAGCTTGCCCAAATTGCAGAGGTGGCATTGGGCGCAGGTATTCAAGGCATTATCGCCACCAATACAACGCTGGCGCGCGATGGTCTGACCTCGCCGCACAAAGACCAGATGGGCGGGCTTTCTGGCGCGCCCCTGTTTGAAAAATCGACCCGCGTTTTGGCGCAGCTATCGCAGCTGACGCATGGCAAGTTGCCGCTGATCGGCGTGGGCGGTATCTCATCCGCAGAAGATGCCTATGCCAAAATCCGTGCAGGGGCCAGCGCGGTGCAGCTGTATTCCGCGCTGGTTTATCAGGGGCTTCCGCTGACCGCGCAAATCGCGCGCGGGCTAGACGCGCTGCTGGCGCGCGATGGCTTTGCCGCGGTTGCAGATGCAGTTGGCACTGCGCGGGGCGATTGGCTTTAGCTTCTCTTTTTCCTAAATATCCTGCGGGGGTGAGGGCCGAAGGCCCGAGGGGGCAGCATATGCCCCCTTTCCGCCGCCCCCATCCCGCGCTACATCTTGCCCAAAGAGGAGCGCGCAATGGAAGATGGTATCAACAGCTTTATGACTGGCCCAGACGAGCAGGGCCGCTTTGGCAAATTTGGCGGGCGATTTGTGTCTGAAACGCTGATGCCGCTGATCCTTGATCTGGAAGAGCGTTATGAATTTGCCAAAACCGATCCTAGCTTTTGGGCCGAAATGGACTGGCTTTGGAAACATTATGTCGGTCGCCCCTCGCCGCTGTATTTTGCCGAACGGCTGACCAACCACCTTGGCGGCGCAAAGATTTACATGAAGCGCGACGAATTGAACCATACGGGCGCGCATAAAATCAACAATGTCTTGGGCCAGATCATTTTGGCGCGCCGCATGGGCAAGACGCGGATCATCGCCGAAACGGGGGCAGGGCAGCATGGGGTGGCAACGGCCACTGTTTGTGCCAAGTTTGGCCTGAAATGCGTGGTCTATATGGGGGCGCATGATGTCGAACGCCAAGCGCCCAATGTTTTCCGCATGCGCCTGCTTGGCGCCGAGGTCATCCCCGTAACCTCGGGCCGCGGCACTTTGAAAGACGCGATGAACGATGCATTGCGCGATTGGGTCACCAATGTGCGCGACACATTCTATTGCATTGGCACAGTGGCAGGCCCGCATCCCTACCCTGCCATGGTGCGCGATTTCCAATCGATCATCGGCAAAGAAGTGCGCTGGCAGTTGGCCGAGCAAGAAGGCGCTGGCCGTCTGCCCGACACGATCATCGCGGCCATCGGCGGTGGATCAAACGCGATGGGCCTGTTCTATCCTTTCCTTGACGATCCATCAGTGAATATCATTGGTGTCGAAGCAGGCGGCAAAGGTGTGGACGATCGGATGCAGCATTGTGCCAGCTTGACGGGTGGGCGCCCCGGCGTTTTGCACGGCAACCGCACCTATTTGTTGCAAGATCCCGATGGGCAGATTCTGGAAGGTTTTTCAATTTCGGCTGGGCTGGATTATCCTGGCATTGGGCCAGAACATTCGTGGCTGCACGATATGGGCCGCGCGCAATATGTCTCGATCACCGATGCCGAAGCGCTAGAGGCCTTTCAGCTTTCCTGCAAATTGGAAGGTATCATCCCCGCGCTGGAACCATCCCACGCGCTGGCCCATGTGATGAAAATCGCGCCTTCGCTGCCAATAGACCATATCATCGTGATGAACATGTGTGGGCGCGGCGACAAAGACATCTTCACAGTGGCCAAGCATTTAGGATTTGATATGAAAGTGTAGTTTTGATATACTTTCGTCTAGTCCAGCCGTTGTGCATCAGGGATTTAGACGAAAATGAGTGATGTTAAGACAAGCAGTGTGTTTGCAGCCGCCCTCTTTGCGCTGGCCATTCCTAGCCTTTCGGCGGCGGAATCGCTGCGCGAGAACAGCGATTTTGGCGATGATCCTGACGCCGCAGAAACCTCTGTGCAGGTGGATGAAGATACGTCTGAAGATGTATCTGACTGGGGCAGCGAAGATGACGCTGGCGATGAAGACAGCAGCGATTCATCCGATAATGGCGACACTGACCTTGGCACTGATCCCGATGATGGCGAAGCGCTGGATGATTGGGTCACGACCATGGGTTCGGGGGATGGGACGATCTATTTTGAATTTGCATCGGGCAGTGGGCCAGTGCAGCGTGATAATGCGCCTGTTTTGCCAGCCCCAACCGAAGGCAGCGCTGCGCCCATTTCAGTTGCGGCCAATGCGATTGATGTCACGCTGGGTATCAATATCAACGACAAGGCCGCAGTTGCCGCGCAATGCGCCCAGTTGCTTGCAGCGGATGAAACCTATCAGGCCTTTTACAAACTTTATTGCGACTGATTTTTGGCTTTATCCTGCTTGAAAGGCGCGCGGTTCTGCGCGCCTTTTGCATTCAGGGCTAATTTGGGCCTGAATCCCCATAGATTCCCCGCAACCCATGTCCACTGAACCAAGAGGCTTCTGCGCCTGTGCTGTGTACCATCTTGGCTGCGCGCGCAAGGCAGATCGTGGCTGCTGGTCGCGCGCGGCGATTTGATTTAGGTTCAAAAACCCCCAGAGCTGCCACCCGCCGCGTTGGCCAGATCGTGCTTTGCGCGGCAGTCAGCGCCGTAAACTTTGGTTTATGGCCCCAAACCAATTGTATATGCTGGCCAAAATAAACTTGGGTGCAATAGCATGTGGCGGGGTTTTGGGGCCTAGTGACCCTACCGAAACCAAAGCGGGCCGCGAACGGCATCAGATCAGCGCGCGCTTGCCGATACCTAACAACCAAACACACTGAAAGGATCGTCCATGACACTAAAGCG
Organism: Rhodobacter sp.; assembly: GCA_027490955.1. Lineage (GTDB taxonomy): Bacteria > Pseudomonadota > Alphaproteobacteria > Rhodobacterales > Rhodobacteraceae > Cypionkella. The sequence continues at coordinate 59,324 of JAIXXB010000032.1, forward strand.
CAATCTCATGCTTGCGACTGCCTTTGTTCTGACCGCGCATATGGCCCAAGCCTTGACCGCTAACGAACTGGCCGCACAGTTCCAATCCGAAGGATACAGCAATATTTCGGTTCGCTCGGGCCTGACCCAGATCAAGATCGAGGCCTATAAAGACGGCCAGAAAGTCGAAATCATTTATGACGCGGCCACGGGCGCAATCCTAAAGCAGGAAAGCGAATCTGTCGGCACGCTGGCAAATCCTGACCAAGGCCCGCGCATCCGCGAAGTTGGGCGTGATTTCGTCCGTGTCGGTGATGATGACGACGAAGAGGACGAGGACGAAGACGATGATGAGGATGAGGGCGAAGACGACGACTCGGATGATGACGATGACGATGATTCCGACGACGACGATGATGAAGATGAAGATGACGACGACGAAGCCGAAGACGACGATGATGATGACGGCGGCAAAGGCCGTGGTCGTGGCCGTGGTGGCGACGACGACTGATTTGGCTTAACTCCTCCGCGAGCAGACCCATGGCCCTTGCCACTGGGTCTGTTTTGCTTAACTGTGCACACCAGCACCTGTCCCAGAGGGCAAGTATGAAACACATTTTCGCAGCTGGTCTTGCGCTGTGCGTGGCGTGGCACGGCACCGCGGCATCCGCGCAAGACTACGAGCAGGCGATTTTGGCGCAATTGCGCCAAGACGGGTATGAACAGATCACGGTCACCACAACGTTGCTGGGCCGTATTCGGATTGTGGCCGATGGCGCGATGGGCCAGCGCGAAATTGTGCTGAACCCCCGCACGGGCGAAGTCTTGCGCGATGTCTTGCTTATCGCCAATCTGCAAGAGGGCGCAGCAAAACGCAGTGGCATCTCCTCTCGCAGCACGGGTGCCAGCGGCGGATCGGGGCCGTCGGGCGGTTCGGCTTCGGGCGGCGCTGGATCATCGAGCGATGACGACGACGACGACGATGATGATGATGACCGTGACAATGAAGACGAGGATGACGACCGCGACGACGAGGACGATGATGCGGAGGATGACGATGACGACGACGACAGCGGCAAAGGCCGCGGTCGCGGTCGTGGGGGCGATGATGACTGACCGATCTTTGCTTTGGGTGTGATGTGCGCAAACCGATCTTTATCGCAGTGATCTTGATCCTTCAGATTCTGTGCGCTTTGTTCTTTGTGTCTGACATTCTTTCTGCATTCTTTGGGTTTTCCACCACGCCCTTGCCATGGGAAATTCGCGAAGTGATGGAAATCTTCGCGGCCTTTGGATTGGTTGTTGGCGTGGTTTTGGGCGCTGTTTTGCTGCGTATCGCTACATCAGATCGCCGCCGCGCCGAATTGCAACTGCGCCGCGCCTCTAGCGCGTTTATGCAGCTTTTGGCCGAAAGAATGGCCGAGTGGGGCCTAACCCCCGCCGAAAGGGACGTGGCCTTATTCGCAATCAAAGGCATGTCCACCGCCGAAATCGCTGCCCTGCGCGCCACGTCCGAAGGGACGATCAAGGCGCAGACAAATGCGATTTACCGCAAAGCGGGCGTGACTGGCCGCGCGCAGTTGATCTCGCTTTTCATTGATGATCTGGTGGACAAAGATGCGGGCCTGCTGCCACAGGAACCTGCCAGCCCTTCGAAAGATGCCGCGGCCTTGGGATAAGGCGATCGCGCCTGACCACAGATGATTTTTGCGATCTAAACCCCGACATCATCCTGCACCAACTTTCGTTGATAGCTGCGATTTTCCCGCAGGTTTTGCGCCATAAACCTTTGAGGTATTGCAATCAACCTTTGGCAGATAGATCAATTGCGAAAATATAGGAAGTTACGCAGGCCAAGGGCAAAAGACCTGTGGTGATGCCTTGGCGTTCAATTGCAATGGAGTATGTAAAATGAAAACCCCTGTACTGACGCGGACTGTTCTTTTGGGCGGCGCGTGCCTTTTGTCGGCGATGTGGATATCCAGCGCCAGCTTTGCCGAAGATGCCCAGCCTTTGCCCGACGATGCTGTCGTGGATGCGGTTGACAATGCTGTGGTGGATGCGGTTGTTGAAACCTTGCCCGAAGCAGATGACGAGGGCGAGGTTACATTGGCCGAACCCGTGTCAGATTTGGTAGATGAAGAAGCCGTTCTTGTCATCGACCTAGACGATGAATGGATTGCCGATGCGCTGGCATCGGGGCAACAGTTTGAAATTGGCGCAACGGATGGATCCTTTGTTATTGGCACAACGGATATGGGCGCGAATTCTGATGAGAGCTCTGCCCATCTGACGCAAGAAGAATGCTTGCGCATGTTCCCAGACCGCGCCGAACTCTGCGCGACCTTTGAATAAGGTTTAACGTTATGGGCGCTGGCATATTCGCCTAAAGGTGGATTAAGCTTTCGGCATGTGGAATCGCGGCCAGTGCCCATATCTATTCTGCGATTGGGGGGGTGAAGTGAAATCAGTTATTGGGGGCCTCGTGCTGATCTTTGGCATGGCCAATGCGTCTTGGGCGCTGAGCACGGAAGAAAAATTTGTGGTCGGCTTACAGGCCCAAGGGTTCACAATTGTTGAACGCGAAAAAACCTTTTTTGGCCGCCTCAGGATCATTGCTGAAAACGAAAAAGTGCGCCGCGAGATTGTGGTCAATCGCAACACGGGCGAGATTTTGCGGGACTATTCGGTGCTGCTGACCGATCTTGCAGATGTGCATAGCGGCAGCACTGCGGGGCAAACCGCGACGGCAGATCACACAAACGATCGCGACAGTGCCTATGCGCTGCCTGCGCCCGCTGGTGGCGTGGTGGCCGCCTTTGGGCCAACATCGACTGCTGATGTCTATGTGGTGGAAAAACGGCGGGGTGCGAGCGGTGATGTGGACGAAGTTGTGATCTTCATCTCACCCGTCGATGTGTCCACAGTTGATGCCGTGCCTGTTGAAACTGATGACTAGGGCAAGCGTCTTTTTGGCCCTGCTGCTGGCCCAAGCGATGTGCGCTGCTTTCTTTTCATCTGATTTGCTGATGTCTGCATTGGGCATTTCTACCGCGCCCCTGTCATGGACAATGCGCGAATTGATGGAACTGGGTGCGTTGATTGGCCTGTTTTTAGGCATGGTCTTTGGCGGCATTTTGGTCTGGCGCGCCTTTCGCGATCTGTCGCGGGCCGAGCAGCAATTGCAGCGCGCATCCAGCGCCTTTGTTGATTTGATGAACACAAGATTTGGCGAATGGAACCTGACAAGCGCCGAGAGGGATGTGGCCCTGCTTGCCATCAAGGGTTTGAACGTGCAAGAGATCGCGCAATTGCGCAACACCAGCGAAGGCACTGTCAAATCGCAAACTGCACAAATCTATCGCAAAGCCGAGGTAACAGGCCGCCCACAACTGCTCAGCCTGTTTATTGAAGATCTGCTGGGGGTCGAGCGCGCCGCGCCAGCGGCCAGTTCAGCCAATATGCCGTTTAGCCCGTCTTTTCTGCGCGTAGGGCGGAAATAATCCGCCAGATCTTGCACGCATGCCACGTGGCCGCGCATCGGCCAAGGGTCAGCGCGAAATCGCGTAACGCTGCAATATCTCCAGCGGGACAACCGCTAAAGTGGCGATATGCGTGGCGGCCAAATTGACCTGCGGGGCCGCGCCTTCCTCATGCGCTTGTAGGAACCGCGCCGCGCAAAGACACCAGCGATCCCCTGCCTTTAGCCCTGCAAAGCCATATTCGGGGCGCGGGGTGGACAGATCGTTGCCAAGGTATTTTGACAGGGCCAAAAACTCATCTGTCATGATCGCGCAGACCGAATGCAAACCGCCATCCATATGGCCAGTGTTGCAGCAGCCATCGCGGAAATAGCCTGTCATAGGTGCGGTCGAGCAGGTTTCCAGCGCCCCGCCCAGCACGTTGGTCGAGGGAAACATCGCGTCAGAAATAGCCATTAAAACACCTGTGAAAAGCGGGGGGGAAGGCGGTAAAGTTCTTTTGTGCGTCCGCCGCCCCAAAAGGCGACTTTGCCATCGTGTAAAAGTTGCTGGCCATCGATCATCTTGGCGCGAAATTCGGGCAGCGCGATGTCTTCGCGCACAGGAACGCCGCTGGCCAGCGCCTTGAAATTTTCCAAATCTTTTCCCCAAGCATGGCCCACATCTTTCGGGTCTTTCTCGCCTGTCATGATATCGCGCATTTCCCGCCGCCCCGCCAGCCTTGCGCAGGTGATATCATAGTCAAAAAAGCGCAGATGGATCAGGTAAAGATGTGGGTCAAGAACGCGGGGCAGATGGTTGTTGGCATGTCCACCGATGGTAAAGGCGACATCGCGGCGCATCACGCAGGGCTTGGCGTAATTGGCATTGGCGCGAAAGACACGGCGGCGCGATAGGATGGTGGCATCGTCTGTGATCGGGTCTGTTTCCACCTCGGGATTGTGAATCAGTTCTATCGCAAAGGGGCAGAGCGATTTGGGCACATCGCGCCCCTCATAGCGCCGCATGTAAGTGATCAGATCAGGGGCAATGTCGGGGTCGACCACCACCACCTCATCGACATCGCCTACAAAAAGCCAATTGTAATAGCGCAGCATGCCGCTGGCGAATTGGGAAATAAAGGCCCAGCGGCGGCGGTCTAACCGAAACATCGTCGGGTCGCGTGGCAGGGTGATGATGTTGCACCCCGCGCCGATGCGGGCATGTTCGGCGTCACCCCCATGTGAAAGGATATACAGATGCTGGCGGCCAAATTGCGCGCCGTAATGGCGCACCCAGCGTTCGAGAAAAAAGTAATCCTGATAGGCCATCGTGATGGCCCCGCAGGGTACTTTGGTAGGGTCCATGATGCCGCGCTCTGCCATGCCGCCCTTTTAGCGTGAAGAGAAGAACCCTTGCAACATCGCCGAAAACTGGGCGTTGTCATAGCTGCGCGGTGTCACGTCAAAGCGCACCATGCGCCCGCGCGTCTCGGCAATGGGAAACCAAGCCTCGGCCATAGAATACAGCGAATTTTCACGGCCGACATAATCGTCCCACAGCACAGTTACGGGGCGGCGTGTGTTGAGGGCCGTGGCCAAAAAGCAGCCCAGCCGAAAGCGCCCGTCAATCAGCACAAGATCAGGGTCGATCCGGCCCGCCTCTTGCCAAAAGGCCATGGGATAGGCCCAATAGCGCCGCCAATCATTATGGTTGGCAGGCATGCCCCATTCGCGGGTTTTGCCGATATTGGCGTGGCGAATATCGATGCTCGGGCGCATGACACCCGCGCGCGTCAGCGTATCGATCAGATTTGCCGCCCATTTTGCGTCGCTTTCAATCGACACGATCGGCGCGCGAGAATGGCAGGCAGCATAGGCCGTAGATCCGCCCGATCCATATTCCAAAATCGCTTTGGCGCGGCGGTAATGGTCTTGCACCCAATCCCTTTCCACCTGCGGCATCGACATTTCTGGCAAGGCTACGGCAGGGTCAGGTAGGGGCAAATCTGGCAAGGTCTTGGCTTTTGGGCGGCTGGCCATGTCATTATCCTTGGGCGCAGGTCTTTTGGGCAAACTTTGCGCAAAAATCGCCCCCGCGCAACCATCTGTTTCTTAAAATGAAACAATTCCCTTTCTTGCAGCCAAAGACTATCTTGGGCAGAATAGAGACAGACCAGTGTATCGGGGTAAGGGGCAATTCGTGCTGACAATCGCGCAATCTGTGCCGAAAGCCTGCCTTTTGGGCGGCGAAGGGCAAAGTCTTGCGGCCGCAGTTTTGGCCAGTGGCGGGTTGTGGTTTTGCGCCCATACCGATGAGGTGCTGATCGATGGCGATGCAATCACAGGCTGGCGCGCCCGCGTGGGCACTCATGCATTGCGGCCAACTGTTCCCAATACGGGTGGAACAGTGTTTGATACCGCATGTCCAAGTTTTGTTTTGCAAACGGGTGTGCATTGCGGTTTCACCTTACCAAATGCGGTGAAAAAGCTGGGCCAATTTACCGCCGCTGTGATTTTTGCAGCCCCCGATGATGATATTCGCAGCCTGTTTGCCCTAAACACAGGCCCTGCAAATGAGATGATTTTTCTGTCCGAGGCAGAGGGCCAGATTTTTGCCAAGGATCGCGCAGGCGGCGTGGCCGTTTATTTGCCTAGCCCCCAGCACCGCAGTCGCCGCTGGCGTATGGCGATTTTGTCCTACACGGGGCGGCAATTGCACCTGTGGGCCGATGGTGCAAGCGCGGTTGGCACTGGCGTGGCCTTGGGGATGGATGGGCCTGCCGATATGTTTGTCGGATGCAGGTCGAACCGCGCAGGCCTGTCCAAAACGCTAGGTGCGGGCCGCATTCGTGATGTGCTTTTTTGGGATAAGCGCGCGCTGTTGGCCGAAGACAACAGCACTGAATTGGCTGCGCTGCACCGCTACTTCCGCTGGACAACCGCATGAGCGATGAAGTCCCCCTCAGCCTGCCGCCGCAGGTGCAACTGTCCAGCGCCGCGCCAGAGGGTCGGTTTTTGGTGTTGGGGCAAGGGGCGCTGGCAGGGGCGAACCTGTGGTATGAACCCAGCGCGGGTATCGGCCCCCATGGGCGCGATTTGATCATCAGCTTTGACAACCTTGCCACCATTGACGAAGGCTGGCCGCGCGGGCCTTGGGCCTATCGCCGCCTTGCGCCGATTGGGGCGGCGGTCTTGGGTGTGCAAAGCCATGGCAAAGATTGGTTTCGCTGCACGGGCGCGCCCGATATGTTGCGCACCCTTGCGGCGCAACATTTTTTCGACGGGTTCGCCAATATCGTGATGATCGGCGCATCCATGGGCGGGTTTGCTGCGCTGAACTTTGCCCCGCTTGTGCCGCGCGCGCGCGTGATTGCGCTGTCGGCGCAAACCTCTATGTCCAAACATATTGCGCCCTTTGAGGCGCGCTTTCCCTTTGCCGTGCGTAAATCGAACTGGGAGGCGCAGCCATTTTTGGATGCGGCCGCAGCTATTGCCTATATCCCTGCCGTGGCCCTGCTATATGATCCGTTCACGCCCGAGGATCGCGCCCATGCCGCCCGCATGGCCGCGCCCCATGTGCAGGCCATTCGCCTGAACCATGCCACGCACGAGGCCATCCGCGTGGTGATGAAGGCAGGTGCATTTCAGGGATTGGTGCAGGATATGCTGGCGCAAGGGCGCGTAACACCCGCCTTTTGGGCGCAGTATCGGGCGCGCAAATCTGTGCCAAAATGGCAAAAATCGCTGCTGTTTACTGCCCTAGAGCGGGGGCATTATCGCGGCGTTTTGCGCGGTGCAAATCAGGTTTTGGCCATGGGTTTGGAATCGGGCCTTGCCGAAGAGGAATTGGTCTTTGCCCGCCGCGCGCGGCGCGAGGCGCTGCGCCATTTGGATGCAAAGGCGGCGGAATAGGCAAATGGACACAACCCGCGCAGCGATGATGGCAATGACAATGGTGGGCGGCGACCATTTCTTTTTGCGCCGCTGGGTCGAATATTATGGCCGCCAATTGGGGCGCGAGAATTGCTATGTCCTTTCACATGGCGGCGATCCCGAACACAAGAAAATCGCCGAAGGCTGCAATGTGATCTACCTGCCCTATGATCCCACGCGCGATTGCTTTAATCAGCGCCGCTGGCAAATGCTCTCGCGCCTCACGTCGGCATTTACCAGCTTTTACAATTGGGTTTTGGTGGGCGATGTGGATGAATTGGTGGTGGTCGATCCTGCCGTCTCGCCAAGCTTGCGCGATTATGTCGCCGCGATAAACCCTAAAGGTGGGCCAAAGGTGCTGACCCCCTTTGCCATTGAAATGGTTCATACGCCCGAGTCAGAGCCCGAAAAAATCAGCGATGATCGCAAAATCCTTTCGGTGCGGCGCAATTTTCGCCTGAATGCCAACTATGCAAAGCCCTGTATCACCGCAACGAATATAGACATCGTTCCGGGCGGGCATTTTGCCAGCCATCCCCACCTGCATCTGGATCCGCATCTTTACCTGTTTCACCTGCGCTTTATCGATTACGATCTTTGCGCAGCCCGCCTTGCCACCCGCCGCGCCCAACGCGAAATTCAAAGCGGCGCTCTCGAGGAAGTTACCCGCGAAAAGACGGGCTGGGATACAGCTTGGGATACCTATATCAGCATCTGCAAACAAAAACCCATTCGCGAAGATGTCGAGTTTGCCGATTTTCGTGCCGAGATGAAGGCAGGCTGGCGCGTGAAGAAAGATGTGTATTGGGCGCCAGGTGGCGCGCGGCCAAAGGGGCTGTATTCGCTGCCCCCGCGATTTGCAGAGGTGTTTTAGATGGCCGATCCCGCAAAAACAGGCGTGATCATCCGCGCGGAAAATGGCGATGTGATTGGCTGGGATGACACGGGGCTGACGCTGCATCTGTCTGACCGCGTGATTGCCGATATCGCAGCGCGCCTTGATTTGCCACAGGTTGCTGCGCCGCACGCCGCCCCTGATCTTGTGCCATTGGGCGATGATATCGACGCGTGGGATGTTCAGATGCGCGGCGACTGGCTGCATTTCACCGCCAATTTAGCGGGGGCTGACGGCACGCGCGGCTATATGCGCCACAAAGATGATGCGACAATATTGGCGGCAAGTCATCTGCCCGTCATGGGTATCTTTGCGCTGGGCGGCGCGCGTGCGCAGCTTGGCCAACCACTGCACACGCGCTTTCCCTATCATCTGTTCGCCCCTGCCGATGATATTGGCGCAGCGGGCATGGGCGGGCTGGGCGAGGCAATCTTTACCCCCAAACTTTTGCCCATCCGCGAGATGACGCATGAGGCGCTTTTGGCCGAAACTTTGCTGTCTTTGCGCAAATCGGCGGGGGCGGGGCTGCCCTTGTTTGTGCTGCGTGCGGAAACCGATCTGGCAGCCAGCGCCGCCGATTTGGGCAAAGGCGCGGCCATGGGAAATTTTGAAAAAGCCCTGCAAAACCATGCCGCCGCCGCCGCCCGCCTTGGCCGACCTGCCAAAGTTGCGGCTGTGTGTTTGGATTACTGCCTAGAGGATATCTTGGGCGATGCGGCTGCTTACCGCGATGGGATCATGGCCGTGATGGCGCAAATCACCCAATATCTGGGCCGCCTAGGTGCGCCGCGCCCCATTTTCCTTGCGGGGTTTGATTGCGGCACGCAAACCATCACAACAGGCGCGGCGCTAGAGGGGCAGTGGGAATTGTCATGGAACCATGGCGATCATCCGCTGGTCTGCACGGGGCCAAGCTATGCCTATGCGATCGACGACACGGGCCGCCTGACTGATATTGGCCAGCGGACAAAGGCCGAGATGTCGGCGCATGCCCTTTTGGCAAGCGAAAGCGGTGCGGGCTGGCTTTGCCCAACCATCCAATTGGCTGAACGGCAGGGCCAAGACATTCGCCTGATCTGCAGCGCGGCAGAGGGGTTGGTGATTGATACATCCGACCCCTTTGATGCGGGCAAGCAGGCGGGCTTTCGGCTTGATGGTGCAACCAACGGCGCCCAAATCACCGCAGTCGAGATCGACGCAAAAGACAAGCGTGCGGTGATCTTGCGCTGTTCGGCCCGCCCCGAAGGTGAGGTGTTTGTCGCCTATGCCCATGGCGCAGTGCCGCGCGCGCGCGCGCATGACTATCCCGCCAATGCAGGGGCGCTGCGCGATGAATGGGCCGCGCAGGGCACGCATGGCACGCTGCACCGCTGGGCGCTGCCCGCCCGATTGCGCCTGACGGATGGCGGCTGATGGGCTTTGATGCGGCCAGCATTGCGCGCGACAATATCGCCGTAATTTGGGTGGATGACATGATTGATGTCTTCACATGGCGCCATGCCTTTGGCATCCCAATTCTGACACCTAACCTTGATCGGCTGATGTCGGCGGGTGTACGCTTTGGCAATGCCTATGCCACAGTGCCGCTTTGCGCACCTTGCCGCGCCGAACTCGCCACAGGTCTGTCGCCCTTTCGCACTGGGCTGGTGGATTTAAACCGCTTTTGGCGGCAGGTGCTGCCACCGCAAAAGGCATGGGCCTATGACCTGCGCCGCGCGGGCTTTTATACCTTTACCACGGGCAAGGTCGATGCCACCTATCGCCCTATGCCCGAAAAATACCGCCGAGTGCTGTTTCACGAAGATGTGCCCTGCGCGGATAAAAATGGGCGCAGTCGCATCAAAGAATATCTTGACCGCGGCCCGGGGATTAAGGGCGTCAACCACCCCAATGATGATGGGGCGCAAGACCATCTGTTCTATGATTACGATGTGGCACAAAACGCCATAGACCTGTTGCAGCGCGCTGACCCCAGCCGCAGGCATCTGATTCAACTGGGGTTCAAACATCCGCATTACAATCTGGAATGCCCCGACCGCTTTTATCAAATGTATGACGCGGCAGCTATCCGTTGGCCCGAAATCGCAGCAGCCGAAGATTACTATGGCCCCCAGCAGGGCTTTGCCGTCTATGAGGCCGCCTATATCGCCAATGGCAATTGGACGCCTGAAAAAGCAGGCGATGAAGGCTGGCGGCAAGTGGTGCGTGCCTATTTTGCCGCCGTCAGCCATGTTGACCATGAAATCGGGCGGTTTTTGGATGCGCTTGCCGCATCGCCCTTGGGCGATAACACCACTGTGATTTTTCTGTCTGACAATGGCTTTAACCTTGGCAACCACGACAGCTTTCATAAAATGAGCCAATGGGACAGCGCAGCCCATGTGCCACTGGGTATTTATTCGCCGCGGATGGGCGGGCAGGGGCGGGTGATTGATACCCCCGTATCCCTGCACAATTTCGCCAAAACTGTGATGCAACTGGCAGGCCTGCCGCCGCGCCCCGATTGGGTGTCAGGACAAAGCCTGCTGCCGCTGATCGATGCCAGCTTTGGGTCATATGATTACAGCAAATCGCCCGTCACGTCGGTTTTTGGCACGTTGTCAGTGCGCCCTTCGGTGGCGGGCTATCAGCAATATCGCTATTTCCGCTATCCCAATGGCGAGGAGCATATCTATGACATCGTCGCCGATCCGGGCGAGACGACGAATCTTGTGGCCTCTGCCCCGCTCGAGTTTTTGCGCAGCGAATTGGTGCGCGGCGCGCTGGACTTGGGGCTGGATTTGCGCGGGTTTGAAAACCCCGCAGATGGGGTCAATGCGATGATGGCTGTTGACGGGTCGGTGGTGCTGGAAGGCACGCGCGGCGGTGACAGCTATTGGGCCTATGGCGCCGATGCCGAGAAAATCCGCGAGTCCAAAGACGGCGGCAATGACACGCTGTGGTATATGGGCGGGCCTGACAATTATGTGCTGCATTGCCCGATGAATGTGGAAAACATCCGCATTGCGACAGTGGTCGCGCGGCACGAAACCAACCCAAAGGACGAAGGCCGCACCCTGCGCATCGTCGCCCATCCCGACAGCCCCATCCATTTTGAAACATCCGAGAGGGTTCTTGTGGATGTGCGCGGATCGCGCGGGGATGACGTGCTGATTGGCCCCAAATATGGCGGGGCTACATTTTACGGCGGGGATGGGGATGATCGCCTGATTGCCATCGCCAAACTTCCCACCGCGCGCCATGCGTTTTATGGCGGTGCGGGCAATGACCATCTGCAAGGCGGCGGCGGGCGTGATGTTCTGGATGGTGGCACAGGCGACGATACGATTTATGCAGGGGATGCGCGCAATGTGATCTTTGCAGGCCATGGCAATGATTGGATCGAAGGGGGGGATGGCTCTTCGGTCATTCACACAGGGCCGGGCCGAAACCGCGTCAAGCTGGGCCGCGGTAATGACACGCTGCACATTGGCACAGGTGTTTCCCATGTTGCGGCAGCGGGCGGCAACACCGTCTTTGTGCCTGCCTATGGCGGCGTGACGCTGGTGGATAAATGGGCGGCGGGGCAGGTCTATGATTTCAGCACTTGGCCTGCGCGCCCGCAGATGACGCGACACGGCGATGTGGCCGAATTCACCTTGGGCCTGTCGATCTTGCGGGTGATGGGGGTGGCTGAAGGGGCAGATGTGATGGGGCAGGCCAAATGGGGCGAGGGCGGCTGACCGCCTATTGTGTCACGCGCGGGCATAGTCGCGGCGCAACAGCCGCCAAATGTTTTGGCTCAGTTTTGCGGGCGCATATCCGCAAAGACAGTTTGGTTAACCCAGCGCGGTTCTGATCGGGCGACACCGCACCAGTCGGCTGGGTTTTGGAACATGGCGCGAAGTGGTAGCCCGATATCTTCGCAGCGAAAAGGCCCTTACCTGATTGAAGATCGCGAAGGTTTAAGGCGCGAAGAATGGGCGCAGATGATACCTTCGTCAGACAAGCCCAAACACTGGCATAAAGGCGTTAAGGGGTCAGGCGGGTGTCGCCCCCGCCCTTGGTGCTGCGATACGCGTATACAGCTGCGGCGTTGGGCGCGCTACCCACACTTACTATTGCCACAACTGCCACAGGTCATGCACCCTTCGACCATGCGCAGATCAAGCGATCCGCAGGCATCGCAACTGGCGCGGGGGCCATCGCCCACGGCCATCGCCTGCGCCTTTGGATCAGATTTCAGGCCCAGCCCCTCGCCCGCGATAAAGCCAATGGCCACCAGATGCTGCTCGATCACCCCGCCGATCGCCGCCAGAATAGACGGGATATAGGCCCCGTTCACCCAAGCCCCGCCGCGCGGATCGAACACAGCCTTCAGCTCTTCGACCACAAAAGACACATCGCCGCCACGACGAAACACGGCAGAGATCATCCGCGTCAGCGCGACTGTCCACGCAAAATGCTCCATGTTTTTGGAATTGATAAACACCTCAAACGGGCGGCGGCGGCCTGCGATGATGGTATCATTGATGGTAATATACAGCGCATGTTCGTTCATCGGCCATTTCACCTTGTAGGTTGCGCCTTCCAATGCGGCGGGCCGTTCTAAAGGTTCAGACAGATAGACTACTTCGCCCATCGGCGGGGCCTGCGGCGCTGGCGCAGCCTTGATGGTTTCGCTGACCGACAGCACAGAGCCCGTCACAGCATTGGGGCGGTAGGTGGTACAGCCTTTGCAGCCCTGATCCCAAGCGGCCATATACACCTCGGCAAAATCATCAAAGCTGATGTCTTCGGGGCAATTGATGGTCTTGGAAATAGAACTGTCGATCCAGCGCTGGGCGGCTGCCTGCATCTTGACATGATCCAAGGGCGGCAGGGTTTGCGCGTTGACAAAATGATCTGGCAGCGGGGCATCGCCATGCAATTCGCGCCACTTTGCCACGGCGTAATCAACGACCTCTTCTTCACTGCGCGAGCCGTCTTTTTGCAACACTTTGCGCGTGTAGGCATAGGCAAACACAGGTTCGATCCCAGAAGAGACATTGCCCGCATATAGGCTGATCGTGCCAGTGGGCGCGATGGATGTCAGCAGCGCGTTGCGAATACCATGGGTGCGGATCGCATCGCGCACATCCGCATCCATGGCCCGCATTGTGCCCGAATCCAAATACTTATCCGCATCAAACAGCGGAAAAGCCCCTTTTTCGCGCGCCAAATCGACCGAGGCCAGATAGGCGCTGCGGGCGATGGCATGCATCCAGTCTTCGCATTGCTGTGCGGCCGCATCGCTGCCATAGCGCAGGCCCAGCATCAGCAGCGCATCTGCCAGCCCCGTCACCCCCAGCCCAATGCGCCGCTTGGCCTGCGCCTCGGCGGCCTGCTGGGGCAGAGGAAAGCGCGAGGCATCAACCACATTATCCATCATCCGCACTGCTGTGCGCACAAGATCATCCAAGGCGGCTGTGTCCATTTTGGCGTCAGTCGTAAAGGCATCCTTTACCAGCACGGCCAAATTGATACTGCCCAAAAGGCAGGCACCATAGGGGGGCAGGGGCTGCTCGCCGCAAGGATTGGTTGCTGCGATGGTTTCAACGTAATTGAGATTATTCGCCGCATTGATGCGGTCGATGAAAATCACGCCTGGTTCGGCGAATTCATAGGTGTTGCGCATGATCTTATTCCACAGATCGCGCGCTTGCACTGTTTGATAGACGCGCCCGCCATGGGTTAAATCCCATGGGCCATCGGCCTTGACAGCGTCCATAAACGGGTCGGTGACCAGCACCGAAAGGTTGAACATACGCAGGCGGGCAGGGTCGCGTTTCGCCTCGATGAAGGCTTCGATATCAGGGTGATCGCAGCGCAGCGTGGCCATCATCGCCCCGCGGCGGCTGCCCGCCGACATGATCGTGCGGCACATCGCATCCCAAACATCCATGAATGACAAAGGGCCAGAGGCATCTGCGGCAACGCCCATCACGGCAGCACCGCGCGGGCGGATGGTGGAAAAATCATATCCAATCCCACCGCCTTGCTGCATGGTCAGCGCCGCCTCGCGCAGGGCATCGAAAATGCCGCCCATGCTGTCGGGGATCGTGCCCATCACAAAGCAGTTAAACAGCGTGACCGACCGCCCCGTGCCCGCCCCTGCCAAAATACGGCCTGCGGGCAAGTATTTGAACCCTTCTAGGGCCGCGTAAAACTTTTCCTCCCACGCAGCGGGGTCTTTTTCCACCGATGCCAAATCGCGCGCCACGCGCCGCCACGTGTCTTGCACTGTGGCATCAATCGGCGTGCCGCTTGCATCCTTTAGGCGGTATTTCATATCCCAAATCTGGGCGGCAATCGGCGCGGAAAAGCTGGACATCAGGCCCCCTTGGCAACAGCAGAACGTGGTGCGGAAATCTGGCAGAGGCACAAGATAGCGGGGGATAACATATAGGGCAAGCCTTGTTGCCGCGACCAATCAGGCTATCATGCGTAGCAGAGGGAATAATGAGCCATATAAATATCATCAAACTATGTGTCGGCTGCGAAAGCATCGAAGATCTGTTGACGTGGCGCGCGGCCCACACCCATTTGTGGCCCAAAGGCACGAATGTTCACGTCACCCGCATGTTTCCAAAACGTGTGCACGAGGTGCTGTCGGGCGGCAGTCTGTATTGGATCATCAAGGGCGAGGTGCTGCTGCGCCAGCGCATCCTTGATTTGACCGAAATGCGCGGCAGTGATGGTATCTTGCGCTGCGGCATTGTGATGGATGAGGAGGTAATCCGCACCCATCCCACGCCGCGCCGCGCCTTTCAGGGCTGGCGATATCTCGAGGCCGCAGACAGCCCGCCCGATCTGCCCAAAGGCCGCGCAACCGAGGCCCCTTTGCCGCAAGATTTGGCCCGCGCCTTGGCGGAAATGGGCCTGCGCTAGGCCGCGCTACAGCCCCAGTTTGGCCAGCAGGGCCGCGCGCGCGCCGTCCAGCCCCGCCCAATCGGCGCGCAAGCTGGCGTAAAGCGTGGCTTGGCTTTGATGGATCACGGCGTCTTGCAACACCTTAAGATGGTTGGCGCGCAGCGTCTCGCCCGAAGAGGTGATATCCGCAATCGCCTCGGCTGTGCCGTTTTTGACAGTGCCTTCGGTGGCACCTTGACTATCGACCAGTTGATAATCTGCCACGCCCTGCGCGGTAAGATACTCGCGCACCAGCCTGTGGTATTTGGTGGCAATGCGCAGGCGAAAGCCGTGGGCGGCGCGAAAGGCCGCAGCAGTGGCATCCAGATCGTCGATGGTTTCCACATCAATCCAGACCGCGGGCACGGCCAGAATCAAATCGGCATGGCCAAACCCCATGGGGGCCAATTCTTGTGCCTGCATCTGCCATTCTGCCAGCTTATCGCGCAGCAAATCGCTGCCTGTCACACCGATATGAATGCGTCCTGCGGCCAATTCACGCGGAATCTCGCCCGCTGACAGCAAGACCAGCTCTAACCCATCCATGCCCGAGACGGCCCCTGCATATTCGCGCGCCTCACCCGATTGGCGCATGGCAAGGCCGCGCGCACCAAACCAATCAAAGGTCTGCTCCATCAAGCGGCCCTTGGATGGAACGCCGATTTTCAACGATCTGCTCATAGCGCCCCCCGCAAGGCCGCCACCAAATGCGGGCGGATCACGCCTCCCACAGCAGGGATGGACCGCCCCCCGCCCAAGACTTGGGTCAGCGCGTCATAGCGCCCGCCGCTGGCATAGGGCGGCAGGTCGGCCCCGCCCGTGAAGGCAAACACAAAGCCGTCGTAATATTCCATGGACGCACGGCCGAGGCTTGCCTCAAAGGGCAGGCGGGCCGTGTCAATGCCGCGCGCGCGCAGGGCAATCAGGCGCTGGGCAAAGCGGCGGGTTGCGCCATCAAGGCTCGGCATATGCTGCGCCATCATTTGCAATTGGCTCAAGGCCGCATCGCAAGGCGCGGCCAGCGCCAGCAGGCTGGTGAGCAATTCGGCCTCTTGGGCGGGGATGGGCGGGGTTTTGGCATCTTGCAGCAGAGCCTGCGCGCGCGCGGCGATTTCAGCCGCACTGCGCAAACCGATCATCGGGGCGGCATCGGCGATTTGGGCAGCAATATCGCCGCGTGCCAATCTGTCCAGCAGCGCCACCCGCGCAGGGGGGGCAGGGCTGCGCGCGGCAAATCGGTTGAGCAGGGCCAGAAACCGCTGCGGTCGCCAAATGTGGCGCAACAGTGCCGCCTTGCGCGCGGGGGTGGTTGCCAGCCCCTGCACTGCGGCAAGCAGAATGCCCATATCACCTGTGACAGCGCGCAAAGGCAGGCCATCCAGCGCGCCTGCAATCAGCGCAAAGACTTCGGCATCGGCGGCCTCGGGCGCAGTTCGGTCGAACACCTCGAAGCCGACTTGCAGATATTCAGGTGGCCGCGCGCCGCTGACATCGGCCAGATGATCTTGGGCGCGAAACACCTCGCCCATATAGCAATAACGCGCGGGATCAGCCCCGCCTTGCATATGCGCCTGCACCACGGGCACAGTGAAATCAGGGCGCAGCATCATTTCGCCGCGCACAGGGTCATGGGTGACATAGGCGCGCGCGCGGATATCTTCGCCATATAGGTCCAGCAGCGTTTCAGCGGGCAGCAGAATGTCTGCATCCACAGGCTGCGCGCCTGCTGCCTGAAACAATGTGAACAGGCGGTCAGCCTCTAGACGGATGGCGGTTTTGGATACCATGCGCGCGCTACTTTCCGCCACCCAGCATTTTTTGCACCGCCGCCACCAAATCAGTGCGCGGCACTTCCACCTGCGCGGGGCGACCTTTCCATTCCTCTAACGTGGCATTTTGGGCGATCTGCGCGCCAAGGATCAGGTCTTTCAGAACGATTGTTCCTTTTGCTGCCTCATCCCCGCCTTGGATAACTGCAATCGGGCTTGCCCGCTTGTCGGCGTATTTAAGTTGGTTGCCAAATTGCTTTGGGTTGCCAAGGTATACTTCCGCGCGGATGCCAGCGCTGCGCAACTCGCCCACCATGGCCATATAGTCCGCCATGCGCTCACGATCCATCACCGTCACAACCACCGGCCCCGCACTATCAACCGCCCCGCGCCCTTTTGCCGTAAGGGCAGCAAGCAGGCGGTCAACACCAATGGAAACGCCCGTTGCGGGCACAGCCTGCCCCGTAAAGCGTTTGACCAAATCGTCATAACGCCCGCCCCCCGCAACCGAACCAAACTGCCGCTTGCGCCCCTTTTCATCAAGGATTTCAAAGGTAAGCTCGGCCTCATATACAGGGCCTGTGTAATAGCCCAGCCCGCGCACAACGCCAGGATCAAGGATAATGCGGTCAGGGCCATAGCCTTGGGCTGCGAGAAGGGCGGCAATCTCGGAAAGTTCATTCACCCCTTCGGTGCCGATGGCTGAATGACCAACAAGTTCGCGCAAACGCGCCAAGGTGGCAGGCCCTGTCTCGCGGCGGGCGGCGGTGAAACCCATCACAACATCCGCCTGCGCCTCACTGAGCCCCGCTCCTTTGGCGAAATCGCCGCTTTCATCTTTGCGCCCCGCGCCCAGCAGCGCGCGCACGCCTTCGGTCCCCAAACGATCAAACTTGTCAATTGCGCGCAGAACAATCCCGCGCTCTTCGGCGTGTTTGTCAGGGTCAAACGAGTCAAGCACCCCTGCCACCTCCATCACGCCGTTCAATACTTTACGATTGTTCACTTTGATGACGTAATCACCGCGATCAATGCCCGCTGCCTCCAGCGCATCGGCCAGCATGGCGCAAATCTCGGCGTCGGCTGCCACACTTGCCGCCCCTATTGTATCGGCATCGCATTGGTAAAACTGGCGAAACCGCCCTGGCCCTGGTTTTTCATTGCGCCAAACGGGGCCAAAGGCATAGCGGCGATATGGCGTGGGCAAGTCGTTGCGATATTGGGCTGCGACACGCGCCAAAGGCGCGGTCAGATCATAGCGTAGGGCCAGCCAATCTGCGCCCTCTGCCTCATTTTCCTGCCAGCCGAATACCCCTTCATTCGGACGATCCACATCGGGCAGAAACTTGCCCAAAGCCTCAACTGTTTCAACGGCGCTGGTCTCCAAAGGGTCAAAACCATAGCGATGATAGACCGCCGTGATGGCCGCCAGCATATCGCGCCGCGCGGTCACCTCTGCCCCAAAATAATCGCGAAATCCGCGCGGGGTTTCGGCACGGGGGCGGCGCTCGGCCTTTGGTTTTTTCTGACCCGATTTTGCCCCCAAATTTTCGTCAGACATGGCTTTGCCCTTTGGTTTTTGTTCAACCTGCTGTAGCGGATGGGGAAGGGCGGGGCAAGTAGCGGGGCGCGCATGACCAATATCACAGCACTGGAAGAACGTATTGCGCATCTGATGCGTGCGGTCGATGATTTGTCGGATATTGTGGCCTCCCAAGGGCGCGAGATTGACCGCCTGACACGGCTGACAGAAATGCTGGCCCTGCGCGAGGCCGAGCGCGAACAAGAAGCTCTTGATGCGCCCGCCGTCAATCAGCGCCCGCCCCATTGGTGATTTTGCGCGCCCGCGCCTTGTATGCGGGCAAGTGAGGGGCCACATTCCGCATATGAGCAAGCTGCCCACTGTTCCTAACCCCGACCTTGACCGCGCGATTGCCGAATTGGCCCGCGCTTATCGGCGCGCAAATGGCCCTGTGATTGGGCTGATGCAGCGCTTTGGCGGCACGCTGGAATCGCAGATGAACCGCCTGCCGCCGCAGGTTCGCGTGCAGATGGAACGGGCTATCGTGGCAGTGCTGATGCAGGCGCATTCTTTGGCAGGCCACAGTGAAAGGGGCCCGCAATTGGGCCGCACAGGGGTAATGGCCGCGGCCATGACCACGGGCGCCGCAGGCGGGGCAGGGGGGCTGGCCAGCTCGCTTGTGGAATTACCCATCACCATCACGGTGTTTTTGCATGCCATCAGGGCAGAGGCCCGCAGCGCAGGTTTTGATCCCGACAGCGATGGTATCCGCGCCGCCTGCCTAGAGGTGTTTTCCGATGCCAGCCCTTTGCGCCAAGATGACGGCATGAACACCGCCTTTTTATCTGCCCGCCTTGCGCTGACGGGGCCTGCGGTGCATAAAATCATCGCCACAGTCGCACCGCGCTTGGCATTGGTCTTGGGCCAAAAGCTGGCCGCGCAAACTGTGCCGATTTTGGGCGCGGCAACAGGGGCAGCGATCAATGCGGCCTATCTGTCCTATTACCGCGAAATCGCGCGCATCCGCTTTGCCTTGATGCGCCTTGCGCAAAGCCACGGCGGCGAGGCTGTAGCCAAAGCCTTCGAATCCGCCTGCACACCCAAAATCACCAAGGCGCGCTGATGGTTTCTTCTTTTTCCAAGTATCCCGGGGGTGAACCTGTTTGCCCCTTTGCAAACAGGTGAGGGGGCTGGCCCCCTTTATGGCATGTGCTGCGCAAGCCAGTCGGCCAGCACGCCGCGCACAGTCTCGGCCCCATTTGCCCTTGCCGTATCAATCACCTTTTTCGCCGCGCCGATATCGACACTGCGCAGCACTTCTTTGACAGGGCCAATCGAGGCAGGCCGCATCGACAGGTTGCGTAACCCGATCGCGGCAAAGGCCAGCGCCTCTAGCGGGCGGCCAGCATCTTCGCCGCAAAAAGAAAGCCGCGTGTTCGATGCGGCGCAGCGCGCGATGATAAACTGCAAAAAGGTCAGGAAAGATGTGTTCAAGACATCATACCGCTTGCGCACGCGCTCATTCTCGCGGTCGGCGGCAAAGAAGAACTGCTTTAGGTCATTTCCGCCAATCGATATGAAATCAGCCATTTGGAAAAACGCATCGGGTGCATAGGCAAGGCTGGGCATTTCCAGCATCGCGCCAATTTCCAACTTGTCTGGCACGCCATGGCCCAAGGATTTTTCGCGGTGGATCTCGCGCAGCAGCAGGCTGCGCGCGGCCTGAAATTCGGCAAATTCGGCGACAAAGGGGAACATCACTTGCAAGGGCCGCCCTGCTGCTGCGCGGATCAGGGCCTGCAACTGCATCCGCAAAACGCCCGGTTTATCAAGACCCACGCGAATGGCGCGCCAGCCCATGGCGGGGTTCGGCTCGTCTTGTGGTTTCATATAGGGCAGCACTTTGTCACTGCCGATATCCAAGGTTCGAAATGCCACGGGCAGGCCTTTGGATGCCTCCATCACGCGGGAATACAGGGCAACCAATTCTTCGCGGCGCGGCATTTGGCTGCGCACCAGAAATTGCAATTCGGTGCGAAACAGGCCCACACCTTCGGCGCCAGATCCAACCAGTGAAGGCAAATCTGCCATCAGCCCCGCATTCATCTGCAGGCCAATACGCACCCCGTCCCGCGTTGTCGCGGGCAGATCGCGCAGGCTGGCAAAGCGTTCTTGTGCCTTGGCCTGCATGGCGATTTTGTCACGGAATGACCGCGCCACAGTTTCCTCGGGGCGCAGATGGGCGATGCCCTGATCTCCGTCCACCAGAATCGGATCACCGTTCAGCGCCTCGGTCGTCACACGTTCGGCATGGATCACCATCGGAATGGCCAGCGCGCGCGCCACAATGGCGGCGTGACTGCCAACCGAGCCTTCTTCCAGCACCACGCCTTTCAGCTTGCGGCCATATTCCAGCAGCTCGGCAGGGCCGATATTGCGCGCCACAAGGATGGGGTTTTCGGGCATGGCCGCGCCCGTATCGCTGCCTTGGCCCGTCAGAATGCGCAGCAGGCGATTGGACAAATCATCCAAATCATGCAGCCTCTCGCGCAGATATGCATCGGGCACGTTTTCCAGCCGCGCCCGCGCCGTGGCCTGTTCTTTGGCCACGGCCGCTTCGGCGGATAGGCCGCTTGCGATGTCTTCTTCCATCCGCCGCAACCAGCCGCGCGAATGGGCAAACATGCGATAGGCTTCCAGCACTTGCTTTTGCTCTTTGTCCAAAGACTCTGCCGCCAGCAGATCATCGACCGAAACGCGCAATTCTCCCACTGCGGCGCGGATACGTTCCAATTCATACAGCGGGTCATCGGCAACAGGGTTGGTGACAACCACCCGCGCCTCATGCAGCCAAACGCGCCCCTCTGCCGCGCCCTCTTGCCCTGTGCTGCCGCGAAACAGCACAGGCTGGGTGTGCAGCATCGCCATGCCCGTCCCCACGCCCGCAAAGGCGCCCAGTTCGGTCATTTCTGCCAGCACCATGGCGACGACTTCCAGCGCGTCCACCTCGTCTTCGGAAAACTGGCGCGCGGTTTTGGATTGCACCACCAACACGCCCAAACGCTCGCCAACGCGCTGGATCGGCACGCCAAGGAAGGACGAGTAAATCTCTTCACCCGTTTCGGGCATAAAGCGAAAGCCCTTTTCCGCAGGCGCATTCGCGGTGTTCACAGGCAGGCCCGTGCGGCCCACGCGGCCCACCAGCCCTTCGCCCAGCTTCATGCGGGTTTTGTGAACGGCCGTTTTCTTTAGCCCTTCGGTTGCGCAAAGTTCCAGCGTCTCGGCATCGCGGAACAGATAGATCGAGCAGACCTCCGTCTCCATGGAATCGGCGATCAGATGGGTGATCTGATCCAGCCGATCCTGCCCTTTGGCCTTTGTCGCCAAGACATCCCGCAACCTGCGGAGGAGTTTTCGACTGTCACTGTCCGTGCGTTCTGCTGGCATGTTGCGCCCCTTGTTCGCGGCACTATAGGCCATAGTGCGCGAAAAGGGGAGTGGGGAAAGGCTGGTAAAGTTACCCAGCGCGTAAATGCCCGATGTGGGGCGCTATGGCGTGCGCGCCAAAATCGCGCGTGCCGTGCGGATGGCCAGCGCGGCAATGGTCAAAGATGGGTTGGCCGCCCCTGATGTCGGCAGAACCGATGCATCGCAGATGATCAGATTGTCCAAATCATGGGCGCGGCAGGTGGTGTCGACCACGCTGTCATGGGGATTATGGCCCATGCGCGCCGTGCCGCATTGATGCGAGGGTGTGCGCTTTTCAAAGGTTTTGGTCAGAACAATGGGCCAGCCCATTTTGCGCAAAAGCGCCTTGAGTTTCGCGTTCAACGCCAGATGTGCCGCCCAATTGGTGCGTTGCCATTTCAGCATGATCTGCCCGTCTTTTAGCGTGACGCGGCTCTCGCGGCTGGGCAGGTCTTCGGACATGGTCATCAGATGCACGGAATGATCGGCAAGCCAAGTTGCCAACCACAGCGGCAGTTTGGTTTCTGCCGCCATAATCGGCCCCGTGATCCGCCCAAGCATTTGTACATTGCCAAGGGGCTCGCCCTTTGGCCCGCCCGTCAGGTACCAGTCATTCAGTTGGATCGTTTTTTCATAGACACTGCGGTTGCGGCGCAAGGGGTTCACCCCGATGATCGCGGTGATATTGTGGTTCATAAAGTTGCGCCCAACTTGGTCAGACGAATTGGCCAGCCCATTGGGATGGTCTGCATTGGCCGACGACAGCAGCAGGGCCGCCGATTTCACAGCCCCCGCACAAAGGCAAACCAGCGGGGCAGATATCATTTTTTCAGCGCCGTCATGGGTATAATGCACGCCCGTGATCTGCCGCCCCGATGCGGCCAGACGCGTGACCATTGCCCCCGTGATCAATGTGACATTTGGGTGCTTCAATGCTGCGGCAAGGCCGATGGTTTCCGCGTCCATCTTGCCGCCGCGCGTATTGGGAAAGCCGTCAAATGTCACAGCCCCGCCCTGCAGCCACAGGTCAATATCCACCCCCAAGGGCAGGGCGCTGGGCGATAGGCCTTGGGCGCGCATCCTGTTCATCAGGTCAATCATATCAGGCTCATGCGGCACGCTTGGGTGCGGGTAGGGGCCAGAATGGGGCGGCTCGGTTATGTCACCTGTCACATCGCCGCGCACCTGATACAGGGTTTCTGCGGCTTGATAATCAGGCTCAAACTCGGCGTAAGATATGGGCCAGCCAGGGGTGGTGCCTTCGATATGCTGAAGCGGGCTGAAATCCTCGGCGCGGTAGCGCATCAAGACTGCGCCGTAAAATTTCGAATTGCCGCCGGGGTGGTAATAGTTATTGGGCTGAAAAGTGCCGCCCGCCTCATCCAGCCAAACCTCGCGCGGGTTGAAATGCCCCGAAAACACCGCCGCCCCATCGCGCGCCTCTGGGCAATCACGCAGGAAATCCCCGCGTTCGAGAATGACGATGGTCTTGCCCGATGGCGCAAGTTGCGCAGCCAAAGTCGCGCCGCCCATACCAGAGCCGATGATCAGGATGTCGGGTGCAGAAACAGACATGGGGCCACCTTTCCTTTTGCCCCCACGCTAGCGCAGGCGGGCGTGGGCGCAAGAGCAACTGGCGGGGCTGCTAGGCTTTTTCCAGCCCAAACGCATCGTGCAGCGCCTGTACGGCCAATTCCATATATTTGCGGTCGATCAATACGCTGATTTTAATCTCGGATGTGGCGATGACTTTGATATTCACATTCTCGCTTGCCAATGCCTTGAACATGGTCGCGGCCACGCCTGCGTGGCTGCGCATCCCGATGCCCACCACGGATATTTTTGCCACATCGCTGTCAACGACCATATCATCATAGGTGATGCTGCCTGCGGCCTTTGCCTCGTCCATCGCGGCTTTGGCGCGGATGACTTGGTTCGTGGGGCAGGAAAAGGTCATGTCGGTAAAGGCACCATCGGCCCCACCTTCGGATATATTCTGCACGATCATATCCACATTCACCCCTGCCTCGGCCAAGGGGCCAAAGATGGCAGCGGCGATGCCGGGGCGGTCGGCCACGCGCAGCAGGGTCAGTTTGGCCTCGTCGCGGGAATAGGCAACGCCAGACACAACTTTCGATTCCATAATTTCATCCTCGTCGCAGACCAAGGTTCCAGAGTTTTCGTCGGTGTCCTCGAACGAGGATAGAACCCGCAGCCGCACTTTGTAGCGCATGGCAAGTTCGACCGAGCGGGTTTGCAGCACTTTCGCGCCAAGAGAGGCAAGTTCGAGCATCTCTTCAAAGGCGATTTTGTCCAACTTGCGCGCTTTGTTCGTGATGCGGGGGTCGGTGGTATAAACGCCGTCTACGTCTGTGTAGATGTCGCAGCGCTCTGCGCCAAAGGCGGCCGCAAAGGCCACGGCCGTGGTGTCAGACCCGCCACGGCCAAGCGTGGTGATGCGGCCTTCGGCCGAGACGCCTTGAAAACCTGCGACCACGGCCACTTTGAACCCTTCGGCAAATTTTGCGTCGATATTTTCCCGCGGAATCGAGATAAACCGCGCAGAGGCATGGGCAGAGGTGGTGTTGATTGGCACTTGCCAGCCCTGCCAAGACCGCGCGGGAATATCCATTTCCTGCAAGGTCAGCGCCATCAGCCCGGCAGTGACATTTTCGCCCGACGATACCACCGCGTCGTATTCGCGGGCATCATAAAGCGGCGAGGTGCCTTCGACCCAGCCCACCAATTCGTTCGTTTTGCCTGACATGGCCGAGACGATGACGATCACGTCATAGCCGCGTTCCACCTCGCGCTTGACCTTTTGCGCCGCGTTTTTGATGCGCGCCAAATCAGCCACCGAAGTGCCGCCGAATTTCATCACCAGAACAGGCATTGGATGCTCCGCTTCAATCTGGCCGCGTCATAATGGGGCAGGGGCGGGGGTGCAAGCCCTGATGCGGCGGGTGGGCTGTGGGGGCGGAGCCTTCGGCGAGGATATTTGTGCCAAAGTGAAAGGGTTAAAGGGCGCGATGCCCAATATCGCGGCGATAAAACCCCTGCGGCCAATTGATCTGTTTTGCCATGTCATAGGCGCGGGCATGGGCCTGCGCTAGCGTGTCGCCGCGCGCGGTGATATTCAGAACCCGCCCGCCATTGGCCACGATTTGCCCGTCTTTTTCGGCTGTGCCTGCGTGAAAGACCATGTGGTGGCTGTCTTCGGGCAGGCGGTCTAGGCCGCCAATGGCGCTGCCCTTGCCATAGGTGGCAGGATAGCCATTTGCTGCCATGACCACAGTGATGGCGTGGTCATCGGCCCAGTTGAGATGGATTTTGTCCAAACTGCCGTTCGCGCAGGCGTGCATGGCATCCAGCGCTTGGCCGCCAAGGCGCATCATCAGCACTTGGGTTTCAGGATCACCAAAGCGCGCGTTATATTCTACAAGGCGCGGCGCGCCGCCTTCGATCATTAGCCCTGCATAAAGGACACCTTGATAGGGCACCCCGCGCCGCGCCATTTCGGCGATGGTGGGCAGGATGATTTTGTCCATCGCGATTTGGGCCACGGCATCTGTCAGAACGGGGGCGGGGGAATAGGCCCCCATGCCGCCGGTGTTTGGCCCCTTATCGCCATCAAAGGCGCGTTTGTGATCTTGCGCGCTGCCGATCGGCAGGGCGGTTTTGCCATCGGTCAGCACAAAGAAACTGGCCTCTTCGCCCGCCATGAATTCTTCGATCACCACTTCGGCCCCTGCTGCGCCAAGCGATCCGCCGAACATATCTTCG
This sequence comes from Rhodobacter sp., assembly GCA_027490955.1. Classification (GTDB taxonomy): domain Bacteria; phylum Pseudomonadota; class Alphaproteobacteria; order Rhodobacterales; family Rhodobacteraceae; genus Cypionkella. Next base: position 85,066 of record JAIXXB010000032.1, read on the forward strand.
ATGGCCGCCAGTGCCTGATCCAGCGTTTCGGCCACGACCACGCCCTTGCCTGCGGCCAGACCATCGGCCTTGACCACAATCGGCGCGCCTTGCTGCGTGACATAGGCGCGGGCGGCGGCGGCATCGGTAAAGCGGGCATAGGCGGCGGTGGGGGCCGCGCAGGCATCGCAGATCTCTTTGGTAAAGGCTTTGGATGCCTCAAGCCGCGCGGCAGCTGCCGAAGGGCCAAAGGTCAATATCCCCGCCGCCCGCGCGCGATCTGCCACGCCTGCGGCCAAGGGGCCTTCAGGGCCGATGATCAGAAAATCAATCGCCTCATCGGCGCAAAGCTGCACGACTGCTTCGCCTGACAGAATGTCGATATCGGCCACTTCGGCGATTTGTGCGATGCCTGCATTGCCCGGGGCGACGATCAGGCGGTCAGTTTTGGGGTTTTGCAGCACCGCCCATGCAAGGGCATGTTCGCGCCCGCCCGAACCTAAAATCAGAATATTCATCGCATGCCCCCGCTTGGCCTTTGGATGGGCGCGTCATAAGGTGGGGGGGCGTATCCTGCAAGGTGATCTATGGATTTACTGGACGACAGCCCCACCCCCAGCGGCAATAAGCCCGAATTCACCGTGTCCGAATTGTCGGGGGCGGTCAAACGGGTGATTGAAGGCGAGTTTGGGCTGGTGCGGGTGCGCGGCGAAGTGGGCCGCGTATCGCGCCCCGCGTCTGGCCATGTGTATTTTGCACTGAAGGATGACCGCGCCAGTTTGGATGCCGTAACTTGGAAAGGGCAGCTGTCCAAGATGCAGGTTCGGCCAGAGGAGGGGATGGAAGTGGTGGCCACGGGCCGCATGACCACTTTTCCCGGCCAATCCAAATATCAGCTGATCGTCGAAGATATGGCCCCCGCAGGGGCAGGCGCGCTGATGGCGATGTTGGAAAAGCGCAAGGCAATGTTGGCAGCGGAAGGGCTGTTTGACGCGGCGCGCAAGCGGCCCATCCCCTATTTGCCGCAGGTCATCGGCGTGGTCACCTCGCCCTCTGGTGCGGTGATCCGCGATATTCTGCACCGCCTGAGGGATCGTTTTCCGCGCCATGTCTTGATTTGGCCTGTAGCCGTGCAGGGGCAATCTTGCGCGGGCGAGGTGGCGGCGGCCATCGCGGGCTTTAACGCGCTGCCCGCAGGCGGCCCGATCCCGCGCCCTGATGTGATCATTGTCGCCCGCGGCGGCGGCAGTTTGGAAGATCTGTGGGGCTTTAACGAGGAAATCGTGGTGCGGGCTGCGGCGGGCAGTTTGATCCCGCTGATCTCGGCTGTTGGGCATGAAACCGATACCACGCTGATCGATTATGCTGCCGATTTGCGCGCGCCCACGCCGACAGCGGCGGCAGAATTGGCAGTGCCCGTGCGCGTAGATTTGCTGGCTGCGACGGATGGAATGGGCGCGCGCATGTCGCGGGCACTGGCGCAGGGCATGGGTGCGCGCGGCCAACGCTTGCGCGATTTGGCGCGCGCTTTGCCGCGGGCAGAGCGGCTATTAGAAGGGCCACGGCAGGGTTTTGATGCCAAAGTTCTGCGGTTGGGCGGTGCGCTGGGCTTGATGGTGGCCAATAAGGCGGGGGCCTATGGGCGCGTGGCCACAAGGCTGCGCGGTGATGCGCTGCGCGCGTTGGTGCTGCGCAAAGCAGGGATGCTGCGCGAGATGTCAGCGCGGCTGGAGGGCAGGGTCAATTCAGATGCAGATCGGCGCAAAATGCACCTGCACTTGCAATCTGCCCGCCTGCCAAATGCGCTGTCGCGCCTTCTGGCGGATGCAGGGCGCAGAAATTCGGACGCGCGCAGCAAACTTGCGGGGCTAGAGTCGCGGCTGCATGCGGCCCCGCCTGTGCAATTTGCGCGGCTTCAGCAGCGGCTAGATGGGTTAGAGCGGATGCGCGCCACCTTGGGCCCAACCGAGACGCTGGCGCGCGGCTTTGCGATTGTGCGGGTCGATGGGCGCGTGGTGACCAAGGCTGCGGATGCGCAAAATGCGGCCGCACTGGACATTCAATTCGCCGATGGCCATGCGCAGATCGCACCCGCGGGCGAGGGGCCAAAGCCCGCGCCAAAACCGACCAAGCCAATCATAGGGCAGGGAAGTTTGTTTTGACACCGCATGAGGATTTCAAAATCTTGCTCACGGATTGGATGATCAAGACCGTGGCCCGCCATGCGCCCGATGCAGGCCACCGCCCCATGTATGGGGGCCTTGTGTTTGAACGGGCATTGGGTGTGCCGAAAACCTGCGTTTGCGGGATTTATGCCTATAGCGAGCATATCGGTTTAGAATTTACCCATGGCGCGGCGCTGGCCGACCCGATGGGCGTGCTGGAAGGCGCAGGCAAGTACCGCCGCCACATCAAACTGCGCAGCATGGGTGATATCTTGGCCAAGGATATAGAAGGCTATGTTGCGCAAGCCTTTGCAGTGCAGGCGCGTTAGGCGGATAGCCACGGCTTCAGATGCGGGCGGATGGCGCGTTTCCAAAGCGGGGGGAACAGCGCGATGGTGCAGGCAAGGGGCAGCGGCCAAGGCAGGCGCGGGGCATCGGCTGTATTTGGCAGGCGCAGCGCGGGATAGGGGCGGTTTGGATGCGCGTGATGATCCGAATGGCGCGGCGCGCCGACCATCATCGCGCTGGAATACCAATGCGGCGCATTCCATGAATGGCGGTTTTGCACGGGCTCGTATTTGCCATTTGGCAGTTTCGCGCGCAGCAGGCCGTAATGTTGCACATAATCAGATAGCATCAGTTGCGCGGTGGCCGACAGCGACAAAATCGCCCAAAGCGCCAGCCCCATTGGCCCGCCAAGGGCGAAGGCCGCTGCCAAACTGACAGCCGAAATCGCGACATAAAGAACGTAAGGGTGCAAAGCCTGCACCCCTGCTTTGCGCGCGCGCAGATCGTTTTCGGCCTGCAGGCCGCGCACAAAACTTCCCCCCCATGCGCGCAAGAAGAACGCATAGAACCCCTCGCCCGACCGCGCGGTGTTTGGGTCTTGCGGGGTTGCGGCATGGATGTGATGCACAAGGCGGTGCGCCGATGTGTGGTGTCCAAATAACATAATGGAAAACATCACCGCCCCCAGCCAAAACAGTGGGCGATTGGCGCGGTGGATCAATTCATGCGCAGCGGGGTTGCTGATTTGCCCCAGCCACAGCGATGCGCCAAGGGCGAGGGCCATCTTTTCTATGGGCGGCGCGGGCCCTGCCAGATGCGCAATCAGCACAGGCAGCAGCACAATATGCAGCCCCGCCAGCGCAACCAGCAGCCCGTCTGCAGCGGGAAACTCGGCCCCTTCGGGGGCATTTCCCATAAAGCGCGCGCCAAAGCGATCCATCATGGCGGCAAAAAGGGTAATGGCCACAAAGCCCGCCCATGCCAGCGCGCCGCCCCATAGCATCCCCATCGCCAAAAGCGCAGGGGGCAGCAGGGCGGCAAAGGCAAACAGCCAAAGGGGCATAGCACGCGACATTGTGCGATTTTAGCACAGGCGCCGCGCAATGCCAGCGCGGCATAATGCGCGCAAAAGCGCCTGCCATATTGCCCTTGGCCCCGCGATTGACTAGCTAGGGGGCAGCGCGGCGGTTGTGCCGCTGATCGGGAAAAACCATGTCTTTTTTCAACAAACTGCGCGAGAGGCTGACGCGGTCTTCGGGCAAAATCGGCGCGGGGTTGGACGGGCTTGTGCCTGCCGATAAGGGCTTGATCGGCGGCCTCTTTGGCGGCGAAGCGCGTGCGCCTTTTGATGATGCGATGCTCGAGTCGTTGGAAGATTTGCTGATCTCGGCGGATATGGGGCCAGATACAGCCGCCCGCGTGGCGGCAAATGTGGCCGCAGGGCGGATGGGCAAGCGCGTCTCGTCCAGCGAATTGCGCGGGTATCTGGCAGATGAAATTACCCGCATCATGACGCCCATCGCGCGGCCCATGCCAGTTTATGCAAAGCGCCCGCAAGTGGTGTTGGTTGTGGGCGTGAACGGGTCAGGCAAAACCACGACCATTGGCAAGCTGGCCAGCCAGTTCAAAGCGGCGGGCAAATCGGTGGTTATTGCGGCAGGCGATACGTTTCGCGCCGCTGCGGTTGAACAGTTGCAGGTATGGGGCACGCGCGCAGCTGTGCCCGTTCTGACCGCGCCCGAAGGGTCTGACCCTGCATCGCTGGCCTTTTCCGCGATGGAGCGTGCCGAGGCGGATGGCGCAGACCTTTTGCTGATTGACACGGCAGGACGTTTGCAAAACCGCGCCGATTTGATGGAAGAATTGGCCAAAATCGTGCGGGTGATCCGCAAAAAAGACCCCTCTGCGCCCCATAACACCCTGTTGGTGCTGGATGCCAGCACGGGGCAAAACGCCCTGTCACAGGTTGAGATTTTTCGCAAAATCGCTGATGTGTCGGGCTTGATAATGACCAAGCTGGATGGCAGCGCCAAGGGCGGCGTTCTGGTGTCTTTGGCCGATAAGTTTGGCCTGCCGATTCATGCCATTGGCGTGGGCGAGCAGATTGATGATCTATCCCCTTTTGATCCCGAAGATTTCGCCCGCGCGCTGACAGGATTGGATCGGTAATTCATGTCGGCATGGCTGATCTCGCTGGAAGGCAGCCCAGCGGGGCAACATTTGGCCATGGCGCTGGCGCTGATGGCGGCGGTGCTGCATGCGCTGTTTGGTGCGTTGCAAAAGGGGCGATTTGACCCATGGGTCACGCGCGGGGCGATTGATGCCCATTACGGGCTGATCGCGGCCCCTATTGCGCTGTTTGTCGTGCCTTGGCCCGAGCCGTTTATGTGGCCGATTTTTGCAGGGATGGTGCTTATTCACATCGCCTATAAGGTGCTGCAAGCTATGGCCTATACGCGGGGGGCCTATACTGTGGTCTATCCTGTGGTGCGCGGCACGGGGCCTTTGGTGACGGTGCTGATTGCGGGCGTTGTCTTTGCCGAGGTTTACGCCCCGCTGCAATGGGCGGGGGTGCTGCTGTTGTCGGGCGGGATTTTGGGGCTGGCGGCCTATAACTTGCGCTTTTTGCAAGTGGGGCGCGAGACGCTTATCCCCGCCCTTGGCTTTGCGCTGGCCACGGGGGTGATGGTGGCGGCCTACACGACCTATGACGCATGGGGCATTCGCGCGACGTCAGACCCGTTCACCTTTTTGGCGTGGTTCTTCTTTTTGGATGGCATCATCATGCCCCTCGCTGTGGCACATCGCATCCGCACTGTGCCGCGCAGCGCTTGGCCTGCGCTGGTGCGTTTGGGATTTGGCGGGGCGATTGTTGCCTTTTTCAGTTTTGGCGCAGTGATGCTGGCCACAAGGCTGGACAAAGTGGGCGAGGCGGCCGTGCTGCGCGAGACCTCGACTGTATTTGCCGCCCTGATCGGCTGGGCGGTGCTGGGCGAAAAAGTGGGGCTTGCCCGCGCGGGCCTTATGGCGTTGATTGCCCTTGGCGCGGTGGTGATGGAATTTGGAGGCTGACATGAAAAAGCGAGAGTTGAACCCCTTTGTCAAAATGGCCTTCGAACTTGGCCCGCTGATTGCGTTTTTCATCGCTTTTGGGCGGATGAAGGACAATACCTATACGTTTTTTGGCACGGAATATTCGGGTTTCATCACTGTAACTGCTGCGTTTATTGTGCTGATGCTTGTGACGACAACGTTGCAATGGGCGCTGACAGGCACGCTGTCGAAAATGCAAATCGTCTCGCTGGTGCTGGTTGTCATCATGGGGGGGCTGACAGTTTACCTCAATGACGAGCATTTCATCAAAATGAAGCCCACGCTGCTGTTTGGCTTTTTTGGGGTGGTGCTGGGTGTCGGGCTTTTGCGCGGGCAGTCATATTTGCGCAATGTGATGGATGCAGCCCTGCCCTTGCAGCCAGAAGGGTGGATGATCTTGACGCGCAGATTGGCGCTGTTTTTCATCGCGCTGGCTGTGGCCAATGAATTGATCTGGCGCTTTGGCACTACCGAGGCATGGGTGTTTTTCAAAACCTTTGGCGACACCATGGCGCTGCTGGCCTTTTTTGCCAGCCAATATCCGCTGCTGGTGAAATACAGCACCGAAGATGCGGAAAAACCCTAGCCCATTTGGGCAAATCGCCATGGGGCAAGGGTGCTCCAGCGTTGGGTTTGGGCGCTGGGCAGGGCGGCGGCAAGGGCCTGCACATCAAGGCTGCCATTAAGCAGCGCGCGATACAGTCCAAAAATACCAGGGCGGATATAGGGCGACCAATGGCAGATGCGCGCGGGTGGGCTGGGCAGGGCAAAGCCGAATCTTGCCAGCGTGGCCAAACTTTGCGGCGCATCCAGTTGAAGGTTGATCCAATTGGGCAGGCTGCACCCCAAACCCTGCCCAATCGCCGTATCACGGCCAAAGGCTATGCCCCATTCGTAAATGGCATCAAACAGATCATTTTCGCGGGTGGTGACATTGATGATTTGCGCGCTTTGGCCTGCGGGCGTGCGCATGGCGCGCAGGGCAGGTTGGCGCGTCTCGGCGGCGGCCAGCAAAATCAGACGGCCCAAGTGGCCCGCTTTGGCATGGTGCAGACTGGCCAGTGCTGCCCGCGCGCCCAGCGAATGACCAATGATATCAAGACGGCGGCGCGGATCCAGTTCGGCAATCGCAGCGGCCAGTTGCGCCAGTGCCGCGCCTGCCTGCGCGGCTCTGCGGTTGACTTGGCCCAAAGTGCCGCGCGCAGGCCAGCCAAAGCCAATCGCCAATCCGCCTGCCCCGCCCAGCCCCAAATGGCGCGGCCACGAGACAAGGGTTTTGTCACGCCGTTTGGCCATTTCGGCCTTTGGCTCTAGGGCAAAGATATGGCCAAAGGGGCAATGCTGTCCTGCATCGGGGGCAAAGCGATAGCCATGTACCATCGCCACCACAGGCGCGGTTGGGTGCAGCCGCGCTAAGCGCGCAGCCAAAGCGCCGCGATCCAAATCCAGCCGCCCATCTTTTCCCATGCGCAGGGTAAAGGGCGGCTCGGCAGGATGTGCAAGGCTGTGTGGCATGTGCGCCCTCGGGTTATGCCAGACACCCTTAATGCTGCGATGCAACATTGGCGTGACGCGCGAATGACGAATTTGTAAATTCGCGCAAGCCTGCCTTGCCCGGCCCGCCCCAATCTGGGTGGTTGACCAATCCTCCCCCAAGGGCTAATAGCCACGCGTGGCGCTTTGTTACCAGATTGCGGGCCACGTTAAACATTCCGCTAAAAGGGTTAGGGTTATTGCCCCGAAGCCCGTTGGTTTCGGGGTTTTTTATTTGGTCTAGGGGGCCGATATGTCGAAGGATTGGAAAACGCGCACAAGTCTGGTGCATGAGGGCAGCCGCCGCAGCCAGTACGGCGAGATGGCCGAAGCGATTTTTCTGACCCAAGGCTTTGTTTACCCCGATGCTGAAACCGCCGAGGCGCGGTTTATTGCGGCAGGGGAGGATGAGTTCATCTATGCCCGTTATGGCAACCCCACCACCCGCATGTTCGAGGAACGTATCGCCGCCCTAGAAGGCTGCGAAGATGCTTTCGCCACGGCCAGCGGCATGGCCGCCGTGTCGGGCGTGCTGACCTCGATGCTGCGCGCTGGCGATCATGTGGTGTCCTCGCGCGCATTGTTTGGATCGTGCCATTACGTGCTGGACGAGGTGCTGCGCCGTTATGGGGTAGAGGTCACATTTGTAGATGGCGCAAATCTGGACGAATGGCGCAGCGCGGTGCGGGCAGGCACGAAGGCGGTGTTTTTTGAATCGATGTCGAACCCGACTTTGGAATTGGTCGATATTCGCGCCGTGTCTGAAATCGCCCATGCTGTTGGGGCAGTGGTGATTGTCGACAATGTTTTTTCCACTCCCATTTTCAGCCGCGCGGTTGATCAGGGTGCGGATGTGGTGGTGTATTCCACAACCAAACATATCGACGGGCAGGGCCGCGCCTTGGGCGGTGTTATCTGCGGCACGCGCGAGTTTATCCGCAAAACAGTCGAGCCTTATATGAAACATACAGGCGGTGCGATGAGCCCGTTCACCTCTTGGATCATGCTCAATGGTATGGTCACGCTGGATCTGCGCTGCCGCGCTATGGCCGCCAGTGCGGAAACTATCGCCCGCGCGCTGGAAGGTGATTCGCGCATAAATTTCGTGCGCTTTCCCACATTGCCCAGCCATCCCCAACATGCGCTGGCGATGGCGCAGATGGGCGGGGCAGGTGGCACGCTGGTGACATTTGATCTAAAGGGCGGCAAAGAAGCGGCCTTTGCCTTTTGTAATGCGTTGAAGATCATCAAGATTTCCAACAATCTTGGCGATGCAAAATCGATTGCCACCCATCCTGCGACCACCACCCATTCGCGACTGACACCTGAACAAAAGGATGTGATGGGAATCACCTTAGGGTTGATTCGCCTGTCAGTTGGTTTAGAAGATGTAGATGATCTGATCGCGGATCTTCATGGCGCGCTTGCTGCGATTTCTGTGTGAAACATTGTCGTTTTGATGTGATCTGATCAGGGAATTTCTGCGTATACTCTGCACATCGGTTGAAAGCGTCGTCTTACGATTTATACCACGGCATACAACCATAGGCTGTATTGGGGGATCACTGTGAATATTCATTTCTCGGATGCGGGGCTTGCACCCAGCACAGACGAGGCTGCTGCTGCGTTGGCTGTATTGCGCACTTGGGCTGCACGCGCATCTGAAGCCGAGATTGCCGCGCTCGATCAGGGCGCGCTGGCTTTGGTTGGGGGTGGCTACCCTGTGTTGTCGCGCGATTACCCAGACGATTTTGCCGTGACAAACGACTATAAGGACAGCTTGCCTGATCTGCAAAACGGCCCCTCCAGCCTGATCCGTGGGGCCAAACAATTGATCCAGCATGTCGGAATTTCCAATTTCCGCCTGCCACTGCGCTACAAAACAAAACTGGGTGCGCCTGTGCTGCTGGAAACATCGGTCACGGGCACAGTCAGCCTTGAGGCCGAGAAAAAAGGCATCAACATGTCGCGGATCATGCGGTCTTTTTATGCCCATTCAGAGGCCGAGTTTTCCTTTGGCGTGATTGAGGCGGCGCTGGATGACTATCTGCGCGATCTGGGCAGTTTTGATGCGCGTATTCAGATGCGCCTGTCCTATCCGCTGCAGGTTCCCAGCCTGCGCTCGGGCCTGAAAGGATGGCAGTATTACGATATCGCGCTGGAATTGGTCGAAGTGGCAGGCGTGCGTAAGCGTTTGATGCATCTGGATTTTGTCTATTCCAGCACCTGCCCTTGCAGTTTGGAATTGTCCGAGCATGCGCGGATGACGCGGGGGCAACTGGCCACGCCGCACAGCCAGCGGTCGGTGGCGCGGATTTCGGTGGAAATGGCGGCGGGTTCGGTTTTGTGGTTTGAAGACCTGATCGAAATTGCCCGCGCCGCTGTGCCGACCGAGACGCAGGTGATGGTCAAGCGCGAGGATGAGCAGGCCTTTGCCGAATTGAACGCCGCCAATCCGATCTTCGTAGAAGATGCGGTGCGCAGTTTCTGCGCCGCCCTGCAAGCCGATGATCGCATTGGGGATTTTCGCATTGTGGCCAGCCATCAAGAAAGCCTGCACAGCCATGATGCCGTCTCGGTTCTCACGCAGGGGCCGACCTTTGCGCAGACATCGCTTGACCCGCGTTTGTTCGCAAGCCTGTATCACGTAGGCTAAGATACCCCCCAAAACCAAAGCGGCGCGCAGATCATTCTGCGCGCCGTTTTTTTGGGTCTGCCCGCTGCCCGCCCCGTATTGCCGGCGTATGGCAGGCGTATGTTATGCGTCCTGCATCCGTCGGGACAGACTGTCGGGACGACGGATTAGGGCCAGCAGGCCACCTGCACTGTCATCCCGCTGACCATGGCATTGAGCGCGTCTGGGGAAAGGGCCGCCGTGTCCGCTGAAGCTGTGGTTGGGGCTGGGGCCACCTTCGCCTCGGCCAGCAAAGGCGCAAGGCTGGCCATGTCGCGGGCCAGCGCAGTGCCTGCGGGCAGGGTTTTACCGCCCATCGCTGTGCCAAAGATCATGCCCATCAGCGCGCCCTGATCATTCACCACGGGGCCGCCCAGATCATGGGCCGTCACATTGGCGGCAATGGTTATCAGCCCCACCTCGCCGCTTGGCCCGCCAAGGGCCTGCACCTCGCCAAAGGTCAGCACAGGGGCAGGCAGGCCTTTGGGCAAAGAATAGCCCGCCAGCAGCACATTGGCCCCCACGTCCACAGGCACGCTGGCGGCATATCCCACGGCCAAGGGCGATGCAGGGGTCAGCGGGCGCAACACTGCCGCGCCAAGCGCTGCGCTGCGCGCCACAACTTCGGCATCGACTGTGTGATCAAGGGTGATTTTCGTGCAGCTTTCCACAACATCTGCCTGCGTCAGCACCATGCCATTGGCATCAACATAAATGCCCGAGGCTACGACTTTCGGCGCTTTCACCGCCATCCCTGCCAAGACACCCGATTTGATCGTATCATCTAGTGGCACAAGACCGGGATCTAACACCTGATCGCCTGTGCTGCGGAACGTGCTGGCAAGGGTTGCTTTGATGCGCTGCGCAATGTCTGCCTGCGCAGGTTCCCACACCAAAAGATAACCTTTGATCGCGCCCTTGCTGGTTTTTGCCGTGGCGAATGACGCGATGCTGCCCGAGGCGGCGTTGATGGTAAACTCGGTGTCTTGCAGGCTGCGTTCGCCCGCGGCGGGAACCACCTCGAGTGTTTGCAGCAAATCGTAAAGCCCTGCCAGAGTATCGGCATCACCGGGTTCAGAAATCAGCAACAGGCGCAGTTTTGATCCGTCTTTCGCGGTGTAATGCACAAAGGGCGGTTCGTAATGGTCAAAGGCCAGCATGGCCGCAGGCAAGGAAAACTCGATACCTGCCTCGCCTTCGGTGGTGGGGGTAAAGCCAAATTCGGCCTCGTCAGCCTTGTGGTTGGTGACCAAAGTGTTGCGCTGAAGGCTGGTCAAAACGCCTGTCGGCTCGTATCCCATGGCGGTTTGCCATGCCGCCATAGAGGCGCGGGTGCCGCGACCGATGCTGCCATCGAGCGGGCCTTCGTAATAGCCATACCATTGCAAAGATTCCTGCAACTCGGCTTTCTCATCGCGCGAAAGGGCTGCTTCGCTGGCCTGTGCCTGATCGATCGTCTCATCGATGGGGGCGGCGGGCGCGGGGCTGGCTTCGGGGGTTTGTTCGGCCACAGGTTCTGCCACAGCTTCGGCTGCGGGATCGCTGGGCGGCGTGGCCGCAGCCTCTGCCGCACCGGGCGTGGCTGCGGGTGCAGCAGCGGCGGCGGCACCAACGGGCCAAAACTGCGCGCCGTGATCGGTGCCATCGGTGATAAAGGCATCGCGCGGGATTTGCCCCGAGGCCTTGAGGCTGGCCATTTTGCCTGCCGCCTCGGCGGGGGAATAGGGGCCTAGGGCCAGCAAATACCATTTGGAGCCAAGGCGAAAGCCAGATACCGAACCCAAAGCGCCGCTATAGGCACGGGCGCGCTCTTCGGCGCTGGCAAGGTCTGGCAGCGCCTCTAGCTGAATCCATGCAGGGCCTTCTTGCGCATTTGCTGGTGCGACACCGCCAAACCCCACCAATGCCAGCGCCAGACACGCTGCCCAAATGCCCCGTAATCCTGCCATATTATACCCTTTTGTCTTTGCAATGCTGCGAATCTAAATAAGCTTAACGATGCTATGCGCCGATGCACGCAGATAATGCAAGCCTGCAGGCAAATTGCCGCAAAATTGCTATGGCGCATTGACCCTTTGGCGCGGCTTGCCTATGCAATGCCAAACTTTCACAAGGGTGATCCCGATGGCCGTCTTCAGCAGTGCCCCCCGCAGTTTTCAAGAGATTATTCTGCGCCTGCAATCCTATTGGGCCGAGCAAGGCTGCGCCATTTTGCAGCCCTATGATATGGAAGTGGGCGCTGGCACTTTTCACCCTGCGACAACATTGCGCAGCTTGGGCTCAAAGGCATGGGCTGCCGCCTATGTGCAGCCATCACGCCGCCCAACAGATGGGCGCTATGGCGAAAACCCCAACCGCCTGCAGCATTATTACCAATATCAGGTGATCATCAAACCATCCCCGCCCAATATGCAAGACTTGTATTTAGGCTCGCTTGCCGCGATTGGGATTGATGCCAGCCTGCATGACATCCGCTTTGTCGAGGATGATTGGGAAAGCCCGACCCTTGGGGCATGGGGTTTGGGCTGGGAAGTGTGGTGCGACGGGATGGAAGTGTCGCAGTTCACCTATTTTCAGCAGGTCGGCGGGCATGATTGCAAACCTGTCTCGGGCGAGTTGACCTATGGGCTAGAGCGCCTTGCCATGTATGTTTTGGGCGCAGAGCATGTGATGGATATGCCCTTTAACGCGCCAGATGCGCCTATTCCGCTGACCTATGGCGATATCTTCCGCCAGACCGAGGAAGAATATTCGCGCCATAATTTCGACGGGGCCGATACAGCGCAGCTTTTGCGCCATTTCGAAGATGCCGAGGCCGAATGCCAGCGCTTGCTGGATGCGCCGCCGCTGGATCCCAAAACAGGAAAGACCATCATCATGGCGCATCCCGCCTATGACCAAACCATCAAGGCCAGCCATTTGTTTAATTTGTTGGATGCGCGCGGCGTGATTTCGGTGACCGAGCGTCAGGCCTATATTGGCCGCGTGCGGGCCTTGGCCAAGAAATGCGCCGATGCGTTCCGTTTGACGGATGCGGGCAAAGATGCCGAGGTTGCCCTTTGAATGCGGGAAAGTTCATTGCAGGTGGCATCGTGCTGATCGGGGTGGCCGCGGGCATTTCCATGTATTGGCTGCAGGAATATGCCTATTACCAGCCCGCCCAATTCGCCAGCGGGCAAGAGATTTTGCTTACCCCCATCGAATCTGGCGTGCCAGAGCCGATCTTGGTTGACACGATCCAAGGCATTGATTCCGCCAGCGTGCCGATGAAATTCCGCGCCTGTTTCACCACGCCAATGACCCTTGCGATGCTGACCGAAACCTATGTCGCCTATAAAGGTGCCGTGCCACTGACGGCCCCGTCATGGTTTGATTGTTTTGACGCAAATGCCATTGGCGAGGCGCTGGAAGAGGGCAAGGCGCTGGCCTTTTTGTCGCAATCGCAAATCGCCCCGCAGATCGACCGCGTTGTCGCCGTGTTTCCAGATGGGCGCGCCTATGCGTGGCACCAAATCGCCCCCGATACCGCCAATGCCTATACAGGGGCTGCGCCTGCTGCGCCTGCCGCGCCTCAGCCGCCCGCCCAAACGCCGAATAAGGTAGAGTGATATGGCCGACCTTTTGATCGAGTTGTTTTCCGAAGAAATCCCCGCGCGGATGCAAGCGCGCGCGCGCGAAGATTTGAAAACCCTTATCACCAACGGGCTTGTCGAGGCAGGGTTGACCTATGCCTCGGCAGGGGCCTTTTCCACCCCGCGCCGCCTGACATTGGCTGTCGAAGGACTGTCGGCCCAGTCCAGCCCCACGCGCGAAGAACGCAAAGGCCCCGCCACCACGGCCCCAGATGCCGCCATCGAAGGGTTTTTGCGCGCCACAGGGCTGACAAAAGACCAGCTTGACATCCGCGATGACAAAAAGGGCCAAACTTATTTTGCCGTCATCACCAAACCCGGCCGCCCAGCCGCCACCATCATCGCCGAGGTGCTAGAATCCACCATCCGCAGCTTTCCATGGCCCAAATCCATGCGCTGGGGGGCAGGAACCCTGCGCTGGGTGCGCCCTTTGCACACGATCTTGTGCCTTTTGTCCGATGAGGCAGGGGCCGAGGTTGTCCCTGTGTCGGTAGACGGCATCGCGTCGGGCAACATCACGCGCGGCCACCGCTTTCTTGCGCCCGATCCCTTTGCTGTGACAGGGTTTGACGATTATGCCGCCAAACTCAAACGCGCCTATGTCGTGCTGGACAGCGCCGAGCGCGAAGCCGCCATTTGGCAAGGCGCGCAAAACCTTGCCTTTGCGGCGGGGATGGAGGCGGTGGAAGACCGCGCTTTGCTGACCGAAGTGGCGGGCCTTGTCGAATGGCCCACGCCCTTGATGGGGCGCATTGATGACAGCTTCCTGCACCTGCCGCCCGAAGTGCTGCAAACATCCATGCGCGAGCATCAAAAGTTCTTTTCGGCCCGCAATCCCAAAACGGGGCGGATCGAGGGATTCATCACTGTGGCCAATACCCAACCCGCCGATGGCGGCGCGGTGATTTTGAAGGGCAACCAAAAGGTGCTGACCGCGCGCCTGTCTGACGCGCGGTTCTTCTGGGAGAATGATCTGCGCGTCGCCAAGGCGGGCATGGGTGAATGGCTGGACGCCCTCGACACTGTCACCTTCCACAACAAACTGGGCAGCCAGCGCGCGCGCATTGACCGCATTGCCGCACTGGCCCGCGAAATTGCGGGGGTGGTGGGTGCAGACGCCGAGGTGGCCGAAAAAGCCGCCCGTCTGGCCAAGGCCGATTTGCGCTCGAGCATGGTGGGCGAGTTCCCCGAATTGCAGGGCGTGATGGGGCGCTATTATGCGCTGGCCGCTGGCGAGGATGAAGCCGTGGCAAATGCCGCGCGCGATCACTACTCGCCATTAGGTCCCAATGATGCCGTGCCAACCGAACCCGTCTCGGCCGCCGTGGCGCTGGCCGATAAGATCGACACGCTGACAGGGTTTTGGGCGATTGACGAAAAACCCACGGGCAGCAAAGACCCCTTCGCCTTGCGCCGCGCGGCGTTGGGGGTGATTAGGTTGGTGCTGGGGAATCGGGTGCGCACAAATCTAACCACTGGCGCATTGCGATTTGCTGCGGACTTGATCGGGCCAATCGAAAATTCCTTTGCAGATGTAAACGACCTCCTCTCCTTCTTCCACGACCGGCTTAAAGTCTTCCTCAAAGACCAAGGCATCCGCCCCGATATCATCGAGGCCTGCCTTGCCATGCCGAACAATGACGACCTCACCCTACTGGTCAAACGGGCCGAGGCTTTGGCCGCTTTCCTCAAAACCGAAGATGGCACGAACCTTTTGCAAGGGGCCAAACGCGCGGCGAATATCTTGGCGCAGGCCGAGGCGAAGGATGGCGTCGAATACTCCTTCGGCGCAGATATCAAATTCGCAGAAACGGACAGCGAACGCGCCCTTTTCGCCGCCCTCGACACTGCGCAGGCCAAAATCGCCCCCGCCATGCAGGCCGAAGATTTCGCCGCCGCCATGTCGGCCATGGCCGCCCTGCGCGCGCCCATCGATGCCTTCTTCACCGATGTGCAGGTCAATGCCGACAGCGAGATTCTGCGCCGCAACCGCCTGAACCTGCTGCACCGCATCCGCGCCCTTTGCGCAGGCGTGGCAGATTTCTCAAAACTCGAAGGCTAAGGTAAAATTACGCTTCGCGCGCCCGCGCCCAAGGGCCACCGCAGGCGCGCAGGCTTTCAGGATAAGGGTGAAAAGACAGACGGCCTTGCTTCTTCTTTTCTCAAATATCCCACGGGGGTAGGCTTGCGAGCCTGCTCGCAAGCGCGGGGGTGTGAAACCCCCGCTTTTGCCCGTGCCGCCCAAACCGCAGGGGGGGGTGTAAAGCCGCGTCATCTGCCCGCATGGGCGGTCTAAACCCTTGCACCAATCGCCCCCCCGTGTATGCTGCACCTGCAAAACCTTTGCCGCCGCAGAAAGATACACGTGCCCGAATATACCGAGATCACGCCAAGCGCGCCCATATTGACGCTTGCCCATGGCTGGCGGGCGAAATGCTTGCAGCGGATGGTGCGCATCGGCATGCCTGTGCCAAAATCCATCGCCTTGCCCGCCGCCACAATCCGCGCGATTGCATCGGGGCAGATGGTCGATACGGGGGGCGTTTTGGCCAATTTTGGCGATGATGCGCTGGTGTCCGTGCGGTGCAGCCCCGTCAACCCCGATTGGGGCGGGCCTGCCACGGTGCTGAACATCGGCATGAATGCGCAGCGCCATGCAGGGCTGATCAAAACCCACGGCCAAGCGGCGGCGGATGCGCTGTATCTGCGCTTTATCCAAAGCTATGCCACCCATGTGGCCCGCCTTGACCCTGATATGTTTGCGGCCAGCACCCCCAGCAGCGCCGCGCTGAAAGAGGCGCTGGCGCAATACGAGCGCGAGATGGAGGCCCCTTTCCCCGAAACCGCCACGCAGCAATTGTCCGAAGTGCTGCGATCTATGGCCCGCGCGTGGGAAGGCACCACGGCCCGCCTTTTGCGCCAAGCCAAGGGCGCCCCGCCCGAGGCTCCGCTGGGCCTGATCGTGCAAGAAATGGCCCAAGGCATTGGGCAGGGCATTTCCGGCACGGGGGTTATTCAATTTGTCGATCCCGTGACGGGCGAGGCGCAGATCACGGGCCGATATCTCAGCCAAAGCCAGCGCTTTGATGCCAAAGCGGGGGAAGAGGCGATGTATCTGACCCATGATCCGCGCGGCCCATCTTTGCAAGATATTGCGCCGCAGATTTTCGCACAGTTGCTGCAGCATGGGC
This sequence comes from Rhodobacter sp., assembly GCA_027490955.1. GTDB lineage: Bacteria > Pseudomonadota > Alphaproteobacteria > Rhodobacterales > Rhodobacteraceae > Cypionkella. The sequence continues at coordinate 101,621 of JAIXXB010000032.1, forward strand.
AAACAGGGCGCACCAAATTGCGCGAAGAGATGATGATTGAATTCACCATCGAAGATGGCAAATTGGCCGTGCTGGATGCGGTGAAAACCCAGCGTTCTGCCCGTGCGGGGCTGAAAATTGCCGTGGCCTTGGCCGATGACGGAATCATCAGCAAACAAGAGGCGGTGCTGCGGGTCGAGCCGCGCGCGCTGTCAGAACTTTTGCACCCGCAGGTCGATCTGCGCAGCCCGCGCGATGTGTTGGCCAAGGGGATTGCCGCCAGCCCTGGCGCTGCGGTGGGCAAGATTGTGTTTTCCTCGCAGGCCGCGCAGGCCAGCGCCGCGCGGGGCGAGGCCTGTATATTGGTGCGCCGCGAAACTGCGCCCGAAGATATTCGCGGCATGAACTCGGCCGCGGCCATTGTCACCGAACGCGGCGGCGTGACATCACATGCCGCCGTGATTGCGCGCGGCCTTGGCCTGCCTTGCGTGGTGGGGGCATCTATTCGCGTCGATGGTCGCGACAGAAAGATCACCGCAGGCGATCGCACCTTGTCCGAAGGCGATATCATCACTGTCGATGGCAGCACGGGCGAGGTGCTGGCAGGGGCGGCTGATATGTTGGCCCCCGCTTTGGATGATGGGTTCCAGCGCCTGCTGGCATGGGCGGATGAGTTTCGCGATATTGGCATTCGCGCCAATGCCGACACCCCATCTGATGCCGCCACGGCGCGCCAGTTTCAGGCCCAAGGCATCGGGCTGTGCCGCACCGAACATATGTTCTTTGACGAAGACCGCCTTGTGGTGATGCGCGAGATGATCTTTGCCGATACCTCGGCCGACCGCGCGGCAGCCCTTGCGCGGCTTTTGCCAATGCAGCGCGCCGATTTCGTGCAATTGTTCGAAATCATGGCGGGCCTGCCCGTGTGCATCCGCCTGTTTGACCCGCCATTACACGAATTTCTGCCCCATTCGCGCGAAGGTCTGCGCGAACTCGCCGAAGCCTTGGACAAGCCCCTATCAGATGTCACCCGCAGGGCCGAGGCTTTGTCCGAGTTTAACCCGATGCTGGGCATGCGCGGTGTGCGTTTGGGGGTGGTGTTGCCCGAAATCTACGCCATGCAAGTGCAGGCGATTTTTGAAGCCACTGTCGATCTGGCGCAAAAAGGCACCCCCGTTGTGCCCGAAATCATGATCCCGCTGGTCTCGGCGCGGCGCGAGGTGGAACTGGTCAAATCCCATATCGACACGATCGCCGCCAAAGTGCGCAGCAAATCGGGGATCAATTTTGACTTTAAACTAGGTGTGATGGTCGAAACCCCAAGGGCGGCGCTGCGCGCGGGCGATATCGCCCAACATGCCAGCTTTTTGTCCTTTGGCACCAATGACCTGACGCAAATGACCTATGGTCTGTCGCGCGATGATGCGGGGCGGTTTATGAATACCTATGTCCAACAGGGGGTTTTCCCCGAAGACCCGTTTCATATTTTGGATGTAGATGGGGTGGGCGAGTTGTTGCATATCGGCGCGCAGCGCGGCCGCGCGACGCGCGCTGATCTGACCTTATCGATCTGCGGCGAACATGGCGGCAACCCCGAATCAATCGATTTTTGCCGCAAGGCGGGCTTTGATTACGTCTCTTGCAGCCCTTATCGCGTTCCGCTTGCAAGGCTGGCCTCAGCACACCTTGCCCTGCTGGATCGCGGCGACTTTTCGACAATGCGTTACATTCCAAAAGTTTAGCCCGAATTGGCGGATTCCTGCCCAAAACCATGGGCGAGAATCCGCCTAAATTCGCGCCGTTTTGAAAACCTGACCCCCGATAGATGGATTGTTAACCACCTGTGCGGTAGCCCGACCAAGTGCCGCGCGGGCTTGCCCGCAGGTGCGATGAAACAAGTGGGATATACCCTAGATGAAAATGCACCAAATCTGGATAGCAGCGGCAATGGCGCTGCTTGTTCAAAGTGGGGCCACCTTTGCTGAGGTTCAGCTCAGCACCTCGAACGACCCAAATGCCGCCCTCAGCGCCTCGTTCGGCGCGCTTCTTGGGGCAGAGAAATCCACCCATGACGCGCTGTCCGAGGCCGAGAAAGTGGCCCTTGCCAATGGCCCCGAAGCGGTCAAATTGTTTGGCGGCAAGAAAAGCGCCGAAATCGAATACACAGCCGCATGGCTGATGGCGCAGCCCGAACCTTCGAAAAAGATGCAAAACGACCCCGAGTTTGCCTGCCTGAAAGAGGCGCTTTATTTCGAATCGCGTGGCGAAGACGTGAAAGGCCAGTTTGCCGTGGCCGAAGTGATCTTGAACCGCGTTGACAACCCCGCCTATCCAAAAACAGTCTGCGGTGTGGTTGCACAGGGCAATTCGCAATCTTGCCAGTTTTCCTATAACTGCGATGGCAAGGCCGAGGTGATGCATGAAGCAGGTTCCGAGGAATTGGCCGCACGTATCGCCGCCTTGATGTTGCAAGGCGCACCGCGCGTCTTGACCGATGGGGCGACCCATTTCCACACCACGGCCGTGAACCCGCGCTGGTCGCGCGTCTATGAACAAACCGCCAGCATCGGCAGGCATCTGTTCTATCGCAAGTAAATCGGGGGCCAATAATCCCCGCCAAATGTCGCCGCCCTTGCGGCATGCGTCTAAATTTGGCACATAAGACACGGGGCAGGCATTAGTCTGCCCCTATTCTTTTGCCCCTTTGGGCCTTTTCTGGGGATCGGCCCATGAGCACCGACATCTCGCTGGCCTTTGCCCATCCTATCGCGCGCAGCGAAGCCTCGGCTACGGCGGATCCGCGCGACCGCATTTCGCTGCGCGATTACATCGTGGATGTTGACATTGGCGCGTTTCAACAAGAGCGCGGTCACACCCAGCGCGTGATGTTCAACATCGTGGTCGAAGTGCGCCCTGCGCCGCAGCCGCTGAATGATGATGTAGACCGAATCCTGTCCTATGATCGGCTGACCGAAGCGATTGCGGCAGAACTGGCGGCAGAGCGTTTGAACCTGCTGGAAACCTTGGCCGAACGGCTGGCGGCGCGGATTTTGACCGAACCGCAAGCCATGCGCGCCTTTGTGCGGATCGAAAAGCTGGATATTGGCCCCTATAAACTGGGGGTGGAAATTGTCCGCTCGCGCGCGGAAGTCGCGGTGAAAGTGGTGGGCAGCGATGGGCACGAAGCCTCGGTGCATCCTGTTGTGGCCTTTTTGGACAATCGCGCCATTGCCTCGCCCGATCTGCCGCGCCTTTTGGATGGGTTGCAATCGCATGGTCTGCCTGTGATTTTGACAGTGGGCCTGCCCGATGTGCCGCGCCCGCAAACGGGCCATGGCCCCACACAGCGCCGTGTCGATTTGCTGGCGATAGAGCAGAACGCATGGGTGCTGGCGGCGCGGGATGCGCGCTGCGTGGTCGTGGCCACGCGCACGGAAATTGACTGGGCAATCAAGCGCGGGCAAATGATTGTCTGGGCCCCCAGCAAGCTGGTGCTGGATGCGGTTGATGGCCCGCAAACCCGCGCGCCTTTGCATTTGGCGCTGTGGCTGGCCGAACAGATGGCCGCCGATCGGCTGATCGTGCATGGCGATGCCAATTCGGGCATAGGCGCGCTGCCCGCAGGATCGCACGTTACTGTTGTTACAGCCGCGTGAGGCGCGCCCACTTGCATTGGGCGCAGCGCCTATACTACCAAGACTTATGGAATACCTGCGCCCCATCCCCCAGTTTGATCCCGCCCGCCCCGCGGATGCGCTGCCTTTGGCGGGGGGCTTGGGCTGGTTCGCCCAAGTCGAGGTGATCACGCGCCATCAGCCAGCGCGGATTATGGCCGCGTCTGATCTGCCCCTTGCCGATGCGCAGCGCCTGTCTGCGCCGCGGCCCCATTTCGCGGGCCTGTCGCTGGATCGCCCGCGCGTGATGGGGATTTTGAACATCACGCCTGATAGCTTTTCGGACGGCGGGCTGTTTTTGGCCCCAGAGGCCGCGCTGATGCAGGCGCGGCGGATGGCGGCGGCGGCCGATATCATTGACATTGGCGGCGAATCCACCCGCCCTGGCGCGGCCGAGGTCGCAGCCGAAGAAGAAGTGCAGCGCACCGCCCCTGTGATTGCGGCGCTGCGGGCAGGGGGGCTGGATGGCCCAATCTCGATTGACACGCGCAAAGCGGCGGTTGCGCAGGCGGCCTTTGCCGCGGGGGCCAGCATTTTGAACGATGTCACCGCCTTGCAATATGACCCTGCTATGGCGGGGATGGCCGCGGCGGCGCAAAGCCCTGTGATTTTGATGCACTCGATCAAAACCCCTGCAACGATGCAGGATGATCCGCAATATGACGATGTGCTGCTGGACGTCTATGATGCCCTTGCAGCGCGCATCGAGGCAGCGGCGGCGCAGGGCATTGCCCGCGCGCGCATCGCCATTGATCCCGGGATCGGATTTGGCAAAACGCTGGCGCATAATTTGGCCCTGCTTGCGCGGTTATCGCTGTTTCACAATCTTGGCGTGCCTGTCTTGCTGGGCGCCTCGCGCAAGCGATTTATCGGCACGATTGCCCGCCAAGACGAGGCCGCGCGCCGCATGCCGGGCAGTTTGGCCGTGGCGCTGGCGGGGGCGGCGCAGGGGGTGCAGATGATCCGCGTGCATGATGTAGATGAAACGCGCCAAGCGCTAACGCTTTGGGCTGCGGCAACCATGGGATATGAGATATGAGCGCAAAGCTTTTTGGCACGGATGGCGTGCGCGGTCGGGCCAACCAATATCCGATGACGGCGGAAATGGCGCTGAAATTGGGGGCGGCGGCGGGGCGGTATTTTCGCCGCTCGGGCATGGCTGCGCATCGGGTCGTCATTGGCAAAGATACGCGCCTGTCGGGCTATATGCTGGAAAATGCGCTGACTGCGGGGCTGACATCGACAGGGATGAACGTGCTGCTGCTGGGCCCCGTGCCAACCCCTGCCGTGGGGTTTTTGACGCGCTCGATGCGGGCCGATTTGGGGGTGATGATTTCGGCCAGCCATAACCCTGCCGATGACAATGGGATCAAGTTTTTCGGCCCTGATGGGTTTAAACTGTCAGACGCCGCCGAGGCCGAGATTGCCGCCATGATCGCGGGCGATATTGAACTGGCCGATGCCGCCGATATTGGCCGCGCCAAGCGGATTGACGATGCGATGGGCCGCTATGTGGAATATGCCAAAACCACCTTCCCGCAGGGGCTGCGGCTGGATGGGCTGAAAGTGGTGATCGATTGCGCCAATGGCGCGGCCTATAAGGCGGCCCCGCTGGTTTTGTGGGAATTGGGGGCCGAGGTGATCTCGGTCGGCGTTGGCCCAAATGGGCGCAATATCAACGATCGCTGCGGGTCGACCTATACGCAAACAGCGGCCGAGGCGGTGGTGGCCCACGGCGCGCATGTGGGTATTTCGCTGGATGGCGATGCCGACCGCGTGATGATTTTGGACGAAACCGGCACAGTGGCGGATGGCGATCAGATCATGGCGCTGATGGCCTCGTCTTGGGCCGCAGAGGGGCGGCTGCGCGGGCAGACGCTGGTGGCAACAGTGATGTCCAATTTGGGGCTAGAGAGGCATTTGCGCGGGCAGAACATCGCGCTTTTGCGCACGGCGGTGGGTGACCGCTATGTGGTCGAAGCCATGCGCAAGGGCGGGTTCAATCTGGGCGGCGAACAATCGGGCCATATCGTGATGACCGATTACGCCACCACGGGGGATGGGCTGATTGCAGGCTTGCAGTTTCTGGCGGAAATCGCCCGCACGGGGGCCGCGGCCAGTAGCTTGGTGCGCCAGTTTGACACTGTGCCGCAGATGCTGAAAAATGTGCGCTTTGCCTTGGGCAAAAAGCCGCTAGAGGCCGATGCCGTTCGAGCGGTCATCGCCGCCAATGAGGCGCGGATTGAAGGAAAGGGCCGTATCCTGATCCGCAAATCCGGCACGGAACCCCTGATCCGCGTGATGGCGGAATGCGAAGATGCGGGGCTGCTGGCGGAAGTTGTGGGCGATATCGTCGCGGCGGTTGAGGCGGCGGTTTAGGGGGCTTTGCGCCCCCTCGCTGCGCTCACCCCCGCAGGATATTTCTAAAAAGAAGAAGTGCAATTTTAATCAAATTGTTTCTTCTTTTTACAAGTATCCTGGGGGTGAGGCCAGAGGCCGAGGGGGCGACGCCCCCTTTTGGCGGTGGGTAGGGGCGCGGCTTATGGTTTTTCCGCAAAGCGGTAATCACCCGGATAGGCCAAATCGCCGTGATGGGTGATGCGCGCGGCCTCATAGGCCCAGATTTCCCCCGCGCAGCCCGAAATCCAGCGGCGGCAAAAACTGGTGTCTTCGCCATGCATCACCGCGCCGCCACGCCCGCGCAGATGGCTGAAAAAGTCGTGAAAATCGGCTTCGGGATAGCCCGGCCCGTTGAACCCCGGCACAGGCACAGCAATGCCTGATGCGACCATCTTTTCAGGAACCGCGCGTTTGAGCAGCATGAACCCCGTGCCAGCGCCTGCCACCTTGCGAAACCCATCGCGGCGCACCAATGGCCAAGGCTCGCCCACCTCGTAAACACCGGGGATGTTATAGCGCATGGTCTCGGCCATCAGGGCGGCGGTTGACGCGCGCTGATCTTCGGGTTTGGACGCCTCACGCTCGACCGCGGCGCGGAAGGCGGCCCATGGCATACGGCGCTGCGGATAGGGGGCGACAGTAAATTCGGCATCAAAGTCGAGGAGTTTGAAGAATAAGTCAGGCTCAAAACTCATGTCACTGTCCAAAAGCAGCGCATGGCTGAACTGGGTTTTGGCCAGAAACACCGACATGAGGTAATTGCGCGAAATCACCAAATCCGACCATTCATAGGTGCGCAGGGCAAAGGGAATGCCGCGCCGCTGCAACGCCTGCGTCAGGCCCAAAAGGGCGTGAACACAAGGCGTATCAATATGCCCGCCTGTGGGCATAAGAATGAGTAGGGTTGTCATAGCCGCCTCCGTTTCGCGGCAAGGTGGCAGGGGCAAGGCGAGGGGTCAAGGGGGGGTGGCACGCAAAAGGGGGGCATGGGGGGGCAAGCAAAAGGGCCGAAGGTTTCCCCTCGGCCCCCATCGCTTGCTGCGCTGCGCGCAGCCTATCACAAAACCCTTAGTTCCGCGCCCGATCCACCATCTTGCCTTTGGCAATCCATGGCATCATCGCGCGCAGTTTTTCGCCGACTTTCTCGATTTGATGCTCGTCATTGATGCGGCGGGTGGCCTTAAAGAAGGGCTGGCCAACTGCATTTTCCTGCATGAAATCGCGCACGAATTTGCCCGTTTGGATATCGGTCAGCACGGCTTTCATGCGGGCTTTCGTCTCGGCGTAAGGCAGGATGCGCGGGCCAGAAACATATTCGCCATATTCCGCGGTGTTGGAAATGGAATAGTTCATATTCGCAATGCCGCCTTCGTAGATCAGGTCCACGATCAGCTTCACCTCGTGCAGGCATTCGAAATAGGCCATTTCAGGCTCGTAGCCCGCCTCAACCAGCGTCTCGAACCCCATGCGGATCAGTTCCACCAAACCGCCGCACAGAACGGCCTGTTCGCCGAACAGGTCAGTCTCGCACTCTTGGCGGAAGTTGGTTTCGATAATGCCAGAACGCCCGCCGCCGATGGCGCTGCAATAGGACAGGCCGATTTCCATCGCCTTGCCCGTGGCGTTTTGATGCACGGCCACAAGGCAGGGCACGCCGCCGCCTTTGGTGTATTCGCCGCGCACAGTATGGCCGGGGCCTTTGGGGGCCATCATGATCACGTCAACACCCGCTTTGGGCTCGATCAGGCCGAAATGCACGTTCAGCCCGTGGGCAAAGGCAATCGCCGCCCCTTCGCGCAGGTTGTCGTGGACATATTGCTTGTAGGTGGCGGCCTGCAATTCATCGGGCATGGTGAACATGATCAAATCGCACCACGCGGCGGCGGCGGCGATGTCCATCACCTTTAGCCCCTCTGCTTCGCATTTCTTGGCCGAAGCAGAGCCGGGGCGCAGGGCGACAACCACGTTTTTCGCGCCAGAATCGCGCAGGTTTAGCGCATGGGCGTGGCCTTGGCTGCCATAGCCCAGAATGGCGACCTTTTTGTCCTTGATTAAGTTGATGTCGCAGTCACGATCGTAATAGACGCGCATGGCGTTCCCTCCGTTTGAATGATGGGCGCATCATAGGGGTTTACGCGGCAAAAGCGGTGCAAAATTTGACAGAACCTTCGAAAAGCTGTAATCATCATTCACAATTCAGAAATATTGTGAAAATTTCATGCAGCTTGATGAAACAGATCGGCGGATCCTGCGCCATTATCTAGATGGCCCTGCGCAGGATCGCGCCGCGCTGGCCGCCAAGGCGGGGGTGACGGGGGCAACCCTGTGGCGGCGCTTGGACAGGTTGCAGGCCGCGGGGCTGATTGGCCGCGCCCGCGCGCGCATCAATTGGCGGAAACTGGGCTATGAGGTTGAGGTGTCTTTGCGCTTTACGCTGGATAAAACCAACCCGCGCGCCTTTGACGAGTTTATCGCAGCGGCGCGGCGCGTGCCCGAAGTCGTGGCGATTGAAACCTTTTTGGGCCGCGTGGATGTGCGGCTGAATGTGATTGCGCGCGATATGGGCGATTACCAGCAGATTTACCGCGCGCATATTCTGACCTTGCCGCATATCGCTGATATCGAAGCGCTGATGCTGATCTCGACCATCAAAGACAGCGAGGGGCTGCCACTGTGACGCGCGCGACATGACCGAGATGGACGATACAGACCGCGCCATTTTGCGCGCGCTGGCGGCGGATGCCTTGGCCAATGCGGGCGAGATTGGCCGCGCCTTGGGCCTGTCGCAACCCAGCGCATGGCGGCGGATCAAGCGGCTGAGTGATGCAGGTGTGATCGATGGGGCGCATGTGCCTGCCGATCGTGCAGGGCTTGGCTTTGGCGTGACGGTGTTTTTGGGCATCAAGCTGGCCACCAAAGGCGCTATCCGATTAGAAGAGTTTGAGCGCGCCGTCATCGCCATTCCCGAAGTGCAGGTGGTGCAGCATGTGCTGGGCCTGTTTGATTACCGCCTGCGCGTGGTGGCCCGTGATATTGCCGATTTCGAACGGGTGTTGCGCCGCCGTATCATGGTGCTGCCCGCTGTGGGGCAGGTCGAGGCGAATGTGCTGCTGACGGAAGAGCGCCGCGATGGGCCGATCTAAGCCCGCTTTATATGGTCGCAAATAGACCTGACTTTGCGCAGCCGCCTGCCTATCTTGCCGCACAATGCAGGAGCGCGGCGATGAAAATCAGCAAATTGGAAACCTTTGGCAATGATTTTGTGGGTTTTGTCCGTGTGACCACCGACACGGGCGATACGGGCTGGGGCCAGTTGTCCACCTATAATGCCGATATCACGACCGAGGTATTCCACCGCCAAGTCGCGCGGCATGTGATGGGGCGCTCGGCCCTTGATATCGCCGATCTGCTGGCATGGGTCTATGAGCGCGAGCATAAGTTTCAAGGCAGCTATTTGCGCCGCGCCCAGACGGGGCTGGATACGGCGCTGTGGGATTTGCACGGCAAATTGGCGGGCAAACCTGTGGTGGAACTCTTGGGCGGAACTCCGGGAAAACTGCGCGCCTATGCCTCGAGTATGAAGCGCGATATCACCCCCGCCGATGAGGCCGCGCGCTTTGTGCATCTGCGCGATACCTATGGTTTTGATGCGTTCAAATGGCGCGTGGGGGCCGAATGCGGGCGCGATGGCGATGAATGGGAGGGGCGCACGGCCGAAGTGGTGCCTGTCGTGTCAAAAGCGCTGGGCGAGGGGATTGCCAAACTGGTCGATGGCAATTCGTGCTATTCGCCCGCAAAGGCCATAGAAATTGGCAAAATGCTGCAAGATAACGGGATTTCCCATTTCGAGGAACCCTGCCCCTATTGGGAGATGGAGCAAACAGCGCAGGTGCGCGCGGCCCTTGATTTGGACGTGACGGGCGGCGAGCAGGATTGCGAATTGCAAATCTGGGCGCGGATGTTTGATCTGGGCGCGGTGGATGTGGCCCAGCCTGATGTGATGTATATGGGCGGGATCACCCGCACCTTGCAGGTCTGCGAGATGGCCGCAGCATATGGATTGCCCGTAACCCCCCATGCCGCCAACCTGTCGCTGGTGACCATGTGCACGATGCATCTTTTGAAAGCCATTCCAAATGCGGGCAAATATCTAGAATTCTCGATCGAGGGGCTGGATTACTACCCGTGGCAAGAGGGGTTGTTTTTGGGCAATCCCTATCGCATCGAAGATGGCTGCGCGATTGTGCCAGAGGGGCCGGGCTGGGGCGTAGAAATAAACCCCGCGTGGCTGGATCGCGCCCAATATCGCGCTACGACACTAGAGCAAGTATAACACACGCCAAATTATCGTTTTGCAGGAGAGCCCAATGATATTGCCCCATGCCCATATTGACGAAGGTGGTTTGCAAGAATTCTCGGTGGTCTTTACCGACCGATCGCTGAACCATATGTCCGCCCGATTTGGCGCTGCCATGCGCGAGATTTCTGCGCTGCTGAAACAGGTCTACAACGCCGATGCGCTGGCGCTGATTCCAGGTGGCGGCAGTTACGGGATGGAGGCTGTGGCGCGCCAATTTGGCCAAGGGCGCAATTTGGTGGTGCGCAATGGCTGGTTTTCCTATCGCTGGAGCCAGATTTTTGACGCCTGCCAGATGGGTCAGACGGATGTGGTGATGGCGCAGCGGTCGGGCAATTCGGACATCTCGCCCTATGCCCCGCCGCCGATTGAAACTGTAATCAACCGCATCCGCGAGACGCGCCCGCAGGCGGTTTTTGCCCCGCATGTCGAAACCAGCGCCGGGATTATCCTGCCCGATGCCTATATCGCGGCCATGGCGGCGGCGGCGCATGAGGTGGGCGCGCTGATGGTGCTGGATTGCATCGCATCGGGCTGCATTTGGGTAGACATGGCCGCCCTTGGCGTGGATGTGCTGATTTCGGCCCCGCAAAAGGGCTGGTCGGCCAGCCCTTCGGCGGGCGTTGTGATGCTGTCCGCCCTCGCCGAGGCGCGGCTGGGCGAGACGACTTCAAACAGCTTTGCCATCGATCTGAAGAAATGGCGCGCGATTATGGCCACCTTCGAAGGCGGCGGGCATGCCTATCATGCCACGATGCCAACCGATGCGATTATGGGCTTTCACGCGGCGATTTTGGAAACGCAGGCGATGGGCTTTGCCGCGGCAAAGGCCGCGCAGCAGGAATTGGGCCGTTTGGTGCGCGAGGATTTGGCCGCGCGCGGCGTGGTTTCGGTGGCGGCCCAAGGCTATGGCGCGCCGGGGGTGGTGGTCAGTTACACCAGCGATCCCAATATCCAAAACGGCAGTGCATTCCGCGCGCTGGGCCTGCAAATTGCTGCGGGTGTGCCATTGCAGGTGGGCGAAGGCGAGGGGTTCCGCACCTTCCGTCTGGGCCTGTTCGGGCTGGACAAATTGGTGGATCCTGCCGCCACTATGGCGCGGCTGACCCCTGCTTTGGATAAAGTGCTGTCTTCGCGCTAAGGCGAAGGCGAACGCATACCCAGCCCCGCCTTCATCACGGCATGGCGCAGGGGGGTGATGCCGTGCAACAGGTTCAGCCCGAATTTGCGCAAATCGCGCAGGGGCTGGGCCGTGGCCATCGAGGCGCGGTTCAGCGCGTCGATGCCTAGCACGCGGGCGACCACCTCGGCGTGGCGCTTGCGGTGATAGGCGGCCAGCATCACCGCGTCGCCCAGACCTTCGCGGCGGGCTTGGGCCAATTCCAAAAGGGCTGCAATATCGGCCAGTGACATGTTCAGCCCCTGCGCGCCAATGGGCGGCACAACATGGGCGGCTTCGGCAATCAGGGCGATGCGCTGGGCTGACATGGCGCGGGCAAATTGCCCCATCATCGGCCATGCGCTGCGGGCAGAGATAACCGACAGCGCCCCCAAGACCCCCGCAGAACGGATATTTGCCTGCGCCTCGAATGCGGCACTGTCCAAGGCCATCAGACGGGCGGCTTCGTCCTGACGCTCCATCCAGACGACCGAACTTGCGGGGCGGTTGTTTTGATCTTGCAAAGGCACCAGCGTAAAGGGGCCGCCTGTGCGGTGTATCTCGGTCGAAATGTCGTTATGCGGGATGTCGTGATTGACGGCAAAGACAATGGCCTTTTGCGCATAGGAAAGTGTTTTCACCCCAATCCCTGCCGCCGCGCGCAGGGCAGAGGCGCGCCCATCGGCGGCAATGGCAAGGCGGGTATGCAGCGCCTCGCCGCCCGAGAGGCGGATGGTGGCCTTGTCTTCGCGGGTGATCAGGGCTGTGCAGGATTGGCCCTGAACAAAGCGGATATTGGGCAGTTCGGCCAAGCGCGCCATCATCTCGCGCCGCAGCAGCCAATTGGGCAGGTTATAGCCAAAGGGCGCATCGGAAATGTCAGAGGCTACAAAGTCGCGGGTCAGGCGGGGGGTAGGCTCTGCGCCGCCCGCATCGATGATGCGCATCACCGCCAAGGGCGCGGCATAGGGGGCAAGGCGCGCCCAAAGGCCCGCCGCCTGCAACACATTCACCGACGGCATCAAAAAGGCAGTGGTGCGCAGATCGGCCCCTGCGGCGCGGGCATCGGTCACGGGGGGGGTGGGTTCGACCAATGTCACGGAAAACCCCGCCGTTCCAAAGGCACAGGCCGCAGCCAGCCCTGCCACCCCGCCCCCTGAAATCACAATATCGCTGCTGATCTGCGCCATGGATTGCCCCCGCTTTGCCCCCTTATACGCCAAGGCGCAGGCAAAGGCGAAGGGGCAAAGCGCCGCGCCCGCCTAGGCCACAAGCTGGCCCAAAAAGGCAGTCAAATCTTCGTGGTGGTGGTGGATATGCCGCGCTTTCAAGGGCTTGGGCGAGATATAGACACAGGCCATGCCCATCTGGTGCGGGGCGGCCAGATTGCGCGCATCATCTTCGAACATGGCAGCGCGGGTGGGGTCTAGCCCGTCTTGGGCGAAAATGCTTTCAAAGGCCGCCCGTTCGGGTTTGGGGCGAAAGCCTGCATGCTCAACGCCGTAAACCTTGTCGAAAATGCCGCCCAAGCCGCGCGCGGCCAGCACTTTTTCGGCATAGGGGGCGCAGGCGTTGGTGTAGACAATTTTGCGCCCTGCCAGCGCGCGCAAATGGCCCGCCAAGACAGGATCGCGCGGCAGCACGGAAAAGTCGATGTCATGCACATCTGTCAAATAGGGTGTAGGATCGATATTATGTTCGCGCATCAGCCCTGCAAGGGTGGTGCCATAGGTATCCCAATAATGCTGGCGCAGACGGTTGGCCTCGGCCTTGCCGATGTTCAGCGCGCGCATGACCCATGCGGTCATCCGCACCTCGATCTGATCGAACAGGCGGTAGCGGGGCGGATAAAGGGTGTTGTCCAGATCGAACACCCATGTGGTGACATGTGCGAAATGTTGTTTCATCATGGCCCTAGCATGCCAGTGCGGGGGTGGGGGGGCAAGGGATGGGTTGAATTTTGCCCCATGGCGCGGTTAGGGTGCACCAAGCGGAGGATAAGTTGCAAAAAGACGCCTATACCTTGATTCTCGAGGCCATCGAGTCTGGCGATTTTGGTCCAGGGGCGCGGCTGGTGGAAAGCGAACTTGCCGAAAGGATTGGCCTGTCGCGCACCCCTGTGCGCGAGGCGCTGCAACGTCTGGAAACGCAAGGGATGCTGACGCGCGATGGGCGGTCTTTGATTGTGGCCAGCCTAGATCATACGCAACTGGCCGAGCTATACACCGTGCGCGCCGAGCTTGAGGGGCTGGCCGCCAAACTGGCCGCGCGCCATGCCACCGATGAAGAGATTTCGGTTTTGCGCCGCATGGTGCAAGATGACCGCGCGCTGCTGGGCGGCGATCCGCGCCTGCTGAGCCGCGCGAATAAGCGGTTTCACCGCCTGATCCACCTTGCGTCGCACAACCGCTTTTTGGTGCAGCAATTGGATTTGGTGCACCGATCTATGGCGCTGATGGCGACCACGTCTTTTGCTGCCGCAGGGCGCGATGAGGTTGCGCTGGGCGAACATTCGGCCATTGTCGAGGCGATTGCCGCCCGCGATGGCGAGGGTGCCTTTGCTGCGCTGCGCGGGCATATTTCCAAAGCCTATGAGACGCGCTTGCGGGTGGATGCGGGCGAGTTGAAGACGCGCTAGGTGCGCCATCAAGGGCGGGCAGGGGCCTATGCGGCCCCTACGAGGGTTTGCGGGGCAAACCCTCTACCCCGCAGGATATTTGGGAAAAGAAGAAGGGCGCGCGCATGGGTTAACGCGGCATGGTCTGCGCTAATCGTCAAACAGGCCATGGGCGGTTTTGTCCCAGTAAAACGGCTTGGTCAGCACTTCGTAGACGGCTTTGTAGGCGGCAAGGCTGGCCAGTAGGTTATAGGCCATCATCGTGGGCAGCCACAGCGGGTTGATGCGGTGGCCTGCGCGGGCAAGGCCGATGTAAGAGGTCAGCAGCATGGCTGCTTCGGCCAATAGGCCAAGACCCAAGGTGGTTTGCACGGGCAAGGGCAGGTTCACAGACAAAGGATGGCTGGCCACAAGCGGCAGCAGCCATAGGGCAGTGATGAAAGGGGCCAGCAGCGCCTGAAGCACTGTTCCTGCAAACATCATCTGCATGCCGAAAAACCGCCATGGCCCCAAATCGCGCAACAGCGCGGCAGGGCGGCGCATATGGTTGGCATAGGTCATGATATAGCCTTTGATCCAGCGCGAGCGTTGCTTGATCCAAGGCACTGCGCGGCAGTTCGCCTCTTCATAAGTGGTGCTGTCAAGCAGCTGCATGTCATAGCCGCGCCGCACCAGTCTTAGGCCCAGATCAGCATCTTCGGTGACGTTATGGGCATCCCACCCGCCAAGATCGCGGATGATATGGCTGCGAAAGAACAAGGTTGTACCGCCCAAGGGAAGGGCAAAGCCCATGCGCGCGAAACCCGGAAGCACAACGCGCCACCATGCGGCATATTCGATCGTGAAACAGCGCGCGAGCCAGTTGTGCTGGGGGTTGTAATAATCCAGCCGCCCTTGCAGGCAGGCAAGGCGCGCACCGCCTGCGGCAAATCCCTGCGCCACGGCGCGCAATTGGCCCGCCTCGGGCGCATCTTCGGCATCATAAACGCCGATGATTTGGCCTTTGCAGTGATCCAGCCCATAGTTCAGCGCGCGCGGTTTGGTGCGGATCGTGCCTGTGGGCACAGGCAGCACCCGCATCCATGGCGGCAAGGTGATGCTGGCAAGTGCCGTGGCTGTGGCGCGGTCATTATCTTCGATCAGAAAGATCACCTCTTGCGCTGTGCTGGGGTAATCCAACCTTTCCAGCCGCCGAATGAGGCGGGCGACGATACGGCTTTCGCAAAAGAGGGGCACGAGAAGCGAGATAAAGGGCAGGCTCGTATCTGAAGGCACAAGGTGCAGGTGGTGGGGCGGGCTGGGCAGGGGTTGCGCGCCTGCGGGCGGCGCGGGCAGGGGCTGCGGCCGCATCTGCGTGGGTGGGGCAGGCGGCGCAGGGCGGCGCAGCGCCGCCAAAAGCGCCGCCAATTTCAGCAGGGTTTGGCCATAAGATAAGGCCAGTGCAAGGCTCAGCAGGGCCAGCGCGGCCATGCTGGGTGCGGCGATCACGCCAGCGCCCACCAGCGCCGCAAAGGCGCATAGCGGGGCATAGGTGCGGCGGGGCGAGAAATTGCGGCAGCTGTCGGTTTCGGGCAGCAGCGTTTCGGCGCGGCGGGCAAGGGCCGTGCCTGCACGCGCCAGCACCTGCGCCGCAATCACGCGCCGCGGGGCAAGGGCCAGCACAAGCGCGCCAAACAGGGGGGTGAGGCGGGCGCGCAGCGCGGGGAAATCTTCGGGATAGGCGCAGACGATGACTGTCTTTGCGCCGATCCTGCGCCAAGGCAGCCAATGCTCGGCAAGGCAGCTTGCCGCATCGATGCGCGCGATCAGGGCCGTGTCCACGGGGTGGCGCGTGAAATCGGCCACGCCCACCGCCCAATGCGCGGCCAGCGCGGCATAGGCCTCCTCCTCGTCCATCAGACCGCGCGTCATCAGATGATCCACCAGATGGATTTGCGGGGTTTTCAGGGCGGCAAGCAGGGTCGGAGCAGAAATGCGCCCCGCGCGCAGCAGGGCAAGGCCGAAGGCGCAGCTGGCATGGTCAGCGAGATGCGGGCGATTGCGCCCCCTGCCATCTGGCACGGCGCGGGCATTCAGGCGGGCAATGGGGCGCAGCGAGGCGAGAGACATCACGGCTCCTTGGCGGAATATGTCCAGCCTAGGGGGCCAAGGGTTAAGACAGGGTTAACGACCCCTTAACAAACCCTATAAACTTTGCTGAATCTACTTTGCTGTATGTCGGGCCGCAGCCATGTGCTGTGCCTGCAATCATGCCGCTACGCGGTGCGTTTAATCATGCCGCTACGCGGTGCCTTTAATCATGCCGCTGCGCGGTGCGTTTGGCTATGCCGCTGCGCGGTGCCTTTAATCATGCCGCTACGCGGTGCGTTTTATCATGCCGCTACGCGGCGGGCGCGCATCGCATCGGCAAAGCGGGTAAAAAGATAGACGCTGTCCTGTGGGCCAGGGCTGGCCTCGGGGTGGTATTGCACGGAAAACACGGGCCTATTCACCATGGCGATGCCGCAATTCGATCCGTCAAACAACGAGACATGGGTTTCCATCACATCTTTTGGCAAAGATTGACTATCCACAGTAAAGCCGTGGTTCATCGAGGTGATTTCAACCTTGCCCGTGGTGATATCTTTCACAGGATGGTTTGCGCCGTGATGGCCATGGTTCATTTTCACTGTGCGCCCGCCAAGGGCGAGTGCCAGCATCTGATGGCCCAAGCAAATGCCAAACACGGGCAGATTGGCGGCCAAAACGCCCTGAATCATCGGCACGGCATAGGCCCCTGTGGCCGCAGGATCGCCCGGCCCGTTGGACAGAAACACGCCTTCGGGGTTCAGCGCAAGCACATCTTCGGCGGTGGCAGTGGCAGGCAGAACGGTGACATCGCAGCCTGCCGAGGCAAGGCAGCGCAGAATATTGCGTTTCGCGCCGTAATCAATGGCGACCACGCGCAGCCCATCGCCCGAATGCTGATCTTGGCGGCGGCTGTAACCTTCGGGCCAAGCCCAGCGCATTTCGTCCCACTTATAACTTTGCGCGCAGGTGACATCGCGGGCAAGGTCTAGCCCCTCTAGCCCCTTCCACGCGCGCGCGCGCGCCACCAGCGCGCCCACGTCAAAATTGCCCGCAGGGTCATGGGCAAGGCAGACATGTGGCGCGCCTTGCTGGCGAATGGCGCGGGTCAGGCGGCGGGTGTCGATGCCGCCAATCCCGATGCGGCCGCGCCGCCCCATCCATGTTTGCAAATCGGACGTGGCACGCCAATTGGACGGCTGCGTTGGATCCCATTTCACCACCATGCCAGCGGCCACGGGGATGGCGGTTTCGTCATCTTCATCGGTCACGCCCGTATTGCCGATATGGGGAAAGGTGAAGGTGACGACTTGGCCCGCATAAGACGGGTCGGTCATAATTTCCTGATAGCCCGTCATTGCGGTGTTGAACACCAGTTCCGCCACCACCTCGCCCGTGGCCCCAAAGCCGTGGCCATAAAACACCGAACCATCGGACAGCGCGATGCAGGCGGTGGGTTTTTGGCTGGGGGCATGTGGCATGGCATTCCTCCGTAAGGGGGCGGCAAAATTTGGCGGACACTATGGCGCAGCGCGCGCAGGGTCAAGGGTGCGCGCGAAAAGGAAAGCATAACGAAATCAGAGGGTTGAAATTTTCGCCCGATGTTGCGCGCATGGGCGCGGGGCGGTATAAGGAAGGCGCATAATGAAAGGGCATATCCGATGAGCCTGCGCGAGCAATTGCAGACCCAGATCAAAGAGGCGATGAAGGCCAAGGCGGCAGACCGCTTGTCGGCGCTGCGGATGATCAATGCCGCGATCAAAGACCGCGAAATTGCGGGCAGGTCAGAGGCGGGCGTGGTGGAAGTGACCGATGCCGATATTCTGGCGCTGATGGGCAAGATGGTGAAACAGCGTCAGGAAAGCGCGCGGGCCTATACTGATGGCGGGCGGGCGGAACTCGCCGCGAAAGAGACGGCCGAAATTGCCGTGATCGAAGAGTTTTTGCCGCGCCAGTTGTCGGCGGCCGAGGTAGAGGCCGCGATTGCAGCCGCCATTGCCGAGGCGGGGGCGACATCTATTCGCGATATGGGCAAGGTTATGGCGGTGCTGAAGGGGAAATATACGGGCCAGATGGACTTTGGCGCGGCGGGGGCGGTGCTCAAGGGGAAGTTGGGGTGAGGGGCGGCGGGCTTGCCCGCAAAAACGCTCCAGTGGAGCGTTTTTAGCCCCGAACGCGCGAGCACGCTTGCGAGCGCTGGGTGTGGATGGCGAAACCTATCCATGCAGCAGACAGGCGAATGGGTGCACAATCTGACCGCGACCGACACGCTGGGGCACTTGGGGCGCGGCCCTGACGCGCCCGCCCCAGGGGGGCGGGTCGGGCGCGGTCAGATTTGCTTTGGGCAAATCTGACGAGACTTGGTTGCAGATGTCCCGAAATTGAAAACCCTTACCCCCGCTGATACATCCCCTCATAAATCGGAACCAGCGTGCTTGTCTCAAACAACGAACTCACGCTCGTCCCGTTCCAGATATTCAAAATCGCCTGCGCGAACATCGGCGCTGTTGGCACGATGCGGATGTTTTTGCAGGCTTTCACGGCATCGGTCGGGGCAATCGAATCTGTAATCACCAGCGATTTCATCACGGATTTGGTGATGCGTTCCACCGCGGGACCAGACAGCACGCCGTGGGTGATGTAGCTGTGCACTTCGCTTGCGCCGTTTTCCATCAGCACTTCGGCCGCTTTGCACAGCGTGCCTGCGGTGTCGCAAATATCGTCCACGATGATGCATTTCTTGCCTGCGACCGTGCCGATCACCGTCATTTCGGCCACTTCGCCCGCCTTTTCGCGGCGCTTGTCCACAATTGACAGCGGCGCGTTGATCCGCTTGGCGAGTTCGCGCGCCCGCGCCACCCCGCCCACATCGGGCGAGACGATCATGATATCGTCCATCGCGCCTTTGAAATGATGCTCGATATCCAGCGCAAACACGGGGCTGGCGTATAGGTTATCCACGGGAATATCGAAAAACCCCTGAATCTGCGCGGCATGCAAATCCAGCGTCAGCACGCGGTCAATGCCGCCTTGGGCGATCATATTGGCGACGAGTTTTGCGGTGATGGGGGTGCGCGCCTTGGCCCTGCGATCTTGGCGGGCATAGCCGAAATAGGGGATAACAGCGGTGATACGATCGGCGGACGAGCGGCGCAGCGCGTCCGCCATAATCAGCAGTTCCATCAGGTTATCATTGGCGGGGTTCGATGTGGGCTGGATGATATACATATCCTCGCCGCGCACGTTTTCGTACACTTCCACGAAAATCTCTTGATCGTTAAAGCGTTCCACCCGCGCGTCCACAAGGTTTACCTGCATGCCGCGATGCATCGACATGCGCCGCGCAATCGATGTGGCAAGGGGAAGGTTGGCATTGCCCGAGATCAGTTTCGGTTCGGTCATGGCTGGCATATCTTTCCCATCGTTTGGAATGGATGCAGGATTCGGGGTGCGGAACCCTAGGCGTTGACACCGCTTAGCACTGGGTTAGGGTCTTGGAAAGATAGGGGCGTGCAGGATGCGGGTTGAATACTATTTTTCAGTGAACTCGCCATATGTGTATATCGGCAGTCTGCGCGTGGCGCAGATGGCGGCGCAGATGGGGGCAGATTGGCGCTATCGGCCGCTGCATTTTTCGGCGCTGGCGGCAAGGATGGGTTCTGTTGCCATGGTGGATGCAGACCCTGCGCGGCGGGCCTATGTGGCGCAAGACCTTGCGCGCCAAGCGGCCAAGGCGGGGCTTGCGATGCTGCAGGCGCCGCCGTTTTTCCCTGCCAATTCTGCGCCTGCCTCTTATGCGATTATTGCCGCCCAAGCGGCGCAAGATCGGGGCGCGGCGGGCGATTTGCATGGGTTGGTGGCAGGCATATGCGCGGCTGTGTGGCGCGAGGGCCGCGATATTGCCGATGGCGAGGTGATTGGCGCGCTTATGGCACAGGCGGGGTTTGACCCTGCCATTGCAGATCGCGGCATGTTCATGGCGGCAGATGAATATGCCCGCAATGTGGAAGATGCCGTATCGGCGGGCGTCTTTGGCACGCCGTTCATCGTGGAGGGGGCGGCAAAGTTTTGGGGCCAAGATCGGCTAGAAGATGCGGCGCAGCATTTGGGCCTGAAACTGGGCGCGTTATGAAGCGGCAGGTTTTGGCCTTGCATCCCAGCCTTGCCCATGGTGGGGCCTTTGCCGCGCTGGGCGCGATGCTGCCCGACGTGGCCCTGACTGCCCCAGATATGATGGGGCATGGGCGCGCGGCACCTTGGGATGGGCATAGCGATCTGCACAGCGCCTGCACGCGCGATGCGATTGGTTGGGCTGAAGGCCTGATGCGGGGCGGCGGCGGGCCCATCGACATCATCGGCCATTCCTTTGGTGGCACTGTGGCGCTGCGGCTGGCACTCGAGCGGCCCGAATTGCTGCGCAGCATGGTTTTGGTGGAACCTGTGCTGTTTGCGGCGGCCCGCGCTGATGGGGCCCCAGAATATCGCGCCTATGCGGCAGAGCATATGCTGTTCGAAACGCTGATGCAGACGGGCGATTTGGATGGGGCGGCGGCGGCCTTTTACGCGCTGTGGGGCGATGGTCAGGCCTTTGGCAGCCTACCCGCCGCCACCCGCGCCTATATCCGCCATCGCTTGCCCTTGGTGGGGGCGCAAACGGGTGCGCTGGTGGGCGATAGCGGCGGGATCATGGGCTATTTGCGGCTGGAGTCTTGCCCCATACCCACGCTGCTGCTGCGCGGCGCGCAAAGCCCGCCCATCATTGCCGCGATTGACCGCGCCTTGGCTGCGCGCCTGCCCAATACACGCCAGCATATTGTGGCGGGGGCGGCGCATATGCTGCCCATCACCCATGCCAGCGCCACGGCGGCAGCCATCATGGGCTTTTGGCAAAGCCTTTAGCGCATCTGCCCACATCTCGCTTTTCGCACGGAACTTTCCCATCGGAAACAGAGCGCGGCGATTTTCGCGCGGTTGTGGTCGCAAATGCGTCGCCAAAATGTCGCAGGCCAGTCTACCTGTTTTTCCAAACGGGCGGCCCCAATCTGCCCGAGGTGCGACTTAGGGAAGATCAGGGAGAAGATCATGGCCGTTAAGACCGATATCGAGATTGCGCGCGAGGCGAAGAAAAAACCGATTATGGAGATCGGGGCGCGCTTGGGCATTCCGTCTGAACATCTGCTGCCCTATGGCCATGACAAGGCCAAGGTTGGGCAAGAGTTTATCAAATCGCTGTCTGGCAAGCCTGATGGCAAGCTGATCCTTGTCACCGCGATCAACCCCACCCCTGCGGGCGAGGGCAAGACCACCACCACAGTGGGTCTGGGCGATGGTCTGAACCGCATTGGCAAAAAGGCGGTCGTTTGTATCCGCGAGGCCTCGCTGGGGCCTAACTTTGGCATGAAGGGTGGCGCGGCAGGTGGCGGCTATGCGCAAGTCGTGCCGATGGAGGAAATGAACCTGCATTTCACGGGTGATTTCCATGCCATCACCTCGGCCCATAACCTGCTATCCGCGATGATCGACAACCACATCTATTGGGGCAATGATCTGGACATTGACGAGCGCCGCATCGTGTGGCGCCGCGTGATGGATATGAATGACCGCGCGCTGCGTGATATTGTGGTCAGCCTTGGCGGCGTGTCCAACGGCTTCCCGCGCCAGACGGGCTTTGACATTACTGTGGCTTCCGAAGTGATGGCCATTTTGTGCCTGTCGAATGATTTGGCCGATTTGCAAAAGCGTTTGGGCGATATTGTGATCGGCTATACCCGCGCGAAAACGCCTGTGTATTGCCGCGATATCAAGGCAGATGGCGCAATGACCGTGCTGCTGAAAGACGCGATGCAGCCCAATCTTGTGCAAACGCTGGAAAACAACCCCGCCTTCGTGCATGGCGGCCCATTTGCCAATATCGCCCATGGCTGCAATTCGGTCATCGCGACCAAAACCGCGCTGAAACTGGGCGAATATGTGGTGACCGAAGCGGGCTTTGGCGCGGACTTGGGCGCGGAAAAGTTCTTTGACATCAAATGCCGCAAGGCAGGGCTAAAGCCTGCCGCAGCCGTGATCGTGGCCACTGTGCGCGCGATGAAGATGAACGGCGGCGTTGCCAAGGCTGATTTGGGCGCGGAAAATGTGGATGCGGTCAAGAAAGGCTGCCCAAACCTTGGCCGCCATATCGGCAATGTCAAAAGTTTCGGTGTGCCAGTTGTCGTGGCGATCAACCATTTCTTCAGCGATACCGATGCGGAAATTGCCGCCGTGAAAGCCTATGTGGCCGAGCAAGGCGCAGAAGCGATCTTGTGCAAACATTGGGCGCATGGTTCGGCGGGGATTGAAGAGCTTGCCCATAAGGTTGTGGCCTTGGCGGAATCGGGCGCATCAAACTTTGCGCCCCTGTATCCAGATGAGATGCCCCTGTTCCAAAAGCTGGAGACGATTGCCAAGCGCATCTATCACGCCGATGCTGTGATTGCTGATAAATCCATCCGCGATCAGCTCAAGGCATGGGAGGCGGCAGGCTATGGCCATCTGCCGATCTGCGTGGCCAAGACGCAATACAGCTTTACCACCGATCCAACCCAGCGCGGCGCGCCCACGGGCCACAGCGTGCCTGTGCGCGAGGTGCGCCTATCGGCGGGCGCTGGATTTGTCGTGGCGATCTGCGGCGAGATCATGACCATGCCGGGCCTGCCCAAAGTGCCCTCGGCCGAAGTGATCCGCCTGAATGATATGGGCAATGTTGAGGGGCTGTTCTAAGGGCGTTCTCACCCTTGCCCAAAGGCTGCGGCGGGGGTAACACCCCGCCCAGCACCGCGTAAGGGGATTGCGAATGAAACCGCCCAGTGATTGCCAAGATATGGCTGATATCCGCGCTGAGATTGATCGCATAGATGCCAGCGCAATGGCCCTATTTGCCCAGCGTGCCGCCTATATTGACCGCGCGGCGCAGATCAAGGCGCGCGATGGGCTGCCCGCACGGCTGACCGACCGCGTCGGGCAAGTTTTGGCCAATGTTGCCGCCCATGCCAAGGGCGCTGGCATGCCACCTGAGCCCTATGCCCAGATGTGGCACATTTTGATCGAGGCGGCGATTGCCCGCGAAGAAGAGATTTTGCAGAAGGGTGCGAAAAATGACCGCGAAAGTGATTGATGGCAAGGCCTTTGCCGCCCGTGTGCGCGCCGATGTGGCGGCCCATGTGGCGGCGATGAAGCAAGACCACGGCATAACGCCCGGCCTTGCGGTGGTCTTGGTCGGCCAAGACCCCGCCAGCCAAGTCTATGTCAAAAACAAACACGCCTCCACCATCGAGGTGGGGATGAACAGTTTTGAACATCGCCTGCCCGCCGACACATCCGAGGCCGAATTGCTGGCGCTGGTGCAAAAGCTGAACAATGATCCCGCCGTGCACGGGATTTTGGTGCAATTGCCGCTGCCAAGCGGGTTGAACAGCGATCTGATCATCAATGCGATCAACCCTGCCAAAGATGTGGACGGGTTCCACATCTCGAATGTGGGGCTGCTTGGCACGGGGCAAAAGGCGATGGTTCCCTGCACGCCTTTGGGCTGCCTGATGATGCTGCGCGATCATTACGGATCACTTGCGGGCTTGAATGCAGTTGTGGTTGGGCGCAGCAATATTGTGGGCAAGCCGATGGCGCAGCTGCTGCTCAATGACAGCTGCACAGTGACGATTGCCCATAGCCGCACCAAGACTCTCGAAGAGGTCTGCCAGCGCGCTGATATTCTGATTGCCGCCGTGGGTCGCCCTGAAATGATCACAGCCGCGCATGTGCGCGCAGGCGCCACTGTGATTGACGTGGGCATCAACCGCATCGAACGTGGGGGCAAAAACATTCTTGTGGGCGATGTGGATTATGCCAGCGCCGCAACTGTGGCTGGCGCGATTACCCCTGTTCCGGGGGGCGTGGGGCCAATGACCATCGCCTGCCTTTTGGCCAATACGCTGACTGCGACGGCCCGCGCGCATGGCTTGGCCGAGCCGAAGGGGCTGACCGCTTAATCCCTTCAATCCCCGAAATCTGCTTAACCCCGCTTACGGCAGCGGGACTTGCAAGATTTTCCCACCGCGCAGGGCCAAGGCGCGCGCGCGCGGCCCCATCAGGCCCTGCAAAGGGGCGCGATCTGCCAGCATGCCGCCTGTGTAGGCCCCATAGGCGGGCAAAATCAGGCGGGCCTGCCCCAGCAGAAAGGCTGGCAGGCCTTGGCCAGCCAGCCGCACCTTGGGGTGGTAATGGCCCGAAATCTCGCCGCCAGATGCGGCCAAATTTGGCGCAGCGATATGGCGAAACACAAGGCCGCCTAAGGCCAATTCTGCCAGATGCACCCCGCCCAAATCCAAAGGCCCCGCATCGTGATTGCCTTCGATCCAGACCCATTCTCGCCCTGCCTGCAGCACGGTCAGGCGCATGCGCGCGCCTTGATCCAGACCCTGACCTGCCATCAGATCATCAAAGCTGTCGCCAAGGCAGACCACTTTGGCAGGGTTATGGGCGGCGATATCCGACTCCAGCCTTGTCAGGGTTTCTGCCACCTCATAGGGGGGCAGCAATGTTCCCGCGCGCCGCGCCATGCGTTCGGATTTGCCCAAATGCAAATCAGACACGCATAAAAGGCGCATTTCCCCCCACCACAGCGCGCCCGATGGCAGGGCAGTCAGCCGCGCGCCGTTCAGCGAGAAGTCCATCATCGCGCCCCCTTCAATCCAGACCCGCCGCGCGCATCAAGGCGCGGGCCTCGGCCTCGGCCAATTCATCCCTGCCTTGGCCCATGATCGGCACGCGGCCCCGTTCCAGCAAAAGCGGGGCGGCAAAAGGGCTGGGGCGATCGAGATGCAGCAGATCAAAGCGCCCCTCGACCCGCGCCAGCAATTCGGCAATGCGCGAGAAATCAACCAAACCGCGTTCCGCCTCGGCGCGGGTGATGGCCAGCAAAAGATGGCCCGCATCGTATTTGCGCAGCGTGTCATACAAGATATCGGTGGAAAAGGTCACCGCGCGGCCCGATTTGCGCAGGCCCTGAATGTTGCGCGGGGTCAGCCCCGTGATCGTGGCCACGCCGCGAAAGGCGCGTTTCATTACGGCAGTGCCTGCCAGCCAATCCTCTAGGCCCGCGTGCAGGCGCGCGCTGTCCAGCAGGGGGGCAGGATCGGTCATGGCGCGCAGACCCCAGATCAGCGTGGCATGATCAGCCGCCAAATAGCCCAGCGGCGCAAGACCTTCCTCCTCCATCACTTTGCTCAGCAAAAGGCCCAGCGTGGCCTGCGCATTTTGCCCTGCAAAGCCATAAATCGCGTGAAAAATCTGCCCCTCATGCGGGAAACATTCGATCAACAGGCGCTGCATATTGGGCAGACGCGAGATGTCTGATTGCTGCAGCACCCAGTCGCGGGCGTCTGGCGGCAGGGGGGCGGGGGCGGCGATAAGATTCGCGATGCGGCGCGCCAGTTGCAAGCTAGAGGAAAACTTGCCGCCGCTATACACAGGCACGCGCGGCGTTTGCGCGGCCGAACGTGCCACAGTCACAGCCCGTTCATCCAAGGATTGAAAGCGCACGATCTGCCCGCCAATCAAAAAGGTATCGCCCGCGCGCAGGCTGGCGGCAAAGGATTCCTCCACCTCGCCCAGACCTGCACCGCCTTTCAGGCGCACGGGAATGCGCGGCGTGTCGGTGATCGTGCCAAGGTTTTGGCGGATCAGGGCCGCGCTGCGCGGATCGCGCAGGCCCCAAAGCCCTTGCCGCAGCATCAGGCGTTGCCATTGGTCATAGGCGCGCAGGGCATAGCCGCCCGTTGCGACAAAATCTAAGGCTTGCTCGAATCCGGCGCGGGTCAGCGTGGCATAGGGGCCTGCGCTGCGCACTTCGTCATACAGGGTATCGGCCGCAAAAGGGGCCGCGCAGGCGCAGATCAAGATATGCTGGCACAAAACATCCAGCCCGCCTTCGGGCTGGGCCGCGCCGTCCAAATCGCCTGCCGCCGCCGCCTGCAATGCGGCCACACATTCAATGATTTCAAAGCGGTTGGCAGGGACAAGCCGCGCTTTGGAGGGGGCATTATAGCGGTGATTGGCGCGGCCTATGCGTTGGACAAGCCGCCCCACGCTGCGCGGCGCGCCGACTTGGATCACCAAATCCACCGCGCCCCAATCCAGCCCCAAATCAAGGCTGGCGGTGCAGACCACGGCGCGCAGGCTGCCCTCGGCCATGGCGCTTTCCACCCGCTTGCGCGCATCCAGCGCTAAAGAGCCGTGGTGAATGCCGATGGGCAGGTTATCGGCATTGGCCAGCCACAGTTTGTGAAAGAAAATCTCAGCCTGCGCGCGGGTGTTGTGGAAGATGAGGGTGGTTTGGTGGCGGGCCACTTCGGCCAAGATATCGGGGATGGCGTAATGTCCGCCGCCGCCTGCCCAAGGGGGCGGCGCGCGGGTGGCCAGCAGGGCGATGTCAGGAGCAGGGCCAGCAGGGGCGATAATCAGCCCCGCCTCTGGGTGCAGATAACGCGCCAAGGCGGCAGGATCATGGGTGGTGGCCGAAAGACCCACGCGGCGCATCTGCGGGGCCAGCGATTGCAACCGCGCCAGCAGCAGCATCACCTGATCGCCCCGTTTGTTTTCGGCCAGCGCGTGCAATTCGTCCAGCACCACCCGCCGCAAACTGCCAAAAATGCGCCCCGCATCGGGGTAAGACAGCATCAAGGCAAGGCTTTCGGGCGTGGTCAACAGGATATGCGGCGGGCGCACCCGCTGGCGCGCGCGGATATGCGAAGGCGTATCGCCTGTGCGATCCTCGATGGTGATGGGCAGGCCCGCCCCTGCAACGGGCGCGCGCAGATTGCGGGCGATATCGGCAGACAGAGCCTTGAGCGGCGAGATATACAGCGTGTGCAGCCCATCATAGCCGTGGGCCAGTTCGCATAAAGAGGGCAAAAACCCCGCCATCGTTTTACCGCCGCCCGTTGGCGCGATCAGCAATGTGGCAGGCGCATCTGCGCGCGCAAGCATCTCTTTTTGATGGGGGTGCAAGCCCCAGCCTTGGGCTGCGATCCAATCTTTAAGGGGTGCGGGCAGGTTCATGGCGGCAAGATAGGGCGGCGGGGCGGAATGGGGAAGGGGCATCGCACAGCCGCTTTCCCCTTGCCCGCCCCTGCGCGCTGGCATAGCAATGGCCAATGCGGATTTTATTCCTAGGCGATGTGATGGGGCGTGCGGGGCGCGATGGGGTGGCACAGATGCTGCCAGCCTTTCGCAGCACTTGGGGCCTAGATTTCGTGATTGTGAATGGCGAAAATGCCTCGAATGGCACGGGGCTGACGGGCGATCATGCCAAGGCGTTGTTCGCGGCGGGGGCGGATTGTGTGACGCTGGGCGATCATGCCTTTGACCAAAAGGATATGCTTCAGGCGATTGAGGCTGACCCGCGCATCCTGCGCCCGATCAATTTCTCCAAAGTGGCTCCGGGGCGCGGGGTAAAGATATTCGAGGCCAGTCAAGGCCGCCGCGTTTTGGTGGCTCAAGTGCTGGGCCAAGTGTTTATGAAACGCCCCTTTGATGACCCGTTTTCGGCGGTGGAAACTGTGCTGAAAACCCATCGCTTGGGCGCGGCAGTGCAGGCCGCTGTGGTGGAAATTCACGCCGAGGCAACATCCGAGAAAATGGCGATGGGCCATTGGTGCGATGGTCAGGCCAGCCTTGTTGTGGGCACGCATACCCATGTGCCGACGGGCGATGCGATGATTTTGCCCAAGGGCACGGCCTATCTTACCGATGCGGGCATGTGCGGCGATTATGACAGCGTCATCGGCATGGAAAAGCTAGAGCCGCTGCGCCGTTTCATCACGGGCATGGCCAGCGCGCGGTTCGAACCCGCTGGCGGGCCTGCCACGCTGTCGGGGGTCTATGTAGAAACCGACGACAAAACAGGGCTGGCACAAAAAATTTCCATGATCCGCCAAGGGGGGCGGTTGCAACAGGCGGGGCCATGATCTTTGGACGTTGGGGAATGGTCGCGATGTTGCTGACCATTGGAATTGGCTGGGGCTCGACGCAGGCGCTGGGCAAAATAGCGGCCTCGACGGGCTATCCGCCCTTGGGCTTGGTCTTTTGGCAATTGGTGGTTTGCACCTGTGTTTTGGGCGCCATGACGCTGCTGCGCGGCAAAGCGCTGCCCCTGACAGCGCGCGCTTTGCAGTTTTACGTTGTGGTGGCTGTGCTGGGCACGATCGTGCCAGGGCTGACCTTTTACATCTCGGTGGCAAAACTGCCTGCGGGGATCATGTCGATCATCATCTCGACTGTGCCGATGATTGCCTTTCCGATTGGTTTGATGCTGGGGGCCGAGCAGTTTTCGTGGAAGCGGCTGTTTGGGCTGGCGCTGGGGCTGGCGGGGGTGCTGATGATTGCCCTGCCCGATGCCAGCCTGCCAGACCCTGCCATGGCGGCATTTTTGCCTGTGGCATTGATTGGGCCGCTGTTCTATGCGCTGGAAGGCAGCTATGTGGCGCGCGTGGGCACGGCGGGAATGGACGCAGTGCAGGCGATGTTCGGATCATCCGTGGCGGGGGCCATACTGATTGCGCCCCTGATGTGGGCAATGGGGCAGGGGTTCATGATCACCCAGCTTGGCGCGCCAGAGATGGCGCTGATTGGCAGCTCGGCCCTGCATGCCATACTTTACGCAAGTTTCGTCTATCTCGCGGCCCATGCAGGCGCGGTTTTTGCCACGCAGACGGGCTATATCGTGACCGCTTCGGGCATGATCTGGGCCGCGGTGATTTTGGGCGAGCGGTTTTCCCCCCTTGTCATTCTGGCCGCAGCCGTGCTGCTATGCGGCATAGCTTTGGTGCGCCCCAAAATGGCCCCCAGCCCCTAGGAAAGGTTCCCGCCATGTTCGGCATTGAAATTGCGCAAAACCTGCAACCTATTGCGGCCCTTGCAATTTTGGCGGTGATGTTTGCCCTGTTTATCCGCGAAACCTTTCCTGTTGAGGTGACGGCGATTGCGGGCGCAGCGGTGATGTTGATCACGGGGATTTTGCCCGTGGGCGAGGCTGTGGATACCCTGTCCAATTCGGCGCCATGGACGATTGCGCTGATGTTCTTGCTGATGGGTGGGCTGGTGCGCACGGGGGCGGTGGAAATGGTGATTTCTGCCGCAGAAAGCCGCGTGGCCGACAACCCGCGCGCCACAGTCGTTGTGCTGTTTGTGTTCATCGCGGCGGCGTCGGCATTTATGAACAACACGCCTTTGGTGGCGGTGATGATCCCTGTGGTCATTCAAATCGCCAAGAAACTGGGCGCTTCGCCCTCAAAATTCCTGATCCCACTCAGTTACATGACCGTTCTGGGCGGGATGATGACGCTGATCGGCACATCCACCAATATCTTGGTGGATGGGGTGGCGCGCAAGGCGGGGCTAGAGGGGTTTTCGCTGTTTGAAATCTGGCCGATGGGTTTGGCGGTGACCATCGTCGGCGGTATATATCTGGGCCTGTTTTCGCGGCGGCTGTTGCCCGATCGCCAATCGATGAGCGCGCTGCTGGGTGATCGCAAAAAGATGAAATACTTTACCGAAGTGGCCCTACCCGAAGGATCGCCCCTGATCGGCCAGCGCGTTTTGGATGTGCCGCAATTCAAACGGGCAGGGATTCGGGTGATCGACGTGCTGCGCGGCGATGCCAGTTTGCGCCGCAACCTTGCCCCTGTGGTTTTGGAAATGGGCGACCGCGTGGTTTTGCGCAGCGATATGAGCGAGATTTTGGGCCTTCAAGAAAACAAGAACCTGCGCAGTCTTGATAAGCTGTCATCGGTGCAAACCGAAACAGTCGAGGTGCTGATTTCCAGCGGGTGCCGCATGATTGGCCGCACCTTGGGCGAATTGCGGATACGCCGCCGTTATGGCGTGTATGTGCTGGCCGCGCATCGGCGCAATCAGAACATCACCTCTTTGGACGAGTTAGAGGTGCAGATCGGCGATACGCTGCTGCTGGAAGGCACAGTTGAAGACATCCAGCGCCTTGCCGCAGATATGGAACTGGTCGACATATCCCACCCCACGCAAAAGGCCTATCGCCGCGCCAAGGCCCCCATTGCCATTGCCGCCCTAGCGATGGTTGTGATTGTCTCTGGCCTTGACCTGGCCCCGATTTTGGCGCTGGGCCTTGTGGCGGTGGCAGCAATTTTTGTGCTGCGCTGCATCGATTCAGACGAGGCGTTTTCCTTTATCGATGGCCGCCTGCTGGCGATGATTTTCGCCATGCTGGCTGTGGGTGCGGGGCTGGAACATTCAGGCGCAGTGAACCTGATTGTGGATGCCGTGGCCCCCTTTATGGCGGGCATGTCGCCGTTTTTCCTGATTTTGTCGGTGTACCTGCTGGGGCTGATTTTGACCGAGTTTTTGTCCAACAACGCGGTTGCGGTGATTTACACGCCGATTGCAATTGAACTGGCGCAGACGCTGGGCCTTGATCCGCGCCCCTTTGTGGTGGCGGTGATGTTTTCGGCGACTTTGGCCTTTGCCACGCCCGTGGGATACCAGACCAACATGATGGTCTATGGGCCAGGGGGCTATCGGTTTTCCGACTATCTGCGCGTAGGCCTGCCGCTGAATATTCTGATCTGGCTGACATGTTCGGCGCTGATCCCGCTCATCTGGCCGATGTAGGGCTGGCTGTCGGGACGCTGCGCGGACCGATGCCATACGCCCGCCATACGCCCGCCATACGCCCGCCATACGCCGCGCGGCGCGGGGCTTGCAGGCCCCCTAGGCGTTGGTGTAGGCAGGCCCATCACCAAACTTTAGGGGTTTCAGGCTATGGCAGGCCATTCCAAATGGGCGAATATCCAGCACCGCAAGGGCAAGCAGGATAAACTGCGTTCCAAGATGTTTTCCAAACTGGCAAAGGAAATCACCGTTGCCGCGAAAATGGGCGACCCCGACCCCGATAAAAACCCGCGTTTGCGCCTTGCGGTAAAGGCCGCAAAATCGGTCTCTATGCCCAAAGATGTGATTGACCGCGCGATCAAGAAATCGGTGGCGGGCGATGCGGCAGATTACACCGAAATCCGCTACGAAGGCTATGGCGCGGGCGGCATTGCGATTATTGTCGAGGCGATGACAGATAACCTAAACCGCACCGCCAGCAATGTGCGCAGCTATTTTTCTAAGGCGGGCGGCAATATGGGGCAGACGGGCAGCGTCAGCCATGGCTTTGATCGCGTTGGGGAAATCTCCTATCCTGCCAGTGTGGGCAGCGCCGATGATGTGATGATGGCGGCGCTGGATGCAGGCGCGGATGATGTGGAATCGGACGAAGATGGGCATTGGATTTACTGCGCGGTGGAAAACCTGAACGCGGTTTCCGATGCGCTGGAGAAATCTTTGGGCGAGTCGACCGAATCCAAACTGATCTGGAAACCGCAAACCCGCACCGAGGTGGATTTGGACACCGCGCAAAAACTGATGCGTCTGATCGACATGTTGGAAGAAGATGACGATGTGCAAGATGTCACGCATAATTTCGACATCCCCGAAGATGTCGCAGCACAGCTTGAATAAGACAGGGCGGGGATTTCCCCGCCCTTTTCCATTGCCCCGCAGCTATTGCATGCGGGCGCGGGATAAACATAGTAAAACACTCGGACATCTTGACAGGCGCGCCGCGCCTTGGTAATTCCGACTAAATTAGTCAACAAGAGGCCGCTATGAACCGCATCTCTCCTCGCCGCTGGAACAGCCTTGTGCTGACGGCGGCCGCGATCAGCCTTGCAGGCCCCGTGGCCGCGCAGATCAAACCACCGACCCTGCCGATGCCAAGTTGGGCCGCGCCACAGCCTGACGCGCCGCTGTGGCAGGTTGCCGAGGGCGGCGAAGGGGGCGAGGGCGGCGAGGCAGGCGCGGTTGCCGATGCCGCGCCCGATGTGGCCTATCTGGGGCAACTGGCCATTGTCGAAGGTCATTTGCTGGCCGCGCGGGATTTATATGCCAAGGGTTTGGTGGATGAGGCGATTGGCCTGTCCTATCACCCCGAGGCGGAGATGATGGATGCTGTGCGCGACAGCCTGATCGCACATGATGTGCCAGACATTACCCCCGCGATGCAGGCCTTTTCGGCGGCGCTTGAGGCAGGGGCCGCGCTGGACGAGGTCGAGGCAAAGTTGACCAATCTGCGCGCCGCGATTGCCGCCGCCACTGCCCCTGCGCAGGGCGAACTCAGGGTGCGGTTTGATGCGATTGTGCTGCTGCTCAAAGCTGCCGCAGATGAATATGCAGGCAGTATCGAAGACGGCGCTGTGACCGATGTGATGGCCTATCACGAGGCGCATGCCTTTGTGCAAACGGCGGGGCTGTGGCTGGCCGCTTTGGCAAAATCGGATGCCGCCAAGGTGGCCGCTGGAAAGGCGATTGCGGCGCTGCCCAGTGCGGAAGAGGCCTTTGGTGATATGTCAGGCGCGGCGCTGAAGGTGGGGGATGCGTCGATCTTGGCCGCCCTTGCCGCGCGGGTCGAACTTTACGCCAGTGCGGTGCGCTGATGCTGGTGATTGGCGGGGTTCTATCGGCGGCAGAGGCGGGCGTTTTGCTGGCCGAGGCGCAGAACCTGACCTATGAGGATGGCGCGAAAACGGCAGGGCGCTTTGCGCGGCAGGTCAAGGCGAATGACCAAGCCGCCCCCAGCCCCGCGCGCGAGGCGATTTTTGATAAGGTGCGCCGCGCGCTGGCGCAAAACCCTGTGTTCAATTCGGCCGCGCGCCCCCGCGCGCTGTCACCCTTGATCCTGTCGCGCTATCGCGTGGGGCAAACCTATGGGCTGCATGTGGACGATGCCATGATGGGGGCCTTGCGCACGGATATGTCATTCACTCTGTTTCTGGCCCCGCCAGACAGCTACGAAGGGGGCGAATTGATTGTGGAAGATCGCCTTGATGGGCGGGCGGTGAAACTGGCAGCGGGGGATATGATCCTATACGGGTCAGGCACGCTGCACCGCGTGGCACCTGTAACATCAGGGGCCAGAATTGCAGTGGTGGGCTGGGTGCAAAGCCTGATCCGAGACGCAGCGCAGCGCGAGATTTTGTTCGATTTGGACAGGGCCGTGGAAACCGCCCATGCCGAGGGCGGCAAATCCGCGCTGTTTGATGCTTTGGCGAAGACAAGATCGAACTTGATCAGGATGTGGGCAGAGAATTAGGTGGGGGCGTTCAAGCCCGAACTCTAGGGTCGGCCATTGTCCCCAATATCCGCGCGCGATGGTGTTCAAATTGGCCAAAGGCGTACGCCGCCCAAGCCCAAGGGAGACACGTCCGAGTGGGGTTTTTGGGGGGGGGCTGTTGTGGACGTGGCAGGAGAGGCGCGTGAAAAGGCTCATCCTTCAGGGCGTTAGGGGCGTGGTGTTTTTTATCGGGGGCTTAGCGAATACAATGGACGACTGAACGCAGTTTAAAACTTGTTTATACCTTATGATGAGCGTGAACTACCGCTGAATGCAGTTGGAGAAGTCGCTTCGTATGCATTCGCGAGTTAATAACTCACTCGCCAAAATTTCAGCTGAGGTCAATAGTTTCTCAAGAACATCTCTTAGCTCCGCCCCTTCCTTAGAACCGTTCTCAGCGGCAATGCTGGCCCAAACATGTGCGAAAGTATATTCACGAGGCACGCCATTTCCTTTTGAATAGAGAATGGCAAGATAGAATTGGGACACAGTGTCGTTCTGACGCGCTGCTTGGAGTAGGTTATTTGCCGCAAGGACGTAATCAACATCTCTAGAACCAAGGCCACGTAAGTAAATCAATCCAATTGCCCTCCTAGAAAATGTATCTCCAGCTTCAGCCTCGGACGCACATGTGAGAAAGCCGTCATCCCATCTCTTTGATTTCATAAAGTCGGAACAAGTCTGATCGTTAGCGCTCGCGGCTACGCCAGAAAGACAAAACAATAGGACTGTAAGCGCGGTTCGCATTATTGTTTCATTTGTATAACTAGGGTCAGAACCCATTAAAGTTCTTGTCATGGCCAGTTTTCACTGATTCATTTGTGTCACCTTGGGGGTGTCAAATGAGTGATCTTTACTGGCTTACGGACGAACAAATGGCGCG